>CAYTNL010000039.1:11701-56488 GCA_964439145.1 uncultured Verrucomicrobiales bacterium
GGAAAGGGACCGGGGATTTTGCCGGTGGGCTTCGGGACGTCGGGAAAGGGACCGGAGATTTTGCCGGTGGGCTTCGGGACGTCGGGAAAGGGACCGGGGATTTTGCCGGTGGACTTCGGAGATATGATAGAGAGAGGTGTGCTGCCTCTCATGCCAGGGATCTGACGGTGCGGCGCAGGTAGAATCCGCCGCCGAGGCATGTGACGCTGACGACGAATCCCACGATCATCGGAAGCCAGAGTTGTTTGACGGAGTGTATCTCGGCTCTGGCAGGATCGGCGGGGAGGTAGATGAGTTTTACCCGGTCTCCCTCTCTCAGTTCATGACCGAAGGTGCTGAGGGTGACGATGTCGGTCGTCACTCCGCTCTCGGTGGTAAATCGAATGTGGAGGTCGTGGGAGACGGTGGCACCTGTGCGTTGGTGGTAGCTCTCCAGAGATTCTCCGGATTTGCGGGGCGAGGAGCCGTAGCTGACTCGCGTGGTGACTTCTGTCACGATGCCTTCGGCGGTTTTACCCCAGACGGCCAGGCGAACTTGATTCCAGAGGAGGGCGGAAAGGAATAAGAGGCCCGCCACCAGGAGGATCCAGCCGAGTCCGGAGGCGCATCCGAGATTGCGGGCGATGGTTTGTTTCATGAGGTGGTCAGGGTGGGGGCATGCGGGGATCCCGATCAAGAGTAAAGGCGGCGGACTCGGTATCCCACCGAAACAGGGCGCGTACCGTGCCGGTCACCACCGCCTCATCGTCGCCCTCGCTGATCGTGCGCTCAAGAGTGCGCCTTAGGATGATCGTATCGGGATCGACCCAGCGAATGGGAACGGTGTCGTCGGTGAGGGTCATGCCGAATGCTGCCGCATCCGTGAAGCCTTCAGATCGAGCCGCGGCCTGCACCTGCTGATCAGCCAGTTCCTCCAGATGAGCGGACCCGGTCCAAGGCATGGAGACGAAAGAGTTTTCTTCCCAGCGAAAGAAGAAGCAGCCCACATGCCGTGTGCCGATGCGTGATGTGAGGGCGAAGCGACTCGAATCTCGGGACCAGAGAATGGTTTCCTCCGGGCGAGTGGGATCGCCGAGATCCTCCGGGGCGGACCAGATCAATCTGCCTGCGGGCTTTTCAATGATGCCAAAGGGGGGCTTGCCTGCCTCGACCTCATCGGGGCTGTAGGTGACGAATTCGAATCGGCCGTCCGGCGACAGAGGATCGGGCGGAGGAGCCAGCGCATCCACCAGGGTGCCGTGATTGGCAAAATCCCCGCTGCCTCCGTATACCACGTCGCTCACGAGCCATTTCTTGCCGGTCCCTCTCAGGAGCAGGGTGTCGGTCCAACGAATGGTTTCGCCGTGATCCGCGACGGTGAAGTGGATAGGGACGCGGGCCGCGCCGTTTTCGACCTGGGCTTCGCCGACGGTGAACTCCCATGAGTCCTCGAAACGGCTCCTGAACGGACCGTCCTCGATCGAAGGTGGTTTCCCGTCGGGATATCGCTTGACGCTCTTGGCCTGCTCCGCCCGGGCCGTCTCGACGGCGGCAATCAGCTCCAGGGTGCAGAGTGGTTGGAGAGCCGCCCACGCTTGCCCGGTGGGAAGTCCGGATATCTTGCTATCACCAAGAGCGCGGTAGAATGCCTCTGCCGCAGTTTCGGGAAGCGGAGGTGTCTCCGTCTTCGCGCAGCTGACGAGCAGAGCAATAGTTGCCAGGTAGGCTGTCGCCCAAGCGGCGGAGGAAAGGCTGTGTGGATGCTTCATGAGCGCTGTGGGGCCACGCGATGGTATGGGCTTGAGACCCGCCAAAGAGCAACAGAAAATTGACGGCTCCGGCTGTGAAGGATGCGGTTTGTGCGTTCCGCGAAACTAGCGCGACCCCGGCAGTCGCTCACTTGCCGGGAGGGGGGGATTCTGCCATTCTCCCGGTCATGAGATTTTCACACATTGGCGGGCTCCGGTCGGGGCTGGGAGCGGCTTTTCTGGGGCTGGTCCTGACCGGCTCCGTTCTGGCGGAGAAACGGACCAACGTCGTCTTCATCCTCACCGACAATCACGGGGCGTGGACGATGGGGTGCTACGGCAATCCGGACATCCAGACGCCGAACGTTGACCGGATGGCGGCGGAGGGAACGCGCTTCGTCAACGCGTTCTGCAACAACGCGGTCTGCTCGCCGACCCGGGCGAGCTACCTGACGGGGCTGATGCCCTCGCAGCACGGGGTGCACAATTTCCTGCACGGGGGGCGACTGCAGACGGGGGAGGGGGAGATGCGCAACACGCTGGAGGAATTCACCTCGCTGCCGGAGATCCTGCGCAAGCGCGGCTACGCCTGCGGGCTGGTCGGCAAGTGGCACTTGGGCAACAATCTGGAGCCGAACGAGGGGCTCGACGACTACTGGATCACGATGCCGCACGGGGGCACCTCGACCTTTCACGGGGCGCAGATCATCGAGGACGGGAAGATCCGGAAAGAGGAGACTTACCTGACGGATTTCTGGACTGGGCACGCGCTGAAGTTTCTCGATCAGCAGGCGGAGGGGGCGAAATCCGGCGAGAAACCCTTTTTTCTCTACCTCGCCTACAACGGTCCCTACGGGTTGTCGCGCTTCCAACTGGAATCCTCGGGCAATCGTTGGGCGGATTTCTACGCCGACAAGGAGATGCCGTCCTTCCCGCGCGGGGTGATCCATCCGTGGCAGTTCAACAACCGCGAGTATTTCGGCAACCCGGTCAGCATTCGACGTTACGGCGAGGAATTGAGCGCCATCGATGACGGGGTAGGCGCGGTCCTCGGGAAACTGGACGAGCTGGGCCTGCGGGAGGACACGCTGGTGATTTTCGCCGCCGACCAGGGTTGGGCTGGCGGTCAGCAGGGGCTGTGGGGAATGGGCGACCACACGCGACCGGTCAACGCGAGGGAATACTCGATGCGGATCCCGATGATCTTTCACCAGCCTGGAAAGGTGGCCGCGGGGGAGACGCCGGAGATGTTCGTCAGCAATGTGGATGTGCTGCCCAGCGTGCTGGGGTATCTCGGGATGTCGGACGAGCTGCCGTCGGAACCGAAGCCGCCGGGGCGCGATTTTTCCGAGGTGCTCCGGAAAGGCGAAACGTCGAAGGGTGACTGGGAGGACATCGTTTTCTATGAATACGAGCCGCTCCGCTGCGTGCGGACGGACCCGTGGAAGTACGTCGAGCGGTATGAGGATGGTTACGACGAGTTCTACCGCATCGACGAGGATCCGGAGGAGACGCGGAATCTGCTGCTCGATCCCGAGTCGATGGACGACGAGGCCCGGGCGGCGCTGGCGGAGCTGCGGAAGCGGCTGGCGGTCTTCTTCGAGGAGCATTCGGTGCCGAAATACGATCTGTGGAAGGGCGGCGAATCCCAGTCGAAGACCCTGGTCTGGGGTGAGGAGGCGAAGGCGCGTGAACAGGACCGGATGGCGCGCGGAGTGGGGGCGATGCCCTCGGCGATCAAGCCGGACTTCGACCCGCCGAAGTTCGAGCTGCCCGACGGACTCGTGGCCGAAGTCGCGGCGGCGCCGCCGCTGGTGCAGCACCCGATCATGGCGGCGTTCGATGATCGCGGCCGGCTTTTCGTGTCGGAAAACGCGGGGCTCAATCTCAACAAGGAGGAACTGGAAAAGCAGAAGCCGAATTCGATTCGCCTGCTGGAGGACACGAACCGGGACGGAATTTTCGACCGGTCGACCGTCTTCGCCGACGGCCTCACGTTTCCGCAGGGGGCGCTCTGGCTGATGGACGCACTCTACGTGATGTCGCCGCCGAGCCTGTGGCGTTTCGAGGACACTGATGACGACGGCGTCGCGGATGTCCGGGAGGAGCTGGTGACCGGGCTGGACTACACCGGGAACGCCGCGGATGTCCACGGTCCGTTTCTCCATCCCGATGGTCGGATCTACTGGTGTCACGGACGCAAGGGGCACGAGGTGCACGACCCCGCCACCGGCGAACTGGTCTCGGCGGGCAAGGGGGCGCGGATCTGGTCGTGCCGGCCGGACGGGAGCGACGTCCAGGTCTTCGCCGGCGGTGGCATGGACAATCCGGTCGAGATCGATTTCACCGAGACGGGCGAGATCCTGGGTTCGGTGAATCTTTTCTACGGCCGTCCCCGGGGCGATGTCATCGTGCACTGGCTGCGCGGCGGCGCCTATCCGCGGCACGATCAGGAGACGGTGGTGGCGGAGTTCGTCCGCACCGGGCCGCTGCTGGAGGAGGTCCACAATTTCGGCCACGTTGCCGTCTCGGGCATGACCCGCTACCGGACCGGGCATCTCGATCCCGATTGGAAAGACAATCTCCTCGTCACCCATTTCAACACCCAGACCGTGACACGGACCAAGCTGGAGCCGGCGGGCTCGACCTACCGCGCGGTGAAGACCGAGGCCTTCCTGAAAATCCTCAGCCCAGACACGCACATCACCGACATCGTCGAGGATCCCAACGGCGATCTCCTGGTGCTGGACACGGGCGGCTGGTTCCGGATCGGTTGCCCGACTTCCCAGGTTGCCAAGCCCGAGATTCCCGGGGCCATCTACCGGATTCGTCGGGCCGGGGTTCCGAACACGGAGGGCGATCCTTTCGGACTCAGCTTCGACTGGGAAAACGCCACCGCCGAGAGCGTCGCGAAAAAGCTCGACGATCCCTCCTTCGCGGTGCGCGACCGGGCCATGCTGGAACTGGCGATCCAGGGCGACCCGGCCTTGCCTGAACTGGAGATGATCCTGTCCGAGCCTGACAAATTCTCGCCGACGGCCCGACGGAATGCGGTCTGGACGCTGGCCAGGATGCGTTTCACTGATTCGCCTGACCTCATCCTGGCGGCACTGGCCGATCCCGACGCCACCGTGCGGCAGGCGGCCTGCAAAGCCATCGCCGCGACCCGAGACTGGCGCACCATCGCCGACAACGAGCCCGACGAGGCCCGCATCGAGATCGAGCGCAATCATCGTATCGTGGAAAAACTCGCCGCCCTCCTGCGATCCGACGAAGCAACCACGCAACGCTGCGCGGCGGAGGCGTTGGGACGGATGGGCGATCCCGCCGCCACCGGACCGCTGCTGGGGGTTGCGGGACGCGGGACGACGGATCGGTCGCTGGAGCACGCCGTCATCCACGCTCTCATTCGCATCGGCGACGAGAATGGTATACGCGCCGGCCTGAACTCGGAGCTGCCCGCCCGCCAATCCGCCGCGCTCATCGCGCTGGATCAGATCGGCGGAGACCGACTGGATGTCCTGACCCTGCTCCTGCATCTCGACGCGGCCGACGAGAAGTTGCGTCAAACCGCCGCCTGGATCGCCTCGCGTCACGAGGAGTGGGACGCCGCGCTGGCGAATCGTTTCCTCGAATGGCTCGACGGTGGCGGCGACTGGACGACTGAGAGGCGCGAGGCCTTCGCCGCCCTGGCGCCGCGCTTTCTTTCCACCCCGCCGATGCAGACTCTGACGGGGCAATGTCTCGCCGCCGAGAGCGAGTCCGTGCGGGCCATGGCTTTCGGGGCGATACGCGACGCCGACAATCCGGGTTTCCACGCGAGTTGGGAACCGGCCTTCGTCGCGGCGCTGGCGGGTGACGCGGTGAGAGAGCGCGGTCCGCTGGCATTGGCGGCGCTGGCGAAGACCGGCGCCCGACAGTTCGACGAGCGGCTCAAGGCCATCGCCGAGGATGCCGCGCTCCCGCCCGGGCTGCGCATGCTGGCCCTGCGCGCGTTGGAGAAACCCGACGCCGCACCGGGTGAGCAGACCTTCGCCCTGCTGGAAAGCCTGGTCGGTCCCGAGGGCACCAGCGCCCTGGAACGTCTCGAGGCCTGCCGCATCCTGGGCATGGCCAAGTTGACGAAGCCCCAGTCGGTTAGGGTGGCTGAGCTGACGCGTCATGCCGGCCCCATGGATTTGCCCCTCTTGCTGAAGGCCTTTGAGCGCGGGGGCGATCCCGAGATCGGCGCGGCCCTGGCCGCGTCTCTCCCGGAATCAAAAGGCATCGGTAACATCCCGCCCGCGGAACTGGAGCGTCTCTTCAGCCGTTTCCCGGCCGAGGTTGGCGATCCCATCCGGCCCCTGATCACGGAGCTTCGGTCCCGCGAGGACCAGCGAGCGAGTCGACTCGCCGCCATCGAGTCCCGACTGGTCGAGGGCGATCCCGGGCGGGGCAAACAAGTGTTTCTTTCTGGCAAAGGCGCCTGCGTCACCTGTCACCAGATCGGGGCGGATGGCCGGGCGGTGGGGCCGAACCTGAGCACCATCGGGCGCATCCGCACCGGGCGCGATCTGCTGGAGTCCATACTTTACCCGAGCGAGTCCATCGCCCGGGATTTCGAGACATTCCAGGTCAATCTCAAGGATGGGAACGTCCATCTCGGCCTGATTCAGCGGGAGACATCCGACACCGTCTATCTCACCAATCCGGCCGGCGAGGAGATCCCACTGTCCCGGGCGGGAGTGGCCGGCATCAGCTCCGTGCCCATGTCGCTGATGCCTCAGGGACTCGAGCAGGCGCTTCAGGAGGGGGAACTGCTGGACCTGGTGGCCTTTTTGAAATCCCTCGTCAACTAGCGGTCGGCTCGGGCCGGGAAATTTTCCGCCGCGGGGCGGGTCCGCGATGACCGGCCCTTTGTCGCTGGCGGATAACGAATCGTGTTTTATCCTCCCCGCCTTGTTTTTTGTCGCCCGCCACCCACCGATGAAGTTTGACCGCCAGCGAGGGACCGAGTCCGCCGGGTCCGAGTCGGACTCCCGCGCGCTGTGGCCGGGTTTGGCGCCTTTCGCGGTGGGGGATCGTCACCGCTTTCCCGGTCGCGGGGAGGAGATCGACTCTCTGATGACCCGGCTGAGTCGTCCGGCAAGCGGGGAAAGTCCTCTGGTGTGGCTGCACGGGGACAGTGGTTGTGGAAAGACCTCGCTGGTGGGGGCGGGGCTGCTGCCGCGCTGGTCGGCGGAGTTCGGTCGTCGGCTGGTCTGGTTCGAAGTGGCGCCGGAAAACGGGCAACGCGGGCCGGAACTCATCGAGGCCATCGCCCGGCGCATTCTCTCCGAGGTGACCCATGGGGAGGAGACGAGTCTCGACCTCGCGGGTCGGGTGCGGCAGCTCACCCTGTTGATGCGCGAGAATTCCTCCGAGGAAGCCGCCGAATACCTTGCGGCCTGCCTGCGTCGCGCCCGCGGGAGCGATGCGGTGGGGCTGATCTTCATCGATCAATTCGGTCGCTGTGTCGATGAGTTGGGCGATTCGGCGGGGGGCTTTCTCCGCTTCCTTCGCGATCTTAGTTTCACCCGCGCTTTCCCCATCCTCGTGGCGCTGCGTTCCTTCCAGGTGCCCGCGATTCGCGCCGCGCTGGCGGGGGAATCGTTGCCCGAGTTTGGCGAATGGATGCGGTTGAGCGCTCCCCCCGTCGGGTCCGCGCGTCTGCTTTTCGCCGCCGCCCCCTCGGGCCGCCACGCCGAGGGCGTCATGCGGGTGAGCCCCGCGTTGATCGGCACCCTCATCGGGGAAATCACGTCATGGCCCTCCGCCCTGCCGCTCGCGGGAGAACTGCTGGCCGCGGTGTCGCGTGAGTTTCCCGATGTCGATGAGATCGATGACGAACTCGTCTCCTGGCACGGTGGATTGGGGCGGGTGTTCCGCGACGCGGCGGCGGGCGCACTGGCGTCGATGGATCCGATCCCGCCGGGGGCGGATCTGGCCGTGGGGCTGGATCGTCTGATGATCGCCACCGGCGTGCAGGCAGAGGTGCCGCGCAAGGCCGGCCTCCTCCGCGTGGCGCCGCCCGATGACCCGGTGGCGCGGGCGCTCATCGCGGCCCTCGTCGGCGCGCGGGTGCTGGGGATCACGGGAGATTCCGCCGAGACCGCCACCGTTTTCTGGACCTGGCCACCGGGGCTGGAGCATTGGGAGCGGGCGCGGGAGTGGCGGGAAAATCGTCGTCGATTGGACGCCCGGTTGGAGTTTTTTCAACAAGCCCGCGCGCGCTGGGAGAGTGAGGGGCGCACCCCGGTCTGCCTGTTGCATGCCGCGGCGTGGCTCGACGATGCCCGCGCCTTGTTGGAGCGTCATCAGCTGGGGGAAACGCTCGCCTCTCCGCTCATCGACTTTCTAGAGCAGTCACTGGCGCTCGATGCCCGGCTCAGGTCGGAGCGCGAGACTCTGCGCAAGCGACTCTGGGCTCTGTTTGGCGGGACCGGAGCCTTGGTCATCATGGTGCTGATCCTGATAGCGACCTCTCGCTGAACAAGGACAAAGCGATACGCAAAAAACCTCCCCGGCCAAGGGGAGGTTTTTCGTTCGCGTCCTGAAGCTTTAGTATGGAGTCCTTCGCTTCTAGATCACAACAACAACAACAACCAAGCAATGAGAAAATCTTTTGGAAGGTGGCGTCAGAATCACTTCCAACTGTTGAGAGATTAACGTATCCCCTACTGATGTCCACTAAAATTTTCAAAAATAATTGGCGGGCGAGAGAGAATTCTCACATCTGATGATTCGCGGCGCGACCGGGGCTTGGAATTGCCCGGGGAATCGGCTATGTCGGGGCACTCATTCATGAATCTCCTCTACCTGCACGCCCACGATCTCGGGCGCTGGATCGCGCCCCATGGCTACGCGGTGGAAACGCCCGCCCTATCCCGTTTCGCGGATCGCGACGGGACGCGGGTGTTTCGCAACGCCCACAGCGCCGCGCCCACATGCTCACCGAGCCGGGCGGCGCTGCTCACGGGGATGACGCCGCATGAGAGCGGGATGCTGGGCCTGATGCATCGGGGCTTTCGTCTGAGAAATCCGGAGCGTCATCTCGCCGTTTTTTTACAGAATCGGGGTTATGAGACCGCCCTGGCCGGCATCCAGCATCTTGTTCCGGGGCCGGAGCTCACAGGGTATACCCGGCGATTCAACCCTGTTAAGTCCCGGACCCGGGAGGGTCGGGTCGATTGGCGGGCCTGGGACGCGGCGGTGGCGGGGGAGGCGGCGCATTTTCTGGAGAATCGGGATTCGGCCAGACCGTTTTTCCTCGATTGCGGCTTCTGGCTGCCGCATCGACCGTTTCCCGAGCCGGACGGGGACATCGATCCGGATCGGGTCCTGCCCGCGCCGGGCATCGCCGACTCGCGCGCGCATCGGGAGGACATGGCGGGCTTTCTCACGGCGGTGCGGCATCTGGATCACTGCTGCGGGATGGTGCTGGAGGCGCTGGAGCGCTCGGGGAATCTGGAGGAGACGCTGATCATTTTCACCACCGACCACGGTCCGGCATTCCCGGGACACAAATGCCAACTGACGGCGGCGGGCACCGGGGTGGCGCTGATGTTGCGGGCGCCGGGGGAGCGATCGCCGGCCGGGACTCTAGACGCGCTGGTGAGTCAGTTGGATCTTTTCCCGACGATCTGCGACTACCTCGGGGAGGGGCCGCCGGAGGATTGGTCGCGGCGGGGCGAAAGTCTGCGTCCGCTGATGGAGGGGGCGGAGACGAGCGGTCGCGCGGCGGTGTTCGCCGAAGTGACGTATCACGCCGGTTATGAGCCGACGCGTTCGGTGAGGACGGCGACGCATTCGCTGATCCGGATTTTCGAGGACGATCTCCGCCCGGTGCCGGCCAATGTGGATGATTCCGCGCCAAAAGCGACCTGGCTCGCTGCTGGGGGTTCGGATCGGGTCCGCGAGAGGGTGCGGCTGCACGATCTGAGGCTGGATCCGCTGGAGGCGCGCAATGTGGCGGAGGATCCGGCCTACACGGAGGTGCGGGCGGACCTGGAGCGACGCCTGGAGGAGTGGATGGTGGAGACGGGGGATCCGCTGCTGTCGGGACCGGTGCCGCTGCCGGAGGGCGGCTACGCGAACGCGAGGGAACATCTGAGCGCGACCATCGGGGAGTCATGATGAAAGGGGAGAACACGAGAGGTGGTCGCCTGGGCCGGGCGTTGGCGGTGCTGTTTTTTACCTGGGTGGCTGCGTCGCTGCTTTTCACCCTGATTCCGGTGGAGTCGGCGATGCGACGGAGCCTGGGACCGGTGTTCGACGGCTGGCGGGCGTTGACGGGTCTGGAGCAGCACTGGGATATGTTCGGGACGGTGCCGCATCACCGGAGCTACGCGGTCACGGTGGAGATCGAACTGCCGGGGCGCGGCGGAGACTGGCGGCGGGTGAGCGATATCGGACCGGTGTTGCCGGGGCTACGCGAGTTGCCGGGTCATTTCCGTTATCACACCTTTTTCACCCGTCTGGATGACAAGGTCTACGCGGAGGCCCTGGAGCCCTATTTGCGGGATCTGGAAGCGGCGATTCTGGAGGCGCATCCTGAATGGCGCGGGGGACGCTTCCGGGTGCGGAAGGCGGCGGAGCGGATTCATCCGCTGGAGACGATACGGGATCTGGGTGAGCCGAGCTACGAGCAGATGACGCAGCATGGACCGCGCGTCCTGGATGGGGAGGAGGGATGAGGGCGCTGATCTCCAGAGGTGCCGCGGGGTGGTCGCGGTGGGAAAGGCTCTGGCTCGATCCGGTCGACGCCCGGGTCTACGCCTGGCTGCGCCTGGCCTTCGCGCTGGTGGCGCTGGCGAATCTCGTGGATCTGTGGCCGCATCGGGCGGTGTTTTTTTCCGGGGTGGGCATGATCGACCGGGAGGCGGGTCTGTCGGGAGTGACGGTGGTATCGGGGCGGTTTTCGTTGTTTCACTGGCTGGACTCGCCGGGCGTGGTGACGGTGTCGTTTCTCGTCGCGGCGGCGGCCCTGGTGGCGCTGGGCCTGGGAGTGGGCGCGCGGGCGATGATCGTGATCGTTTTCGCGTGGCAATTGTCCTGCACTTACCGGGCCTACGCGGTGATTCACGGATGGGACATCCTGTTGAGAAACCTGGCCTTCCTTCTGCTCATTTCCCCATTGGGACCTCCGGTGAGGGAGCTGTGGGCGCGGGGTGGCGCGATCCGTCGCCGATGGGCGCCACGGCATGGCCTGGTGCTGACGCAATTGCTCCTGGCGGTGATCTACTGGCAGACGGTGTGGCTGAAGGTGGCGGATCCGGCCTGGCGGAGCGGGGAGTTTCTCTCCCACTTCATGCTGTCGCTCTACTCGCGCTTTCAAACGCCCGCCTGGGCCGGCTGGGAGCTGCTGTCATCGCTGCTGAGCCACGCGACGCTGCTGATCGAGCTGGTGGTGCCGCTCTTGCTCTGGAATCGCCGCACCCGCCGACTGGGTTTCGCGCTGGGTTTCGGTCTGCATCTCGGGATACTCGCGGTGTCGCACATCTGGCTGTTTTCGCTCGCGATCCTGGTGCCCTATTGCGCCTTTCTCGATGGGCGGGACCTGGATGCGCTGGGACGCGGGTTGCGCGATTGTGCCCGGCGCCGACTTCGGCGAGATTCCGGACATGTCGAGTCCCAGTGAAAACACGTCCCGCCGTGTCGCCATCCTCGGAGCCAGTGAGCGACCGGACCGCTACGCGCACCGGGCTTTCGTGAGCCTGCGGGAGCGCGGCCACACGCCGGTGCCGGTGCATCCACGGCTTGCGGAAATCGAGGGCGTGCCCGTGGTGGCCGGGCTCGGGGAAATCGACGGGGCCATCGACACGCTGACGCTTTACGTGAATCCCGGCATCTCCGAAACGTTGGCGGGAGAAATTGTGGCGCTGCGACCGGGACGGGTGATTTTCAATCCCGGCACGGAATCGCCCAAGCTGGCGGACATGCTGGAAGAGGCCGGCATTCCCACGCTGGAGGCCTGCACTCTGGTGCTGCTGGCCACGGGGCAATTCTGATCGTCAAAAGACCAGATAGATCAGGACCTGAATGCCGAGGGCGACGGCGGCCCAGAGCTTGAGGTTGGAGGACCAGCCGGCGGGCGCGTCGGCGGGCGGGCGGACACGTTCGCGCGGCAGGCGCAGCACCCAGACGAGGAGCGCGAGCAGGAGCGCCACGAATATCGCCCGCACCGCCGGCAGGGGAACCGCGGTCATGAGTTCGCGCAGGCCGTCGCCGACACGGTGGAGGAGGGTGATGCCGGGTTCGGTCGGGTTCATGAAGGCTCGGAGGCGGAGAGAAAGGCGGTCTTTTCCGGAGGATCGGGACGGGTGAGCAGGCTGACGACGATGATTACCGTGAGCGCGCCGAGGAAAGCCCAGACGGAGAAGTAGAGAAAGGGCTCCGGCACTTGGAAGAGCGGCTGGAGACCGAGTGGTTCGTGCCATCGGTCGAGGACAAAGAGGCTCACGGAGAGGGCGACGCCGCTGAGGAATCCGGACAGGGCGCCGATCCCGTTGGCGCGTCGCCAGAGGAATCCGCAAAGGATCACCGCGAGGGCGGGGCCCTGGAAGAAGGCCATGAGGGTCTGGAAAATGGCGTAGATGCCCGAGGCCTTGCCGCTTTCATCCATCCACCGGACCACGAAGGCGAAGAAGATCGCCCAACCCATCAGGATGACGGTGACCCAGCGCCCGATGACGAGCATGCGGTGGTCGTCGGCATCGCGATTCAGGTAGCGGAGATAGAAATCGTGAGTCACCATCGTGGCCGAGGCGTTGAGGTAGCTATCAACGCTCGACATCAGCGCGGCGACGAAAGCGGCGAGGAACAGGCCGCGCAATCCGGTGGGCAGGAGCTCGGCGACGAGGGTGGGGAAGGCCTGGTCGCCGTCGGCGAGGTCGGGAAATTTCGCCACCGCGATGAGGCCGGGAATGGCGATGATGACGGGGATGAGGATTTTCAGCAACGCTCCCCAGACGTAGGCCGCCTGGGCGTGGAACTGGGACCTGGCGCCGAGGGAGCGCTGCACAATGGCCTGATTGCCGATCCAGTAGGCGGGGGACAGCACCATCGCCAGGCCGAAGAGGATGGCCGGCCAGACGAAGGGCGAATCGCGATCAGCGGGCACCAGCAGCTCGGTGTGGTGTTCGGTGCGCACGCCGAGGGCGTCGAGGCTATCGCGCAAGCCGTCCCAGCCGCCCAGATCGCGCAGGCCGAGGAAGAGCACCAGGAGACAGCCGCCGATCATGACCGCGCATTGGATGACGTCGGTGTAGACGACCGCCTTGAGTCCGCCGAAGAAGGTGTAGACCCCGACGAAGAGCGCGGTGACCACGATCCATAGGCCAAGGCCGCCGCCACCGACCATGACGGTGAGCATTTTGGCCGACGCGAAGAGCATGATGCCGAGGTTGCAGGCCATGAAAACAAGCCAGCAGAGAGCGAGGGCGGCGCGCATGCCGGCGTTGAAGCGGCGCTCCATGAACTCGGGGATGGTGTAGATGCCGGTGCGCCAGAAGACGGGGACGAAGATGAAGGCGGCGAGGATCATGGCCGGGACGCAACCGATCCATTCGAAATTGGCGACCGAAAGGCCGAAAGAGTAGGCCGCGCCTCCCACGCCGATGATGTCGGTGCCCCCGATATCACTCGCCACCAGCGACATGCCGATCGCCCACCAGGGCAGGGAACGTCCGGCGAGGAAGAAGTCGCGTCCGGTTTTGAACTTCCACCCGATGGCCAGGCCGATCGCGATGGTGCCGAGGAGATAAACCGCGACGATGAGAAAATCGAGGGTGCCGAGCCCGGTGGTGTTCACGCTGAGCGGTGTAACCCGGTGCGGGCGGGAGACTCAACCAGAAAAGCGCCGCGATGAGGGTCAGCCCGGTTCACTTCAGTCCGAGGCCATCGAGCCAGGGAGTGGGAATCTGGGGCGGCATGCCGCCGAAGGGCTGGTAGAGGGGCAGTTGAATGACACTCATGCTGTGAGCCTGGGAGGCCATGAAAAAGAGCGTGTCGGCGCAGTCGTCGGTCTGGATCATGGCGCCGCGATGCTCCGGAGTCGGCTGCACCGGACGCTTGTCGACGATGGGGGTGTTGGCCTCGCCGGGGGCGTATTCGGACAGGGCGATGCCCTGGGCGTTGAGCTGCTGGCGGGCGGTGAAGAGCAGGCCGTGCACCGCCCATTTGCTCGCGGTGTAGGGGACTCCGGCGTAGGAATCGTAGCCGTGTCCGGCGGTGGAGGAGACCACCACGATGCGACCACCGCCATTCTCCGCCATGGGCGGTGCCACGGCGCGGATCATGTTGACGACTCCGAGCACGTTGATGTCCATGACTTGCTGCCAGGTCTCCGATCCGGCCAGCTTGGCGGGGTCGGGGTGGGCAATGAAACGATCCGGGGTGTTGATCCCGGCGGTGTGGATCAGGGCGTGGGGCGCGCCGGTCTGGAGGACGGTGTCCATGGCGGCGGCGACGCTGCCCGGGTCGGCGACATCGCAGATGACCGGAATGATGTTCGCTGACAGGTTGGCGGACTCCGCGAGCGATTCCCGGGAGCGACCAAAGACGAAGGTTTTCGCTCCCGCTTCGGCGAAGCGCTTCGCCGCCGCCTGCCCCATGCCGCCGCCACCGCCGGTGACGATCACGATCTTGTCGGTCCAGTTTTGCATCATGGCCGCCATCCTACAGAATCCTTGGCCGTCGTCCACCGCCGGGACACACGGGATCATGATATCGAGTAGCGCGATCAGATCTCGAGTGTGCCGCGGAATCCTCTCGCGGCGTAGTAGGACTGCGCGCCGTTGTGGTAGGTAAAAACCTGGCCGTAGCGTCGATCGCAGAAAAGGGCGCCGCCCTGTTTCCGGATCTCGTCGGGCGTTTTCACCCAGCTCGAGGTTTTCGTGTCAAACTCGCCCAATCGCTGCAGTGCCCGGTATTGTTCCTCGGTCAACAGATCGATGCCCATCTCCGCCGCCAGTTCGACGGCGCTGTGCCTGGGCTTGTGTTCCTTTCGGGATTCCAAAGCCTCGCGGTCGTAGCAGAGGCTCCGGCGTCCGGCGGGAGACTCCGTCGAGCAGTCGCAGAAGCGGTAAGCATCAGTCTCGGGGGTGTGCGCCACCACGTCCGGTTCTCCGCCGCTGCTCTCCATCTCGTGGAGGGGCCACAGTTTGCCGGGATTCGCTTCCAGTCTCGCCAGCACCCGGGGCCATTCCACTCCTTCGTGCCGTTCCCGGTGTGCGACGAAGCGCGCTTCCAAAGTGGTGAGCAACTCGGTGCGTTGGGCGGGGGACAATCGGCGGTGCTTGCCGGGGCTTTTCATGTTGGTAAATGAAGGGCGCAGCCACCGGAGATTTTTTCCGGCGGACGCGAGATAAAAGCGTGCGAGAATGATTCAGCTCCCGGAGATTTCAGGGAAAGGAACGCTCGTGGCAAGGTGAAAAAACTGGGTGGGATACAAGCAGGGCGCAAGCCGCAGCGGAAACCGGGGAGGGGCATCGGAGTCCTGGGGGCAGTCGTGCTGTGGTCCCCGGGCTGCGGGGACCGGGACGCGTCGACGGGACCCGAGATCCTGATCGAGGCGACCCGAATCGCGGAATCCCGGCGCCCGTCTCCGGCGGAGGTCGCGCCCTACGATGAGGCCTTGGTGGTGGACGAGTATCGGGTGGAGGAGGTGATGGAGGGAGATCTGGCGGAGGAGCGCATCCGGGTGGCCCGCTGGGCGATCCTGAACGGAGTGGTACAGGCATCCTCGGCCGGGGGCGAGGGGACGACGCATGGTGAAATGACCGTGGTGCCTCTGGACAGCGTCCCGGGATTGGATGCGGTGCCGTTGCGGGACGATCTGCCGCTCGACGCGGACATGGACTATTTTCTCGACCTGTCTCAATCCTTGGCGGCTCCGACCACTCCCGATGTGCTCCGCGCCGACTATCGGGGAGAGCTGTCGCAGCGGATGCGCTATTACTGGGAGATCCGGCACCAGCTGAAACTGGTGGTGCTGGGCAACTCGCACGCGGATTGCGCGGTGGCCCTGCCGCGACTTTATCAGGTGGAGCAGGAGGTGGCACCGGTATGCATCAGTCTGGCGGCGGCGGGCAGCGGGCTGCCGTTGCAGGCGCTCATCGCCCGGGAGTATGTGGCGCGACTGCCGCGACTGGAATGGGTGATCTGGGGCGTGAGTCCGCGGATTTTCAATGATCGCAACCGTCATGATCGGCGGCACGAGTTGTTCATCGACAGCCCCGGCTATGAGCATGATGTGGAGCATGCGGCGGAGTTGTGGCCGGTGGACGCCACCGCTCCGATCATGACGGCGGAGGATCTCCGTGAGCGGTTCGGCTTTCGTCCGCGGCATCTCGGCTGGGCGGCGCGGGCGACGACGGATTTCGCGGAGCCGCTGAACGAGGTGGACGCGGAAAAGATTCGGGCGCTCGGCAGGTTGGCGCGATTTGAGGAGAGCGAGACGCTCTGGGCTCTCTTCGAAGACTGCCTTGGCGACCTCACCGTCGGCGGGGCGCGGGTGCTGCTGTTCACTCCGCCGTATCACCCGCTGTTCGCGGAGACCAACGCCATCGACGCCAACGGCACCGGGCGCGGGGATTATCACGGGATCGTGGAAAGACTCGAGGCCTTGGCGGAGGACAATCCTCGGGTCGCCTTCCTCGATCTGAATCGGGCCGGACACCACGACTTCCGCCACGAGGAGTTTGCCAACGCCGACCATCTGAGGCGGACCGGGGCCCTCCGGCTGACGGAGACATTGGCGCGTCGGATGAGCGAGATCGCGGCGGAGGCTATCGACTGATCCGCGCGGTGCGGTGAGAGCGGCTGAACCTTTCTTGCGATTCCCACCGCCTTCGCCCTTGCGCGCGGGGCGGGATTCCCTACTTTCCCCCCTCCACATCCGGGCATCCCACAGCCCGGCTTTTTTGCCTCCGCTTCCCAGCCCTCCCCACACTGTCATGCCCGTTTATCAAGTCCTCGTCGCCGATCCCATCGCCGAAAAAGGGATCGAAGAACTGCGCGCCGCGCCCGAGATCGAAGTCGATGTGAAGCTCGGGCTCTCCGAGGAGGAACTGGTCGCCCTGGCGCCCGCCTACGCCGCCATCATCGTGCGCTCGGGGGTGAAGATCACCGCCCCGGTCATCGACGCCGGCGCCGGCGTGCTGAAGGCCATCGGCCGCGCCGGGGTGGGGGTGGACAACATCGACATTCCCGCGGCGACCCGGAACGGCGTGGTGGTGATGAACACGCCGGCGGGCAACACCATCTCCACGGCGGAGCACGCCTTCACTCTCATGATGTCGCTGGCGCGGCATATACCCCAGGCCCATGCCTCGGTGGCCGGGGGACGCTTCAAGGAGGGGCGCAAAGCCTACAAAGGGGTCGAGCTGTATCACAAGACCCTCGCCATCCTGGGCATGGGCCGCATCGGGAGCGAGTTCGCCCGGCGGGCCATGGCATTCGGCATGCGGGTGGTGGTCTATGATCCCTACCTCGCCGCTAGCAAGGCCAAGACGATGCGGGTGGAACTCTGCGACACGGTCGATGAGGCCGTGGTGCAGGCTGATTTCATCACCCTGCACATGCCGAAGACCAAGGAGACCACCCACCTGATCAACGCCGAACGCATCGCGAAGATGAAGCCCGGCGTGCGCATCATCAACTGCGCCCGCGGCGGTCTCATCGATGAAAAGGCCCTCCTCGCCGGGATCGAAAGCGGCCGGGTGGCGGGCGCCGCCCTCGATGTGTTCGAAGTCGAGCCGCCCGCGACCGACGATCCGCTGCTCCAGCGCGAGGAGATCGTGCTCACCCCGCACCTCGGCGCCTCGACCGAGGAAGCGCAGGAAAATGTCGGCATCGAGATCGCCATCGCCATCCGCGACACCCTGCTCACGGGCACGGTGGTCAACGCGGTGAACATGCCGAACATCGATGAGAAGACTCTGGCCGAGATCGGGCCTTACTTGAAACTCGCCGAGACGCTCGGCAAACTGACCGCCCAGATCGCGCCGAATCAGCCCGCGTTCTTCCGGATCAACTACAGCGGCAAAGTCAGTGACGTAGACACCACCCTCATCACCCGCTCGGCCCTGAAAGGCTACCTCGAAGTCGGGGCCGGCGCCGGTTCGGTGAACTATCTCAACGCTCCGGCCATGGCGGAGGATCACGGCATCCGCGTCACCGAGTCCCGACCGGCCGAGACCTGCGAGTTCACCGATCTCATCGAGGTGGTGGTGGGCAATGACGAGGAGGAATCCAGTGTGGCCGGCACCTTTTTCGGCAGTCAGCCACGCATCGTGAAACTTCGCGAACGCTTCGTCGAAGCCTCTCCCGAGGGCGCCCTGCTGCTGCTGGAAAACGACGACACCCCCGGTATCGTCGGGAGAGTCGGTCAATGGCTGGGAGACCACGGAGTCAACATCGCCAGCATGTCCCTGAGCCGTAATCAGATCGGCGGTCGCGCCCTCAGCGTGCTCAATCTCGACTCCGCCCCCGGCGAGGCGATTGTGAAAGGCCTGGAGGATATCGACGGCATTCACGAGGCCCGCGCGGTCCAGCTCTGACCTCGACCATCCGTCGAAAAGTCCGGAAAAGCTCCAGAAAAGTGGATAATTGCTTGCGTGGTTATGAAAATTATAATATTTTCTGAAAAATCCACTCAGGCCGATGTCCAAGATTTCTCCCATTTCCCGTCCGCACTCCAGCGTGATCGCCAAGTTTCCCACCTCGCGAGCGGCGGAGGTCAACGCCGACACGCCCGCCGAGACGGATACGTCCGCGGTTGACGAGGTGATGTTGGAGCTGACCACCGAGCAGCGTCTCCGCGAGATGGAGGCCCGCATGTCGGTACTGGAGACCGCCATCCTCGAGCATGCGGTGATCCTGAGGGATCGCATCGGTCAGCGACTGGATCGCTTGGAGCAGAAATTCCGCTACGAAGCCGACGGACTCCGCCGCGCCCTGCAGGATGAGTCGAAAGACCGCCACGCGAAGATCATTCAGCTCACCGAATCCTTCACCCATGCCGTGGATCGCGTCGAACTGGGCCAGCCCGGTGTCCGTGATGTGCAGACCACCTTGCAGGATCTCATCGCCGCGCTCGCCGCCACCCGCACCCACCTCGATGTGCTGGCCCAGGCGGTGTCTGATCGCCGCGACGGTCTCGCGTCGTAACGCTTGATCGGTTGCTCGACTCAACCGTGTTGGGTGTTACACTCGACACTCATTGGTCCCGGATCTCCTTGGTACGCAGGCGGACTCGTTGATCCTTGGCAATCCACGTGGGCGATTCGGTAATTGGATTGAATCATCCCGCGTTTTCGTTCGTTATAGCGGGATGTCGGTTCGGTGCGGTTCGATGGTCGTAGGAACGGCGGGACGGGCGACTCGGTTGACCGCACTCGCGGCGGTCGGTTTCGTCTTCCTGGCGAGTTGTGCGACGCCTGATGGGTCCCGATACCAGGACATTTTTCATCCGCTCAGCCTGATGAAGGTGCCGATCGATGAGTTGGAAGCGTTTCCCTTGTTCCTGGTCGATCCGAAGACAGACCAACCCGCGTCGGGGGCCAGGTTGATCGTTGAAACCGAACCGGAAGAACTGGTCCTCGAAGCTGATAGGGTCGGGCAGGTACTGATTCCCGTCCGATCCGAACTCTTCCTGGAGAATCCATCGATTCGCATCGAGCCGGAAGGTGTCAATTTCCTGGTGCGGCTTTCAGGAGGGCTCATGGTACAATCCTCGGAAAAGCCGAGGTTCCGGATCGACTCTGTGGAGCTGCTGTCCTCGCACGAGATGAATAAACTGGGCGATGCCCGGGTCGCGGTATTCTACGTCGAAGTGGACAGTGCCTTGGCTCGGGAGATCCTTCCAGAACTGCGGCGTACCCGGGGAGTGGTGAAAACGACGCTCGGCCTAGAACCGCGATCATGGGCCGTGATGGTGGGAGGCGAACAACAGGAACCGGGTGTCTTTTACCTGACGGTGCCGGCTCCCGGCTACGATTCTACCTGGAGCTGTTTCCGAGAGGAGTGGAAACGCGGGCAGTTCCTGGACGTGAATGTGCACGAATGGGTGGAGACGACTCTTACTTCCCGGTTGGCCACGCTATACGACGATCCGAGGAATCGCTTCATCGGTGACGGCCTCGCCGAGCTGGTTGCCTGGAGAGCCTGCGGATTGCGTGATAACTATGGAGACAGTCTCTCGCCAGCGCTGCTGGGGAATCGGGAAACAGTGGATCTGCTAGCCGACTTTCGGGTGATGTCGGGGAAAGCCTTTCACCACCGGAAATTCGAACGGGAGGTGGAAAAGCACGGCTTTGTTCCCGGCTACGCGCTGTCCTTCGCGTTTTGGCATGAACTGATCGAGAATCACGGTGCCGACTTACCGTCTAGGTTTGTCCAGCAAATCGCGAAGAAACCTCGGGTGAGGGCCGACGAGGCAATCGCCGTGTTGGAGGAACTGACCGGCGATGACACGATCAGAAACCGGGTGCGCTCGGCGGATGTCGAAGCCGCTCGATCACGGATCGCGCGTTTGGTGGCGAAGCCCGGGAGCCGTCGATGAGTTTCCTTTCGGGAACGGTCGTGGATTCAGTATCGCTTCACTCTACTGAGGAATAGCCGCACGCTCCCTGATTTTGGCGTGTCGAAGAGCTTTTCCGGCGGAGCGTACTCGACGATCTCGCCATCGGCGAGAAAGGCGACTTCGTCGGCAACGGCCCGGGCGAATCCCATCTCGTGGGTCGAAAGCACGATCTCCTGTCCGTCCCGGCAAAGTTCGGCGATGACTTCGAGGACCTCGGCCGTCATTTCCGGATCGAGCGCCGATGTAGGCTCGTCGAGAATGAGGAGCCTCGGCTGATGCGCCAGCGCGCGGGCCAGGGCGGCGCGCTGCTGCTGGCCACCGGACAATTGGGCGGGGTGTTTTCCGGCATGATCGGCGAGCCGGAATCGATCAAGGCAGGCGCGGGCGATTTTCACCGCTTCTTGGGGGGATTTTCCGTGCACCTTCGTCAGCGGGAGGGTGATGTTTTCCAGCGCGCTGAGGTGGGGAAACAGATTGAAGGCCTGAAAGAGGAAACCGATCCGCCGCCGGTGCGAGCGAAGAGGGTTGTCCTCGCGACCCAACAGGGTTGAGTCGAAACGAATCTCGCCGGCGTCCGGGACATCGAGCCCGCCGAGCAGTCGGAGCAGGGTGGATTTTCCCCCACCCGACGGCCCGATGAGCGCGAGCACGCGGACGCCTTCGGAAACGCGGAAGGTGACATCCCGCAGGGCGTGGGCTTCGCCATAGCGGCGCGTCAGACCGGTCAGCTCAATGTTCATACCGGGTGCGGTTTTCCAGCCAGCGACTGGCGAAAGAGATGGGCAAAGTCAGAACGAGATATCCGATCGCCAGCGGCAGGTAGCTCTCGAAGGTGGCGTAGGTCTGCGCGTTGGCCTGGCGGGCCTGCATGGTGAACTCGCCCAGACCGATCACGTAGAGCAGGGAGGAGTCCTTGACGAGATTGGCGAACTGTCCGGCGGTGGCGGGCAGCACCCGGCGGATGGCCTGGGGAATGATGACGAAACGGTAGGTTTGCGCCCCGGTGAGGCCGATGGCGCGGGCGGATTCCCATTGCGATCCGGGGATGGAGAGGATGCCGGCGCGGAAGATTTCGCTTAGGTAGGCGCCGGAGAAGGCGGAGAGAATGACCACGCCGACGGAGAATTTGTTCTCCCAGTTCAACGCCGGGGCCACGAGGTAGTAGCCGATGAGGATCTGGGTGAGCAGGGGGGTGCCGCGAATCATTTCCACATAGGCGCGCGCCAGCCAGCGGGCCGGGCGAAAGAGGGAGAGCTGGCCGGCGGTGAGACCGGCGCCGATGAGCGAGCTGATGCCCAGCGCCGCCGCCGAGACCGCCACCGTCATGCCCCAGCCGGCGAAAAGATTGCCCGCGAAAGGGGCCACCGCCGCCCAGCGATAGTCGTGGCGCAGCAGTACGAAGAAGAAAAAACAGAACGTCGCCCCGAGGATGGCGGTGACGGCGAAGTTGACGATGGCGCGCACGACAAAGCCTGTAGCGGCTGCGGGCGCGGGGCTCAACGGTAAAATCGGCATTTGGCGCGACCAAGGGCTTGTTCCGGGGGCGGGTTCCGGGTTATTTGACGCGGACCGATTTTTACCCCACCTCTGGCCTCTTGAAAACTCTCCCGCTCGCCCTCCTGTCGTCGTTGCTTGCCGTGATCGCCCCGGTCGCGCACGCCGCCGATCCGCTCGTGCTGAAGTCCGGCGACTCCATCGTCCTGATCGGCAACACCGTGATCGAGCGTGCCCAGAAGTTCGGCCATCTGGAGACGGCGTTGACGCTGGCGGCGGGACCGGAGGTCGATGGTCTGAAATTTCGCAATCTCGGCTGGAGCGGCGATTCGGTTTATGGTGATGCCCGGAGCTATTTCGGCGCCCCGGAGGAGGGGCGGGAGCGGCTGAAGAAAGCGATCACCGAGACCGCTCCCAGCGTGGCCTTTCTCTGCTACGGCACCGGAGCGGCGATGTCGACGAACCAGGGCTGGACGGGCGAGGCGTCGGTCGCGGCCCGGTCCGCCGCCGGAGACGAGGCCAGTCTCGCGCTGTTCATCGAGGGTTACGGCAAACTGCTCGATCTGGTAGAAGCCGGGGCCGGGGAGGGGCTGCGCGAAATCGTGATCCTTTCCCCGCCACCGCTGGAAAATCTCGGTGTTTTCCTTCCCGACCAGACGGAAAACAATCGCCGGCTCGGCAAACTGCGGGACGCGGTCAAGGCGCTCGCCGAGACGCGCGGGCATCGTTTTGTGGATCTCTTCGCGGCGATGGGCGGCGACGCGTTCGACGGCGGGGTCACCGAGACTCCGTTGACTGACAACGGCGTCCACTACGGCGACGCCGGATACCGGGCCATCGCCAGACAGCTCATCGACGGGCTGGGCCTGTCCCTCCCGGAGGGTCTGCTCACCACCGACGCGCGGGTCGAGGAAATGCGCGACGCCATCGTGAAAAAGAACCGGCTTTTCTTCCACCGTTGGCGGCCGGCGAACGAGACCTACCTGTTCCTGTTCCGCAAGCACGAGCAGGGGCAGAACGCCAGGGAGATCCCCCTGTTCGATCCGCTCATCGCGGGGAAAGAGCGGGAGATCGGCGACATGCGGGCGGCGATCTTCGAGGATCTCAAGAAGCGGTGAGTTCACCCATGTGGTGGAGTTTTCAGAGTTCAGCATTCATTTTTCAGGCAGTTATGAAGAGGTATTTGGTTATTCTGTCCGTGGCTCTCGCGAGCACCGGCATCGGTTCGGCGCAGAACGGGCTGCGGGACATTCCGGATACGGAGGTCGAGGCGCAGTTGCGGGCGTTCAAACTTCCCGAGGGGGCGAAGATCAATCTCTTCGCCTCCGAGCCCATGATCAACAAGCCGCTCCACATGAACTGGGACGCCCGCGGACGACTCTGGGTGGTCGGCAGTTCGATGTATCCGCAGATCCAGCCGGGGGAGGCGGAGGACGACAAGCTGTTCATCATCGAGGACACCGACGGAGACGGCGCCGCCGACACCTCCACGATTTTCGCCGACGACCTCCACATTCCCTCCGCCGTGTTGCCGGGTGATGGCGGCGTCTACGTGGTCAACTCGACGGAGCTGATCTTCCTGGAAGACACCGACAACGATGGCAAGGCCGATCGCCGCACGGTGATGCTCTCGGGGTTCGGCACCGAGGATACCCATCATCTTGTCCATACCCTGCGCTACGGACCCGAGGGCGAGATCTGGTTCAACCAGTCGATCTACATCCACAGCCACGTGGAGACGCCGTATGGCGTGCGGCGCATGCTCGGCGGCGGCATGTGGCATTTTCGCCCCGAGACGCGGCGGCTGGAGCCGTTCATGCTGGGCCTGATCAATCCCTGGGGGCACGCCTTCGACACGTATGGCCAGAGTTTCATGACCGACGGCGCCGGCGGGGAGGGAATCAACTTCGTGTTTCCGCGATCTGTTTTCAAGACCTCGCCGGGCGCGACCCGCACCCTGTCGGGGCTGAATCCGGGCCAGCCGAAACATTGCGGTCTCGAGGTCGCTACCGGTCGCCATATCCCCGAGGACTGGGTGGGCACCCTGATGGCTCCCGACTTTCGCGGACATCGTATCAATCGTTTTCGGCTCAGTGAAAACGGCGGCGCCGGCTACACCTCGACCCAGATCGAGGACTTGGTCAGTTCCAGCCACCGCGCCTTTCGCCCCATCGATGTGAAAATGGGACCCGACGGCGCCATCTACATCGCCGACTGGTACAACCCCATCATCCAACACGGCGAGGTCGATTTCCGCGATCCGCGCCGCGATCACCAGCACGGGCGCATCTGGCGGATCAGCTTCGAGGGTAGGGATCCGGTCGATGCCCCGAAGCTCGAGGGCGCGGCGGTGACGGAACTGGTGTCGGCCCTGAACGCGCCGGAAGGTTGGGCGCGGGAGCAGGCGACCGCGGAGCTGCGGCGGCGCGAGGCGGCCGAGGTGCTCCCGGCTCTGGAGACCCTGCATGACGGCGGGGATGAGCTGTCAAAATTGCGCGCGGTCTGGGCTTCGCAAGTGGTCAACGGCTTGCGGACCGACTGGGCCGAGGCGCTGACACGGGCCGAGTCGCCGGAGGTCCGGGCCGGGGCGCTGCGGGCGCTGTATTATCGGGATGGTGATGTTGAAATCGCCCGCCGGGCGGTGGCCGATGCCCATCCGCGTGTTCGTCTCTGGGCGGTGAGTGTGCTGGCTCAGCTCGACCACCCCGACACGGTAGGTATCGCGCTCCGGGCTCTCGACGGCATTGAGAATCCGGACGAATTTCTCAACTTCGCCGTCTGGTCGATCTGCCGCGAGCACGAGAATCGCTGGCTGCCGAAAATTTCCGATGGCAATCCCTTCGCCGACACGCGGCAACTGCTCTTCGCGCTTCGTTCCGCCAACAAACCGGTCGGGCTACCTCTGCTGCTCGCCGCTCTCGAACGGGGGGAACTCTCCAGCGACGCCGAGTTGGCCGATCTCGCGGATTTCGTCGCCCGGGTGGGCAATCCGGAGCAGCTCGACGTCCTTTTCGCCTGGGCTCTGGCCGAAGACAGAAGCCCTTCCCAGCAGGGACTCGTGCTCCAGGCCCTCAACGACGCCGCCAACCTGCGCAAGCTCAAGCCCTCCGGCGATCCGGCGCGGCTGAACCGGTTCTTTGCGACTGAGAACGCCGACCTTTTCTCCCGGGCGGCCACCCTGGCGGGCGCGTGGAAACTGGACGCGGCGCGGCCGGTGCTGGAGCGGACATTTCTCGAGGCGGAAACGCAGGACGCCAAGGCCCGGGCCGCGCTCGACGGGCTCATAGGTCTGGGCGGTCAGCCGACGGCCCAGTTCCTGGCCGGGATCGCCAACGACACCGGCGTCTCTTTCAAATTGCGCTCGCTGGCGGTGATTGGGCGCACCCGGCAGAATCCCGCCGAGGGCGCCAAGCTGGCTCTCGCGGCGCTGAAGACCGCGCCCGACGGGAAGGATCCCCACGGCATCTTCGACGCTTTCCTCCAGACCAAACAGGGTCCACCCGCGCTCGCAACCCTGTTGAATCAGCAGGAGCCCGGCTCCCTGCCGCGGGAGATCGCCCTCGTCGGCGTGCAGAAGGCCAGCAGCGCGGCAACCAAGCCCGAGGGCCTGGTCGCGGCACTCCAGAAGGCGGCCGATCTCAAGCCGATGAAGACCCAGCTCTCGACCGAAGAGATGGAGCGGATGATGACACTGGTGGCGGAAAAGGGTGATCCGCACCGCGGGGAGACCATCTACCGTCGGGCTGCCCTGCAATGTGTGGTCTGCCATGCGATCGGTGGCGCGGGTGGCATCATCGGTCCCGACCTGGTGTCGATCGGGTCGAGCGCCCCGGTCGATTACCTCATCGAATCGCTCCTCGAGCCGAGTAAGAAGATCAAGGAGGGCTATCACACGACCCTGGTTACCACGAAGAAGGGCACCGCCTTTGCCGGGGCCATCGCCCGGGAGGATGCCAACGAACTGGTGGTGCGCGATGTCGCGGGCGTCGAGCAGCGCATCCCCAAGAGCGAGATCGCCAGCAACCAGATCAGCCCGGTCTCGCTGATGCCGCCGGGCCTGACCGCCCAATTGCGCGAGGACGAGTTCGTGGACCTGGTGCGTTTCCTTTCCGAGCTGGGCAAGGACGGGGATTTCAAGACGCCGCCGAACCGTTACGTGCGTCAATGGCAGGCTCTCCAGCCCCACGAGCGCACCCGCGACGCCATCGGTCATTACGGCGAGAAGATTTTCGCCGAAGAAGTGGCGACCTATCTGTGGACACCGGTCTACGCGACGGTGGATGGCGGGTTGCCGGCCGCGGAGTTGCCGCAGGTGGTGGGACGTGGCGCGAACCGCTACGGTGTGGGTCGCTTTTTCCTCGAAGTGACCGATGGCGGAAAGGTGCCGCTGAAAATTTCGGGCAAACTGAAGGATCTGACACTCTTCCTCGGTGAGGAGGAGGTGATGTTGCCGGGAGAGGGGAGCGAGACAACGGTCGAGCTGGCGTTGAAGCCCGGCAAGCATCGTCTCACCGTGGCCGGGCTCCTCGGCTGGGGTTTTGACGAGGTGAAAGTCGAGCTCGTCGGAGACGCCGGGCAGGCGCGGGTGGTGTCGCCCTGAGTGGCGGGAAGGCGGCTACTTGCTGTCGCGCTTCGCCTGGGAGCGTCGGCCACGCGCCGATACATGACCCTTGACCCGACTGGTCAATCCCGATTGATCGATCCGTTGAGCCTTCAGCTTGGGCTTGGCCTCGTTGGCCTTGTCCCCGATCACCTCTTGTTCGTTGGGGGTGTCATCCTTTTCCGGTTTGGGAGGTCTGTTTGGCATGCCTCAACGTAGCACAACGCATGGAGCGACGGTAGCGCGATCCGAAAGCGCCCTGAATGCGGGTGTTTTTTCATTTCAGCCGTCTGGGGCTTCCTCTATATTGCCGCCATGCAACGACTTCCCCTTCAATTGGCCACAGGAACCCTCGCGGTTGGCTTCAGTCTCATCGCGCTGGCACAGAACGCGCCCAAGAAACCGGCCCCGCCGAAACTGAAATGGGAGGTCCAGCAACTGCGCAAGGACAACAACGAAGGGATCGCCGTCGGTGATCTGAACGGCGACGGCAAACCCGACGTGGTCGCGGGCGAATACTGGTACGCGAACCCCGAGTGGAAACCGCGCAAAGTCCGACGTCTCGAGCCTTTCGGGAAAGACTATCTTCAGAACAATTCCGATCATCTCTGGGATGTGGATGGCGACGGCGATCTCGACGTGGTCGCGGGCGGCTACACCACCACGACGGTGAACTGGTATGAGAACCCCGGCCCGGGCGGCTACGAGGCCGAGGACGGTTGGCAACAACATCTGCTCGTCGATACCGGCACCGACCGGAATGAACTGAGCTTTTTCCAGGACATCGACGGCGACGGAGTGCCGGAGTGGCTGGAAAACAGCTGGGGGGACACCAACCCCATGCTCGCCTGGAAACTCGGCCAGGACGACGCCGGCAAGGCGACCCTGATCAAGCATGTCATCGGGGCGGACAAGAACGGCCACGGCATGGGCTTCGGCGACATCAACGGCGACGGTCGGGACGACATCATTTTCAAACAGGGCTGGTATGAATGCCCCGAGGGCGGCCCTTTTGCCGGGGAATGGGCCTACCATGACGACTTCACCTTTCCCCACGCCAGTTGCCCGATGCTGGTCGTGGATCTCGACGGGGATGGGCGCAACGACATCATCTGGGCCGATGGGCACAACTATGGCATCTGGTGGGAACAACAGCAGGAGCCCCAGAGCGACGGTTCCACCACCTGGCGCACCCACGAGATCGACCGCAAGCATTCGCAGGCCCACGCCCTGGCCTGGGACGACATCGACAACGACGGCCAGCCCGAACTCATCACCGGAAAACGCTACTACGCCCACTCCGGCAGCGACCCCGGCGCCGAGGATCCCTGCACGGTTCAGTACTACGACTGGAACCAGGAGACGCGTGCCTGGACGAAGCATTTCATCTCCAACGGCCCGTCCGGCGAAGCGCCCGGCATCGGTCTGCAGATCCGGGTGGCCGATCTCGACGGCAACGGCTGGAAGGACATCGCCGTGCCCGGCAAGTCCGGCACTCACATCATCTGGAACCGGGGCTGGTGAGGTGGCTCCCGCTCGGGACAGAGAGAATAGATCGACTCGGAGCGGGGATTGGTCATACAATGTTATCCGTGAAAAGGCCCATCCCATGCCTCGTCGTTTGCTGGTCACTCCTCATCGCGGTAGCTCTGCTGCCAGGTTGCGCCTCCGTCGATGACGGGACGCAGCCCGCGAGAGGCATCAAAGGAGATCCCACCACCGGGCAGGATCGTCTCTGGGAGGTTCACAGCCGCACGATGCGGGAGCTGGCCTACTGAACGCTCCGCCCCGCCAGGTTCAGGGATTGGTCTGGGGGCCGCCGGTCGTGGTGGTGGTGGTGCCACCGGTCGGCGCCGCGATTACGAACTCCGTATAGCCGCGCCGTTCCAGATATTCGATCAACTCGTCGAAGGCCTGCTCCACCGTCAGCCCGCGGCTGCTGGCGTCCTTCGAGCGTGATGCCTCGAGATCCCCCGCCATCTGGCTGATGCCGGCGTAACCGACGTTGCCCTCGTCATCATCGAAAGGCACCGCGCTCTCGTCGTCGGCGGATAGCGCGTAGCCTTTCATCTTTTTCGGAACCTTGGCCTTCACGTTGGCGCCCTTGATCTCCGTTTCGATCTCTCCGATGGCGAGAAAAGTTGTCTGCGGGGTGCCGGTGGCGGCGGCGGCGGAAATCACCCCCACCACGGTGCCGCCCTGATTGGGGAAAAACAGGCTCCCGAAGGTTGCGATGGAAATGTAACGGCGATGAGGACCCTCGCGGAAAGTCAGCACCCACGAGGCCGGTCCGCCAGTGGCGTCAGCCACCACCCAGGCTTCCTCGTAGAATCCGTAGTTGATCGATGGCCCATCCTTCTCGAAGTCGAAACGATAGACGGCCACCTGACTGAAGGCTGAGGGGGCCAGTGCGAACAGGAGGATTGCCAGGAGTCCGGGGGACAGGCGATGAAAGGGCGGGTGCATGGCTGAGGAATTAGAAGAACGACGCGACAAAGTCGAGCGGATTCAACGCCCGAGTCGCGGCAGAGTTGCGCGACAGGATGATCTTGCCGCGACTGAGCGATATTGGTAGGAAATGCCATCATGACAGACATTCCGACTCATCCCTCGGAGGCGATCAGGAAAGGCGCCGCCCATTATCGCCGCGCCCTGGTGCTTTGGTGTTTGGGGTCCGCGGTCTTTATCGTCGTACTATCCCTCTCGTCCGGATATTCCCTTTCGGGAAAGATTCTCATCGCCCTGGGCCTTGGCGCCATCGCCGTTCTGCTGGGCAAGGGAAATGAGGCCGCCCGTCACTTGGCGGGCATTGTCGGGCTGTTTGGACTGCTGGGGAGCATTCCTTCCGCATGCGCCCTGATGGAGCCGGAAACTCAGACGCAAGGCTTGCTGGCCATTCCGGGTGGCGTGGTTTGCGGCCTGATATGGCACGCCTTCCTCTACTCCGACGATGTCGTCGCCTACCTGAAATGGAGGCGCGACGCCTCGACCAACCATGATGAGGCCAAGCCCTGATGGATTGAGTGACACCAGATGGAGCGCTCAAGGCATCACCGGTGGCTGTCATCCTCTTGCTTTTGATTTTACTTTTTCCGCCCGCCTCTCGCGACAGCCTCCGTGGGGCGGAAAGCTTCCCTTATCTTCGGATCGCAAAAAAAACGCCGCCCCGAGATCGTCGGGACGGCGTTTTGGGAAGGGGTGGAGAAATCGCCTTTCAGGAGGCGGCGGCTTCCTCGGTTTCCGCGTCGGCGCTGGCGGGCGCATAGGCGTCGACCCACTCGATGAAGGCCATCGGGGCGGAGTCGGACAGGCGCTGTCCCAGTTTGGTGATGCGGCAGTAGCCGCCCTGGCGATCCGCGTGGGCGGGCGCGATCTCCTCGAAGAGGGCTGTCACGCTGCGCTGGGCCAATTCGTTGCTGCCGAGCAGGGAAATGGCATGGCGGCGGCTGTGCAGGCTCTCGCGTTTGCCGAGGGTGACAAGGCGCTCCGCGAAGGGGCGCAGAGCTTTGGCTTTGGCGAGCGTGGTCCGGATGCGGCGATGCTCGATCAGGCTGCATGCCAGATTCCGCAACATGGCGTCGCGGTGGGCTGACTTGCGCTGAAGTTTGACGGTCTTGCGTCGATGTCTCATGAGTGGAAAGGGCGTTGAAGGTTCGTGGGGACGAGGCATTTCTCCGTTGGTTGCCGGGGAGAGTCACCTCTCCCGGCAAACGGCGGAGACGAGAGCGGTCGTCAGTCGTCGAGATTCTGGGCGATGAGGGAGGCGAGGCCGGGGCCTTCGGAGCCGGAGTCGCCACCGAGGAGGGGGCCGCCGTAGGACTGCTCGAGGAGGGCGGGGTCCAGCTGCATCCCGAGAGAGAGACCGAGTTCGGAAAGTTTGTCCTTGATCTCGTTGAGGGATTTTTTCCCGAAGTTCCGGTATTTCAGCATTTCGGCCTCGGACTTCATCGCCAGTTGTCCCACGGAGGTGATGTTGGCATTGTTGAGGCAGTTGGCGGCGCGGACGGACAGCTCGATCTCGTTGACGCTCATGTTGAGGAGCTTCTTGAGCTCGGCGTTTTCCTCGCTCTGGGCTTCCGGGGCGGACTCGATCTCGATCTGGTTGTCGTCATAGTTGACGAACACGTCGAGGTGGTGACGGAGGATGGCCGAGGCCTGCAGGAGAGCGTCGTGTGGCTCAATGCGACCATCGGTCCAGATTTCGAGCACGAGTTTGTCGTAGTCGGTGCGCTGCCCCACGCGGGTGTTCTGCACGGCGTATTTGACGCGGCGAACCGGGGAGAAGATGGAGTCGATCGGAATGACGCCGATCGGCATGTCGGGGTGCTTGTTTTCCTCGCCGGTGTTGAAGCCGCGGCCGACACGGACTTCCATGTCGAGGCTGAATTTGGTCTTCTTGTCGAGGGTGCAGATGTGGAGGTCCTTGTTGACGATCTCGTATTGGGAGATCTCCTCGATGTCAGCGGCGGTGACGGGGCCGGATTTGTCGACATTGATCGACAGGGTGGCCGCGTCCTTGTTGTCGAAATGTTTGAAGCGGAGTTGCTTCAGGTTGAGGACGATGTCGGTGACGTCCTCCACGACACCTGGCAGCGAGGCGAACTCATGCTGGGCGCCGGCGATGCGGACGGAGGTGATGGCGGCGCCTTCCAGAGAGGAGAGCAGCACGCGGCGAAGGCTGTTGCCGACAGTGTGACCGAATCCGGCCTCGAAGGGCTCCGCCGTGAATTTGGCGTAGGTCTCGGTCGCGGTTTTTTCGTCTTTGGTGAGACGATCAGGAACTTCAAACGGGGCGAGTTTGATTGACATGGTATGATGGGGTTGCCGGGTTTCCCTCCAGTGAGCCTGGTTCCGGGGAATCGATGACGATCCGCGGAATTCGGAGGACCTACGGCGGTTGTTGAGGGCTCGTGGGCGCGGAATATCGGGGCTTTCTTCGCGATGTCAACCGCCGAGGAGAATGGCGGGGCGCGGAAATGCGGAAAGCCGCCGAAGACGATGGGTCCGGCGGCTTTCCCCCTGAACGGATGTGAGCCGGGCAGGGTGTGGGGCGACAAAACCCCGGGGCGATGGCTTTCTCGGCGTTGTCTGCGGGAAAAATGGGATGGAAGTCGGCGCCTCAGCGCCGGTTTGTCCCGGAAATCGCCGCCTCGGAGGAGGTGGCTGCCGGGCGACGGGTATTGCGGCCTTTTGTGTCGTCGGGACGGGCCGACTTGCGATCTTCCAGGGCGTGCCAGAAAAGGGAGCCTCCGGTGGGATCCCAGGAGTTCGCGTTCCAGTGATCTTTGATCGGCACGGCGCGGAGCACCGAGCGGTCCGGTGTTTCGGAGACGGCTTTCTCTTCAGAAACGGCGGACTGAAGCTGCGAGAGAGCAATGGCGGCGAGGACCACGAGAGGTGGCCAGGCGGCGGTCTGGGTTTTCATGTTCCGGTAAACTGTCTGTGGTTTGGATCATTCGGCGGCAGTGGTTTGTGTTCAGGGTGGAGTAAATTTATAGAAATTATGAAAATTATCAAGTGGAAAAATCACGGTAATCCGAAATCAAGGAGGGTTCTATTCCGCCTGTCAGTCCACTGAATGCGCCGTTGCGATGCGTGAGTCGTCCCGATAACATGGAAACAATGAGAGGGTTTTCATCCGACACCATGCTTTCCGGAATCGCGCTGGGGACGCTTCCCTGGCTACTTGGCGGATTTGTAAAGGCTCAGGAGATAGATTTTTCCCACGATATTGTCCCCATCCTGAAGACCCATTGTGCGGAATGTCATCTGGACGACGCGAAAAAGGGCGGCTTCTCCATGAACACGCGGGAGGATCTGCTGGCTGGCAGCGAGAACGGCGCGGTGCTGGAGCCGGGCAAGGCCGCGGAGAGCTTCTTCCTGGAAGTGCTGACCACAGACGACGACGTCATCATGATGCCACCCAAAGGTGATCGTGTGCCCGCCGAACAGATTGAGAAACTGCGCCGGTGGATCGATGGAGGGTTGGCGTGGGAAGCCGGGTTCGCCTTCGGAAAGGCCGGATGGGAGCCGCAGCTGCGGCCGCGCGAGGTGACACTGCCGGAGCCGGTCGCGGGTCGAGATCACCCGATCGACCGTCTGCTCGATCACTACCTGGCCGGGCAGGGAGTCGAGCCGACCGGCTTGGTAGATGACGAGACCTTCGCGCGCCGTCTTTTTCTCGACGTTCTCGGCCTCCTGCCGACTCCGGAAGAGACTGCCGCCTTTCTCGCCGACGGATCTGTCGACAAGCGGGAGAAACTGATCGACGCGGTGCTGGCCCGCGACGTGGACTATGCCGAACATTGGCTGACGTTCTGGAACGACCTGTTGCGCAACGACTATGTCGGCACCGGTTTCATCGACGGCGGACGCAAGCCGATCACCGACTGGCTCTACGCGTCGCTGCTCGTGAACAAGCCCTACGACCGCTTCGTGGGCGAACTGATCTCGCCTACGCCGGATTCCGAAGGTTTCATCAACGGCATCCAGTGGCGCGGCAGTGTCAACGCGAGCCAGACGCGGGAAATCCAGTTTGCCCAAAATCTTGGTCAAGTCTTTCTCGGCATCAACATGAAGTGCGCGAGCTGCCACGACAGCTTCATCGACCGGTGGAAGCTGGAGGACGCCTATAGTCTGGCCGCGGTCTTCGCGGAGGAGCCGGTGGAGATTCACCGATGCGACAAGGGGACGGGCGAGATGGCGAAAGCGGCGTGGATTTTCCCCGAGCTCGGCGATATCGATCCCGAGGCGGCGCGTCCGGAGCGATTGCGACAACTGGCGGGATTGATGACGCATCGGGAGAACGGGCGCTTTACCCGCACCCTGGTGAACCGGGTCTGGCATCGGCTGATGGGCAGGGGCATCGTGCATCCCGTCGACGCCATGCACACCGAGCCGTGGAGCGAGGATCTACTCGACTGGCTCGCGGTCGATTTTGCCGGGCAGGACTACGACATGCGAAAGCTGATTCGCCGCGTAGTCTCCTCGCGCGCCTATCAGGCGCCGATGGCTCCGACGCCGGACGAGGCGGCGGCGGAAGCCTACGTCTATCGCGGACCCATCGCCCGTCGACTGACGGCCGAGCAGTTCATGGACGCGGTCTGGCAACTGACGGGCACGGCGCCGGCCGAGCCGACCGCGGGAGTGTTGAGGATGAAGGTCGAGCCGGGCCAATACGAGGACATCGCGGTGTCCGGCAAGTGGATCTGGTCGGATCGCGAGGGCACACCCGAGGCGGGCGAAACGGTGACCCTGCGCAAGGCGTTTTCGTTGAAAGGGAAACCCGAGCGGGCGCACGCGGCGATCTCGGTGGACAACGAATACACGCTCTTTGTGAACGGCCGGAAACTGCGGGAGGACGCGAACTGGATGACGGCGGAAGCCATCGATTTGCGCGGCGCGCTGGAGGAGGGCGAGAACGAGATCCTGATCGTTGCCCGGAATGCCGGCAGCGGTCCGAATGCGGCTGCCGCCTTCTTCGAGGCGCGAATCAAGGATGCCGGGGGCGATACGGTGATCGCGACCGACGCGACCTGGCACTGGACCGCGCGGCAGCCGGACCGCAACGGCAAGTTTGGAAATCCAGTGGAGAAATGGCAGGCGGTGAAGGAGGTGCCGGGTGGGTGGGCGCAGCGGCTGGCTCCCCAGGTGAAGGCGGCGCTGGCGCGGGCCGAGGGGATCGGCGACCGGATGGTGCGGGCTTCGTTGGTGAAAAGCGATCTGCTGATGCGCTCACTCGGTCGCCCGAACCGCGAGCAGGTGGTGACGGTGCGACCCGAACAGCTCTCCACCCTCCAGGCGATCGACCTGGCCAACGGCGAAATCCTTTCCGGTCTCCTGAAACGGGGAGCGGAGAATCTGTTGGCGGAACACGAAGGAGAGGCTGTCACCGGATTGATCGACCGGCTTTTCCGGGAGGCCGTGTCCCGCTCCGCCACCGCGGAAGAGCGGGAGATTCTCGTCGAGATGGTGGGGAATACACCGACCGCTCAAGGCGTGGAGGACCTGCTCTGGACCGTGCTGATGCTGCCGGAGTTTCAATTGGTCCGGTGAGTTCCCACGCCCCGGTCGCAGACGCGCCATAGGCGGGACTGGAAAGCGGCGGTCGTCATGGTAGGCTGAAGCCGTGAAAACCCAGCCAGTTTCCCCCGAAGAACGCCTCGCCCGTCGCGCCTTTCTCAAAAAGCTCGGCGCCGCATCCACCGCGGCGATGATGGCCGGTGAACCGCGCTTGTTCGGCGCGGCGGAGACCAGCGGTCACGCGGTCGACAATCCCGCGCCACGAGCCGATGCCTGCATCCTGCTCTGGATGGGCGGCGGAATGGCGGCGCCGGAGACTTTCGATCCGAAACGCTACCTGCCTTTTGAAAAGGGACTCGCCGTCGAGAAGATCCTCAGCACTTTCCCGGCGATCAACACCGCGGTCGATGGACTCCGGATTTCCGAGGGACTGGAGAACATCGCCGGGGTGATGGATCGGGCGACCCTGATCCGTTCCCATGTTCAGGCCGATCTCGGAAACATTCTCCACTCGCGTCATCAGTATCACTGGCACACCGGCTACGTGCCTCCCATCACCGTGGCGGCTCCGCACCTCGGGGCGTGGATGGCGAAAGTGCTGGGACCGCGCAATCCGGTGATGCCGCCCTTCATCAATATCGGTCAGCGCATCGAGGGCGTTGGAGAACAGGAGGAACTCAAGGCTTTCACCACGGCCGGCTTTTTCGGCAGCGAATTCGGTCCGTTCAATCTGCCGTATCCCGAGGACGCGGTGCGCGCGGTGCGTCCGCCGGAGGGAATGGACCCGGGGCGATTCGCGAATCGCTACCGCTTTTATCAGAAACTGATCGACAAGAATCCGCATCGCGAATTTCTCTCCGACTATCAGCAGGAGTCGATGCTGCGTTCCTTCGACAACGCCCACCGGCTGCTCGAGTCGCGAGAGAAGGACGCCTTCGATCTCGAACTGGAGCCGAAGGAGGTGCGGGAAAAGTACGACACCGGTCGCTTCGGGCGCGGCTGCTTGCTGGCTCGGCGGCTGGTGGAGTCCGGCGCGCGGTTCATCGAGGTGACGACCGAGTACGTGCCCTTTCTCCACTGGGACACGCATGAGAACGGTCACGAGACGGTCCGCCGCCTCAAGTCCGAGGTGGACCGTCCCATCGCGCAACTGATCCTGGATCTCGAGGAGCGCGGCCTGCTTGACCGGACACTGGTGATCATTGCCAGCGAGTTCAGCCGCGACATGATGATCGAGGGCGTGCCCGGTTCGACCGCCCGGGACCAGAGTCGGGCGAAATCGGAGACTCTCCAGGAGATGAAGCACTACGGACTGCACCGCCATTTCACCGGCGGCACCAGCGTGGTGATGTTCGGCGGAGGCATGAAAAAAGGCCATGTCTACGGAGCCACCGCCGATGAGCGACCGCTGGTGGCGGTGGAGAATCCGGTCAGCATCTCTGATTTGCACGCGACTATCTACACCGCGATGGGCATCAGTCCGAAGCTGGCTTATGATATCGAGAAACGTCCCTTCTACACGACGGTGGACGGAAAGGGACAGGCGGTGTCGGATTTGTTCGCGTGAAGGAAATCGGGTAAGCTGCCGGTATGAAAATTCTCTCCCTTATCCTCTCGGTCCTGCTCGTCCCGGTCGCGGCAAAAACCGAGGACCTGACCGAGTCCGCTTTTTCCTCCATGCTCGAGAACGCCATCCTGGAGGGAACCTGGGCGCCCATCACCGGGAAGGAGATCGGCGAGGAAAAGGCGGATCGCTATCAGATCGCCCGGGTCGAACCCAAGGGCGGCGAAAACTGGGCAATTGTCTGGAAAGTCCGGCGCCAGGGACAGCTCGTCGAGTATCCCATACCCGCCGTCGTGAAATTCGCGGGCGATGTCGCCGTGCTCGTGCTGAACGATGTGCCAGTCGGTGACGGAAAAACCTGGTCGGCGCGGGTGATGTTTTACGAAGACACCTACACCGGTCGCTGGTGGAATCGCCAGGGGAAGGGCGGTACCGTCGGCGGTGTGATCAAACAATGAACGCCGCGCATGTCGCATTGCTGATGATCGGGCTCGCCCTGCCGGCATGGTCGTCTCCGTTGATGGAGAGCGTTCCGGTGAAACTGGGCCCCAAGGCGTTTCGTGATGGCGACGTCATCCAGATCCTTGAGGTGGAATCGACCTCACCGGAACTCGAGCAGGGCGACTTGATCGTCGTCAGGGGGCGATATCGGCTGGAATCGCAGCCATCGGCCATCCTCTCACTCTACCTGACCCAGACCGAGAGCGGAGGGGGCGAGGAAACCGAGGAGACCCAGACGGTGAACGCGACTTCCGGATGGCATGACTTCGAGTTGTCGATGTTGATCAAGCGTCGGGGTTTGCCGCACCTGACTTTTTACCGGACAGGAGACGGACGTCCCTTCGGGGGAGTTTATTTCGGCACCCTTGAGCAGATGGCGAATGCCGACGGGCGACTGGTGGAGTACTACGAGGTTGGTGAGGCTCGAAAGGCGGGTGATAGCAACGCGTCGGGCTTGCCGGATGCGAAAGAGCCGGAGACGAAGCCCGCCGAGCCTGTCAAAGCGGTGAAACTGAAATACGAATACGGATTCTCCCCCGAAGTCGACGCGCTGATGCAGTCGGTGGAGGAGAGCGATCCGAACCGGGAGCGGCATCCGAAGGTGAGGGGGGGGACCGGGGAGGAGGTTCCCGCCGGTGACTTCCACCGAGTCTGGCCTCCCCAGGAATTCCGGCTCGAGAATGGCAAGCCGGAAGGCGAGCCCATCGACCCGCCGAACGTGGAATTGCCGCTTCGACATCTCCAGAAAACACCCTGACCGTGACGCATATGAATCCACGCCCCACTCATTTATTGATCGCTCTCGCCTTCCTGGCCTCCGGATCTCTCCATGCCGGGGAATCCCGTTCCCTTTTCGACGGCCAATCCCTCGACGGTTGGAAGGCGCCGGAGATGAGCTACTGGTCTGTGAAGGACGGCGCCATCACCGCGACCTCCTCGAAGGAGCATCCTTGCGATCACAATCAGTTTCTCGTCTGGCAGGGCGACGACATTGCGAACTTCGAACTGACTCTGAAATTTCGCATCGAGGGCAGCGAGAAGGCCAACTCCGGTGTCCAAGTGCGTAGCGAAGTCGAGGAGGACGGACACGTGAAAGGCTACCAGGTCGACATCGCCGATCCCTCGGCGCCCTTTCTAGGCGCAGTCTACGATGAGAAAGGCCGCAAGATGTTGGCGAATCGGGGTTACCGCACGGTGATCAATGTCGATGGCTCGATGAGCTCGACCCAGCTCCATGCCGGTGACCCGAACGCGGCACTGGAGGATTATCAGGTTGGCGAATGGGCCGAATACCGGATCCGTTTCATCGACAACAAGCTGGAGGTCTTTCTCAACGGGGTCCAGACCGCGGAAGTGATCGATCACCAGAAGGAGGAACGGGAGATGTCCGGCATTCTCGCGCTGCAACTCCATTCGGGCCCGCCAATGACGGTGCAGTTCAAGGAGATTGAGTTGACCACTCTCGACTGAGGCTTGTCGAAAAAGCCGACAAGGATTTTCTCGGTGTTCGGTTGTTTCGGGCGCCTTTTCTGGCATTGTCCCCGCGACTCCACTTGTTGCCATGCCCAAGATCGATCCCTCTCTCCACCAGGAAAAGAAACCGCCGTGGATTCGGGTGAAACTCCCGAACAACCCGGTTTTCTGGGACACCAAGGGCATGATTGACGACCTGCGCCTGGTTACGGTCTGCGAGGAAGCCCAGTGCCCCAATCGCTGGGAATGCTGGGGGCAGGGGACGGCCACGATGATGATCGCCGGCGAACGCTGCACCCGCGCCTGTGGATTCTGCGCGGTCGATACCCGCAAGCCCCTGCCGCTGGAGGCCGACGAGCCCGAACGCGTCGCCGAGGCGGTCCGGCGCATGCACCTGAATCATGTCGTCATCACGGCGGTGGCCCGTGACGATCTGCCCGATGGCGGTGCCTGCCATTTCGCCAACACCATCGAGAAGGTCCGCGAGGTGAATCCGGAGATCGTCATCGAAGTGCTGACTCCCGATTTCAACGGGCACGAGGATCAGCTCTACGTGGTGATGGAGGCCAAGCCCCACATTTTCAATCACAACATCGAAACGGTGGAGAGGCTTACTCCGCTGGTGAGATCGCGGGCCAAGTATTGGCAGTCGTTGACAGTGTTGAAAAACGCCAAGGCGATGGCTCGCCAATTGGGCAATCGCTGCGCCACCAAGAGCGGCATCATGCTGGGCCTGGGAGAAAGCGAGCCGGAGATTCTTCAGTCGCTCGACGACCTCCGCGATCACGACGTCACGGTGCTGACGCTTGGCCAGTACCTGCGCCCCTCTCCGAAGCATCTGCCGGTGGTCGAGTATGTCCTGCCCGAGACCTTTGAACGGCTCAAGGAGATTGCTTTGGAGAAAGGGTTCCGCCACGTGGCCTCCGGTCCGCTGGTTCGGAGTTCCTACCACGCGGCTGATTTCAAGCCGGAGCTGGATCTGGAAGACTGATGACCCGAAAGGCGAGGCGTCTGCCCATGACGCGTGTTTTTTCAATACTAATTCCGGAAATTACGGTTATCGTTACTAATTTCCGTAGACAGCAATATTTTCCATAGTTTGGGTCTGTTTTTTCACACAATTCTAAGTTGTCAGAGGCAACCCATGTTCCATAGAATCACTGCCCTGGTTTACGACTATTTCGCCTTCCGGGCATGAAGCGATGAAGCGAATTGCGATCATCATCAGAAATGTGTTCCTCGGCCTGGTGACCCTGGCTCTGCTGGCGGCTCTGGTCGCGGCTGATTGGTATGTGCGTTTTGATCCCTCCCGCAAAGCCCGTCGTTTGCTGGGAGCCCACGAGATTCCTCTCTCCACTGAGGGGGCCTTGCGGCTGGCCGAGCGAGGGGACGCGTTTCTTCTGGAGCAGATGGCGCTGGCGAAAGTGGATCTCGGGAATCAAGATCGACAGAGCGGGTTGACGCCGCTGCTGGCTTCGATCAGTGCCGGCCGCGGAGAAGCGGTCGACTTCCTCCTGGCCAGTGAGTCGGTGCGGCGTACTCTCGACACGGCCCCGGAAAACGATGATAGCCGGGGAGCCTTGGGCTTGGCCTTGGCGCGGCGGGATTTTGCCCTTGCCGAGCGTCTCATGCAACTGGGCGCGGACCCGGCCATTCGCCTCGATCCCGAGAGCCCGCTGGCCGTGCAGGCGCTGCGGGAAAATGACTGGGAAATGCTCCAGTTTCTCCTTTCTCAAAAAATCGATCTGGAGCAGGTCGGGGCCGAGGGACTGACCCCGCTAGCCATGGCCATCGGGCGTGATGACGCGACTCGGGTGGACTGGTTCATCGACGCCGGGGCCGATGTGAACGCCTTGGGCGCCTCTGGAGATCCGTTGATCCGGGATGTCATCGGACGCGGAGATCTCGAACTCGCGGAGCGTCTGCTCAAGGCCGGAGCCGATCCCGATCAGGCGGGCGCATCGGGGCAGAGTTCCCTCCTCGCCGCGGTCAAGGCGGGGCGACTGGAACTCGCCGCCCTGCTGCTGGAGCACGGGGCCGATCCGAACCGCGTGGGGGCGGAAAAAATCTCCCCTTTGACTGTGGCAACCGCCGCCCAGGATGTCGATCTCATGCAACTGTTGCTGGAGAAGGGCGCCGATCCCGCGGACGAGGCGCTGTTAAGGACCGCTTTTGACAATCGTGACCTACCGGGTATGACCGTCCTGCTTCGGGCCGGCGCTTCCCCCGAAGTGAAAATCGGGAATGGTCGCACCCTGTTGGACGCGGCCTTGGAGAGTGATTCGGAGAACATCGCCCGCGCCCTGATGCGAGCCGGAGCCTCGGCCAGGGGAAAACTCTGGAGCGCTCTGGGCACGGGCAACCAGGAGTTGGTCGAGTTGGTGCTGGCTCACGGCGCGACGGTGGGAGAGCGGGATGCGGAACGCGGTGCGCCGCTCGATTTCGCCCTGGAGAATGGCCACAGCGGCTTTGTGGCGTTGATGCTCGCCCACGGCGCCGATCCCAATGTGCGGCGGATGGAGAACGGCGAGTCCTGGGTGGCGGCGGCCATACGGGAAGGCAACGAACCGCTAGCCCGCACGCTCATCGAGCATGGTGCCTGCCTCGAGGGACTCAAGAGCGCCGATGGACATTCCCTGTTGGGCTGGGCCATCGCTCGTGGCATGCGGGATGTGGTCGAACGTCTGATCGAGGAGGGAGCCGATGTGCGCGCCAGGGAGAAATCCCCAGCCAGCAAGGAGTTCATCGCCGCCTTTGAGCGCAGTAAGACCTTCCGCTGGCATCTCCAGGCCGACTCGAATCTGAACCCTCTCCATCTCGCCAGCGCCCAGGGAGACGTCGAGATCGCCAAACTGCTCATGCGGGCGGGCGCGAAAAAAGGCGAATACAGCAAACGCTATCTCTGGCCCGTGAACATCGCCGCGTGGCACATGGATGTCGACATGATGCAGGTCATACTCGGGCGCGATCCGGATCCGGACAAACAGCCGCGCAAACTGGTGGTGGATCTGGGCTCCCAGCGCGTGACCCTCTACCAGGGAGCCGAGGTCGTTTACAGCAGCAAGATTTCCACCGGAAAGAAAGGCTACCGCACGCCGACGGGCACCTACGTCATCACCGACAAACACCGGCACCACAACTCCAGCATCTACGGCTCCAGCATGCCCTACTTCATGAGACTGAGCTGCGCCGCCTTTGGCCTTCATGAGGGCCATGTGCCGAACTATCCCGCCTCCCATGGTTGTATCCGCGTGCCGCACAGCGGAGCCAAGCACCTGTTCTCCGTATGCGAAGTCGGTGACGTGGTGGAGATCACCTATTGATTTCTCAGCTCGCCACCAGCCAACCCAACAGCCTGTCGTGCCACAGGTAGATACCGATGGCGGTGGCCAGCAAGGCGAGCGCCACCACATCCCGCAGCCCGGGGCGGCTCTCTCCCGCGTGACGACGCAGAAAAGCCAGCAACAGGCCGGTGGGGCAGCCGTATTTGCAGTAGGCCATCGGAATGATGAGCGACAGCAGCAGCCCGGCGACAGCCACCGCGATGGTGGCGGCTCCGGCTGACCGGATCAGGTAGGCGTCGAATGGTTCGATGCCGGCGAGATCCAGTGGCAGGCGCAGGAAGGTGGTCAGGAGAATCGCCAGCAGCAAGAGGACGGGCAGGGCTCTCAGGACGGATTTGGCTTTGTCGTGCGGCTTCAGGGTCCATCGGGCGGGCACCACCCGCATCAGCCAACGCTGGGCGTGGCCGTGGGGACAGATCCATGAGCAATAGAGGGGCACCCGGGTGGCCCAGGGAACGAGAAAGGCCGCCACCACCAGCAGCACCAGGCCCGGCGTGGCCCGCCAAGGGATGCCCGACTCCATCCAGCCGACCAGCAGACTCTGGGCGAGCAGATCGCCCATCACCAGCCCCAGTACCACAAAAACAGCCACATGATACCAGGGCCGCAACCGTTGGAAACGGGGCTGTTTCCAGAAAGCGAAGAGGCAACCGAAGATCACCACCCCGGCCAGGACCGCATCCCGCCACTGGAACCTGATGCCGCCGACTTTCGTCGCCGTCGGAGCGACAGTGCCGGAGCGCAGACGATGCCCGATGCTCTCCGCCAGGCATTCGCTGGTGCGGGTGGCACCGGACACCGCGTAGATGCCGGCGGCTTTCAGGTCCAGGATCGACGCGATCTCCTCCCAGGTTCGACCATTCCAGTTCTCCATGAACAGGATGTCGAACTTCACATCCTCCACATGGCTGGGCGTGTCGTAGCTGTGACGGATCGACACCCCGAGGACGCGGCCCTCGCGATCAAAGACCACCAGCGCGTCGGTCGGCCCGGAGTAGCCTGTGATTTCGCGCGATTGTGGCATGGTGCGGGCGGCGTATCCGATGTCCTCGCCCCGAGAGTCCCGGACGAACAAACCGGCTCGCGGCGAGGGATCCGCGATCAGGCGATGCGCCTCGGGAAGGAAGGCGCGGACCTCCGCCGTGGTCACCGGCCGGTCGCCCTGCACGCGCAGACGCACCTGATGCTCGCGTATCAGCCACGCGATGGCGATCAGCACCCCGATGCGGTAGATCTGGAGAATAGCGGAAACGATGGGCGGAAAATAGACGATTTCCCCGTCTTGCCACGAAAAATCCGGCCGCTATCCGGGGACAGCCTCACTCGGAGTTGTCCTTTGTCTCCTCCGGCGCGGGGGAGACGGTTTCCTCGCTCAGCGGCGTCGCCACCAGTCCCGAGCCATCGCTGATAGGCCAGCGGCCGGTGTCGAGATTGAGAAAGGGTGGGGGCTCCACTGTCAGGCTGGTGCCGGCCGGAGTCTGGTAGTCGTCCTTCCGGATCAGCGGCACCGCCGTGAAGACCAGGTGATCATCATCCTGCCGGTGCACATGGATCACCGCCGCGCAGCTGGCGCTCTCCTGGATCTGTACCACATCGCCCGGCCGGAAATGCTCATCCGGGATCACCGCGTCCGACGGCGAGGGCAGCACGAAGTCCACATGCGCCCCGGGAAAATCTTCCGATTGCAGCCTTACCGCCACTCCATGGGGAAAGACATCGTCGGATCGCAGGGCGCGAGAGCTTTCCACTTTGAAACTCCCGCTCACGAAGGTCACATCGTCGCGCTCCAGATAGTTTTTCAGGTAAAACCGCTTCAGGATGCCGTTCAGCGCGTTCAGTTTTTCCGCGTTGTAGTCGAAGTATTCGAGGTAGAGCGCCCGGGCGGCGTTGAACTTTCCGCGGGGCGCCGACACGGGTTCGAAACTCTTGAGCGGCTCCAGTTTTTCCAACTTGGTGAGCAGGCGATAGTTGAAAGGCACTTCCGGATTGCCGAACACGTACATGCAGAAAATCCAGGAGAAGGCGTTCAGGCCCAGCAGCGCGACGATCACCACCGTCCACAGAAACAGGCTGCCGATGCTGTCCTCCCGCTCCTCCCGCGCCTCGCGGGAAAAGATGCTCTGATCGGAGATGAATTCCATGATAGGGGGATACGGGGCAGAGGAGATGGCGGCGATCTCAGTCCTTGCAGGCGGTCCCGTCCATGGTTTCGGGATCGTAGGCGGGCTGGTCGGGGGCCTTGTCCGCCGGCTCGAAGCTGGTGCCGCAGCCGCAACTGCGCGAGGCGTTGGGATTGTGGATCTTGAAGCCGGCGTCATTGAGCGCGTCCACATAATCGACCTCGGAGCCGCGCAGGTAGGGGAGGCTCTCCGCGTCGACGAAGACCCGGACGCCGTCTATTTCCACGATCTCGTCGCTGTCGCTCGGCGCGTCGATCTTCATGGCGTAGTTCATCCCCGCGCAGCCGCCTTTCTCGACGAACAGGCGCAATCCCTGCTCGTCGGGCGAGGCATGTTTCGCCTCCAGCAGTTCGCGGAGATGAGCGGCGGCGCTTGGGGTCAGGGTCAGGGACATGTCGGCAATGTAAGCGATGCGGGCCGATGCTCAAGGGGGCGGCTTGTTGGATGACACCCGTGCCCCCCCCGCACCATCAACAGACTCCATCCGACCGTCACCACTGCCGATCCGGGGCTGTGACGGTCAACCATGCATTATCGCCATATTGGCGGAAAAGCCACTCCGGGAGCGCAACACAATGTCAAAAATTGCTGCCTGGCACGAATGGCACGTAGTTAACGACACTTTGGATGAAAACTAAGCCGATGCAAAATCCCGACCCCCCCCCCGGCCAACCAGGGGCTGAGGCGCTTTAACTCCCTGATTTTCAATATTTCTGTGCTTAACTACGTGCCATTCCTGCCTGGCACCATTCGGCAGATCCCTGCTTACGGCAAAGGTCAGATGCGGGATGGGTGGTGGATAAAGATTGCTGAAATTTTATCGGACGGCCTAGGCCGGTATTGATTGGTCCTGGAGAAACATTGTATGGAATCCGATATGCTGCTTCTCGCAGGCTTTGGTGGACTCGGGTTCGACCTCAGGGAGAGCTTCAATGGCGCATGGATCAGGCAGTGCTTCCCTTGTGGAATGAAGGAACACTGATCGATACCATGACAGTGCCTCGAGGGCAGCACTTGTTGGGATTTGGGGGTGCTGCTCGGGGACAGGGGCGAATGGCACTGACTTAAGCGGCTTTTCGGGGCAGGCGGGTTTTCGTTAACCAAAATCTGCTTTTTTCTGCGGGAGTCCGGAATCAAGCTACCATGGGGCTTCCGCCCCGCTGAACGCAGGCGGAAAGCCTTGAATTTGCTCAATTCATCCTACCGAAGATGGCCTTAAGTCAGTGCCATTCCTGCCTGGTACCATTCCTGAGTAGTTCGGAAGAGGCGGGCGAGCCC
>CAYTNL010000040.1:0-55853 GCA_964439145.1 uncultured Verrucomicrobiales bacterium
CGCTGTTGTACTCCGGGCTGGCGATGAGAAAGCCGTCGGCGGCGGAGAATCGCGCCTTGAGGTCCCTGACGCTCGGCGGCAGGCCCTCGCGGGATTCGAGATCCTGATCGAACAGCGGCATGGGGTAATCGGCGAGATTCACCCGGTCCACCGTGGCGCCGACGGATTCGGCGGCATCGGCGGCGACTTCGAGGATCGCTTGATTGAATGAGCCGGAGCGGAGGCTGCCGGCGAAGGCGAGGAGTCTGGGATGGTCGGACATGAGGCTGCTTGTGTGGATCTCAGTGAAGCTCGAAGAGGAGGAACTCCGCCGGGGAGGCGGAGGTGATGGCAAAATCGTTTCCCTCGATGGTTCCCCCATCTCCGGGGGCGAAGGTTTCATCGCCGATCGCGATCTCACCGGCGATCATCTGGATCCAGAAATGGCCGTCGCCGATGTCGGCGGACACGGCGAGGGTTTTTCCGGCATCGAGATCACCGAAGGAGATGAGCGCCCGCTGGCGCATGGCCATGGACCCGGCCCGTCCGTCGGGGCTGGCCAGCACGGTGAGTCCGTTCTTGACCCGGCGCGAGCTGGGATCGGCGTCGGCATAGCGGGGCTCGCCTCCGGGCTTGTCGGGAAAGATCCAGATCTGCAACAGGTGGGCACGCTCGTCGTCTGACGGATTGAACTCGCTGTGCATCACGCCGTCTCCGGCGCTCATGTACTGGAATTCGCCCGCCCGGATCACCCTGCCGTTCCCCATGCTGTCGCGATGCTCGAGGGAACCCTCGATGAGGTAGGTGAAAATCTCCATGGACTGATGGGGATGCATCCCGAAGCCCTGGCCCGGCGCGATGAAATCGTCGTTGATGACCCGGAGCGTCCGGTAGCCCATGTGGGCGGGGTCGTGATAGTCGGCGAAGGAGAAGGAGAATCGGCTCTGGAGCCAGCCGTGGTCGGCGCGACCGCGGGCGTCGGCCGGGCGTTTCACGAGGGAAAGACTGTCGTGGTGGGAAGGATTCATGGGGCTTGGCTGGGGTTACGTTGGGAGATTGTCTCCGTATGCTCGGACGGGGGAAAGCGGGCAACCTTTCAGTCGGGTCGCGGAAGTGACTCGGGATCGGTCCCTGTGGTATACTCCCGGTCGTTTCCCGTACCGTCCATGCCCACGCCAGCTGTCACCGAATCGCAGCGCCCCCTCCTTCGACGAGCCAGTTGGCTCTCGTTCTGGATCGGGGTGCTGATGCTGGGCATCAAGACGGGAGCCTGGTGGATGACACGGTCATCCGCCATCCTCAGCGACGCGGCGGAGTCTGTGGTGCATGTGGCGGCGGTGGCCTTCGTGGTTTACAGCCTCCGTCTGGCCTTGAAGCCGCCGGACGACGACCATCCCTACGGTCATGCGAAGATCTCCTTTTTCTCCGCCGGTTTTGAAGGCGGTCTCATCTCGATCGCCGGGCTGTTCATTCTCTATCAGGCGATACACCAGTGGGTGGAGGGCCTGGAGCCGCGGCATCTCGGTCCGGGATTGGCGTTGACGGCCCTGGCTTTGCTCATCAACGGCTGGCTGGGCTGGTATCTGCTGCGTTTGGGAAGGCGGACAGGTTCGCTGATACTGGAGGCCAATGGCAAACATGTGCTCACTGACGCCTGGACGAGTATCGGCGTGCTCGGGGGGCTGACTCTGACGTGGAGCACGGGCTGGATGGGGTTTGATCCCATCTGCGCCATTCTGGTCGGGTTGAACATCCTCTGGTCGGGGGCGCGGTTGATGTGGGAGAGCGCCAACGGGCTGATGGATCGCGCGGATCCGGAGACGCAGAACGCGCTGGTGAGACGGCTCGACTCCGCCACGGAAAAGCACGGTGTCACCTGGCACCAGATGCGGCATCGGCACCTCGGCGACGGGCATTGGGTCGATTTTCATCTGGTCTTCGACGATGACACCACGGTGCGAGACGCTCATGCCATCGCCTCGCAGATCGAGGCGGAAATCCTGGAGGAAATCGGCGTCGCCACCATCGTGACCACGCACCTGGAGCCCGCCGACGATCACGAGCGTATCCACGGTCATCCGCCGGGCGAGCCGCAGTCCGCGGAAGGCGCCGCGTCGGACACCGGGCATCATCCCGACTGAGCCGTCAGCCCAGCGCCTCCACCGCCGCCTCCAGCGAGGCGGTGTCGGCGACGGAGAGGACCCGCGCCTCGCGGTCGATGCGTTTCATGAGTCCGGCGAGCACTCCGCCGGGCCCAAGCTCGAGAAAAGTGGTTTCGCCACCGGCGAGGAAGACGTTCATCGACTCCGCCCACCGCACCGAGCCAGTCACCTGGGCTTCGAGGGTGCGGCGAATGTCGGCGGGATCGGAGACGGCGCGCGCCTCGAAATTGCAGATCACGGGAATGGCGGGCATGCCCGGCTCCATCCCGGCGAGTTCCGTCGCCAATTGGTCCTGGGCCGACTGCATGAGCCGCGAGTGATAGGCTCCGGCGACGTCCAGCTCCTTGGCGATGCGGATGCCGTGCTCCTTCGCGATCTCCAGCGCCCTGGCGATGCCTTCCTTGCGGCCGGAGATCACGATCTGGCCCGGCGCGTTGAAGTTCGCCACATCGACATCGCACTCCGCCGCGACGGCGCGCACCGCGTCCTCATCGCCGCCGATCATGGCGGCCATGGAGCCCTCGGTGGCGTCAGTGGCCTCCTCCATGAACTGCCCGCGCTTGGCGACGAGACGCAGTCCGGTCTCAAAATCAAAGGTGCCCGCCGCCGCGTGGGCGGTGAACTCGCCGAGCGAAAGTCCGGCGGCGCCGGCGATCTCCAGATCCGGCACCCGGGTTTTCACCAACTCCAGGCAGGCCAGCCCATGCGCGTAGAGAGCCGGCTGGCAGCGCGAGGTCCGGGTGAGATCCTCCTGGGGGCCTTCCCACATCGCCGTGGTGAGCGGAAAACCGAGGATCTCGTCCGCCAGCCGGAAACGCTCGGCGGCGAGATCGAAGTTCTCGGCGAGATCCTTGCCCATCCCGACGGTCTGGGCGCCTTGGCCGGCGAAGAGGAGGACGACACGTTTGCTGCTGCTCATGGAGATACGGGAAAAAATCGCCCCCTCATGGCGGGGCCGCGGGCGAGGCGCCATTCAATCACGCCTGACCCGGCATGCAACGATTTTTCCCCTCGGGTGGATCACTCCACGGAAACGCCGAGATTCGGGAGGACCTCGTTCTTGAGCCGCTCGATGCGGCTGTCTGGCAGTGGATGGGTGCTCAACATCTCGATCTGTCCGCCGCCGCCACCGGCTTTCTTGAGTATCTCCATCACGCCGAGGATCTCCCGCGGATCGTAGCCGGCGTGATACATGAGCTTGGCCCCGATCTCGTCCGACTCCAACTCGTCGGAGCGCCCATACTTCGTGGTGAGGACATGGGAGACAAATCCCGACACCTGCTGGGTGGAGTAGAGGTCCTCTCCCCCCGCCAGCACTCCCGCGGCGGTGCCGATGCCCTGGAGAAATCCACCCTTGGTCATTTGCTCGTTGGAGTGTTTGGCGATGACATGACCGACCTCGTGTCCCAGCACGCCCGCGAGCTGATCCTCATTTTCGAACTGGTTGAAAAGCGCGGCGGTGATGAAAATCTGCCCGCCCGGGAGAGCGAAGGCGTTCACCGTCCGCTCGTCCGCGAGCAGGTGAAACTCGAACGGGTAATCGATGGGCACCATGCCGGGCAGCACCAGTTTGTCGGTGTGGGCGACCAGCTTCTGGCCCACCCGATCCACCAACTGTTGCGCCGTAGCGTCACGATGGAGCCCGCCATGTTGTGCCGCCATCTGCTCCACCGATTGCAGCCCCAGGGCCACCTCCTGCTGCGGCGACAGCATGATGCGCTGGGCCTCGCCGGTGTAGGGATTCACCTCCTCCCGCGAACTCATCATCATTTTCACGTAGGCAAAGCCCACGATCAGCAGCGCGATGACGATGCGGGAGGTGCAGCCCATGCGGCCGCGGCCACGCACCATTCGTCCCATCGAGCGGCTACGCCCACCACCGCTGTATTGATTGGGAGCGCTCATGGGGATTGGTGCGGTCGTGGTATCGGTGGGAAAAAAACTCAGTTCGCCGCCGCGACCACCTCGCGGACACCAACCTTGTCGGTCGGCATCTCCCCGGCCGACACCGGGGGGAAAGTGACCGCGCCGGTGGCGGCCCATTCCACCCCGCGCTTCAGCGTTTCCTGGAATCCCACGCTGCTCATCGCGGTGGTGTCATGCCCCAGCGTGGTGTGAAATACGCGGCCCTTGCCGTGATCGATCGCCATCAGGATGGGCTCGTGTTCCCCCGAGCCGCGGGTGCCCTCTTCTGAAAAGGCCGAGGCCAGCACGGTGACATTCTTCGCCGGGCCGCGGAGGCGATCATAGAGCTCATCGGTGGCGTGGAGCCATTTTGCGGGCAGGTCTTTCATAATGGGATGATCCGCCGCGCGGGTTTCGACGGTGAACTCGTGTTTTTCGCCGTGCGATCCCCCGCGACCGGGAGTCATGTCCTTGGTCCAGGCCCCGTCGCGCAGACGCAGATAGGGGCCGGACAGCTCCGAGCGACCACCCCAGCCTCCGACGGCGATCATTTCGTTGTAGCCCTTCCATTCCGGGTGGGAATTGTTGGCCGCGTGGACGGCGACGAAGCCGCCGCCTCCGCTGACATAGGCTTCCAGAGCCTGACGCACCGGTTCCGGCCAGAGTTCGCCGTTGTAATTGGATACCACCACGTCGTGGGCGGCGAAGTCCGGACGCCAGGCGTCCCATTTCGCGGCGGATGCCTTGTCGAATGCCGCTTTGTCAGCCTCCCATTTCTGGTAAGCAGTTTTGAAGGCCTCGATTTTCGCCGGGTCCTTGTCGGCCGGTTGACGCGGGGGTTTCGGCGCCGCCGGCGGGCTGGTGGAAATGGTCACCTCGAAACGACCCGAGTCCTCCAGGATCTGTTTCAGCACCGGGCTGGTCTGCTCCCAGGCGTGGTTGTTCTGGCCGTCGATGAGCAGCACCGAGAGTTTCTCGCGGTCGTTGGCGCCCTGGGACCAGAGAGCGAGACCGACACCGAGGGCGATGGATAGGTAAAGTGAGAGGGGTTTCATCATCGTCGGCATACTACCCGAAGTGTCCGTCATTCAAAGTACGATCTCGAAGTGACAGCCGGATTTCCATTCCTTATCCTTGAACCAGAATTTTTCGAATGTGCCCTTGTATGCCATCCCGGCCTTTTCGAGCGCACGACGACAGCGGGTGTTGTCTGCGAAGCAGCCAGAGGTGATCTTCACCAGATTGGTCGTTCGGCGCGCGAATTCGATCATGCCCTGAATCGCGTCCGTGCCCAGACCCTGGTTCTGACGCGATGGCAGCAGGTCGATGCCGATTTCCGCCCGGCGCAGAATGGGATCCGCCAGGGTCAGCGAGATCAGGCCGATTCTTTCACCGCTCTCCATGACCACGCACCGCCAGTGGATCGGACAGCTTTGCGCGGCAAGTTGTATCGCGGAGAAAAGCGGGTCCTCCCATTCCCGAGATAGATTCTTTGTCAGCTGCCACGTTCGATTCTCCTCCGGCAAGGCGACGGCGAGATAGAATTCCCGATCACTCTCGGACAGCAGTCGGATTCTCAGGCTGCGATAAGTGAAATCGACTTCGCGAGGAGGAGGAAAATCCAATGGACCCGCGACCTGATATATTTCCAGACTCCTGATCAATGTCGTCGCCGCGGTGTGGCGTTCGGGGGCATCCAAGAAATCAAGGTTGAGTGCGCGTCGCTTGCCGTCGTAGAATACCAAGTCCAGATGGTCGCCCATCGCCTCGATCCCCGACAGCGAGGACAGGCGTATGGGGGAGTTGGCCCCGCCCCCTTTGGTAAAAAAATCGTTCCGGCGCAGGATCAGCATCCTCTGGACACCGAGACGTTGCCCGAAACCCACCAGCGCCGCGATACTCAGGCCCAAGATCAGGGCAAAGCGCTCAAGAGGTATCCAAACCCAACTCGCGACCAGAACCACCGCGAGCACGAGTAGCAGAACGCTGACACGGTGGAATCGATGGATCTGATCCTCGGCGAAAAAATGTAGGCAAAGGGAATCCACCTCATCGGCGTTTGGGTTCATGATTCGAGGCTAGGTATTCCCGGTAAATTGTCCACCACCAAGCGAGCCGAACCCACCCGACACCGCCATCGCGTGACCTCTCCGGGACGGTTTTCGCTTTTGCTCCGGCAAGAATCGCGAAAGCATGGCGGTCATGATCCGTAAATTTTCCCCATCGCTTCTCCGTCTCCCCGCGTTTCTTGCCGCCGCCTGCCTTCTGTCATCCGTCGTCGCGCGCGGGCAGGATCAGGAAGCCGCCGCCGACCGACCACTCCGCATCATCGCCTTCGGCGCGCATCCGGACGATCCAGAGTTCCAGATCGGTGGCTGCGCCCTCAAATGGGCCAAGCTCGGGCACAAGGTGAAACTGGTCGCTTGCACCAACGGCGACATCGGCCACTGGGAAATGTCGGGAGGGGAACTCGCCAAGCGCCGCACCTCGGAAGTCCAGGAAGCAGCCCGCCGCATGGGCACCGAGGTCGAGGTGCTCGACATCCACGACGGCGAGTTGCTGCCCACGCTGGAGAACCGCAAGACCATCACCCGCCTGATCCGCGAATGGGACGCCGACCTCGTCTTTTCTCACCGCCCCTACGACTACCACCCCGACCATCGCAACGTGGGTCTGCTCGTTCAGGACGCCGCCTTCATGGTCATGGTGCCGAATTTCTGCCCCGACACCCCGCACCTGAAGAAAAATCCCGCTTTCTTCTTTTTTCCCGACAACTTCACCAGGCCCTACCCGTTCACTCCCACGCTGGCGGTCTCCATCGACGATGTCTTCGACGAAAAAGTGAAGGCCATCGACGCGCTCGAATCGCAGGTCTACGAGGGCGGCGCCCTGGGGAATCCGGAGACGCGGGCCAAACGGTTCGGCGACGATCCCGAGCGGCGCCTCCACGTCCTCACCCGCAGTTGGTCGAATCGGCACGAAAACATCGCCAACAAGCACCGGGCCTCGCTGATCGAGTGGTATGGCGAGGAAAAAGGCAACGCGGTGAAGCACGCCGAGGCCTTCGAGCTGTGCGAGTATGGCTCCAAGCCGTCGAAGGAACAGTTGAAGCGGTTGTTTCCGTTTTTCGATTGATGATCGTCCGGGCGAGCGATTCAACAGGGTAGGGTGCGGCACCCAACCCTGTTGAGTGAGCGACTCCATCGGCGCAAAACGGGACTTGGTTTTCGGCTGACATCCGGTTTAGGATTCCGCCCATGAACCAGAAAAACTCCCGTCGTCACTTTCTCAAAACCGCCGCCGGCGCCGCCGTGGCTCCGGCGATCATCTCCTCCTCGGTGCTAGGCAACCGGGCGCGCGCCGCCGCCAGTGAGCGCGTCACCTTCGGCGTCATCGGCGTCGGCGGGCGCGGCTTCGCCAATATGGAGGCCTTCCTCAAGATGCCGGATGCCCAGGTGGTCGCGGTTTGCGACGTCGATTCCCTGCACTACGGGAAAAATCAGGGGCGCCAGGGCCGCGCCTGGGGTCGCGACGCCGCCAAGCTGGCGGTCGACATGCACTACGAGAAAGCGGGCGACCAGAGCTACAAGGGCTGCGACACCTATTCCGACTACCGCGAACTCTGCGCCCGTGAAGACATCGACGCCATCGTGGTGGCGACGCCCGATCACTGGCATGCTCTGGCGGCGATGGAGGCGCTGGGACGGGGCAAGGATGTCTATTGCGAGAAGCCGGTGACGCATTTCTTCGCCGAGGGCCAGGCCCTGTATCGCGAGGTCGCCAAGCGGAACGCCATTTTCCAGGTGGGCTCTCAGCAGCGGTCTGATCGCAATTTTCATCAAGGCGTCGAACTGGTGCTCAACGGCGTCATCGGCAAGATCCAGGAGGTGCTGGTCGGTCTGCCCAAAGGCCACAACGCGCCGGATGGCGACCCCGCCTACACCGATCCGCCGGAGCATCTCGACTATGATTTCTGGACCGGCCCGGCGCCGATGCTGCCCTACACCCGGGCGCGCAATCACTGGAGCTGGCGCTGGCACCGCGCCTACGGCGGCGGCCAGTTGATGGACTGGATCGGCCACCACAATGACATCAACCACTGGGGTCTCGGCATGGACAAGGCCGGACCGGTGTCGGTCTCAACCGCCGGCTGGACCTGGCCGGAGACGGATGTCTACAACTCGCCGGTGGACTACGAGGTCCGCTGCGAATATCCCGGCGGCATCCGGGTGTCGATCGGATCGGTCAATCCCATGGGCACCAAATGGATCGGCGAAAACGGCTGGGTCTATGTGAACCGCGGCAAGATCGAGGCCTCGAATCCGGCCTGGTTGGAGCCGGGGTTCAAGGCCGGCGACAAGACGGCCTACCGTTCCGAGCATCACCAGCGCAACTTCCTCGACGGGGTGAAATCCCGGCAGGAGTGCATCTGCCCCGCCGAGACGGGCCACCGCTCCATTACTCCCGGACACCTCGCCTACGTGGCCCACGATCTGAAACGCGAGACGCTGAAGTGGGACGCGGCCAAGGAGCAGATTGTCGGTGATGACGAGGCGCAGAAGAAGCTGATGGAGATCCCGTATCGGGCGCCGTGGAAGCTGGCGTGATCGCCCGCTCGACTCACGTGGACACGCTCGGAGAAGGGCTTTCCTCGCGGCGAAATTTCCGGCAAGGTGGGGGATGATGAGTCCCTCGCCTTCCCGTCGCCGCTTTCTCCGAAGTTCCGTGGCCGCCCTCGCGGCGCCGGCCGTCGTTCCCGCGTCCGTTTTCGGGGTCGAGCGACCCGCCCCGAGCGAACGGATCACCGTGGGACTGATCGGCTGCGGCGCGCGCGGATTCGCCAATCTCGAGGAGTTGCTCAAACTGCCGGACTGCCAGGTGGTGGCGGTTTGTGATGTCGACACCTTTCACTACCGCGAACACACCACCCGGAAAGGGCGGCCCTACGGACTCGAGCCGGCCAGGATGGCGGTGGAGCAGCACTACGCGAAGCAGAAGGAGAGCGGTGGCTACAAGGGGGTCGCGACGACGAGCGACTACCGCGAGTTGTGTGCCCGCGATGATCTCGACGCTGTGCTGGTGGCCACGCCGGATCACTGGCACGCGCTCAACGTGCTGGAGGCGCTCCGCGCGGGGAAGGATGTCTATTGCGAGAAGCCGGTCACCCATCGCTTCGCCGAGGGACAGTTGATTTACCGGGAGGCGGCGAAGCGGAACGCGATTTTTCAGGTGGGTTCCCAGCAGCGCTCGGAGAACAATTTTCATCGCGCCGTCGAGATCGTTCAGAATGGGCTGATCGGAAACATCACCCGTGTCGAGGTCGGGCTGCCGGCGGGGTATGAGGGGCCGATGGGATCGACGGAGATCGAAACCCCACCCGGTCAACTCGATTACGAGATGTGGACCGGGCCGACGCGGATGATGCCCTACATGCGTGCTCGTCATCATCGCTGGTGGCGCGGCCACAGCGCCTACGGCGGTGGCAACATCATGGACTGGATCGGGCATCACAACGACATCGCCCATTGGGGGATGAGCTATGACGCCACCGGGCCGCTATCGGTCGAGGCGGTGGGCTGGACTTGGCCGGAGGGTGGCGACATCTACGATTGCCCGGTCGACTACGAGATCCTATGCGAGTATCCCGGCGGCATCGAGTGGAGCATCTCGTCGAAGAACAAGCCGGGAACGAAATGGATTGGCGAGGATGGTTGGGTCTGGGTGAATCGCGGGGTGATCGAGGGCAGTGATCCCTGGTCGACTGGCGAGAGAAAAGGGTCCAATCCCCACGGGGCTCTGGCCGCGGTGGTGACTGGCGGTTCCGATCCCGGACCAAAAAAGGCCTACGCCTCGCCCGGTCATCACCGGAATTTCATCGACGGTATCAAGACGCGGAAACCCTGCATTTGCCCGGCCGAAACCGGTCACCGATCCATCACTCCGGGACACCTCGGCTTCGTCGCCAACCGGCTCGGACGGAAGCTGAAATGGGACGCGGCAAAGGAAACCGTCGTCGGCGATGAAGCCGCGCAGGCCATGCTGATGGCGGTGCCCTACCGGGACGGCTGGTCGCTCGCGTAAAGGGGGGGGATCAGGTGAGGCGCTCCGGCGGGGATGGAGCGCGAGGAGGGGCGATTTTTCAATCGCCCGCGGCAATCGTCACGGTTTGTCGACGTATTTCTGCCGGCAGACGACGATGGCGTCGAGCATGACGCGGGCCTCTTCGCGGAGGGCGGGGTCGAGGGAGGCTTCGGCCTGATTGTGGCGGCGAAAGAGTTCGGCGAGGCGTTTGCGGATCTCCTCGGGGCTCATCTTTTTGGGATCGATGTCGCAGATGGCCTCGGGGGATGGGGCTTTGGTCTTGGACCCGGTCTTCGCGGGAGCGGCCCTGCCGGCCGGTGCCGAGGCGGGGGCGGGTTTGGCCTTGGGTTCGTTGTCCTTTCGGATGAGGCTGAACAGTCTCTTGATCATGGCGGATCGAATGAGGGAGTGATTGGGAAAAGGGCGGGGATAATCGCTCAGGCGATCTTGACCTGTTTGAGGTAGGCGGACTTGCGCTCGATGTCCTCGTCACTGAGCACGCCCTCGCCGCGATACTCGATGGCGATGTCTTTTTTCAGGCCGGACTCGGCATCGTAGACCTGGGCGCGGACACGCTGGTTCTCATCGTAGCTGTAGGTGACGGTGACTTCGCAGCCGGCGGGCCGACCGGGGGGTACTTCGAGGGAGATTTTTCCGACGATGTCGACGTAGCGCGGGTCGAGATCCTCGCCCTGGGTGATCTCGACTTCGATCAGCTCCTCGTTGTCCTCGGACGTGATGTAGGTCTGGGACATGGAGCAGGGAATGGGAGTGTTTTTCGGGATGACGATGGAATTGCGGATGGTGGCTTCGCCGGTCTTGGCGTCCTCGATGATGGCCAGGGTGCCGTAGCTGTGATTGCAGACTTCGGAGACGCGGCGGGCGCGCTGGGCGAAAAGGGCGGCACCGAGGGCGACGCATTCATCGACATTGCCGCAGGAGAGCGGGGGTTTGCCGAACTGTTTTTCGAGCAGCTCCTTCACCTTGGGGATGCGGGTGCTGCCCCCGACGAGGACGACGTGGTCGATATCGGCCGGGGATAGCAGGAGGGAGTCGAGGGCCTGCTCCACGAGCATGACGGTGCGGGTGAGCAGCCGGGAGATGGCGGTCTCGAACATGTCCCGGGTCAACTCGATGCGGGCGATGCCGTCGGTGTCGTTGCCTATGGTCTCGGAGACGTGCTGGAGTTTGGAGAGCATTTTCTTGGCCTCCTCCCCGAGGGAGAGGACGCGTCGGCGCTGGCGTTCGTCGAGGAAGAGTTCGGCCTTGTTTTTTTTCCGATACTCGTCGGCGAGCAGTTCGAGGAGGACTTCGTCAAAGTCCGAGCCGCCGAGATGGCGGGCACCTTCGGAGAGGAGGATATCGATCTTGTCGCCGGCGATCTCGAGCACGGTGATGTCGAGGGTGCCGCCGCCGAGATCGTAGACCATGACGCGGCCGGAGATATTTTGGGTATGGGCGTAGAAAAGAGCGGCGGCGGTGGGCTCGTTGACGATGCGGGTGACGTTGAGCCCGGCGAGTTTGCCGGCGGTGACGGTGGCTTTGCGGGCCAACTCGTTGAAGTTGGCGGGGACGGTGATGACGACATCGCGGATGTCGCCGATGATCTGGGAACAGTCGCGCTTGAGCTTGGAGAGGATCATCGCGGAGATCTCGGTGGGCGTCCATTTCTGGTCGTCCATGTCCACGGTGTGGGAGGGATCGTCCATGTGCTTCTTGATGAAGTGGACGGTGCGCTCGGGATCCCCGCCGTCGCGCGCGGCGGTGCCGACGACTTTGATGCCCTCGAATTTGTCGAAATACACTACCGACGGAGTCAGGCGCTCACCATCGGCATTGGGAACGATCTCGGGATTGCCGTCGGGGCGAACGTGGGCGAGCGCGGAAGTGCTGGTACCGAGGTCGATACCGACGTATTTTGCCTGAGCCATGGGTAATTAACGAGGTAAATGAGAAATCGATAATCGGTCAGCGCTGGCTCCACGGCGCGAGCCGATGATAGTCGCGAAATGCGGGTAGCGAAACCAGCTTAAAATTCACCGCTGGCAAAGGTTCTGGCAATGAATTCCTGCCGAGGTGACGAAGAAGTCGATCAACCGTGGGTGATGACCTCGGCTTTGCGGAGGATCTCGCTGCCCCCGTCACCGGTATCGGCACAGAGGTAACCGGAGCGAACGGTGGTGTGAACGCGGGTGGGGCCGCCGGAACCCCCGTTGGCGCGAGTCTCGATGATGCGGATCATGCGCCGGTCATCGAGCGACAACTCGGCGCCGGGATCGTAGGCGTAGGGCTCGATGGAGTGATCGCGAAGGAGGTCGAGAAAACTCTCCCTCAGGATCTCCAACTGGCTGGTGGTACCATCGTCGCCCCGGTTGCGGTAGGTGCTGATGAGATCGTCGATGAGGTCGATTTTTTTGATCAGTTGATGGCTGATGACCTGCACGGTGCCGAAATCGAGCCGCAGGGAGTCGCGGAGGATCTTCTGGTAGTGTTCGTATTCCGCGATCTTTTCCTTCAATTCCCCGATCCGGTCGCTGTCATCACTGGAGTGCGCACCGGTATCCGGCACCAGGCTCGCCAGTCGGGCGGCGCCGCGTTCGTCCTGCAATTGCCGCAGCTCGGCGGCTTCCTCCTCGCGGCGGGATCGCATTTGGCGAACGACCTCCTCGGCGGCGTCGGCCTCCTTGCGGAGTTGTTCCAGGCGGGCGCGGCGGGCGGCGATCTCAGCGGTGAGGTCCTCGGCTTCCTGGATGCGATCCTCGGCCAGCTTCAGTTCGTGGAGTTTTCGCCTCAGGCGTTCGTCGGCTTCGGCGAGATCTTTTTCCCTGGCGGCGAGATCCGTCTCGATGCGGGCGACGGCTCCGGTGAGATTGAGCGCTCCACCGCCGTCGCCCCCGGCCTCGCGGTCCTCGAGATCGGCCTGGCGAGCGTCGAGGGCGCGCTGAAGACGGTCGAGTTCCTCCTGGCGTTCGCGGAGATCGCGTTTGCCCTCGATCTCGGTGCTGATCTGGTCGAGCCGGTGTTGGAAAGTCTCGAGGCGGGCGCGGAATTCCTCGCACTCGCGTCCGGCCTCATCGCGCTCGGCCAGGGCGGCATCTCGCTCGCTGGTGAGAGCGGCGAGGGAGTCTGTCAGCGCGTCGAGGGCGGTCTGGCGCTCGGCCAGTTCGCTGTCGAGCGAGTCGAAACGGGCACGCTTTTCCGAGGCCTGACTGTTGGCGGTCGAGAGATCGCCCTCCAGTTCCTCCAGACGTCGCTGGGCTTCGGTGATCTGTGACTGGAGAGCGTCGAGCGTCTCGGAGGCGGCGCGTTGTTTTTCGGCGGTGTTCTTGCCCACGGCGCGTTGCTCGGCATCGGCGGCGGCGATTTCCTCGCGAATGGCGGTGAGGACCTCACGGGCGGTGGTTGTCTCGGAGAGCACGGCATCGCGTTCGGCCTCGAGATTGGCGAGGAGTTTGCGCTCGGCCTCGAGTTTCTCGAGTTGGCGCAGAGATTGGTCGCGTTCGGTGGCGGCGGTGGTGGCCTCGTTGCGGGCCTCGGAGAGGGAGCGCTCGGCCTGGCGGCGGGCGTTTTCCGCGGTGTTGAGTTCCGTCTCAAGCTGCCGCAGGCGATCACTGGATCCCGTGCTCTCGCGGGTGCTCTCGGCAAGCCGCGATTGGAGATCGGCGATCTGGCTCTCGAGATCGCCGATGTGGCGGCGTGAGGCGGTGAGCTCGGAGGAGATCTGGGCCTTGTGCGCGGTGCCGGCGTCGAGCCGGGCCTGCAATTCGCCGACTTTGGCCTCCAGCTCGCGACGAACCGCGAGGGCCTCGCCGGCTTCTCCCGAGACGGAGGCGAGGTCTTTCTGAAGTTCGGCAAGTTCGGCGGCGGCCTGGTCGCGGGCGAGCGTGACCTCGTCGAGCCGGGCCTCGGTCTCGGCGACTTTGCGGCGGGCGTTCTCCTCGGTTTCCTCGCGGGCGGCGAGATGGGTGGCGACAAGGGCGGTGAGTTCCGCGATTTCCTGTTTGGCGGCCTCGGCCTCGGCGCGCGTCTCGTCGGCGCGGGCCTGAACGGAGGACATCTTGCGCCGGGTTTCGTGCAGCTCCTTGTCGCGCTCGCCGGCGGTGAGGGTGGCCTCGTTTTCCCGCTGCCGCAGTTTCGTTTCCAGCTCGGAGACGCTCTGGCGGGTGCGGACCAGCTCCGCGTCGGCTTTGCCGCGGGCGGCGCGCACGGTCTCGAGTTCTTTCTCGAGAGCGGCCAGGGTTTCGTCGCGCTGGGCGACGGATTGGCTGGATTGCGTCTCCAGTTCTGCCAGGCGCGTCTCCAGAGATTGCGCTTCCGCCCGGACCTTGGCCAGGGTCGACTCGCTCGTCTCGCGGGCCGCTTCGCTGGCGGCCAGTTGCTCGCGGAGGGTGGCGATGGCGTCGCTGTCTTTGGTGGAGGATTTGGTAAGTTCTTTGAGCCGCTTTTCGAGATCGCCTTTTTCCTCCCGCAGATCCTGGAGCTCTGATGCCTGGGTTTTGAGGCGAGCCTGTATCTCGGTGAGCTTGGCCTCGCGCTCGGCGGTGTTTTTCTCTGACTGGGACTGGGTCTGGGCGAGTTTGGTCTCGAGATCGGCGGCCTGTTGGCGGGCGCTGGCGGCTTCGCCCAGAAGCTTTCCGTGGGTGGCGCGCAGATCGGCGATGATCTTCTCCGCCTCGGCGAGCGCGTCCCGCTTCTCGGCGAGGGATAGCGCGGTCTCCTCGATCCGGCGGGAAAATTCGGCCTCGCTCTCGGCCACCCGTTTCTCGGCTTCGGTCTTGAGTTTGGCGATCTCGGCCTCGAGTTTTTCCGACTGTTTGCGTGCGTCGGCGAGCGCCTTTTCCGCGGCTTTCCGCGTTTTGGAAAGTTCGGCCTGTTCCGCGCGAATCTCGGCGGTTTCCTTTTTTGACTCGGAAAGTTTCGCGTGGGCCGCTTCGAGATCGGCGGTGAGCTGTTGCCGGGTGCTTGCGGATTCCTTCCGCAGGCCGTCCAACTCGGACTGCACCGTGGCGAGGGTCGCGGCGGTGGCGGCGAGGGCTCCCGCCTTCGCTTTCCAATCCTCCGCGGTGTCGTGGGCGGCCCGCATCTCCTCCCGCAGCTTTTTCAGCTCCTCACCGTCATCGCTCGCCCGGTCGCGGGCGTTGTTCGCCTCGGCGAGCGACTTTTTCAGATCGGCGATGCTTTCCGATTGGGTGCGTGATTCCTCGCGAACGGCATTGAGGGAGCGCTCGAGATCCTGGTTTTCCTCGGTCAGCGCTTCCGCGAGTTTGGCCGATTTCCTGAGGGGGCGGAGTTCGGCCTCCAGGTCGGCGAGCTTCGCCCTCAGCGCGGCGAGTTCCTTTTCGTCGCCCGCGTCGGCGCGCGAGGCGGGACCGGTGGCGTCCGATTTTCGCTTGGGGGCGGGGCGATTCTCCGCCAGGGAAGCCACGACGGGGCCGGATTTCTTTCGCTCGGGCTTGGCAGTGTCCCAGGTCTGCCCCTCGCCCAGCACCTTGCCTTTGAGCGTGCCGATGCGAATGGCGTCGCCAGCGGAGATGCGGGCGCGCTCGATCTTCGACCCGTTGACGAAAGTGCCGTTGAAGCTGTCGAGATCCAGAATCTCGTAGCCACCGTCCTCGGTGCGATGGACCTCGGCGTGAAAAGCCGACACGTAGGAGTTCTTGATCCGAAAGTCATTCTCATGACTCCGGCCAATCGTCACGCGGGCGCCGCGCACCTCATGCTCGATCGGCGGTTGATCGTCGATCTGAATGGCAAGCTTCAACATGCTAACGAACTGACTGAATTTCGGGGCTACCAGTTTTGATGGTCAGACAAGGTCGAAAGGAAAGGATCTCGAATCATCGAATCATCCGAGCGCCAGGAGTTCCTCAAACCCAAATGCAGCAGAGATTACCAGAATTGTAATAAGATATCGAGAAAAATTTTATAAATGATTCGTTTGTTCTGATAATATGGCTCTCTGAATTTTTAAGAATAATAAAATGCTTTCAGCCCCGCTCTTGCAAACGGGGCGAGTACGCCCCAAGCTATGCCGCGATTTTTGACAGGTTGGGAGGACGATTCCCGCCGAAAAAAAATTGAACATCCGCGCTCCCAACCCTGGGATTTCGATTTTTTCCCGTCCCCAATGAAGTTACACGACACGCTCACCCGATCCGTGGGGGAAGTCCGTCCCCGCGATGGCCAGACCTTCCGCTTCTATTGCTGTGGTCCCACCGTCTACGGACCCGCCCACATCGGGAACTTCCGCACCTTCGTCCTCCAGGACGTCTTTCGTCGCACCCTGGAGATGAGCGGAGTGGAGACCTATCATGTCCGCAATCTCACCGATGTGGACGACAAGACCATCCGCGATTCCCAGGCGGCCGGGCAGACTTTGAAAGAGTTCACCGAGCATTGGACGGAGCGCTTCCATCAGGACTGCGCCCGTCTCAACCTGCTGCCCCCGCATCAGGAACCCGGCGCGGTCGGACACATTCCCCAACAGATCGCCCTCATCGAGACCCTGATGGAAAAAGGCCACGCCTACCGGGCCGACGACGGTTCGGTCTATTACCGGGTCGGCAGTTTCAGCGACTACGGACGGCTTTCCCATCTCGACAAGCGCGAACTCCGCTACGGAGCGGCGGTATCTGACGACGAATATGAGAAAGATTCCGTCGCCGACTTCGTGCTGTGGAAAGCGCGCAAGCCCGAGGATGGCGAAAACTTCTGGGACAGCCCCTGGGGGCCCGGTCGGCCTGGCTGGCACCTGGAATGCTCGGCCATGTGCCGCGAATACCTCGGCGACACCTTCGACCTGCATTCCGGTGGAGTGGACTTGATCTTTCCCCATCACGAGAACGAGATCGCCCAGAGCGAAGCCGCGACCGGCTGTCGGATGGCGGATCACTGGTTCCACCTTGCGCACCTGCTGGTCGATGGGGGAAAGATGTCGAAGAGCCTGGGCAACTTCTACACCCTCGACCAGATCGAGGCGGCGGGCTTCTCCGGGGCCGAATTACGCTACGTCCTCATCTCCGCCCACTACCGCCAGCCGCTGAACTTCGTGGCCCGCGACAAGGAAGGGAACGAGACTTTTCCCGCCCTCGCCGGCGCTCGGCATGCCCTGGAACGGTTGGCCAAGTTCGAGGCCGCTCTCATTCAACAGGGTCGGGTCGCCGACCTGACAGGGTATGATGAACTCCGCGGCCTGTCCGACGGGGAGCGTGGCGCCTTCGGTCCCGCCTTCGAGGCCCTGCTCAACGACCTGAACACGCCCGACGCCCTCGGCCGACTGTTTTCGGCGATCAAGGAGGTGAAACCGGAATCGCTTTCACCGGAGGCGGCGGCGATCCAGTATCGCGGCTTCCGGGCCGTCATCGAGGCCCTGGGTCTGGAGCTTCCCGAGGTTGGTGGCGAGATTGATATTCCCGCCGAAGTCCGCGACCTGGCCGACCGCCGCTTCGCCGCCAAACGGGACAAAGACTGGGCTACCGCCGACGCGCTGCGCGATGAACTGGGCGCACTCGGTTGGGTGGTGAAGGATGGCAAGGACGGCTACGAACTGGAGCCGAAGAATACGGGGTGTTCGGGTTCGCTCAGCTTTCGTTGATTCTCAGAAGTGTGTGTGATTCACAAAGGGCGGTCACGGTCTAACGTTTTTGCGTTATGTGATCAATCATTGTTTGACATTGACATTATCCAGCGAGATAAGAATGAAGCTGAAAGAATCATGTTATCCAAAATATGAGTTTGAATCGCTATTTGTTCGCTCTCGTAAGGTTGCTCGGCCTGTTTGTTTTTTTAGTTGGGGGCGCGAGAGCTGAGACCGTGGGGATCTATAAGTGTACCGAGATACGAACAGTTCGAGTCTGGGGGGTGACAAGCACAAATGTCGCGACTGCGGCCCCGCCGATTCAACGAGTTCTGCGAACGTTTTTTGTGGCTCGCTCCATTGAGCAGCCTTCCCTGCAGATCGTGGTGTTCGAATACGGAGTGGACTCTGGGAATCGATATTTCGAGCGATCAGACGAATCGCTGGAGGGCGCACTGAATATCTTTTGTTCGTCACGACAAGTCTTTCAGGGCGTTGATGACTCTGAGTCATTTTCTTTCGATGCGGACGGAGCTGGGGGAGATGACTCGTTCTATTTGGATACCCTCTATCTTAAAGGTCGGCTGAGTCGGCTTCACATTCCCCGGCTAGGGATCAATTTTCAATATGTCCCCAAGGTTCTCACCTCTAGATTCCAAATGAGCGAGGATCGAACTCGGGTAGAAACGGAGAATGGCGGCTACGCCAATGGGAAAGAGTATCGGCACGGAAGTTCGACCGTTCGCTGGACTTTAGTGGGTTCTCTCACTGTCTTAGCAAATGATGATTCGAATGGTAATCTGAACGGGCAGCAACCTGGCACGATAGGGTTTGGAGCCGAGGTAGTGAAGCGCTTTCTGGAGGAAAAGAATTATGAGCAGCGTTGAGTCAAGAGTCTTCCTCGCGATCAAACATTGGACCAGTCGTGGTTGCGGTCAATATTGGCGTAACGCTAAGGTGCTCATTCTAGTGGTTTTATTCTTATGTTTGTGGAATAGCGCAATTGCGAACGAAATCGGCATCTATAAAGGCGCCTATACTATTGTCTCGAAATCGGATGTCGCCGCGACTTCATACCCGTCGTTCTGTGGGCGTGAAGCGAATAGGGTGCCCTCTTTTTTGATTTGTGACCTGACCAGTGGTGAGGCCTATATCATTCCCTACTTTCCGAGAAACCGTTCCCATTACTGGTTTGGCCATTTTCGAAACGGCTCGCGTTTCTGTGTAAATTCCTATTCTCGGAGCTTTGTAACCGATTCGGAAGGTGCCGCAGTTCCATACGAGTATTTGCTCCAACCACTCCAGCGAGGGGCACGTAGAATATGGTCGTGGTCTGATAATGTATCCACCAATCTTGATGGCTACGCGGGGAACGAAACAAAGAACGCCACAGTTGGTTACTTCATTGGCACTATCCTCCCTCATCAGGACGCTCCGGGATATGGGTTTCCGCGTGGGTATGAGTTTCCAAAGCTGGTAGTTGGGCGTTCTCAAGTGTTTCAAAACATTCCCTACGGCATTCGAACCAGTGGTAGGTGCAATGCATATTTTGTCGATGGGGACTCTTATTACGTGCTGGACAACAGTTACCGCTATGTGATGAATCGGAATCTTAGCCGAAGCGCCAATGATCCCACCTATCCACCACTCAATGGCGCCAATCCAGGCACCATTGAATTCGGCATCAACTTGGTGAGGGCGGTTCTGCTTGATGGCGGCTATCGAGAATTCGTGCGATAGGCTTGGATGAACGCGCATCGGCCATGCCCGCTCGATTATTAGAGAAGTCTGGAGGACTATGGTTGGTCGGTCTATTCCTGACGTTTGGGCTCGGTTCGTTATTTTTCATCAATTCGGGATACCGATCCGATAAGGGGTCGAGTTTGCCGATGGAGACAATCGAGTCGGAAACGGTTGGGACTGTTGATGGCGGATCTCCCACCACTGTTCCTTGGGATGATTCGGGAATATCATCCGAGATGGACCTTGGTGAAGCGGAATGGGAACTTGAGCAGCTCTTGGGCACTTGGAATGAAGGCTCTTTTTCGAGACTGGCGCCGCTGCTTTCAGGTGGTGATCCTGACCTAGTTAAGCACCTCTTGGTGATCATGGATACGACAGATTTAAGTCGGGAGGATAAGGGTCGAATCTACACCGAGTTAATGAATCATCGAGATGCGACAGTGCGAGAGGAGACTATTTTCGCTTTGAGAGAGAATACGGGAGATTTTATCGAGCCCTTGCTTGCGAACGCTCTGCGGGATCCCGCCTCGGGGGTGCAGGTGCGAGCGCTCGAAGTGCTTGAGGTGCAGCCCGTTGTGATTCGCCGACGGCTGTTGAAGAAAGCCGTTTCGACTCCATCGGAAGTGGTCCAACTGGGGGCTGCGGACATACTTTCCAACGAAGACTCGGCTGATATGGGGGCTTTGCTGCTGACCTTGATGGAGTCACCTTTTCCCAGTGTACGGGAGGCGGCACAGTTCGAGTTCAGTTTGGTTAGTGGGCTCGACGATATTTTGCGTCGCGTTTCGTCAGATCCCTCCCTGTTCGAGCGGGTTCCCGAGAGTGTTACGCCGATACAGATGGGGGGTAGAGTTAAAATAGCTCCGCAAGACGAGGGGGACAACCCGTGACGTATCTTCAGCCTGCTCGCATTCGCTTGCAAAAGGGGGCTTATGGATTGTTTTTCCATCATGTCGATAAAAATGTCCCTCCCCATCCGCCCCCGGCGCAATCGCAAGTCGGCCGCCGTGCGCGGGCTGGTGCGCGAGACGGCACTGTCTCCGGCGGATCTGATCTACCCGCTCTTCATTCACGCGGGTGATGCCGATGAACCGATCACCTCGATGCCGGGCTGTCACCGATGGAGCCTCGAGGGCCTGGTGCGCGAGGTCGGGGAAGCGTCGGCGGTGGGGGTGAAGGCGGTGGTGTTTTTTCCGGCGATCACGGAATCGCTGAAAACACCCCAGGGTGAGGAGTGTTTCAACCCGGATGGCTTGGTGCCGCGCGCGATCCGGGCGGTGAAGGAGGCCTATCCCGACCTGGTGGTCATCACCGACGTGGCGCTGGATCCCTACAACTCGGACGGGCACGACGGCATCGTCGAGAAGGACACGAAGACGGGCGATCTCCGCATTCTCAACGACGAAACGGTCGGGATACTCTGCCGCCAGGCGCTCTGCCACGCGGCGGCGGGCGCCGACATCGTTTCACCGAGTGACATGATGGACGGTCGGGTCGGCGCGATCCGGGAATCTCTGGACGAGGCGGCTCACGAGGAGGTTTCCATCCTCAGCTACACCGCGAAATACGCTTCAGCCTATTACGGACCCTTTCGCGGGGCGCTGGATTCGGCGCCGAAGGCGGGCGACAAGAAGACCTACCAGATGGATCCGGCGAACTGGCGCGAGGCTCTGCGGGAAGCCGAACTCGACGTGGCGGAGGGGGCCGACATCCTGATGGTGAAGCCGGCGGGGCCTTATCTCGACATCATCCGCCTGCTCCGCGAGGAAATCGATCTGCCCCTGGCGGCCTACCAGGTCAGCGGGGAATACCTCATGATCAAGGCGGCGGCCGCCGACGGCTGGATCGACGAGGAGAAGGTGATGCTGGAGTCGCTCACCGGCATCAAGCGCGCCGGGGCGGACATGATCCTGACCTATTTCGCCAAGGACGCGGCGAGGCTATTGGGCTGAGGTCTCCTCCGGGCGCGAGCAGGCGCGGGCCTCGGAGGTCGGGAGCGCGGGAGTCTCCGGCTTGGCGATGACGATCCAGAGATTGTCGCTGAAGGGATGACGATCCTGGAAACGGAAGCGCCGGATTTCGAAGCCGGTGGAGCGGGCCATGGCGACGATGCCGCGCGGGGTGAAGTAGTTCACGTGATCGGGAAAACGGAAGCCGCACCATTTTTTCTTCCGAAAGCGTCGATTGAGGCAGCCGTAGTTGGGCACTTTGATGATGGAGACGCCGCCGGGACGGAGGACGCGCAGGGTCTCGGCGAGCAGAAGGCGGGGTTCGATCTCGTGCTCGAGAAAGGAACTCATGATGACGCAGGCGCAGGAGTTTTCCTCCAACTGACGCAAGCCTGAAACGGCGTCTGCTTGAACGATGTTGGCCTGGGGCACGTTTTTGCGCGCCTTGGCGGCCAGGGCTTTGGAAATCTCGACCCCGGCGACGGGAAAGCGGTCGGAGAGCGCCTTGAGGGCGCGTCCGTTGGCGCAACCGATATCGACGACGGTGCCTTCGCCACGGACTTGCCGGGTGATGAGGTCGCCGAGTTTGTCGCGCTTGATTTTCTCGGCCCGGAATTTTTTGGCGGCGGTGCTGACCTTGGTGATGCTCGGCTCCTCGGCGGCGCGCCGGGCGGTCTCCTCTTTCGAGGTTTTCTCCCAGGCGAGATTTTCTTCCATCTCGACGTAGGCGGCGGCTTTTTCGAGGTAGGTGAATCCGCAGGCGGCGCAGGTTTTGAGTGGCCATTTCTTGGGTCCGAGGGGGAGCCGCTTGACCGCGCTGTTGTCGGTGTAGCAGAAAGGGCAGACTCGGATGAGGAGGTGGCTCATGGGCGCGCGGGTCGGGAGATGGCGGGGGAGGGCTTGCGCCTCTACCACGCCGGAGGGGCCGGATCAACTCTCGCCGAGGAAGAGATCGCGTCCTTTGACGAGGGCGTCGATCTTGCGCTCGGCGATGGAGCGTTTCAGCATCCAGAAGCCGCAGTCGGGGTGGGCCCAGCCGAGGCGCTCCGGGCCGAGGACGCGGGCGGCGGTTTCGAGCCGTTTGGCGACTTCGTGGGGCGTCTCGATGTGGTTGACCTTGATGTCGATGACGCCGACGCCGAGCCGGATGCGCGGGTCGATGTCGCGGAGCGCCTCGAGATCGTCCGGGGGACGGTGGGCCAGCTCCAGGACGAGGTGGTCGGTGTGGAGGGAGTTGAGAAACTCGATGAGCGCCATCCACTGTCCGCTCTGGATGGTCTGTCCACCGTAGTTGCCGAAGCAGAAGTGGACGGCTTTCTCGACGGACACCCGGTCAAGGATGCGGTTGATGGCGGCTGCTGCGATGGGGGCGTTCTCGGGGCTGCCGGGGACGTTGGCTTCGTCGATCTGGACGCAGTCGCAGTCGAGCGCGTCGACCTGGGCGGCGAGGGCGTCGGCCAGCCCCAGGCAGAGAGAGTCGAAATCGCCGTAATGGTCGTCGAGTAGGGTGCGCGCCAGCATGTAGGGGCTGGTGAGGGTGAACTTCAGTGGACCGTCGGCGACGGATCTCGACCGGGCACAGGCCGTGGCGAGGTCGAGCGTGCCCTCGGTGATGGCTTCGCGGACGACTCCGGCCGGTTTCTGCCGCCAGGCAAAGTCCTGTTTGTCCTGAAAACGGCGCGCGTCCGAGACGCCGACGGCGGAATCGATGCCCCCCAATTGTCGGGTGAAATACTCGATCATCCCGTTGGTGTCCGGGTGATCGGGATCGTAGCGGTAGAGTTCGCCATCGGTCGGCAGATCGATGCCGGCGCGACTTTGGGCGCCGATGACGACGGCGGTGGCGTCGAGGACGGCCTGCTCACCGCCGCGCGAGGCGAGCAGCCAGTCGATGGGGGACCAGGAACCGACGGTCGTGGTGCGGAGGGAAGGGGTGGCGTGGTCGGACATTTCGGACTAAGGATTTCAGAATTGATCCGTTTTGTGAAGCAGTCTGTCGCGGGAGCAGGGCGAGGTTGCGGCGGGTGATCGGCAACGGTAGACTACGGCTTTATGACTTTGGAATCCTTCAAACAATCCGTCGAGATCGGCACGGCGCCGCCCGACGGGTGCTCCGATGTGCTGCGGGCGCTGTGGTGCGCCCGGAAAGGCGAGTGGGACCAGGCCCATGAACTGGTGCAGGATCTGTCCTCGGCCATGGCTTCGTGGGTGCACGCGCATTTGCATTTGATCGAGGGCGATCTGGGAAACGCCGGCTACTGGTATGCCCGGGCCGGGAAAACGCCCGGAAGTCCCGACCGGATAGCCGAAGACTGGGAGACCATCGTTGCCGCGGCCATCGCCCAGGCATGAGCCCGTTGGCGCCCCCTATCCCGCCTGTTTCCTCCAAACGACCGCCGCTGCCGAGGGCATGAAACTCCCGAACCTGCCAGGTTATCAATACGACGAATTGATCGGCGAGGGCGCCTGCGGAGTGGCCGTGCGCTGCACCTACCAGGGGCGTGAGACGCGGGTGGTGAAGTTCCTCAAGGCCCAGTCCATCAATCCTGGCATGGTATCGAGCTGTATCCGGGCGCTCTCGGGCAAGGATCGGCATGCGGGGATCGCCGATGTCTATGATTTCAATTTTTCCGAGTTTCCCTATTTCTACATCTCGCCCTACTACGGGGAGCGGGAGCCGAAGACGGGCGAGTGGCACACGCGCTCCCTGGACTCGGTCATCGGGGAGATCCCGCCGCCCGACGCCTTGAGGCTGGTGGATCAGATCGCCGAGGCCCTCGCGTTTTCCCATCGCCTGGAGGTGATCCATGGAGGCCTCAAACCGGCGAACATTTTCCTGGCTGGCGGCGCCAATCCCGACCAGTGGCAGATCAAGATCGCCGATTGGGGGCAGGGTTACCTCACCGGACTGCAATATCTGGAGATGGGGGATCTAGGCTTCTACGCCAGTCCCGAGCAATTGGACAATGGCGACCCCTCCCACGGGGCCGGCAAGCGCTGGGATGTCTACGCCTTCGGGGTCATCTCGTTCCTGCTCCTCACCGGCCGGTTTCCCCGACTGGAGCAGCAGTATCAGGCCTACCTGCGGGAGATTCAGGGCTTCAGCCATGTGCCGGCCGCCGCTTTCGGCACCGTGCTGGATCAGCCGGAGCGCTATGTCGACTGGATCGTCGAGGAGGAGCGCATCATCTGGCCCAAGCCCGCCACCTCCGAGGTCGAGGCCAAGCGCCGCGAGGTCATCGAGCGCTGCATGGCGGTCGATCCCCGCGAGCGATTCCCCGACATGCGCGATGTGGTGGCGGCATTTGCCGAGTGCGATCACGAGCTGGCGCTGGCCGAGGCCGAGCGTCAGGCGTCCGAGGGTCGGCATCGGGTGCTCAAGCGCGCCGCGCGCTGGCAACGGGCGGCGGCGGCGGCGGCGGTGTTGTCACTGTTCGGGGCGGCGGCGGCGGCGTTTTTCTTCGCCGAGTGGCGCATGGTGCGCGGCGAGCTGGATCTGACCCGCGAGGGAGCCCAGCAGCACGTGGCATCCATCCAGAAGACCATCGAGGCGACCGAGGATCAGAAAGCCCGCACCGAGTTGGAGCTGGAGGCGATCAAGGAGCAGGGCCACGAGATCCAGGAAAAAATGCGGGAAGAGATCCGCAAACAAACCCAGGAAGGCAAGAAACTGCTCGTGGCGTCACAGGACATCGGGGACCGCTTTTTCGAGCTGGTCCTGGAGAACCGCGACAGCGATGTGCCCGGCTTCATCGAGGAGCGGCGCAAGGCCCTGTCCGAGGCCGCCGACTACTACCAATCCCTGCTCCAGATCTACGGCGACGCGCCCGATTTCCTCACCCCCTCCGCCAAAGCCGCCCGCTTTTTGGGCGAGATCCATTTCGAGCTGGGAGATTACGCCGCCGCCGAGGCCGATTTTCTCACCGCCAAAGTCCGCCTCGAGCAAGTCCGCGCCGCGGCCAGGACCACGCCCGCCGAGCTGGTGCGCGACCTGGCGCTGGTGAACACCCGGCTCGCCGAGATCGCCAATTTCCGAAAGCAACCCGACACCAGCCTGCTGGCCCTGGATGATGCCATCAAGCTCTGGCTCCAGGTCTACGAGGCCGAGCCCACCAAGCCGGATCCGGCGCTCGCCATCGCCGACGTCCGCATGCTCCAGGCCGATATCCAGCGCCAGTTGGGCGCCTACGATCAGACCAAGGCGCAACTCGCCGAGGCCGTCCGCATCCTCCTGTCTCTCCAGCCGCATCTGCCCGATGACCATCGCGTGGCGGGCGGGCTGGCCCGCGCCAGCGCCGCCGCCGCCGGGATGATGCGCCTGAGCGGAGATCGCGAGGGCGCCGCCGCCGCCTACCGGGAGGCTTCCGAGTTGTTTGCCGAAGCGGTGAAACTCAACGCCGCCGTCGATGACTACCATCTCGGCCTCGCCAAGACCCTCACCGAGGTCGCCCTGGCCGAGGACGATGTCGAGAAACTCATCGCCGCGGCCAAGGTCCTCGCCGAAGTGGCCGCGCTGCCGAAGAACCGGCATAGGATCGACATCTTCGCCGCGCTCTCCGACTGCTACGGCGCCATCGCCAACAAACAGCGCGACGCCAACCAGGCCGCCACCGCCATCGACTGGGAAAACAAAGCCATCGCCATCCTCCAACCCGTCATCTCCGAGGCCGGCTCCGGCGCCGCCACCGAACTCATCTTCGCCCTCGCCGAGCGCAAGTGCAGCCTCGCCAATCTCCAGTCCGACCGCGGCGGACACGCCGAATGCCGCGACACCCTGCGGTCGGCCAACACTCTCATCGAGCGTCTGCTTGCCGTGGATGGCTCCAATCCCGCCTACCGTCGGCTCTACGCCCAGGCTCAGGGTCAGCTCGGCTACGCCTCCTTCCAAGTCGGCGACAAGGACGCCGCCAAAGAGCATTACCAGACCGCCCAGTCACAGTGGGAGGCCTACCTTTCCGCCAATCCCAAGGATGACCAGGCTTCCCAGGCTCTCGAGTGGGTGAAAAGCCAGCTCGACAGCATGACCTGACAGGGTCTGGTCGCCGACCTGACAGGGTTGAGTCCGGTGGATACCGTCCGTGTTTCCGGTTGAGAAGCCCCCCGGCCGCGATCAGGTTGGCCCTTTTACCAAATATCTCTCATGTCCCCAGCATCGCTCGATCTTGATTTTCTGAACGCCGTCGCCCGGCGCGCCGGTGACGCCATCCTGGAAGTCTACGGCACCGAGTTTTCCGTCGATGTGAAGGCCGACCAATCCCCCCTCACCGAGGCGGACAGACGGGCGAACGAAGTCATCATCGCGTCGCTGGCGGAGCGCTATCCGGACATACCCGTCATTTCCGAGGAGACGCGCACGCTGCCATACGCGGAGCGCAAGGACTGGGAGCGTTTCTGGCTGGTGGACCCGCTCGATGGCACCAAGGAGTTCATCAAGCGCAACGGCGAGTTCACCGTCAACATCGCTCTGGTCGAAAACGGCGAGCCGGTGGCGGGCGTGGTCTTTCAACCCGCCGCGGATCGCCTCTACTGGGCGGCGCGCGGCCGCGGCGCCTGGCTGTCGGTGGAGGGTGGGACGCCCCGACGGCTGACCGGCGGCCCGCACTATCGGGATGCCGACGCGGTGGTGGTGGTGGCGAGTCGCTCGCATCTCACTGACGAGGTGCGGGATTTTGTCACCGCGCTCGAGGCCGAGGGCAAGGCGGTGGAGTTCCGCTCCTCCGGCAGTTCGCTGAAGCTCTGTCTGGTGGCCGAGGGTGCCGCCCATGTCTACCCGCGGCTCGGGCCGACGATGGAGTGGGACACCGGCGCCGCCGACGCGGTGGCTCGCGAGGCCGGTCGGCGGGTGCTCAACTGGGAGACCCGCGAGCCGCTGGCCTACAACAAGGAGAATCTCCTGAATCCGTGGTTCGTGGTGGAGTGAAAAAATCATCCCCGGTCTGAAACACCATGAGCGCTCCCCGGAACTCGCTTCGCCCATGGGTGATCGGTCTCGGGCTGCCCGCCGTAGGCCTCGCCGGGTATCTGCTGCTGGCCGATACCCCGTGGGACGCGGCGCGCGAATCGGCGGAACGGATCGCGGCGGGCAAGCGGGCGCGCCCGGAGGCGGACTTCGTCACCGCGCTCTGGATCACGGCGGCGGCGAATCTCTCCCTGGTGATGGCGCTGCTGGCTACGGTGCGACTGTGGGCGCCGCGTCTGAAGCTCGGTCCCGGCCGCGGCTTTGATGGCATCGACAGGCCGCGAAGAGGTTTCTGGATATGCCTGGGGGCGGTGATTCTGCTGGGGGGGGCGGCGCGTTTGCCCCTGGCCTCTGGCAGTCTGTGGTGGGACGAACTCTGGGGGATCAAATACAGCATCGTGGGCTACTACATCGGGGAGGAGGACGCGCCGGTGGAGGATCGCCACTTCGCGGAATCCAACTGGCGGCGGGCGCTCTGGTACTACACCCGGCCGACCAACCACCCGGCGGCGTCGTTTCCTGCCCGGCTGAGTCACGTGGTGTGGAAAGCCGTCGCCAGGCCGGAGGCTCCGCACGCCTTCAGCGATCTGGCGGTGCGGTTTCCCAACTTTCTCGCCAGTCTCGGGGCCGTCGCGGCGGTGGCACTGGTGGGGGCGCGTGGGGGCATGCCGGCTGGCGGTCTGATGGCGGCGCTGGTGCTGGCTATCCATCCGTGGGCGATTCGTCATGGGGTGGATCTGCGCGGCTACTCCTGGGTCATGCTCTGGACGGCGGCGGGTCTGCTCTGGTTGCTGGCGGTTTTCCGGGCGGGACGGTCCCGGTGGTGGGCCTGGTGGGGGCTGGGGATCAACCAGGCGCTGTTGGTTTGGTCCTTTCCCCACGCGGTTTTCGTGGCGATGGGGCTTTTCGGCGCGGCCGTGGTTCTCATCATGCGCGGATGGGAAGGGCGCCGGGACAGGCTGGCGGCACTGGGACGCTTGCTTCTGGTGAATGTGGCGGCGGGCATGCTCTTCATCCAGGTATTCAGCCCGAATCTCCTCCAGATGTCGCGGTGGCTCGACGAGGTGAACGCGAACCACAACGAACACGCCATCGGGGCGGACCTGCTCAAGGAGCTGGTCTTTGACCTGTTCGGCGGCGGGCAGCGGGTCTGGGAGCTGGCAAACCTCGGAGATGCGGGGTGGGCGATCTGGCTGGCGGTGGTCGGCCTCGCCGGTGCCGTGATCGTCGGAATATTCCGCTGGTGGCGCCTCCAGAGAGAGATGGGCATCGCGCTGACGGCGCTGCTCATCTCGGGGGCGGCCTTGCTGGCGGCCTTCGCGGTCTCGGGGACTTTTTTCTATCCGCGATTCTCCATCTTTATCGTCATCCCCTTCGCCTTGCTGTTGGGGGCGGTGTGCGCGCCGACCCGGGGTGAGGGGGGGGCAATGCTTGTGGGCCGGATAGGCTTGTTCGCGGCATTCCTGGGGCTGACGGCGCCCCAGTCTCGGAGCTTGCTCTCTTTCCCTTTCTCCCCTTTCCGTGAGGTTGCGGAGCGGGTACTGGAGATCGAGTCCCGAGAGGCGGGGGCGGTGATCTTCGTAGTCTACGGGCACGGCGCGGAAATGATGCCGCTCTACGCGCCGGAAGCGCGCTCGGCGGTGTCACTCGCCGAACTGGAGACTCTGGCGGCGGAGGCGCGGGCAAAAGACGCCCGGCTGCTGGTCGCCTACGGCTATCCCGCGTTCAATCGCGTCGAGGTGCCCGACGGATTCCTCTGGTTGGATGATCGCGAGCGTTTCGCCGTGGTGGACTCGTGGGAGGGCATCGATCCCGATTCCAGTCAGACACTGCTTGAATGGCGGGGGGATAGCGCGAGAGAGTGAGGGTGCGAGTCCGCCATGTCCGAGTCGAAGTCAGCCCCCAGTCCCACCGTCGCCGAGAAGCGTCGTCTGCGATGGCTGGGGCGTTGGTTGCTGAAACTGGCGGGATGGTTTTTCGCGCTCTCCATCGTGATCATTCTCATCGGCGGACTGGTGGCGTGGTTCGCCTGGCGAAATCTCACCGACCTGGCCAATGTGGTGGTGGCGCGATTCGCCGCTCCTTACCGGGTGGAACTGGGGCTGGTCGATGTCTCGCGCACGGGCGAAGTGCACATCGACGACGTGCGCGTGCGGCCGCCCCGGGAGCTGGCCGATGACGAGGACGCGCCGTGGGTCAGTCTCGAGGGGATGGATCTGACCTACGATCTCCAGGAGCTGCGTGAGGAGCGGAAATTCCAGACCGTGACGCTCCGCGGGCCGGTGATCCGTATCGACGACGCCAGCCTGGAGCGCCTCGGGATCGGGGAAAAAGGCGTCATCGACCCGGAGCAGGCCGCGCCAGCCACCCCGGACCTGGCCTATCTCGGTCGCATTGCCGATCGCGTGGAAGTGATCGGCGGCGAACTGACCATCGACACCTCGCGGGCGCCACGACTGGAGGCGAAGTGGGACCTGAGCGTGCCGACGGTGGATTTCGCCTCGGAAGACTGGCTGAACCGCGAGCCCCTGGGCCTGCGTCTCACCGAGGTGCGTGTCGGGGAAGGAGCGAGCGGGGGGCGGATCGAGCGGATCGCGGTCAGTGGCCGCGTGCGGGCCGACCTCGGCGGGTTGGAGATTGGGGAATTGGCCATAACACGGCCGACTCTGGCGATCACCCCCGACTGGTTGCCGACGGAGACGGCTTCCGATGCCAGGACGTCGTTGGAGGAAACTCCGGCGGGTACCGACGCCTTCGAGGTGCTGATCGGCGTGCTGAAAATCTCCGACGCCCGGGTGTCCCTCGCGGGTTTCGCGGGAGGCGAACTCGCGCCGGGCCCGCGGCTGCCGGATGTGGCCTTCGGCACCTCGATCAACTGGCGGGAGCTGCGCCTGGCGGGCGGCGATATCAGCTCGGCGAACCCTTTACGTTTGGCTCTGGAGGGAGTCGTGGTCGATGCCCACGAGGGTGCGCGTGACGGGGACACCGCGCCGACGGCGGAGATCGGCGCTTTGGAGATCACCCTCGATCCTGCCAGCCTGTTGTCCCGCGGTCGACTGGAGTCGGTGTCCCTCATCGCCCCGCGCCTGTCGCTGACCCCGGCTTCGCTGGCGAAGATGGTTGTGACTGCGACCGGCGAGAGCGGGGAGGAAAAGGCCTCCGCTCCTTGGGAGTTGGGATCGCTGGCCGTGCGCGACGGGGAGCTGTCGGTGTCGGGTTGGGAATGGGAGGGCCGGGCGCTGCCGGATCTGAGTCTGCGCTGGGAAGGGAATCTCGCCGATCTCGATGCCGACTTCGATAGCCAGACGGGGCAGATTTTGGGGCTGCGGGATCTGCGGGTGGGCTCCGTCGGGCGCGGGAGCATCGTTGCCTGCGACGCCGTCGATGTGGAGTTCTCCCTCGATTCCTGGCGCCACGCGGGTCGTCTCGACGCCCTCCGGGTGTCCCGTCCGCTGCTGGACCTCACCGATGATCGTCTGCCCGACTGGGTGGCGGGCTTTTCGCCCGGGACGACGCCGGGCTCCGGCCAGGGGGGTGGCGATGGTCCGGTGTACAGAGTGGGGGATCTCAGGGTGAGCGACGGCGCCATCCGGCTCGACACCGACGCTCTCGGGGGGCGCCTGCCCAAGTTGCAGGGACGTTTTTCCCTCGAGTCCTCGCCGGGTGGGGAGGGGGAGTCGACCCCGTATCGTTTCCAACTCACCGATGCCCGTCTCCGCAGCCGGGAGGGAGAGACCATGCCGGACTCAGGGACCGCGCTCGGCGGCGGGGCCCTGGGCGGGCTGTTTCCCCAGGATGCCGTTCCCGGCGAGACGGATGCCGCCGACCGGCGCGGTGCCATCCGCGAGCGGGACGTCGCCTTTGTCCGCGAGCTGACCATCGACTTCACCGCCGAGGGCGTGCAGCGGGATCGCCGGGTGGAAAGCATCGAGGTCAGGGGCGGGGAATTTCAGCTCGGCAAGGGCCTCCAAGAGATGGTCGATGGCGCGGCCGGGGAGGAGGCCGCCGCGGGGGATGCTCCCGCGCCGCCACCGGATCAGGCCGCCGCGCCCGCGAAGGAGGGCGAGTGGCGGGTGGGCGAGTTCGCGATCACGGAGAGCCAGGTGCGTTTCGAGTCACTGATCCCCCAGATCGAGGGGCTGGAGTTTGCCATCGAGACGCGCTTGGAGGACATCCCGCTCAGTCACGGGGGATTGTTGGCGCAGGATCGCGTCCAGAAAGTCGAGCTGACCGGGATCGAAATCCGCGACCCCTATGACTCCTTCATCACCGTGGCCTTTCTGCCGACCATTTTCGTGGAGTTTTCCTTCGCCGGACTGGTGAATCAGCGCGTGGACAAGATCGATCTTATCAGTCCCGCCATCCACGTGGGGCAGGGACTTTTCTGGTGGATCGATTACCAGCGGAACTACCGCCAGCAGAACGAGGGGGTCGGTTTCGGGGTGGAGGGAGAGACGGCGATGGCTTCCGGGTCCGGGGATGCCGCCGGCGAGTGGGAGATCCGCCAGATCAACGCACACTTCGGCAAGATCGTCATCGCGCCCACCGGCCGCCCCATCGGCATGGTGCCCTTCCCGTTCAACGCCAGCACCAACATGGAGGACGGGGAGATCGCGCTGAAACTGGAGATCCCGCGGGAGCAGCAGTACGTCTATCGCTTTCCCGATCTGGAACTCGACCTGTTTGGCTTGGCGGGACAGGTCGAGTTCAATGTGCCCATCAAGCAGGAGGACAACAACCTTGTCCAGACCTTCACCCTCGACCGGGCTATGTGGAAACAGTATGAGGTCGAAAAACTCTACCTCACCGTGACCTACGACACCGCCGGGGTCTATGGTCGCTTCGGGGGGGAAGCCTACGGCGGTTACGCCGAGGGGCAGTTCAATGTCTATCTGGATGATGTCGGGCGCTGGGACGCGTGGCTGGCGGGCACCACCTTCGCGATGGGGCCGGTGACTGAGGTCGTCGCGCCGGACAACTTTCTGATGGAGGGCGAAGTCAACGCCAAGCTCGTGTCCGAGGGCAAAGGGCTGGTATTCGGCGAGACCTGGGGCGAAATTGAGGCTCTCTCGCCGGGGCGCATCGATTTCACCAAATTGGGAGAATTCATCGCCGATCTGCCCGAGGAGTGGTCCCAACTGAAAAAGAGCGCCACCCGGCTCAGCCTCGAGACACTCAAGGAATTCGACTACGAAACCGGACGGGGCGACCTCTATTTCATGAACCAGGACGGGTGGCTGAAACTCGACCTGGAGGGCAAGACCGGATCCCGGCGACTGGAGCTCTACGCCCATGACTGGCGCGGCGGGGACGCATCCACCGAAGGTGCGGTGACACCGCCGGAGACCGCCGCCGAGAGTCCCGAACCGTCCCCCCCACCCGTCGCGATCCCGACGGAGGAGCGTCCCCGGGTCCGGCGTCAGGTGCGTCAAAAAGGCCGCTGATCCGGCTTCACGGAGGCCTCAGAATAGCACTTGCGCCCCGGATAATTCAGACGAAGGTATCGGTCAAGCGGCCCCAAATCAGTTCCGGCCGCTGCTACCCTGTAAAGTTTGTTCCGCTTCCGTATTCGGCACCTGGTCGCCAGTGAGGGTTTCCCTGTCATTTTGTTGGGGCTTGATTCTGGATCTCGTACACATCCGAAAAAGTTCGGAACAGGCTCTTCAATCAAGCAACCCAACAACCAACAACCGCAGTAATCCGTGAAACTCTACGTAGGCAATATTCCTTACGAAACCACCGAAGCCGAGCTTCGGGGCATGTTCGCTCCCTGGGAGCCCCTGGCAGACTTCTTTTATCCCGTTGATCGGGACACCGGCCGTCAGCGTGGCTTCGCTTTTGTGACCCTGGCCGACCGGGAATCCGGTGAGGCCGCCATGGAGGCGCTGAACGGCGCCGAATGCAGCGGTCGTCCCTTGCGCGTCAACGAGGCCGAAGAGCGCCGCGGTGGCGGCGGCGGCGGCGGTGGTGGTGGTGGCTACCGTGGAGGTGGTGGCGGTGGCGGTGGCGGTGGCGGTGGCTATCGTGGCGGCGGCGGCGGCGGTGAACGTCGCGGCGGCGGTGGCGGTGGCGGCTATCGTGGCGGCGGCGGCGGCGGTGAACGTCGCGGCGGCGGTGGCGGTGGCGGCGGTTATCGCGGAGATCGTCGCAGCGGCGGCGGTGGTCGCGATGACTGGTAAGGTCACGTCCCCAGCCAAACTGAGACTTTAAGACACTTCACGGAGCGGCTTCGATTCAACCCGAGGCCGCTCCCTTTTTTTGGGGGAATCGACTCCCTCCCTCCCCGAACCTAGCGAAAGGACACCATCCCCATGCCGACCATCGAAAAAGACAAAGTCGCCTCCATCCATTACAAACTCACCAACGACGAGGGCAAGATCGTCGACTCCAGCGAGGGACGCGAACCCCTCGAATATCTCCACGGCCACGGGAATCTGGTCGCCGGATTGGAAAAAGCGCTCGACGGCAAGTCCGAGGGCGATTCGTTGAAAGTCTCCGTCTCCCCTGAAGAGGGCTACGGAGTGCAGGACGACAGCCTCGTCATTGACGTGCCGCGTGAGCATCTCCCCGCCGACGACCTCGCCCCCGGCATGCGCTTTTCCGCCGAGACCTCGGCGGGCATGCGTCTCTTCACGGTTCAGGAAGTCGGCGACGACAGCGTGAAACTCGACGGCAATCACCCGCTCGCCGGCGAGACCCTACATTTCGAAGTCGATGTCGTCTCCATTCGGGAAGCCGAGCCCGAAGAGATCTCGCACGGTCACGTCCACTCCGGCGGTCATCATCATCACGACGATGACGAGGAGGAGGAAGGCGGCAGTTGCGGCTCGGGCTGCGGCTGTCACTGATCCCGGCCCCGCTTTTTCTACCGACCCAACAGGGTCAGGTCGCGCGCCTGACCCTGTTGAGTCCCCCTCTCAAAATTCCTCGCGCGGCGCGTGCGGCAGGGAGCGTGAAGTTCGGGACTCCGATTCGGGCACCGCGGAGGACGCGGAGGATCGCGGAGAAATTTCAGTCCGGCATCACCAAAGGAAAAAACTCTGCGCACCACCGCGCTCTCTGCGGTTCATCCCCCCCTCTCCCCATCACCAACAGGGTATGATCGGCGACCCGACTCTGTTGGGTCATTTTCGGCGCATCACTCCCCCCACAAACCGGCGAGCACACGCGCCAGATCCGGGTCGTGGGCCATCAGCTCGGATCGGACAAATGGGTAGAAATCGTTGGTGCCGAACCACGCCTCGGTCGCTTCGGCGAAATACTCCTTGTGGTTGGTCAGCGCGTAATGCTCACGCTCGCCCCCGCGGATGAAGAGCACCTTCTCATAACGTTTGTCGAGCTGCGCCCGGGCGAAGGCGGAACGAATCGGCTGATGATCGAAGCCGAGGACCTGATCGTGAAAGGCGTGGGCCAACTCGTGCAGGACGCAACTGGGCTGGGTGAAGACGTGTTGCGGGTCGATGTAGCCCGCGGCTCGCGGGATGTGGACGCAGCGGGCGAGGGAACGCTCGTAGCCGTTGTCCTCCAGCCACTCGGCCGACGGATGATACTGCATGGGCTTGAGCCCGCCGTATTCGTAGTCGAGCACGATGGTTACCGCCCGGAGTTGGGTCAGCCTCGGCGCGGGCACCATGATCGCGATGCGCCGGAGATCCGCCTCGAGCAGATCGATGGCGGTCTTTCCGATGGCGGCCTCGGCGCCGTCGGGCAGAAGACGGCGATCTACGCGCACGGTCCATCCCGCGAGATCACGAGTCTCGCGTTCGATGGCGGGCGCGGCGCGGGTTTCGGCGAGGGCGAGAATTGTCAGCAGCAGGGTGGCGAGTTTCTTCATGGGGTGAATCGCTTGGGGGGTGAGGACATCAGCGGAAAAGCGGCTCGATCATTTCAGCGTTGCGGGACTCCCAGAGACCGATGAGTTCCCGGAGCTTTTCGGGTTCCCGTCCGGCGAGATCGGTGGTCTCCGCGATATCGCGGTCGAGCCGGTGAAGCTGCCAGTCGTTGCCCTCGCCGCGTGCGGGATTGCGCACGAGCTTCCAGTCACCGACGCGGAGAGCGCCCTTGTTGCCGACCCGCCAGAACAGCTCGTCGTGGGGCGCGCCCTCGGCTTCGCCGGTGAGGTAGGGCAGCAGATCGACCCCGTCGAGGGGGCGGTGCTTCGGCGGATCGATCCCGGCGCGGGCGATGGCGGTGGCGAAGATGTCGAGGGAGAGGATAGGTTGTTCGTAAACGAGGCCGGTCGGCAGGGTGCCGGGCCACTGGGCGAGGAAGGGCACGCGGATGCCGCCCTCGTGGAGAGAGCCTTTGCCGCCGCGCAGCGGGAGATTGCTGGAAGTGAGTTCCGCGGTGGGTCCGCCGTTGTCGCTGAAGAAAAAGACGAGCGAGTTTTCCTCGAGCCCGGCCTTTCGCAGGCTGTCGAGCACCGCGCCGACGCTGTCATCGAGGTGCGCCAGCATGGCGGCGAAAATGCGGCGCTGGATGTCCCCGATGTGGGAGAATTTTTCCATGTAATCGTCGCGTCCCTGGAGAGGGCTGTGCACGGCGTTGTAGGGCAGGTAGAGAAAGAAGGGGCGGTCGGCGTTTTGCTCGATGAAGGCGATGGCCTCGCGGGTGAAGGCATCGGTGAGGTTTCCGGATTCCGCCATGGGTTGGCCGGCGCGATAGACGGGATTGTCGGCATCGTAGGCGGGTTCGTTGTGGCCCATGTGAGCGGAGTAGATGGTGCGACCGTCCCTTGAAATCCAGCGATCACCAGAGCTGCCGAGTGGCAGGGTTTTTCGCCGCAGCCAAGTGATATGTCCTTCGTAGGGCGGGGGAACGAAGTAATGACCCTCGTGAAGAAAGCCGAAGAAGGTGTCGAAGCCGCGGCGGATGGGATGGAAATGCGCGTTGCCGCCGAGGTGCCATTTGCCGATGAGAGCGGTGGTGTAGCCGGCCTCGTCCTTGAGGATTTCGGCGAGCGTTGTCTCGGTCTCCGGCAGACCCGCGTCGGGATCCTCGTTGCGCGCGCCGATGGGATTGAACTCGAAACCAAAGCGCGTCTGGTAGCGACCGGTCAGGAATCCGGCTCGCGACGCCGCGCAGAACGGAGCGGTCACGTAGCCGTCGGTGAAGCGCACCCCCCGCTCGGCGATGGCGTCGATGTGCGGGGTGGGAACGTCGGTGTCGGGATTCTGGCAGGAGAGTTCCCCGTAGCCGAGGTCGTCGGCGACCAGGACGACGATGTTTGGCGGAGCGGCCATCGCGGCGGCCAGGGTCGAACCGAAAACCGCGAGGATCGGAAGGAAAATGCGCATGGCGCCAAGCCTCCCAGATTGGCGGCGGGCGTCAAGTCGGGACGATCCCACATGGACGTCATGCCGTGCGGGATTGGCGTTGCGGGAAATCCGCCTTCGCGGTCAGAATGTCGTCATGTCGCGTATCCCCTTCCGCCACTTCGTCGGCGTCCTGTCGCTTCTGCTTTCCGCCAGCTCCCCGCGGGCTGGTGAGGGCCGGGAGCGAATCGCGCCTTACTTCGCTCCGCCCGAGGAATTCCAAGACGATTTTGGAGACTACCGTTCGCCGCTGAAATTCGCCGATGGGAGCGAGGTGAAATCGCCTGAGGACTGGGCGCGACGCCGGGAGGAGATCCGGAAACAGTGGCACGACCTGATGGGACCGTGGCCGGAGGTGATCACCGAACCCGAGGTCGAGATCCTGAAAACCGAACGGCGTGAGGATTTCACCCAACACACGGTTCGCTTCCTCTGGACGCCCGCGGAAAAGACGACCGGCTATCTGCTGGTGCCCGACGGGGAGGGAAAGCGGCCCGCCGTGGTGACGGTCTATTACGAACCGGAAACTGCCGTCGGGCTTGGCAACGAACTGCGCGACTTCGCCTATCAGCTGACGAAGCGCGGATTCGTCACACTTTCGGTGGGCACCTCGGAGGCCAGCGAGGCCAAAACCTACGCGCTCTACTGGCCGTCGATCGACGACACCCAGGTGCAGCCGCTCTCCATGCTCGGCTACGCGGCGGCGAACGCCTGGCAGGTGCTGGCGTCCCGGCCGGAGGTGGACCCGGAGCGCATCGGGATCACGGGTCACTCCTTCGGCGGAAAGTGGGCCATGTTCGCCTCGTGCCTCTACGACAAGTTCGCCTGCGCCGCCTGGTCCGATCCGGGCATCGTGTTCGACACCCGTCCGAGCGTGAACTACTGGGAGCCCTGGTATCTGGGATGGCATCCCCGGCCGTGGCGGAAGCGCGGGGTGCCCACGGAGGAAAATCCGATGCGCGGCCTATATCCCCGGTTGCTCGAAGAGGGGCGCGACCTGCACGAACTGCACGCCCTGATGGCGCCGCGTCCCTTTCTCGTATCCGGAGGGAGCGAGGATCCGCCCCATCGCTGGCTGGCGTTGAATCACAGCATCGCGGTCAATCGGGTGCTGGGGTATGAAAACCGGGTCGCGATGCAGAATCGTCCGGATCACGGGCCGAACGAGGAATCCAACGCGGTGATCTATGATTTCTTCGAGCATTTCCTGAAGAAGTCCGCCCCGGACTGAACCCTGTCGGGTCGCGGACCTGACCCTGTTGGGTTATGCTGGGCCATGATCCTGGCGAATGAGGTGAATCTGGATGGCAAGACGGCTCTGGTGACGGGCGCCTCGAGCGGGATCGGTCGGGCCATCGCCATCGCTCTGGGACGCGAGGGGGTGAGAGTGGCTCTGTGCGCGCGCCGACGGGAGAGATTGGAGGAGGTGGCGGAAATCATCGGAAGCGCCGGCGGGGAGTCGTGGATCGAGGTGGCGGATTTTTTCCAGGTGAATGAAATCGACGCGGCGGTGCGCGGCGCGGCGGGACACTGGGGCGGACGGCTCGACATCCTGATCAACTCGGCGGGTGTCGGTCGACAGGCGAAGCTGATGGACGGGGACACCGGGGATTGGCGGGAGATGCTGGACCTGAATGTGTTGGCGCTGGCGGTGGCGAGCCGGGAGGCGCTGAAGTTTTTCCCCAAGAGCGGGGGCGACATCGTCAACATGAGCAGCATGTCGGGGCATCGGGTGCCGGGGCGGGGGGGATTTTACGCGGCCACGAAGTTCGCGGTGCGGGCGATGACCGAAGGGCTCCGTCAGGAATTGCGGCTGGCGGGGGATCTGACCCGGGTCTCGAGTGTGTCGCCGGGTTTTGTCGACACCGAGCTGCTGGATGACTATTTCAAGGCGGGCACGGGCGGGGTGGCACGGTATGAGGCCATCCAATACCCGATCCTGAGACCCGAGGAGATTGCGGCGATCGTGCTGCGCCAGCTCACGATGCCGCGCACGGTGGAAATTACCGATGTGCTGATGCGACCGACGGCGCAGGGGGTGTGAGGATCCGGGTGGGATGGCGATTCGGTGATGGTCCCGTTCGGGATGGTCGACGGGCTTGGAATTTTCCCGTAAAAATCTAATTTCTATTAATTTCGAAATTTTGTTGAATTCTAGAACAAATTCGCTAGCCTCGCTTATTGGAATCTCTATAATTAAATCGATTCTCCGTTGAGATCTGCTGCTGGGTGGGTGTTTGAGATGGTGGCTGAGTTCGGCCGAGATCGATTGATTTGACCCGCACCAACGATGTCGTTCTCCTTCCGCAATCTATTCGCCCAGGACAGGCCCGAGGGCGGGGAACCCCCTGGGGGCGCTCCGGCGAATCCATTCTCCGCCTCGGTGGAGAAGCCGGCCAATCCGTTTTCCGCCTCCGCGGCGGAACCGGAACGAGAGGTGGGGCAGGCTCCTGTTGCGGCCAATCCCGAGTCACGAGGATTCGAGCCCAATCCCCAGCCGACGAACCGGGGGAGTTTCGAGGCCTTGTTCGCCGGGCGCGAGATGGGCGCTTCGCCGGTGGCGCCTCAGGTCTCGGGCCGCTTGGGACGCTATTCCATCCGGGAGATGATCCCGTTTCTGCCGCCATCGTTGGTATCGCTGGATCATTTGCCTCTGGACAAGAGTATCGAGGTGCCTCTGCCGGCGGATGGGGGCACGGAGGTGAAGCTATCGGTCATTCAATCGGTCTGTCCGGAGATCTTCGCCACGGAGATCACGCCGCTGAACGACTCGGAGGTGACGCTGCCGCCGGTGGGCAGGGCTCCCGAGGCGGCTCCGGAAAAGGGGGGCATTTTTGCCGGGTTGGCGATGGGTGCCAAGCGTGAGCCGCGGGGACTGTTCGGCAAGCGCGTGGCCTCGCCCGCGTCGGCTGCCGGTGCGGTGAGCAATCCCTTTTCCGAGGGGGCGAATCCGTTTTCCGCCGCCGACACGACGAAGGAACCGATCCGCGGCGGTGGCGAGTCTCCTTTCGCCAATCCTTTTTCCGCGGCGGTGGTGAAGGAGGAGTCGTCGGGATTCGTGAATCCTTTCTCCTCCCCAACGGTGGCGGAGGCGGCTCCGGTCGAAGAGCCAACGCCGGCGCCGGTGGAAGAGTCGGCGAGGAAGATTGAAGAGGAACCCGCGCCCGTCGCCCAGGGGAGGTCATCGGATTTCGGGTTTCCCGCGCCGCAGTCGAATCCGGCTTCGCTGTTCGGGGCATTTGGATCGGCCCCGCGGCCGGCGGAGGTCGTGGAAGAGCCCGCGACCGCATTCGGGGGCTTTGGAAAAGCTGTCGAGGAGAAGCCTTTCGGGGGCGGATTTTCGGGTGATCTGCCCACTTTTGCCAAGCCTGTCTGGAAGTCGGCGGAGAGGGAAGTGACACCGTCCAACGTGTCGCTGACACCCGATGCCGAACCGGAGAAAACGCCCGAACCCTCGCCCGCGCCCGAGTCGTCGACGCCGCTGCCGACGCCTCCGGTGACGGGGGCGGACGATCTGGCGAATCCCTTCGGCTCGCCGCCAAAGCCTTTCGCGAGTTCGCCATTTTCCGGGGAGCCGTGGATGGCATCTCATTCGGAAAAGGAAAATCCTTTTGGTGATTTCGGGACACCGGAGGCGAAGTCGGAGCCAGAAGTCGAAACCGGGGATCCTTTCGCGCCGCAGGCCGAGACGCCCGCGCCGATGCCCGCGGAACCGAAGGAGGTGGCGGCGGAAGTGACCGAATCGCCGCGCCCGGCGGCGGACGATCTGTGGTCCGGCTCTTTCCCGGCCTCGCTGTTCGGTGAATCAACGGATTCGCCCGGGAAAGTGTCGCCCGCGGTGGCGGCGCCCAGCATGGTCGAGCCTCTGGAAACCCGTCCGGTGGAGGCGGGAAAGCCGGTCGTGGAGTCCGCTCCCGCGGCGCAGGATGCGGGAGATCGGGTGGTCTTTTCTCTGCGGGATGTGCTGCTGCCGATGTCCGCGCGGACGGGAATCGATTTTTCCAGTATCCCGCCGCGGGCGAAGGTGCGCCTGCCCATGTCCCTGATCGAGCCTCAGCTCGCGACGGGCGAGGTGGCCTTGCGGATCGCGGATCTGTCCCGGCACACGGACCCGGAGTCGGCGATGTTGTTGAAGCGTATCGATCCCCTGCTGGTGGTGGCTTTGCCGCAGAACGAGCTGTTCCACCAGTTGCAGGACCTGGCCCCCGAGTTGTTGCCGGCCAGCGGGGAGATGGATCTGGAGGCGGAATTTTCGACGCTGTTCGCCTCCGAGGCCGCGAGCGACGCGGGCCTTTCCTGGCTCTCGCCCACGACGATGGCGGCCGCGCCCGAGCCGGTGATGATCGTCAACGAGAAGGTGGCCGCCGAGACGGAGCCGGAGAATCCGGAGGTCGAGGCAGGGGCGGGGGTGAAAGAGTCCCTCCCGGCCGCGTCGGTGGAAACCGGGGCCGAGGTGGGGACCGAGGTGCCGATGCCCAAGCCGGCTCCGAAGCGTGTCATCTCGGTGACACGCACTTCGACTCCGGCGCCCAAACCGGTCGAGCCCACCTCGGCAGCACGGGCCGAAAAATCCGCGTCGGGAGCGGAATCCATGCCCCGCATTCCGACCACCACGCCGGTGATCAGCGCATCGGCCGCGCCCAAGCCGGTCGTGCCGAAAAAGGCGGATCCCTTCGAGAGTTTCAACATTCCGGGTCCGCTGCCGATGGGCAAGGAAGCCCCGGAAGCCGCCCCGACCGAATCGAAATCGACCCGAGAACCCGTGGACCCATTCAGCCAATTCCCCTCCGCTTCCAGCCCACGGGAGGGAGGTCGCGATCTTGGAGATCCTTTCGCCCCGCTGCCCACTAGAAAGGCGTCCCCCAAGTCGGCGGAGGTCGGGCACGAGCCGGAGAGCGGTGGATTTTTCGACGATCTCGATCAGTTCTCCGACGCGAGCACGGGTGGTGGTGAGGAGGCAGAGCGAAAAGCGGAAACTTCGGCGGGGTCGGGCGTTTATGCCTCGCTGGATGATCTGGAGCCTTTCCGGCCCGACGCCACCCGCGCCTGGCCGACACCGGTCGCGCCTCCGAAGCCCGCGCCCGAGCCGGTGGCCGAAGAGAAGATCACCGCGCCCGCCGCCCCCGCGCCGAAAGTGGCGGCGGTGGAGGAATCCGCGGACAGCGATGACGCGGGTGGATTTTTCGACGAACTCGAAGCGGATCGTTCCCCCGCCGTGGAGGCGCCGGAAAAGGCGCGGCCAGTGCCTGCCGTGCCGCCCGCGAAAGCGGTCGCCACGCCAAAGTCCGTCAGTCTTCGCGACATCGAATTGCGGGCGGTGTTCGGCACCAACGAAGAGTTCACCTACCGACGGGTGGCGGATCTCACCGCCAATCTACCCGGGGTGATGGCCTGCGCCATCGTCGGGCCGGATATCGTGGTCCAGGCGCCGCGGGGCCGGGAGGGGGGTGATCTGGCGAGTCGTGCCGGCGCCCTGGCCCGGAGCGCCCGCGAGCTGGCCGAGGCGACCGGGATGGCGAACTCCGAGACCTTCACCTTTCACACCGACAGCGGCGTGATCAGCCTATTTACCCACGGCGAGTGCTGCCTCACGGTTTCGCACGCCGAGGGCCAGTTCGATCCCGGCGTGCGCGAGAAACTGATACTCGTGGCTCGCGGCCTGCCGGGATTGGAAAACTGACGCCCGTCCTCACCCCCCATTTTTCACCACCACCCCGCAGCATCCCATGGCAGTCGTCAATCACGACACGCGAGAAGTTCAGTTCAAGATCGTCTATTGCGGCACGCCGCTGGGCGGCAAGACGACGAACCTCATCTATATCCATGAGCGGCTCGCTCCGGCGATGCGGGGAGATCTCGCGTCGATCGCGACCGAGCAGGAGCGGACGTTGTTTTTCGATTTTCTGCCGGTGCATCCGACGATCATCGCCGGCTACGATACCCGCTTTCAGCTATACTCCGTGCCGGGGCAGAAAATCTACGCCGAGACCCGCCGCATCGTGCTGACTGGGGTGGACGGGATCGTGTTCGTCGCCGATTCCGATCCGGCCCGGATGGAGGCGAATCTGGAGGCGCTGGAGTCTACCCGCGAGGCGTTGAGTTCCCTGAACCGGTCCTTTGATCGCATCCCGATGTTTTTCCAGTTCAACAAGCGGGATCTGCCCGGGGCGATGCCGCCCGAGGAGATGGACGAGGCGCTCTCGGTGACGCGTCCGACCTTCCTCGCCAGCGCGGCCAGTGGCTACAACGTGTTTGCCACCCTCGACGCGGTGACGCAGAAAGTATTGCGCGATTTTCACTTCCGTCGTCGGCTCCGGATCCTGCGCGAGGCCGAGCCGCGCCAGGAGGCCGCATCCGCCGCTGCCGCTGGTGCCAGTGTTTCCCGGACCGGCGCCCCGCGGGTGACCGCGCCGACGGAAGTGTCCCGGGACGCTTCCCGGAGCGCGGCGGGTCCGCCTTCGGAAGTCGCACTGGGAAGTTGACGAAAATTGGGTTATGTTGACCTTTTCCGAAATCCTCGCCATGTTGTGGGGGTCGGGAGAAGGTCCGCCGCCCCGTCAGCCAGCCAATGATTGAAAGGATACACGCATGAACGACGTCCCGCACGCTAGCGAGCCACTCGACTGGGATGATGTGGAGGTGAGTGCCGACGCCGCCGACCGGGCCGAGGATCTCCTGCGTGATTTCGCCGCCGACGCCGAACTGGACATGGCGGTGATCGTGGACCGCAGTGGCGGCATGGTCGCCGGAGTCGCCAGTCGTCCCGATGTGGATGTGGACACGGTCGGCGCGCTGGTGGCCGGCGCGTTTGGCGCCATGCGCTCCCTGGCGAGAGAGTTGGGAGAGTCGGCCATCGTCGAGAGTCTCCACCACGGGGGCAAAGACACCATCTACCTGCGGCAGATCGGCTCGCGCTACATCCTGCTGGGAGTGGCCGAGCTGAACCAGCCCGCGGGCATCGTGCGCCAGAAGGCGGCCCAGATAGCCGCCCCGCTGGCCGCATTGCTGGGGGAGCCCGCCGAGGATCGTCCCGCCACCGCCCCGACCGCCGAAAGTCCGCCCGCGACGCGGTCGGGCTTCGCCTATGATATCGGTTGAAGCGGGATGCACGGCGCTTTGGCCGGAAACCTGCTGGAATGAAGCACTGGAAAAACAGCCACCCGGATGGATTCGACGCGTGATCTCTTCGCGCTTGTCAGAGTCCCCGGTTCGTGGCATGAGAGAAAGGACTCAGGAGGGAGACATCACTACCCATGATTGACTTGATCGAAAAAGGCGGACCCCTGATGTGGCTGCTGCTCGGATGCAGCATTCTCACGGTGGCCATCTCGCTGGAGCGCTACTTCCATTTTCATCGCGCCCGCATCGATGTGGGGGATCTGCTCCATGGTCTGAGGAATCTCGTCCGCAACCGCAACTACGCCGAGGCCCTGCACGAGTGCGCGGGCACCCCGGGACCAGTGGCCCGCGTCATTCACTCGGCCCTCATCCGGCATGATTCGCCCCGCACGGAGTTGAAAGCCATCGTCCAGGAGAGCGGTCAGCTCGAGGTCCCGAAGCTGGAAAAATATCTCGCCGTCCTCCTGTCCGTCGCCTACGTGGCGCCGCTCATCGGGCTGCTCGGGACCATCCTCGGACTGGTCAACACCTTCGTCCAGGTCAATGCCGCCGGAGGTTACGCCACGGCCACGGAGATCTCCAAGGGCGTCTACACCAGCCTCATCAGCTCCGCCGCCGGTCTCATGGTGGCCATTCCGGCTTTTGTCCTGTATTCCTTCCTCCGTGCCTATGCCAAGACCCTCATGCACGACATGGAACGCGCCGGGATCGAGATCGTGAACATCGTCTGCGACCTCCGCAGAGAGCGCTCCGACATCATCGCGATGCCCTCCGGTCGTCGCCCGGTTGATGAAGATGACAGGGAAGAGAATGAGGGTCCATCCGTGGCCCCGATTTCCTCGTGAAGCTCGAATCGACACTGCCCCATCGCACCGCGCCGCTCTACACCGCTCCCTTGCTGGATTCGGTGCTGCTGCTCCTGATTTTCTTCCTTCTGGGGTCGAATTTCATCCTCAAGTCGGGAGTGGCGGTCGATTTACCGTTTTCCGAGTCCAGTCTGCCGGCTGTGGAGCGATCCCACATCCTCACCATCGTGCCGGGCGAGGTGACCCGATACTATTTCAACGAGGACCGCGTCACCCGTGAGGAACTGGAGCAGCGTCTCGTGACCGGCATCGAGCAGACTCGTCAAGTGATTCTGCTCGCCGACAGCCGAGTGGCCTACGGCGCGGTGATGGAAGTTTCCACCCTGGTGCTGAAGCATGGATACGATCTCGCCTACGCCACCGCGAGCGAGTCCGTGGATCGCTGAAGTTTGCCGCCTCCATGAAACCTCCGACCTCAACCGGGGAGCCACCTGGCCATGACGGGCTGACCTTCGCCTGGTCCAGCCGCCGACAGGTCGTCGCCCATCTGGGGCTGTTCCTGGCGATCTCGGCCGGGGTGCATTTTTTCGGCTTCTACCTGTTTCAGGTGGTGTATCCGGTGACGGCGCGAGTGGAGCCGGTGCCCAGCCGGGTGAGACTGCTGGATCCCGCCCTGCCCGAAGTCAGCGCCCTCATGCGACAAATCGACGACCGGCTCGTGTTTCTCCGCCCCGCCTCCGCCGGCTCCGAGGCCCGGGTGCGATTGGCGGACCATGCCGTGCCCTTCCGCCCCTCCTTCGCCGATGGCGATCTCGGCCTGCGGCGGGTGCCATTGGCGGCGGAAGGCGAGGGTTTCGGGGAGGATTGGGCGGTGATACTCCCGCCGGTCGGAGCCCTGGAGATGGCGCCCGCCACTCTGCGCAACTGGCGAATCGGGGGCGGGCTTTCAAACCGTGAGCCTCGCCGACCCGAGAACCTCACCGAGGTGTTCGAGCCATTCGCGAAAGCCGCCGCCGACCGCGGTGCCGCCGTGCGCCTGACCCTGACGGCGGATCGACTCGGCAACGTCCGCTCCGTGCAGTTCGCCGACGAGGAGGACAAAGCCAATCCCGCCCTGGAAAAACTGGCGCTCACCGTATTATCGCACCTGAGGTTCGAACCACTCGCCGAGAGCGCTCCCGAGACGACCCCCGGGGGAGAAACCCTGCAGCGCGGCTGGCTCGATATCGGCCGCTGAAACCCGATCACATGATCCGCATCTCTCTGGACAGCCTCATCATCGTCTACCTCGCCATCGCGCTGGGCTTGCTGTTCTGCGTCTGGGTGGCGTCGGAGTTGTTTCAGAGTCGGCGGGAGCGCCAGCGGCGGCGGGATTTCGTGATCTGTGGCATCTGCGATCACGTCTTTGAGGATCGATCCGAGAGGCACCTGCTCAATTGCCCGCGTTGCGGCGCCCTCACCGAGCGGGGAAAGGTTCGGGAGATCTGAACGTCCGACACAGGTGTCCGCGCGCGCGGTGGCGGACCTTTGGTCTTGCAAAGCCGGGCAAGCGTGGTGAGTTTAGCCCCCGAATTTTTCCCTCGATATGGAGCGCAGAGTCGTCATCACAGGCATGGGTGTGGTCTCACCGATCGGCAACGATCTGGAGACCTTCTGGAGCAGTCTGCTAGCCGGAAAGAGCGGCGTCCGCCACATCCAGCAGATGGACACCACCGAGTACGACTGCAAGATCGGTGGCGAGGTCGTGGACTTCGATCCCGCTCCCTGGTTCAACAACCACAAGGACGGCCGCCGCGCCGACCGCTTCACCCAACTCGCCATGGCCGCCTCGAAAATGGCGGTGGCCGATTCCGGCATGGACATGGGCGCCATCGATCCCACCCGCGTCGGTGTCATGGTCGGCAGCGGCATCGGCGGCCTCGATACCCTGGAAAAGCAGCACACCTCCCTGATCCAGAAAAGTCCCTCCCGCGTCTCGCCGTTCACCATCCCCATGATGATCGCCAACATCGCCAGTGGCATGGTGTCCATGGAGTGGGGGTTGCGCGGGCCCAACATGTGCATCGTCACCGCCTGCGCGACCTCGAACCACAACATCGGCGAAGCCTGGCGCATGATCAAGATGGGCGACGCCGACGCCTTCGTCGCCGGGGGCAGCGAAGCCACCATCACCCCCATGGGTCTCAGCGGTTTCGGCAATATGAAGGCCCTCTGCCTGCGGAATGACGAACCCGAGAAGGCCTCACGCCCCTTCGACAAAGACCGGAGCGGTTTCGTCATGGGCGAGGGAGCCGGCGTGGTCGTGATCGAGGAGCTACAGCACGCCCTGCGGCGCGGCGCCCGTATCTATTGCGAACTCGCCGGCTACGGCGTGTCCGCCGACGCCTACCACCTCACCTCACCCCATCCCGAGGGCGAGGGCGCCAGCCGCTGCATGGAGATGGCCCTGCGCCACGCCCGGGCCAATCCCGAGGACATCGACTACGTCAACGCCCACGGCACCTCGACCTCGCTCGGAGATGTCTGCGAGACCAAGGCCATCAAGCGCACCTTTGGCGATCACGCGAAGAACGGTCTGCTGGTCAGCTCCACCAAGTCCATGACCGGTCACCTCCTCGGAGCCGCCGGCGGGGTGGAACTCGCCGCTTGCGTGAAAGCCATCAACGAGGGAGTCATCCCCCCCACCATCAATCTTGACGACCCCGATCCCGAGTGCGACCTCGACTACATTCCCCACACCCCTCGGGAAGTGAAGATCGACACCGCCGTCTCCAACTCCTTCGGCTTCGGCGGACACAACGCCTCCGTGCTGGTGAAGCGTTACGTGGGGTGAGGAATCTCCCGAGTCCGCGGTCGCCAGATGGCTCAGTATTTCAACAACGCCGTCACCGGAAATCCTCCCGCGGCCAGAGTTTCCAGGACCTGACGGCCTTCCAGAAATCCGAGTTCGATGAAAAAACTGGCGCCGATGATGTCGCCACCCTGGCGCCGCACCAGCTCCAGCGCGGCCGCTGAAGTGCCCCCGGTGGCGAGAAGATCGTCGACCAAGAGCACTTTTTCTCCTTCCTGAATGGCGTCCTCATGGATTTCCACCGTGGCTTCGCCGTATTCGAGCGCGTAGCTCATCTCGTGAGTTTTCCACGGCAGCTTGCCCTTTTTCCGCACCGGCACCAGGCCGCAACCGATCCGGTCCGCCACCGCCGCGCCGAAGATGAAGCCGCGGGCGTCGATGCCGACGATTTTGTCGACCCGCTGGCCGTCGATGAGCGCCACCAGGCCATCGATAGCGAGCCGGAACAGGACCGCGTCGCCAAGCATGGGGGTGATGTCTTTGAAGACGATGCCTTCCTTGGGAAAATCCCGCACATCCCGGATGGCGGCGTTGAGTCGGTCGAGATCGATGGCGTTCACGGGCCGAATCTGGCGTGGATGAGGTGAGGGGTCAATAGTGGAGCGTGGAGCGTGGAGCCCCAAGCCCCAAGCCCCAAGCCCTACCATTTGCAAAGCCGGGGGGGCGACCGTAGGTTGCGCGCCCCTTTTGCCATGATGGCGCGATGCGGTCCGCCAGGCTCTGAATTCCGTAACCTTCACCGATGGACAAGCTGTTCCTGGCCCTGTCGACGCTCTGCTTTCTGGGCGGCTTCCTCTACGTGGCGGTTGCCCTGCGGCGGAGGCAGCCGCGCAAGTCTTCGTGGTTGAATTTCGCCGTGCTGGCGCTCGGTTTCGTCTTTCAATCCCTCTTTCTCCATCTGCGCGGCCAACTCCACGGTCGCTGCCCGGTGACCAACGGCGCCGAAATTCTCATCTTCCTCAGTTGGAGCACGGTGATGTTCTACTTTCTCACCGGACGCGCCTTCCGCCTCTCGCTCCTGGGCATGTTCACCGAGCCCATCGTCTTCGTCTTTCAAGCCATCGCCCTCACCCTTCTGCTCATCGGCGATCCCGGCGCCAGTCCGGTGGAGAAGGTGGATCCCTGGCACGAACTCCACATCTCGGTGGCCCTGCTCTCCTTTGGCGCCTTTGCCCTCGCCGGCGTCGCGGGCATCATGTACCTGGTCCAGGATCGCCAGTTGAAAAAGCACCACCTCGGGGCGCTCTTTTACCAACTGCCGCCGATCCGCTACCTGCTCGACGCCGTCATCCGACTCGTGTCCGTCGGCCTGGTGCTGCTGACCATCGGGATCGGCTCCGCCTTTTTTCAAGAATCGGATCCCGATCCCAAACACTACTCCCTGGCCATCGCCGTGTGGGTGGGATACGTGGCCTTGCTAGGCTGGCATTTTTCGGGAAAGTCCACCCCCAAGCGGACCGCCGCCGGAGCCATCGGGGTCTTTCTACTCCCGCTCGCCCTGCTGGCGCTGCTTTGAGCCTCTTTCACTTTCCCTCCCCGTTGTGAGCATCCTCTGTCTCGGAGTCAACCACAAGACCGCCCCGGTGGAAATCCGGGAGCGGCTGGCCTTCTCCGATCACGAGATGGAGGCCCGGCTCGGCGAGATCCGCCGCCTGGGTTCGGTGGACGAGTCCGTCGTCATCTCCACCTGCAACCGGGTGGAAATCTACGCGGCCGCCAGTGACCATCGCCGCGCCTTCGACGACCTCGCCCGCTACCTGGTGGCGCACTTTCAGATCGAGAGACCGGAGGATATCGAGTTCTACCGTCTCGAGGATGAGGGCGCGGCGCGCCATTTGTTCAGCGTGGCCAGCGGTCTCGACAGCATGGTCCTGGGCGAGACGGAAATCTTCGGCCAGGTGAAGAAAGCCTACCAACTCGCCCACGATGCCAGGGCCACGGCGCGGCGGATGAACAAACTCTTTCAGCAGAGCTTCCGCATCGGCAAACTGGTGCGCACCGGCACCCAGATCCAGCAGGGCTCCACCTCGGTCGGCTCCGTCGCCGTCGATCTGGCGGAGAAAATCTTCGGCCAACTCCAGGGCCGCCAAGTCATGGTCATCGGCGCCGGAGAGATGAGCCGACAGACCGCCCAGAGCCTCATGTCGCGCGGCGCCAGCAGCATCATCGTCTCCAACCGCTCCTACGATAAAGCCGTGGAGTTGGCGCGCGAGCTCAGCGGGCGCGCCGTGCGCTTCGACGATTGGGAAAGCGTCCTGGCGGAAGTCGACATCGTCATCAGTTCCACCTCCGCTCCCCACGCCATCATCCTGCCGACCATGATCGAGAGCGTCCTGCCCCGTCGGGGAGGCCGGTCCCTTTTCCTCATCGACATCGCCGTGCCGCGCGATATCGACCCCGCCGTCAACGAGATCGACAACGTCTATCTCTATGACATCGATTTCCTGGAAAGAGTCGCCGCCGATGCCCGCCGCGAGCGGGAAAAGCAAATCGCCGAATGCGAGAGCCTGATCGAAAATCACCTCGGTGAGAAAGGCATCGAAGCCCTCGCTCCCGAGCAGCGTCCCCAAGAGAAAAGGGAGCGGCGGCGGGAAAGCGGTTCCCAGGATCCCCTCACCGACTTCTGATCTCCGACCTCCGACATCTGATGCCCGAAAAACTCATCATCGGCACCCGCGGCAGCGACCTAGCCCTGACCCAGACCCGCATGGTCGAGGCGGAACTGCGCGCCGCCGGCCATACCAGCGAGATCGAAGTCAGAGTCATCAAGACCATCGGCGACAAACGGCCCGACCTGAAGCTGAGCGAATTTTCCCAAGGAGATCAGCCGGTAGTCGACAAGGGCATCTTCACCAAAGAACTGGAGGAAGCCCTTCTGGCCGGGGAGATCGACATCGCCGTCCACAGCCTCAAGGACGTGCCCACCGAGCTGGGAGAGGCCTTCCACCTCATCGCCACCCTGGAGCGCGCCCCGGTCGAGGACGTCCTGCTCAGCCGCGATCCCATCCAACCCTCTTTGGTCGATGACCTGACCCTGTTGGATCACGGCATCGTCGCCACCAGCAGCGTGCGGCGGGCGCGACAGCTCACCTGGCTGCGACCGGAAGTGCGGGTCGTCGATATCCGCGGCAACGTGCCGACACGAGTGGGGAAGCTGTTCGCAAATCCCGACTGGGACGGCATCCTGCTCGCGCGGGCCGGGCTGGAGCGCCTCGGCATTCTCCCGACCGGTGGGGCCATCACGACGAGTTTCGCCTTCGAAGGCCACACCGTGCACGCCAGCCTGCTCGACCCGCGGCTTTTCCTGCCCGCCGCCGGCCAGGGCGCGGTCGCCATCGAGTCCCTGAAAACGAACGCAGTCGCCGCCGCCGCCTGTGCCCTCATCAATCACGCGCCGACCTTCGCCCGCGTCACCGCCGAGCGTCACTTTCTCCATCGTCTCCAGGCCGGCTGCCAGACTCCGGTGGGAGCCCTGACCGAGTTCGAGGACGGGGGCGCCACGCTGGCCATGCGGGTGAGGGTTTTTGATGAGGATGATCCCTCCGCTGATCCGCTCGAGGCCGCGGCCTCCGGTCCCGCGGAAGCACCCGAGGCCCTCGCCGACCAACTTTACGCCCTGATCCATGCCTGAGAAAAAAAGCTCCCCCACCAGCCGGAACCCCGGCATCTGCTACCTCGTCGGCGCCGGACCCGGCGATCCCGGGCTGATGACTCTGCGCGGTCGGGAATGCATCGAGATGGCCGACGTCATTCTCTACGACTACCTGTCGAACGCCGATTTTCTCAAATGGGCCAAGCCGGAAGCCGAGATCATCTATGTCGGCAAAAAGGCCAAGGATCACGCCCTGCCCCAGGGCGGAATCAACGAGCTGCTGGTGCGGAAAACGGGCGAGGGAAAGATCGTCACCCGACTCAAGGGCGGTGATCCGCTGGTCTTCGGGCGCGGCGGTGAGGAAGCCCAGGAGCTGCGTGCCGCCGGAGTGCGATTCGAGATCGTGCCCGGTATCAGTTCCTCCATCGCCGGACCCGCCTACGCGGGGATTCCCGTGACCCACCGGGCGCACAACGCCCAGTTGACCATTTTCACCGGCCACGAGGATCCGACCAAGGCGGAGTCGTCGATCGACTACGAACAGATCGCCAAGGCGCCCGGCACCAAGGTGATGCTGATGGGGGTCGAGCGCCTCCGCATCATCACCGACAAGCTGCGGGAACACGGACTCGATCCGGAGACTCCGGTGGCCCTGGTGCGTTGGGCGACGACGGGGAACCAGCAGACCGTCACCGGCACCATCGCCACCATCGCCGATGTGGTGGAGAAGGCGGGATTCAAGGCTCCCGCCGTCTGCGTGATCGGTGGCGTGGTGGGGTTGCGTGACGAGCTGAACTGGTTCGAGAATCGGCCCCTGTTCGGCAAGCGGATCGTGGTCACCCGCACCCGGCAGCAGATCGGTGGCGTCAGTCGGATGTTGCGCGATCTCGGGGCGGATGTGCTCGAGGTGCCGACCATCCGCATCGGTCCCTCGGAGGGCGCCGATTTGCGGGCTTTCGCCGAGATGGTGAAAGACGCGCACCGATACGACTGGCTCATCTTCACCAGTCCCAACGGGGTGGATTATTTTTTCGAGATGTTCTTCAAGTTGTTTCAGGATATCCGCAGTATTGGCGGCGCGCGGGTGGCGGCCATCGGTCCCGGTACCGCCGCGCGCCTGAAGCAGCACGGCATTGCGGTGGATCTGTTGCCCGAGAAATCGGTGGCTGAATCCCTGGCCGACGCGTTCGAGAAAGAGATCGGCAGTCTGGAGAATCTGACCATGATGTGGGCGCGGGCCGAGGGTGCGCGCGAGGTGCTCTCTGAGCGCCTGATCGACGCCGGAGTCATACTGGACGAGGGCATCGCCTACCGGACCGTGCCGGAAACGGAGGATCCCACGGGATCGGTGGCGCGTTTCAAGGAGGAGGGCGCCGACATCATCACCTTCACCAGTTCCTCGACGGTGGACTGCTTTTTCGACCTCGGCCTGGAATTGCCCGCGGGCATCAAGATTGCCAGCATTGGCCCCATCACCTCGGACACGATCCGGAGCCACGGTCTCACCGTCGATATCGAAGCAGAGCCACACGATATCCCCGGCCTGGTCGCCGCGGTGCGGAAGTTGGCGGGCGCGTGAGGAGGATTGTGTTGTTGAATAGGTCATAGCGGACCTGTGTTTGGGAGATTGGCGGTTCGCTTTATGGTCAAGTCGCCGAAGGCACACGCCTTCGCGTCCTTGCCGAGATCGGACGTCTCCTGTTTGAATCGCGGCATGCATCACCTTCCGCGTCGTCTCGCTCTGATCATTGCCGTTCTCACACTGCTCGCGGTCGGCATCGGTCTGATCAATGAGTCCACACGTGCCGAGTCCGGCAAGGTGGAGCCCAATCCTCCGGCGGAGGCTGCCGTCTGGAAAGCCGGGGTGGCCACGGCCAAGATCACGCCTTTTCGCCCGATGCCGATGTCGGGATACGCGGGGCGGAAGGACAATCCGTCGGAGGGAACCGAGCAGGACCTTTTCGCCAAGGCGCTGGCGGTCGAGGACGGGGAGGGAAATCGCGCCGTCATCGTGACCACGGACTTGATCGGAATCATCTCGACCCTGCGGGAGGAGGTGGAAAAGAAGGCGGAGGAGAAATACGGGCTGCCGCCGCACGCGCTGCTGATGAACGCTTCGCACACGCACTGCGGTCCATCGTACGGTCGCGACGACACGAGGGATTACTTCGATTTTCTCTCGGGGGAGATCGTGAGGATCATCGGGGAAGCGATCAATTCGATGGCGCCTTCCCAATTGAGTTACAGCGCCGCGAAATGCGGTTTCGCCATGAATCGGCGCACGCCGACGCCGGACGGCTACCGGAATCACCCCAATCCCGACGGGGTGGTCGATCACACCGTCCCCGTGCTCCGGGTAGATGACGCGGAGGGCAATCTCAAGGCGGTGCTTTTCGGCTACTCCTGCCACAACACGACGATGGGATTCATGAAATGGCTGGGGGACTATGCCGGTTATGCGCAGGAGTATTTCGAGGCCGATCATCCGGGGGTGACGGCGATGTTCATGAACAATTGCAGTGGCGATCAGAATCCCTACCCGCGCAGTCTGCTGTTATACGCCGAGCGGCACGGACGCAGTCTGGCGACGGCGGTGGAGGCGGCGATCGAAACGAATCAGCGGCAGTTCTTTCACCAGCGCGCCCTGAGCGGCCCGCTGAAAACCGCGATGGAGACGGTGTCCCTGGAGTTCACGGAGGAATCGAAGCGGGAACCTTTCGCGTATCCGGTGCAGGTGGTGCAGTTCGGCGACGGGCTGTCGATCATCGCTCTCGGCAACGAGGTGGTGGTCGATTACTCCCTGCGCCTGAAAAAAGAACTGGGTGATCGCGGTCCCGCGATCTGGGTCGCGGGCTACTCGAACTCCTACAGCGGCTATGTGCCGAGCAAGCGCGTGCTGCTGGAAGGCGGCTACGAGGCGCAGAGTCGGCCGTGGAAACCGGAGCTGGAGGAGCGCATCGTGGGCAAGGTGCGCGAGTTGTTCGACCGGGTGAACTGAGGTCGTCAGAGGTCGCGCAGGCGATTGATGAAGATGAAGGCGACAGGCAGCATCCCGGCGATCTCCACTCCGTAGGTTTTCACCGCCTCGCCATAGGGCTGGCCCCAGCAGGCGAAGCACAGCACCACGCCGATGAGCAACGCGGCGCCGAGGACGAAGATCGCCAGGGGAGACACGATCATGCGCCCCTCGCGGCGCATCAGGGCGGTCGCCTGATCGAGGAACAGATAGGCGAGCAGGGCGTAAACGACGATGCTCAGCATCGAATATTCGCCAAAGTCGGGTACCATGATCAGCGCGTCGTAGGCGCCGTGGGCAAAGACCACGATGAGGAAATCCTGGAGGAACTGCTCCCAATGGCGTCGCGGTCGGCGCCACAGGCGCACCAGTGACAGGCCGGCGATGCCGGTGAGGGCCACATGGGCGAAGTTCGCGGTGAGAAAGCGTCCCCAGGTGGTGAACTCGCCCCCGCGCCCGAGATAGCCGATATTTTCGTTGAACGCGAAGCCGAGTCCAACGAGGCCGGCGCAGACCAGCGCGTCGATGTCGTGTTCCCGGCGCGCCAACAAGGGGACCAGGGGCAGGAACAGGAGCAGCTTGGCGACTTCTTCCCGCAGACCGATGCCGGCCACGCAGTAGATGATCTGGTCGAGGATGGGAGCGGCGGGATCGTGGGTGAAACCCAGCAGTTCCTCCTGCAACCAGACCGCGTAGAGGGTAAGGGTGGCGCTGAAAAAGCCGAGCACGAACGCCGCGAGGTAGAGCCATAGCTGACGACGCCAGGCGCCGCTGAAGCGGGTGATGATGAGAAACCAGATCGCGGCGGCGAAAAGACTGAGAAAGACGAAGGCGGGCTGATCGAACTCCAGGTCGCGCTGAATCACCAACCACAGCAGACCGAGATAGTCGCGATCCCTCGCCGCCTGGCGGGTGCGGTCGTAGGACGCGGCACTCTCAACCCAGTCGGGCAGGCCGAACAATTCCCGAAGCTCACCGACGCGCCCCTCGCGTCCCAGCAGATCCGCCAGACGATACCACGCCCAGGGCGCCGTCCCGGGATATCGCTGAGTCTCGGCCCGGTAGGCGTCGATGGCGCCGGGCCAGTCGCGGGCGTGGCTGAGCGCGTCGCCGAGAAATTCCGCGGCGTGTTGAGGAGGCGGCTCGGCGGAAGCGGAGGCACGCAGCGCGGTGATCGCATTATCACGGCGGGCACCGTTGTCGGCGAGGGAGTCGGCGAGATGGCGAAGCAGTTCGCGCTCCGGGGCTGTCAGGGAGGTGTCGCCCGTCAGGCCATCCAGGACTTCGGCGAGCGAGTCACCCCGCTCCCCGGGTTCGGGCACCGGCGTTCCCAAGCCCGGCAGGGGAGGGAGGTCTGGCGCGGACTCGTCCTCCTCGTCCTCCGCCACCCCGTGGTCACCCCACCATTCATGGGGAAATCCGAGCGTCCGACGGATTTTCGACGCCCATTCGCTGATCGGGGTCGATGTTTCCCCGGGAGCGCCGAGATCGTAGGGCAGAGGATTCGTGTAACCCCCGGCCTCGAGCGCGTCAAATCCGCGACTGGCCAGGGAGACCACGCCCGCCGCGAGGATGCTGATGCCTCCGATGACGATACCGGCCCGGGTGAGGAAACGCGGGTCGCGACTGCGCTGGGAAATGACGGAGGGGGAGATTTTCACGGGACGGCCGGGAATAGCGGGGATTCGGGGTGGCAGAGAGTCTGATCGCTCAACAAATCTTAACAATCAACCAAACCTAACATATAAGTTAAAATTTTTGCTGAATGACCTTGGTTTTAGTGTCGTTCTACTAGATATTG
>CAYTNL010000041.1:0-55449 GCA_964439145.1 uncultured Verrucomicrobiales bacterium
TTTGTCTCGAAGCATTGGCCGTAGTGGTGACAAAAATAGGCTTTGTCTCGAAGCAAGGCCACTAGTCGTGGCGGAAATGAGCTTTGCCTCGACTCAAGGACCACGTTTTCCGTAATTATTAGCGTTGCCGACGTAAATTGTCCGGAGGCTGTTTTTTTGCTTGCGTTTTGGGCGCGGTCTTGATGAAAATTTTTCCACCATGAGAGACCTGCGGAATTATTTGCTCAATGCTTTTAATGATCCGGGCATCAGCATGAATGAGTTGCTGGCGGGGACCACGGATCATCTCGGGCGCCTGACGGTGCGAAACGGCGGCGGGGAGTGGACGGCGCGCATCGCGGTGACGTCGACGGCGCTCCAGGCGGTGCAATCGGCCCTGGGGGACGATCTGAGCAAGGCGGCGAGCCGGGAGGCGCGGGTCTTGGCGAAGAACGAATTCCGGAAGGTGAATGTGACGGGCGATCTGAACAAGATCCTGGCGGCACTGGTGGTGAACTACGGGAAGGGATCGACGCAGGTGCGCGGGGTGTTCAATGATGGGTTGAACGCGTTCCGCCGGGCGACGGATGACGGGCTGGGCGCGCTGCTGGATCAGATGGTGACGAATCTGACGCCGCTGGCGGCGACGGTGGGGCCGGTGATCATGTCGCTGGCGACGGATCTACAGGCGGCGTGGGCGACCATCTACGCGGCCAGCGAGGATGCGGCGGCGGAGAAGACGATGACGCAGGAGGAGAAAAACGCGGCGCGGGCGGCGCTGCAGCGGGAGCTGCACATCACGCTGATGCATGTGGGCATCAAGCATCCTGATGAGCCGGAGGTGATCTCTTCCTATTTCATGATGCACTTGTTCGGTGGTCCGGCGCTCTCGGGTGGTGGTGGCGGCGGCGGTGGCGGCGGTGGTTCGCCGAGTTCGAGTTTCCCGGACAGCAGCTCGTTCCCGAGCAGTTCGTTTCCCAGTAGTTCGAGTTTTCCGAGTAGTAGTTCATTCCCTAGCAGCAGTTCGTATCCGAGTAGTTCCTACCCGAGCAGTTCGTATCCTAGCAGTTCGTATCCGAGCAGCAGCAGTTCGTTCCCGAGCAGTTCGTCGTCGAGTTCGGGGGTGTAAGGGGGGCGGGATCGGTGATTTTTCCGGGCGGTGGTCGTCGCCACCCCACTCTTCGCTTGTCTCCGGGTGCCGGAATCTGCGGTTGTGTCTCAGGCGGGGCGGTGTAGGGGTTGGCTTTCCGCCCGAAAATAGAGAAATCGATCCATGAGAGTCAAAGCGTTTCCCGCCCTCGTTCCCGCTCCCGGCAAGGCCTCGGAGGTGGCGTCCGTACCATACGATGTCGTCAACACCGCCGAAGCCCGCGCCCTCGCGGGGGATAACCCACACTCCTTCCTCCGGGTGCTCCGGGCCGAAATCGAGTTCCCCGACGATACCAATCCCTACGGAGACGAAATCTACGCGCGCTCGAAGGCCAATTTCGAAAAACTCCAGGCCGAGGGGGCGCTGATCCGCGAGCCGGAACCCTGCGTTTACCTCTACCGTCAGCAACTTGGCGGGCATTCCCAGACCGGCGTCACTCTGGTCTGCCATATCGACGACTACGGCGAGGACATCATCCGCAAGCACGAGAAAACCCGCAAGGTGAAGGAGGACGACCGCACCCGCGTGGTGGACACCCTGAGCGCGAATCCCGGCCCGGTGTTTCTCACCTACAAGGATCAGGCGGACATCGACGCCTTCGTCTCCACCCGTTGCGCGGAGCGCGAGCCGGAGGTGGATTTCACCGACGAGGCGGGAGTGCGCCACACGGCCTGGCGAGTCGCCGAATCGGAGGCGGGGCCGCTCCTGGAGGGCTTCGCCCGCGTCCCGCTCGCCTACGTGGCGGACGGTCACCATCGCAGCGCCAGCGCCCATCGCGTCGGCATCCAGCGCCGGGCGGCAAATCCGCATCACGACGGCTCGGAAGGCTACAACTGGTTCATGTCGGTCATCTTTCCCGCCAGCCAGCTGAAGATCCTGCCCTACAACCGGGTGATCAAGGATCTCAACGGCCTCTCTCCGGAAGCCTTCCTCGCCCAGGCGGGGGAAATTTTCGAACTCTCGGAAAACAGCGGGGTCCGGAATCCGACGGAACCCGGCTCGGTCTGCGTCTATCTCGCCGGGAAATGGCACTCCCTGAAATGGCCGCCGGTGGAGTCGGACAGCCCGATCGAGCGGCTGGATGTCTCGGTGCTGCAGGACCGGCTCCTCAGTCCCGTGCTCGGAATCGGCGATCCACGCACCGACGAACGCATCGATTTCGTGGGCGGCATCCGCGGCACGGCGGAACTGGAGAAGCGGGTCGACAGCGGCGACTGGGCGGTGGCGTTTTCCCTGTATCCGGTGACGGTGCAGGAGCTGATCGATATCGCCGACGCCGGGGAAATCATGCCGCCGAAGTCGACCTGGTTCGAGCCGAAGCTGCGCTCGGGTCTGTTTGTCTACACGCTGGATTGAGGCGACTACTTCCGCTTCCTGTTCCGCCACAGCGCCCGAAACGGCGTCAGTGAGCCGCCAGCCAGTTCTCGCCGACGCCGGTCTCGACCACGATGGGGACTTTCAGAGGCAGGGCCTCGCGCATGCCTTTCTCCACCAGTGGCACGACGGCGTCGCGCTCGTCCCGGTGGAGGTCGAACACCAGCTCATCGTGCACCTGCAGGATCATGCGACTGCGGTAGCCACCCGACCGCAGTTCGCGGTCGATGGTCACCATGGCGATCTTGATCATGTCGGCCGCGCTGCCCTGGATCGGAGTGTTGATGGCGGTGCGCTCGGCGGCGGACCGCACCGTGGCGTTGCGGCTGTTGATGTCCCGGAGATATCGCCGACGGCCGGTCACCGTCTCGACATACCCATGCTCTTGGGCAAACGCGACGGTCGATTCCATGTAGGCTTTCACCCCGGGATACTGGCGCCAGTATTGCTCGATGATCTCCCCCGCCTCGCCGCGAGAGAGCGTGCCCAGCCTTTGCGACAGGCCGAAGGCGGAAATCCCGTAAATGATGCCGAAGTTCACCATCTTGGCGGTGCGGCGCATGTCACCGGTCACCCCCTCGAGATCCACGCCGAACACCCGCGCGGCGGTGATGCTGTGAATGTCGTGCCCGGCCTCGAAGGCCTCCATCATGCCCGCATCCCCGCTGAGGGAGGCCATGACCCGCAGCTCGATCTGTGAGTAGTCCGCCGAGAGCAGCACATGGCCGGCGTCGCGCGGCACGAAGGCCTTGCGTATCTCGCGCCCCTGCTCGGTGCGAATGGGTATGTTCTGCAGGTTGGGATTGTTCGACGCCAGCCGGCCGGTGGCGGTCATCAGTTGGTGAAACGTGGTATGGACGCGGCCCGTCTTTTCAAATATCGCCCCGGGCAGGGTGTCCACATAGGTGCCCTTGAGTTTTGCCGCCTCGCGATAGGCCAGCAGATCGGCCACGATCTCATGGGACGCCGCCAACGAGGCCAGGGTCTGCTCGTCGGTCTTGTACTGGCCGGTCTTGGTCTTTTTGGGCTTTTCCACCAAGTGGAGCCGGTCGAAGAGGATCTCCCCGACCTGCTTGGGCGAGTTGAGATTGAACTCCGTGCCCGCCGCCGCGTACACCCGGCTCTGGAGTGTGTCCATGTTGGCGGCGAGGCTATCACCGATCTCGGCCAGCGCCCCGGTGTCGATCCGCACCCCCTCCCCTTCCATCCGCACCAGCACCGGCAACAGCGGAGACTCGATCTCGAAGAACACCCGCTCCTGGCCCGCCTCCCTCAGCTTGGCTCTGAGTATCTCCGCCAATTGCCAGGTCACGTCCGCGTCCTCCGCGGCGTAGCGCGCGATCAGCTCCGGATCCGGTCCGGCGGGGGCTTCGGCGTCGATCTCGTCGAACATGGTCAACTGACCGCTCTTCTCCATCGGTTTCCCAAAGACCTCGTCGTAGGCGATGGGGGTGTAGCCCAGGTAGGTCTCCGAGAGGAAATCCATCCGATGCCGCTGATCCGGCTCGATCAAGGTGTGCGCCAGCATGGTGTCGAACAGCACGCCGACGACAGGGACGCCGTGCCAGTGGAGCACGCTGACGTCGAACTTGAGATTGTGCCCGATTTTTTCGATCGCGGCATCCTCCAGCACCGCCCGGAACTCCTCCAGAATCTTCGCCGCCGACTCCGCATCGGCGGGCATCTCGACATAGTGACCGGTGTCCCTTTCCCAGGAAAACGCGATGCCCAGCAGCCGGGCGCGTTTTTCGTCCAGCCCGTCGGTCTCGACATCAAAACAGAACGACTCCCGGCGGCCCAGATCGGCCACCAATGCCGCCCGCCCGACGGCGTCCCCGGGGGCGACGCGTCGATAGCGCTTGTCCACATCGGCGATGGTCTTGAGCCGCGCCACCAGCTCGCCATCAGCCGTCTGGGTGGTGTCGTGCCCGCGCCCGGCCGCGAAATCCTCGCCCAGGAGCCGTTTCCCGATGGCGTTGAACTCGAACTCCACACACAGGCTCCGCAGCGCCTCGACGTCGCGCTTTTCCCCGATAGCCAGCTCGTGAAAATCCACCTCCACCGGCGCGTCGAGGATGATCTCCGCCAATCGGCGTGACAGCCGCGCCTGCTCCGCGTGAGCCATGACGTTCTCCTTCAGCTTGCCCTTCAGCTCGTCGGCGCGGGCGATCAGGTTGTCGACGCTGCCGAACTGGGCGATGAGCTTTTTGGCCGTCTTTTCACCGATGCCCGGCACACCGGGGATATTGTCGGATGCGTCGCCCCAGAGGCCGAGGATGTCGATCACTTGCTCGGGCGACTCCACTTCCCATTGCTCCCGGATCCTGGCGAGATCGAGAATTTCCACCTCGCTCCCCTGTCGACCCGGCTTGTAGATGACCGTCCTCTCGCTCACCAACTGCGCGAAGTCCTTGTCCGGCGTCACCATGTAAGTCAGGTAGTCGCCCTCCGCCTCGGCGCGTTTGGCGAGCGTGCCGATGATGTCGTCGGCCTCGTAGCCGGGACATTCCAGCACCGGGATGTCGAGTGCCCGGATCAGGCGTTTCACCGCCGGGATGGCGCGGGCGATGTCCTCTGGCATCGCCTCCCGTTGGGCCTTGTATTCGGGAAAGATCTCGTGGCGGGGCGTCGGTTCCGCCGTGTCGAAAGCCACCGCGATGTGGCTCGGCTTCCGCTTTTCCAACAGCTCCAGCAGCGTGTTGGTGAAACCGAAAATCGCCGACGTGTTGACCCCTTTCGAGGTGAAGATGGGGCCGCGGATCAGCGCGAAATGCGCCCGGTAGATCAGCGCCATCCCGTCGAGCAGGAAAAGACGGTGATCGGAATCGGCGGAGGGAGAGCGGGAGGCGTCGTCGGACATCGGCCCGATCCTAGCGTCCCCGCACGCCGCCCGCAAACCATTCCCCGATCCAGAGGGCGCGGGAGCCTCTCACGCGCCGCGTCATCGACAATCAGCGTCGATAGACATCTTTCCGGTGAGCGACGCGAATCACCTCCACGATCAGGACGTCCTCAAAAACCTCGTAGAGGATTCTGTAATCTCCCACCCGGATTCGAAAAGCGTTGTCGCTGCCGGAAAGCTTGGTGGTCCCGGTAGGATAGGGATTCTCGGCGAGCGACCCGACTTGATCGATGATTTTGCGCACCTCCGAAGGGGGAATTTTGCGAAGATCCTTCTTGGTGGAGCGTCGCCACTCAATCGTGTAGGATGCCATCTTGTCTCAGTTCCTCGAGAAACTCGGTGTGAGGGATGGTGGACTCGGAACGTCTGTCGGCGATGGCGGCCAAATCACTCAGCTCCTCCATGAGCTCCTCATAGTCCGCGAGCGAAAGGACGACAGCGGTCCGCTCGCCTTTTTCATTCGTCAGATACTGCACCGATGAGGGCATAGGGAGAATTTACCCCGTCAAGGAGTGATGTCGATCCGCATTCCTAATGCGCCCGGGCAGCCGCCTCAGGGCCGCTCGATGGGGATGGGGATGATCTTATCGAAGCTCTGGGTGAACTCGCGCACGCTGAACACCCAGACCACGACCTTCTTATTCACCCAGTAATCAGGTGTCTGAGTGGCGGTCATGAAAAGATTCCGCCGCGCCTGCACCAGGCCGCTGCCTCGCACACCGACGAGATCGATGGGGAACCCGCACTCGACACTCAACTGGTCGAACAGACCCGCCCCCTTGGCGTGCATCCCGCCACTGGCGCCCTCCTGAAAGACCAGGGTGTGGCTGTCACCCATCAGCAGCACGGGACTGGCGGGGTCCGGGGCCACGGGATCGACGCGATCTCCCGCGGCGCGCCCGGCATAGCGCACGGTGAGTGTCTCCTTGGCCACTTTGCCCTCCCACTCGCTGCCCTTGATCTGATCGCCCACGATCTCCAACGGGGCGGGGTCGGAACGGAGCAGCTCTTCTTTCGGGTGGGCGGCGTACCACTCGCCTTTCTCGATCTCCGCCTTCACCAGTCCGGCGATGATCTCGCAGGCGAGGGGCGTGTAATGAGCGTCCTGGGCGCACCAGAGTTTCTCGGCGGGCTGGGCCTCGCGGCGTTGGCGCATTACGGGTTCGAGATCGATGACGTTGAGTCCGGCTGCCCGCATTTTTTCCAGGAAGGGGGTCAAGGGCCAGGGATCGCCCGGGGCGAAACTGGCGTCGAGTTTGTCGGGGTAGAGGGAGGCCTTGGCCGGCACCGGGACGATGATGAGCTCGACACCTTTGGCTTGGAGCAGTCCGTGAAACTCCACCATGGAAGGCAGGGGATCGCTCTGGTTCTGGGCGATCTCGGCCCAGTTTTTCTCCCAGAATTTCCCCAATCCCATCTGCTTGAGTTCCCGGACGAGAAAGAACCACGCGGGGTCGGCGCCCTGGACGTTGGGTTTCTCCGCGACTTTCGCGGCGGCGGCTTCGGCGAAGGCGGCGGCACGCTCGTCGCTGCCCGGCTGGCCGGTGGCGGGATCGGCGATGGCGGGCGCTCCGATCTCATCGGTCACCCCCACGGTCGGGGTCGCCGTCACGTCGGTGGCGGGATCGACCGATGTTTCGGCGACGCCGTTGCCACCATCGCATCCGAGACCCGCGAGAGCGAGGGCGGTGAGCCAGGCAACAGGGTTGAGTCTCCGACTCAACAGGGTTGAATCGGCGGGTTGCGGACGAGATTCAGGGCTGGGGAGTCTCCACATCGTAGTAGGCATCGAGGGGTTCGGTAAGGTCGTTCCACTGGCGCTCGCTGGTGAGCTGGGGATGGGCGGCGAGGGGCTCGAGCCTCAACTCGTAACTCTCCCCGATCTGACGCGGAAAACCCGGAACGGGCCGACGATCAAGGATGGTCCAGTGCATGACCACCACTTTATCCCTTTCATAACTTCCCTCCAGCACTTCTTCCACCTCGTAGAGATAGCCGAGCAGGGCGCGTTGGTAGGTGTCGAGCGCCTCGACGGGACGCGGCGGGGTGGCGGCCACGAGCTTGCCGCGCAGGCGGACCCGGGGGATGGCCTCGCGCGCGGCGATTTTTTCCCGCAGGTATTCCCAACTGGCCTCGAGCCGGGATTCGTCGAGACGACCGGGAGCGAGAGAGATGGCCTCCAGGGCCCCGTCCCAACCGCTGCCGAAATTGAGTCCCCGCCGGCCGGCGAGCATCTCGATGCCGCCGACGTCGGTGTTGTCCTGGCTCACGGTCTTGCCGTTGTGCATGACGAGGTACTGGGCGCCGTCGAAGGCGACGACGAGATGGTTGGGCTGGCCGGGCCGGGCGTTGCCGATCCAGAGTTTGGCTGGTTTGGGCTTGCGGGCGAGGTAGATCCAGTCGTTGCCACGCTGTTTGAGCTGGAACTGTTCGTTGCCGATGACGATGCCGTCCTGTCCGCCGGTCAGCGGGGTAGCCAGCACTTCGAGGGTGAAGGGGGCGCTGAGTCCGCTGAAATGATTGGCGACGCGGCGGGCGGAATCGCCGTCGGCCTCGAAGTGTCCACCATCGACGCGCAGGTCGAACCACGGGCCGAAACGGGCGCCGCCCCGCGCCTCGACGCCGACGGGAAATTGCCCGCCCTCGCCGGCGCGATTGTCGGTCTGTCTGTCCTCCCACACGAACAGGAGCGGCAGCCCGGTGACGGGCCAGGCGCGCCCGGCGGTCGGGTCGGCGGCCTCGGTCAGCTTCTTTTTCTCCTCCTCCTCGGCCTTGTCTTTTCGGGAGAAGGTGGGCTGGCCGGGCCGGGGCTCGGCGTGGGCGATCCAGAGATCGGGAAACACCTCGCCGCGGGTGTCGCGGGTCACCTGGAGCCAGGCTTCGACGCGTTTTTTCTCCTCGTCGAAGCGGCCGAGAAAGACCTCGACCTCGCCGGGATCTGACTGGCCGATGGAGGTGCCGGTGTAGGGTCCGGTGAGGGCGAGAAAGCGGGCGTGATTGCTCCATCGGGGATGGTAGACCTCGTGGCCATCGATGCCGGGGGCCTCGTTCAGCGGCACTTTCCAGCGTTCTTTGGCGAGATCGGTAAAGAGGTGAAGGTTTTTGTGCGAGCCGTCGAAAACCCACGCGAGATAGCTGTCGTCCGGCGCCAGGGAGGGCCAGCAGCCGTTCTGGTAGCGTTGGGGACGCTGATCGGGGATGTGGAGCACCCCGGCGTCGGGCCAGGGAAAGAGGCAGGAGGCGCGGGTGCCGTCGCGGGAAAGCTGGAAGTTCTCCAGGCTGATTTCTCCCCGGTCCCACACGATTTCGCGCTCGCCGGGATCGAGCAGTTTGAAGCGTTCAAGTTTTTTGGAAAACATGCTGGCGTACTCGGTGGGCTCGAGGTCGGCCACGTAGACCCACTCCACGCTGGTGGACGGATCGCGCCAGACATCGACGGCGTAGCCTTCGGCGAGTTTTTCCAGATGGGTTCCGTCCCAACTGACACGGAAAACGGTGGGATTGAAGTAGAGGGGTTTGCGCTCGCCTTTGAGATGGGTGCCTTTGTGGGTGAAGACGATGTCGTTGCCGCTCGGGGTGATGAGGGGGCGGGCGTAGTTGGAGGGCTCGGTGAGGATGGGGCGGACGCCGAGGTGATCGCGGGTGTCGATACCCCAGAGCTCGAGTCTTTCCTCGTTGGCGAAAGTGTCGATGCCGGAGCCGGCCGTGTTTTTCGCCCACACGAGCTTGGCGTGACCGCCCGCGAATTCCTCGATCTCCCGGGAGAGTTCCTCGGTGGCCAGTATCCTCGGTTGGCGCGGCAGATCGTGCTCGACCGCGCGCTCGCAGGCGACCGGTAACAGTGCCGCCCCACCCAGAAGGAGTGGCGTCAGGCGCCTGAATCTGTCGGTTCGGGATATCACCGGGGGAAATGGGAGAAAAAGCAGAGAAACCGATCCCGCCCCCAACGCAAGGGCAATCGACCGCCTATGGCGTCGTCACGTCGAACCACGGTTCGGAGGGATCGAGCAGATCATTCCACTGACGCTCGCTCACCAGCTCGGGGTGGGCGGCGTAGGGTTGCAGGGTCAGGTCGTAGGACTTGCCGATCTCGCGGGGAAATCCGGGGAGCGGGGCGCGGTCCAGGATGGTCCAGTGAATGACGACGACGGTCTTCCCGGAATACTCGCCTTCGACGACTTCCTCGACTTCGTAGAGGTAGCCGAGCAGACCGCGCTGGTAGGTGTCGAGCGCCTCCACAGGACGTTCGGCGGTCATTTCCACGAGTTTGCCGCGGAGGCGGACGGTGGGGATGGCTGGTCGGAACGCCAGGATTTTCTCCCAATGGGCGTGGCTGGCGGCAATCTGTTCGGGGCTGGCGGCGGAGGCCGATATGGCGACGCCCTGGAGGGAGCCGGCCCAGTCGACACCGAATCTGACCGACGCGCGCGCGCCCCCGTCCACGAGGGGGCCGGACTCGTCCGCGGCGGGAGAGGAGGGCTTGCCGTTCAGGTAGGCGGAGAACTTTTTCCCGTCGAAGGAGACCGCGAGGTGGTCGGCACGGCCAGCCTCCGCCGCGCCGAGCGGGCCGCCGCTTTCCCCGGCCTGGTAGACCCACCGCGAGCCGTGCTGGAGAATCTGGATCGCGGCACTTTCAAAGACCATCCCTGTTCCTTGAGTAGCGTCGGGACGGGCCACCATTTCCACGGAGAAGGGTTGCCCGGCGAGCTTGCCGATGGCCTCGGCCGAGGCGTGATCCGCGACGAAATACCCGCCGTCGGTCAGCATCTCGAAATGCGGGCCGAAGCGCGCGTTTTTCTTAGCCTCGACAGAACATTCGCGCCCGCCCTCGGCGAGATTGTCGGCGCCGCGGTGTTCCCAGACAAACTGGATCGGACCCGACGCCGGGGGCCACTGACCAGCGGGCGCGTCACCGGCGACGCCGTTCGATGGCCCGCTCTCCACACTGGCCAACTCGCCTCCGGCGATCCAGACATCGGGAAAGAGATCGCCGGACTCGTCATCGGTCAGTTGGAGCCAGCCCTCCACCGTTTTCAGGTCGGGGGAAAATTTGCCGAGGTAGACTTCGACCTCGCCGGCGTCCGAGCGCGTCACGGTCTCGCCGCTGTACGGTCCGGTGAGGGCGAAGTAGCGGACATGATTGGTCCAGCGCGGGTGGTAGACTTCGTGTTTGTCGACGCCGGGAGCGGTGTTGACGGGGACGACCCATTGTTCGGCGGCGCCATCGGTGAACAGGAAGAGGTTCTTGTGGGCGCCGTCGAACACCCAGGCGTGGTGGCTGGAGTCGGGCGCCATCGACGGCCAGCAGCCGTGCTGGTATTTCCGATGGGTCATCGTCTCCAGATTCAACACCCCGGCGTCGGGCCAGGGAAAGAGACAGGAGGCGCGGGCCCCATCGCGGGAGAGCTGGATGTTCTCGGTGCTGACGCGGGTTTTGTCCCAGACTTTTTCGCGTTTCGAGGGATCCGTCAGCGGGAAGCGCTCGAGCTTGCCTCCCTCGATACTGGACCGCTCGGTGGGCAGCAGGTCGGAAGCGTAGACCCAGTCGATCCCGGTCTCCGGATCGCGCCAGACCTCGACCGCGTAGCCGGGGCCGAGTTCCGTATGATTTTCACCGTCCCAATCGACTCGCCAGATTTTGGGATCGAAGCGCTTCTCGCCGCCCTTGCCGCGGGTGGTGCCTTTGTTGGAATAGACGATGCTGCCGCCATCGGGAAGAACGAGAGGGCGGGCATAGTTGGTCTCGTCAGAGAGAACCGGGCGGATGCCAAGTCCATCGCGGGTGTCCAGTCCCCAGAGCTGGAGCTTGTCGTAGTTGCCGAAGACATCGCTGCCGCCACCGGTGTAGCGCGCCCACACGGCCTTGGTGTGGCCGCCGGTGAAGGCCTCGATCCGGCGGGAAAAGTCGTCCTTTGGCGGCCCCGCGTCGGAATCGTCGGCCGGACCGCAGGCGGCGAGAAAGGTGAAACAGAAAGGGGCGAGCAGAAAGGGGGAAAAAGGTCGGAGTAAACGCATGAGGACGGCGACCCGCGGGGAGTCATCGGGGGAAGGGCTTGGTTTCACAACGGACAAGCGACGGATTTCGCAGGGAAAAAGGCCGTCACTTACCCAGATAACGGCTCCTCAGATGGGCGAGATGCGCCTCGGGAGTCGCCGGCGAGCCGGCGGCGAGCGCGATGAGATCCTTCGGTAAATGACGGCTGCCGGGGCGATGGATCTTTTCCCTCATCCAGCCGAGGAGACCGGTATAGTCGCCCGCCGAGAGTTGTCCGGCGATCTCGGGCCGCTGCGCCAGGGCGGCGGCGTGGAGGTGGGAGGCGTTGAGATTGCCCAGGCTGTAGGTGGGGAAATAGCCGAAAATGGCGAGGCTCCAGTGAATGTCCTGGAGACATCCCTCGGCGTCGCGCCCGACGGTGAGTCCGAAGAATTCCTCGAAGAGGCGGTTCCACTCGCCGGGGATGTCGGCCACGGCGAGGTCACCGTTGAAAATGGCGGTCTCGATCTCGAAACGGAGCATGATGTGAAGATCGTAGGTGACTTCGTCAGCCTCGACCCGAATGTGCGAGCGCCGCGCCTGGTTGCAGGCGCGGGTCATCTCCTCGGGCGTCAGCCCTGCGAGATGGGGGAAATGATGCGCCGCCCGCGGCAGCCAGCATTCCCAGAAAGCCAGGCTGCGACCGACGTGGTTTTCCCACAGGCGAGACTGCGACTCGTGCACGCCGAGCGACACGGCATTGCCCACGGGTTGCCCGTGGCAGTCGCCCCGCAACCCTTGATCATACAATCCGTGTCCCGCCTCGTGAAGCACCCCGTAGAGGGAGCTGCGGAAATCCGCCTCATCGTAGCGGGTGGTCAAGCGGGTGTCGCGCGGACCCAGCCCGGTGCAGAAGGGATGCACGGCGGTGTCGATACGCCCGGCATTGAAATCAAAGCCGATGGCCTCGGCCACCTCGCGATTGAAGGCCTGCTGCCGGTCCACGGGGTAATCGCCCGCCAGTTTCGACGCGTCGAAAGGCTCGCGCGCCAGGGCCTCGTCGGCGATGGCGACCAGCTCCGGACGCAGCCCGTCAAACAGCCGCCGCAAATCGGCGGATCTCGCGCCGCGCTCGAAATCATCGATCAAGGCATCGTAGAGACAGTCCTCGTAGCCCCAGTTCTCCGCCCGCTGACGACTGAGATGGATGAGCTTTTCCAGATGGGGCGCGAATGCGGAAAAATCCGACGCTTGGCGGGCCTCGGCCCATGCGGACTTGGCGAGCGCGCGGCTTTTCTCGAATTCCTCCACCAGAGACGCGGGCAGTTTCGTCGCCCGATCATAGGCATGGCGCCATTCCCGGACATTGGCGGCCTCGTCGGAGTCGGTCTCAAAATCCGCCGCCTCGCAGGCCGCGATCTGGTCGCCCACCTCCGGCCGGGTGAAGCGCCGATGAATCTCGCCTCCCAGCCACGCCATCTGCTCGGCCCGCCAGGCGACACCGTCCCGGGGCATCTGGGTCTCCTGATCCCAACTGAGGAGCGCCTCGGCATCCCGCAGCAAGGCAAGCTCGCGGGATAGATCGAGAAGTTTTCGGTAGTCTGGCGCTTCGTTCATGGGGGCAGTGAGAGAGTGCGTCACTCAACCCGACAGTCACCGGGGCTGTCAAATGGGAGTCTCCCCCGCGGGCACGGGAGAATGCGCCGCGGCGATCCCCGGGGAGCCGGAGATCGGCGCGCGCAACCAAACGAGGCGGACGGCGGACCGTCCCCGCTCAGAACAGGGTGTAGATGAACGGGGCCGCCGCCGTGGAGGAGAGCACCAGCAGCGCGGCGAGCGCGAGCATCACCAGAATGAGCGGCAGCAGCCAGAACTTCTTCGTCTGGCCGAGAAAGCCCATGAACTCGGAGAGGAGGTTGCCCTGCTTTTCCTGCGAGGCTTTGGCGAATTCGTTTTCGGAGTCGGTCATGTGGGGAGGGGTGCTTCGGGTTCGGGAAGGGAATGGATCAGTATTGCCGGAAATACTGCGCCGCGGGTGGGGTCGGTGGCGCGTCCTGCCAGTAGCTAACCGTGCCCCGGCGGAATTTCAAGCGCAGGGGATCGCGCCCCAACAGGCGCATGATCAGGCCCAGGGGACCAAAGAGTCCGTAGAAAAGCAGGGTGAATAGCAGGTTCGCCATCACGATGCCGACGCAGGCGGCGAGTCCGTACCACACGGGATGAATCACCCGCGCGATGGCCGGCACCAACCAGCAGATGACCCCCACCCCGGCGCCGATGCCGCCCAGCAGCAGGAAAAACCGCGGCTCCGGCATGCCCTCGCCGGAAATCCAGCGAACGATGAAAAACACCACCGCGATGGCGGGAAAGCCGATGATGAGGCTGACCGCGAACTTTTTCAGCTCGGCCCGGTCGGGTTTCCAGTTGATCTCTTTGAAAGGATTGATCATGGGGAGGGAAATGGTCGGGGGGTCAGTCCAACGCGAAACTGGCCACATACTTGGCTTTTTCAGACTCGCTGAGGGCTTTCTGCTCGGTCTTGCGCAGCACGAAATTCTCCACCACCAGCACGTCCATGTCCGTGGCCTGGAGACAGCGGAAAGCGTCGCTGGGCGTGCAGACGATGGGCTCGCCCCGGATGTTGAAGCTGGTGTTGATCATCACCCCGCAGCCGGTCTGTTTCTTGAACTCACGCATCAACCGGTAAAAGCGACCGTGGCGGCGCTCGTCGATGGTCTGGATACGCGCCGACATGTCGACGTGGGTGATGGCCGGGAGGGTGGAGCGCGGCACGTTGACCCGTTTGCGCAGGTCGGGATCTTTCATCGCCGCTTCTTCCTCGGCGCTGAGCTCGCGGCGCAGCTCTTTTTTGACATCCGCCACGATGAGCATGTAGGGGCTGTCGCCGTCGTGATCAAAATACTCCGCCACATCCTCCCGCAGCACCACCGGGGCGAAGGGTCGGAACGATTCGCGGAACTTGATTCGCAGATTCATCTGGGTCTGCATCGCCGGACTGCGGGGATCGCCGATGATGCTCCGGCAGCCGAGCGCCCGGGGGCCGAACTCCATGCGACCGGCGAACCAGCCGATGACCTTTTCACTGGCGGCCTCGGTGGCGACCGCCTCAAGCAGGCGGGACTCATCCTCGATGAAATCGTAGACCGCCCCCAGCCGATCCAACTCGGCGCGCACCTCGTCGTTGCTGAACGAGGGTCCCAGCAGGGAGCCTTTGCACGAATCGCCGGGATCGGCCACCCGGGGATTGTCGAGCAACTGGTAGTGGACGAACAAGGCCGCCCCGAGCGCGCCCCCGGCATCACCGGCGGCGGGTTGCACGAACAGATCCTGAAAAATCCCGGACCGCAGCAGCTTGCCATTGGCCACACAATTGAGCGCCACCCCACCGGCCATGCAGAGATTTTCACATCCGGTCAGCTCCCGGGCGTGACGCGCCATGGCGAGGACGGCTTTTTCGGTGACCACCTGGATCGAGGCCGCCAAGTCCATCTCCCGCTGGGTGATGGGCGACTCCGGGCTGCGCTCGGGTCCGCCGAACAGGGCGGCGAATTTCGCGTTCGTCATCCGCAGGCCCTCGCAATAGCTGAAGTAGCTCATGTCCATCGCCAGCGAGCCGTCCTCCCGGAGATCGATGAGCTGGTCGAGGATGACATCGACATATTTCGGCTCGCCGTAAGGCGCCAGACCCATCAGCTTGTATTCGCCACTGTTGACGCGGAATCCGCAGAAATAGGTGAACGCGCTGTAGAGCAGGCCCAGCGAATGCGGGAAGTGCATCGTCTTGAGCAGCTTGATCTTGTTGCCCTCGCCGATGCCGATGGACGCGGTGTCCCACTCACCCACCCCGTCGATGGTCAGGATGGCGGCTTTGTCGAAATGGCTGGGAAAGTAGGCGCTGGCGGCGTGGCTCTCGTGGTGACCCGTGAACACCACCCGCTTTTTGAAACGACCCTCGAGCGATTGGCGAATCTCCTTGGGCAGATGCAGCTTGGTCTTCAGCCACAGCGGCATGGCCAGCATGAAGCTCCGCAGTCCGCGGGGGACAAAGGCCAGGTAGGTCTCGATGAGCCGGTCGAATTTCTGCAGCGGCTTGTCGTAAAAGGCCACGTAATCAAGCTGCTCGATCTCCAGCCCCGCCTCCTTCAGGCAATAGTCGGCGGCATGCTTGGGAAAATGGTAATCGTGCTTCACCCGGGTGAAGCGCTCCTCCTGCGCCGCCGCCACCGTGTCGCCATCGATCACCAGCGCCGCGGCGCTGTCGTGGTAGTATGCGGAAAGTCCGAGTATGGATGCCATGATGGGTGCGTGCGGTCGGGAAATCTCTCGATTACTCAAGGGAGAGCGCCTTGATGATCTCGCGGGCGATCAGCGCGTTGGTCTCGCCGTTGAAATGGGTCTTCACGTAGAGATCCTTCGGCGACAACTTGTCGCCATGGACTTCCGCGAGAGTGTCCAGAAAATCGAAGTAGCGGTAGCCCTTCGCGTCGAAATGATCCAGCAGCGCGGCGTGTTTCGGCGTGCCTCCCTCGGCGCGCTTTTCCACATCCGCCCCGCTGGGCAGGATCACGATGAGCGGTACCCGCCCGTCGGCGATGATCTCGTTGTAGTAGATATCAAAAACCCGCGCGTTGGCCTGAAAGCCGAGGCTCTTCGGATGCCAGATCGCGTTGCCGTAGGGATCGCCCCCCGGCCGGAAGCTGCCGTGGGGATCGACCGGCTGATTCAGCAACAGCGCCAGGTTGCGGTCGCCGTCGCGGCGCTCCCACACATAGCCGAGTGTGCGCAGGATGGGATTGGTGGCGCCCTTTTGCTGGCTCCAACTGAAATAATCCATCTCGTAGAGTCGCCCGATCGCCTCGCTCTCGTTCCCCAGCAGTTTCTCGAACTCGGCCACGTCCTGGTAGGGGTTCGGCTCCAGCGAAAACACCCCGTCCACGATCTTCGCGTAGGGCTTGGTCAGCGGCGTCATCGAATCGTCCGGCGACACGAAGGGTCGATAGCAGTTCACCGTCCGCTTGATGTTGTTGGTCATGAAGCCGATGACCACATACTTGCCGCCAAATTTCCGCCCGTTCTTCCGATACTGGAGCAGGCTCTGGGTGAGCCCGCCGCCGCAGATGCCGAGATTGATCCACTCCGTGCCCGGCGCCAATTGCTCGCCATGGTGGGCAAAAGTCTGATCATCCGGCACCTCGTAGCCGAAGGTGAAAGAATCCCCGATGGTAAGGATGCGTTTGTCGGGATCCGCGGGCGTCTCCGGGTAGACCCGTGTGCCGCGCAGCCCCTGCTCGCTGATGGAGTGCCCTTTCCAGGCATAGCCGGGCCGGTGTACCCAGCCGACTTCGCGATCATACTGAATGGGGCTGTCACCCGAGAGCATGCCCTCGGTGCCGCGCCGCGCCTTCTCACTGAGAGCCGAGGTGTCCACCGTCGTCAGCGCCTCGTCCTTGGCGCTCATCAGCTTCACGAACACCGCGCAGATGACGAACAGCGCCCCGTAGAGCATGGCCGCCAGGATGAGGGTGAAAATCACCACCTTCCCCTGGATTTTCCTTCCCCACAGCGCCCTGAACGCCGAAACCAGCAGCCAGCCCACCGCCGCCACGAACAGCAGGCGCATCGGCCAGTGGAGAGCCGGGGGGATCTTCTCCAGGTAGAGCAGCATCAGGACGATGAACAGCGCCGAACCCGCCACCAGAGACGTGCCCAGCCGGGACCGGGACACGCCGGCGTCGGTTGCGGATGTGGTGGACTCTCCTGACATGGCCGCGAAGCTTTACCCGCCCCGCGCATAGCCGCAACCGCTTTCTGACTCCCGCCCGGACGCGGCATCCGCGCCCCATAAACACTTGACCGCATCCGCAATTTCTATTGGTCAATCGGTGGGAAAACCGCTCCCTTTTCCGCTCATGCCTCCGGGACCGCCTCACGCCATTCCCCTCGCCCGCATCGCCGCCGCCCTGCTGTCGATGGCGCTCCTCGCCGCGTGCTCGCTTTCCCGACCGCCCCACGGTGCCGAGGCCATCGCCGGAGCCGGCGCCCTGCTCCGCGAAGCCCGCGCCGAGACCGCCGCCCGGGGCCTCCCCGCCGCCCGCGACCTGGTGACACAGCGCCTCGGCGAGATCGACGACTCCGGCGGCGAGTTGGAGCGCCGCGTCATCCGCACCACCGCGCGACCCGGGCTGGTGTTGCCCGATTCCTTCGCCGCCCTCACGCCCGACCAGCGCCGACGCGTCGCCATCGTCATCGTCCCGGGCACCCGCACCGGATTCGGCGGCCCCTCGATGACCCGCCAATGCTTGCGGGAAGCCGCCCGCCGGGCCGAAGAGATGGGTTTCGCCACCCACTTCGTCGACACCCCGCCCCGCGGCGGCGTGCCGGAGAATGCCGAACTGGTGGCCCGCTGGATCGAGCCCATCTACGACCAGGCTGACCATGTGGTGCTCGTGATGCTTTCCAAAGGCGCCCATGACGTGGTCCATTACCTCCAGACACACGCCCGTCATCTGCCCGCCGCGCGCCGCCAGAAACTGCGGCTGGTGCTATCCCTCGCCGGCACCCTCCAGGGCTCGGTGGTGGCCGACCACTTCGCCAACTCCCCGCGCCTCTCCGCCGTCTCCACCCGGATCTTTCTCCACCTGCAGGGAAAAGGCGACCAGATCGGCATGCTGAAAACCGTGAGTCGCAGCCCGTGGAATCCCGAAGCCGCGAGCAGGATGGAGGACGCCTTCCCCAGCCTCACCTGGATCAGCCTCGCCATGATTCCCGATGGCGAGGATGGCGAGATCGCCGAGCGGCTCTGGTCGCCCTTTGTCCGTCGGCGCATCGCCCGGACCTCGCCCTACTACAGCCCCGCCGATGGCCTCGTCGAGACGGCCGCCTCCATCCTCCCGGACGAGGTCACGGTACCCGAATGGATCGTGCGCGCCCACGGCTCTCACTCCATGCCGAACGGTCGCTACCTCGACGGCAGCCACGTCGCCCCCCGGACCACCGTGGAGGGCGACGAGACCCTGCGCCCGATCAGCGGCGGGGAAGTGATGAGCGCCTATCTGCGCGCCCTGCCGCAATCCCTACTCCGAGGCGCGGGATGACCCCTGCCATGCGAAGAATCAGCCAGAGCGAGTGGCTGAGCCAGGCCGCCGACTACGACCGCGCCGTGGCCCACAGCCCCGAGATCTCGCGCTTCTGCGCCTCCTCCCTCTGGTGCCGCGCCGCCCGCGCGCATCTGCTCGCCCTCGGCGAGGAGGGGGAAACCGACGACACCAGCCCCCGCCTACCCGCCTCGGCCATCATCAGCGACACCGCCATCTGGCGCGACGAGGACGCCACCCAATGGCTCGTCTTCGGCCGCTCGCCCTGGGGCTACTGGCAGCCTCTCGAATGCGCCTGGATGTTCACCTGCCCGCTCATCGGTCCCTCGCCCGAGGAAAGTCTCGCGAACCTGGGGCGCATCGTGGCGGCGGACCCGGATCTCACCCCCGGCTTCGTCCTCGGCGGTGTGCCCACCGACGGCATCCTGCACCGCGCGCTACGCTCCGCCGCCCGGGACGGACGGCTGCGCCAGTATCGGGAATTTCCCGCCACCGATTGTCTCAGCCTCGATCCGGGTGCCGGCGCCGACGCCTGGCTGGGCCGGCGATCCCGGAAATTCCGCCGCTCCCTCCAGGCCTCCGAGCGTCGCTGTCGGGAGGCCGGTCTCACCATCGAGGGCATTGAACAGGGTCAAGTCGCCGACCCTACCCTCTTTGATCGGCTTCTCGCCCTCCAGCCCCGCACCGCGAAATGGGCCTCGGGCACCGACATCTTTCAGGTGGAGTCCTACGTCCGCTTTTACCGCGAACTCTTCGAGGGGCTGGCGGCCTCCGGCGGGCTGCGCGTACTCCGGGCCCGGCGCGATGGGGAGGATGTGGGTTACATCTTCGGCGGCGTCTTCGCCGGGGAATATCGCGGCCTTCAGATGAGCTACGCTCTGGACCACGCCGCCCTGGGAGTGGGCAACTGGCTCCAATGGGAAAACATCCGCCGCCGGGCCGAGGAAGGTGTGACGCTCTACGATCTCGGCATGGAATCCCCCTACAAACTCCGTTGGGCCGACCAATCGCTGCCGCGCCTGACCACTTATCTGGTGCCGTGATGGAGGAAAGCTGACGAGGGTTTCACTTGAACCGCCCGCCCGGTCACCGATATAGAAGACTCTTTTTCACCCGACGCCCTCCTCCATTGACCTTGAAGCATTTCCCCGATCCCGCGAATGAGCGCCGCCCTTTGACGACGCTCCTCCCGGCCCTGGCCGCCGCCCCGCTGGCTTTGCTGATCGGCTGCGCCGGCGGCCCGAACCAAACGGAACTCCCGCCTCCGGCCGCCGCCATGGGAGCCGACGCGTTTGTCGACGAGGTGCGCCAACTGGCCGCCAAAGAGGGCCTGCCCGCCGCCCGCGCCTACCTGGTCGATGCGCTGGTGGAGCGGGATGACTCCGACGGGCGCATGGAGCGGCGCCTCATCGCCGCGAGCCGCGAGCCGGATCTGGTGTATCCCGACTCTCTTGTCGCCCTGCCCGCCGCCGCCCGCGCCCGGGTGGGCATCGCGTTTATCCCCGGTATGAAAGCCAAGGGCGGGCTGAAGCCCTCGAAACCGGTGCAGGCCCTGTCCGCCGCGGCCGAGGAATCCCGGGAACTCGGTTTTCAGGCGACGCTGATCCCGGCGGTATCGCGCGGCAGCGTCGACAAGAACGCGGACGCCATGTCCGAGGCGCTCTCGCACGTGTTCGCCGACGCGGATCAGGTCATCCTCCTGGCGAAATCCAAGGGCGCCCACGACCTGATCTACTACCTGCGGCATCAGGGCGCGGAGCTGCCCCTAGAACAGCGCCGGAAATTGAAGGCGATCTGCATCCTGGCGGGCACGGTGCAGGGCAGTTTTGTCGCCGATTGGTTCGCCCATTCCAACGCCCCGTGGGCCTCGGGTTCCCGCGCGCTGCTGGTGGCGACGGGACGCGGTCGGCAGATCGACATGCTCGAAACGGTGGCGACCTCGCCCTGGAAAGACGCGCCCGAGGGCTTCCCGCGCAACCTGTTCCCCAACCTCACTTTCATCAATCTGGTGGTCCTGCCCGACGGCGAAGACGGCCGCTCGACCGGCACGGTCTGGTCGCCGTTCATGCGGGAACAGATCGAAAAAACCGCCGGGTGGGAGAGTCCCAACGACACCCTGGTCGAGACCGCCGCCGAAGTGCTGCCGGAGTGGGTGGACGCGCCCCAGTGGATCGTCCGCACCTCGGGCTCGCACGCTTTCCCCAAAGGCGAGTACCTTGACGGCTCGAAGGTGACGCCCTTCACCCAGCCTCTCGAGGATGGCACGCTGAATCCGGAATGCGGGGCGGAGATCATGAACGCCTTTCTGCGTTCCCTGCCCCGCTCCCTGCTGGATTGACCGGGGGCGAAAGATCGTTCCCGGCGCGTTTGTAGACTGCGGACATGCGTGATGATTTCCGGGTATCCCGTCGGCTGCGCCCAGTCGTGTTCGCTTCGCTGGGCGCCATGGTCGGCCTCGGCGGATTCGGTTGGGTGGGGACAGAGCGATTCATCACCCCGAAACGGCGGGAACTGGAACCGAGACATCGCGCAGTGATCGAGGCTCCCGCCGAGTACGGGCTGGAACTGGGCGAGGTGTTCTCCGTCAGTGCCCCCGGAGACGGCGCCCCGCTCCGCTGTCGGCTGATTTCTCCGGCCAGGGAACCGGGAGCGGCGATCAAGACCCGACGCATGCGGGCGCGGCTGGGGCCCGGCTTGGGAACCATCCCGGCGGGCACTGTCGTCATGCTGCACGGGCGCGGCGGCATCAAGGAGGACGCGTTTCCCGTGGCGGAAAGGTTCGTGGCGGCGGGCCTGCGCTGTCTGGTCTACGATGCCCGCGCCCACGGGGAGAGCGGCGGTCGCCACTCCACCTACGGCGCCCGCGAGACGGCGGACTTGCGGGCGGTGATCGACGAGGCACACCGCCGCTATGGCGAGGAAATGCTCGGACCCCTGGTGGCATTCGGCATTTCCCAGGGCGCCGCGGTGCTGCTGCAGGCGCTGCCGGATGAGCCGCGTCTCCACTCTGCGGTGGTGGTGTCGCCCTTCGCGGATCTGCCCACGGTGACCCGGCGCGCGGGGCAACGGCTCACCGGCGGTCTGCTACCGGAGATCCTGACCGATGGCGTGACCGGGCTGGGAGGCTGGCGGGCGGGATTTTCTCCGACCGAAATACGCCCAGTCGATGCCGCCCCGCGCATCCGGGTGCCGGTGATGGTGGTGCATGGGGATCGTGACGCGGTGATACCCCTCGCCGAGGGGCGCCGGGTCCACGAGGCGTTGCCGCATCCCGGTCGTCGGTGGCGACCGGTGATCGGCGGCTTTCACGGTGATGTCCTGGCCGTCGGTGGAGACGCCCTCTATCAGGAGATCATGGAATTCTGGCTGGCGACGCTCCCGCCGCCCTCCGCCAGTCCCTCTCAGCGTGACTGAGATCGCAGCCACTCGATACCGGCCGGGATGCCCTCGTCGATCATCGACTGATAGTGTCCTCCCCGGGGCACGATTTTCACCGTGACATCCGCATTCGCCGCCTGAAGACGGGTGAGAAACGGGCGCGCCTGGTCCGGAGTGATGTGATCGTCATCGTCGGCAAAGAAAAGAAAGACGGGCGAGGACATCCTATCCGCGTGGGTCAGGGGCGAGCTGTCGCGGGCAAAACGATCCACGCCCGGAAAGAGGATGCCCGCCTCAACGGAGCCGGCCAGCTCCGAGAAATGCGCCTCGATATCCACCGCCGGGGCGTAGGCGACACTCCCCCGCAAGCGCGGCTCGTGGGCGGCCAGCAACAGCGACAGAGTGCCCGCCGAGCTGTGACCGGCGGAGAAAATTCGTTCGGGATCGACCATGGGCAAGCGCTGGAGGGCGAACTCCAACGCGTTGCGTCCATTGACGACCCCGGCGCCGGCGGCCTTGAACGCCAGGTAGGCCTCGCGCGTCTCCCGCACGCGCGCTTCGCTGGCGCCGGACGCGGATTCGGGATCGTCGCCGTCGAGGGAGTAAAGCACCACCGCCATGCCGGCTTCCGCGTAGGGCAGGGCCTCGTTGTGATAGGCGAAATCATCGAGCGCGTCGAGTCCGGCGCCGCTGAGCAGATTTGTCCCCGCGGGCGCCACCAGCACGCAGGCGAGGCTGGCGGCGGCATCGTCGCCCGGCGGCAGATAGACGCGAAAACTCATGCCACCGCCCGCGGGCGCCTCGCCCGGGGCTTTGATCGCGATCTGGCACACCCGCACCCGCGAGGACTCCAGGGTGCTGAAGGGCGGCAGTTCGGGAAACTCCGGCACGGGCACCGCCACATGGACATGAGCGATGGTCTCCTCCTCGGCCAGCCTCTCCCGGACCAGGTTTGCCTGATACATCAGCCAACCAAAGCCCGCCCAGGCGGCCAGCTCCACGTAGCCGACGATCAGCCCCGCGAGGGCCAGGCCTCCGCCCGCGAGCCGACCGGCGGAATCCGAGATCCTCCCCCGGGCCAGATGACCGCAGAGGATGCCTCCGAGAGCCGGCACACCGCCGCAGACTCCGATGATGCCCAGCACCAGGCTCCAGATGGCCAGCGCGCTGGTGGGCGGTGGACCGGCATAACGGGTCTGTCTAAGTCGCGGATTGGCCATGTGCGTTCCGTTCCCTCTCCGTTACCGGGAGACGGGGATCGCGTCCAGAGCTTTCCGCCATTATCCCGACGCGCCAGCTCGCCGGGCGGATGGCCGCTTTTTTAGATTGCCGCCGGGAGACCGGGAAAGTTAAGTGAACCATCGATTTCTACCCCGCCCCCGGCCCGCCGCCTCCATGAAAATCTCCGCGATCCTTCTGCCCGCCCTGCTGCTTCCCATCCTCGGCCTGGTCTCATGCGTCAGCACCGGGAGCAACTCCACCAGCGGGAATCCGGGCGCGCCCAATCCCAATGATCCGGCGGTGAAACGCCGCGCGGCGGAGATCGCCGCCGAGCCGCGGAGCGACTACTGGGTGGCGCGGCGATGGTGGACGGAGGGCACCCGTTTCTGGGGTTACCTCCGGCGGCCGGGACAGCCGTGGAGCGAGTCCCGGCTCGTTGTCGTGAACGAGTCCGTCAAGCACACCCCCGACCGACTCCCGGAGTCTCCAGAATCGGGACCCGCGCACGGCTACGACCACAACTACGAGTACCGCTTCTACGGCCATTTCACAGGACAGGAAGTCTACGACCCGAACTCCAATCTCATGCTCCCCGAGTTCCTGCTGCAGAACTACGAGCTGCTCAACGCCACCCCGGGATTTCTTTTCCAACCCGGCGAACGCTACAACCCGAAGCGTCTGCCGCCGAAGTTCCCCCCCATCCCACGCTGAGGCACCTCCCGCCCTCCGGACTCGATGAGCTCTCTCCCCGCGCCCTGTCACGTGCTCGTCGTGGAGGACGAACCCTCCATCGCCGAAAACATCGCCTATTCCCTGCGGTCCGAGGGCTTCACAGTCACCCACGTCGGCACCGGCGAGGAGGCGCTGGCCTGCTTGGCATCGGTAAGTCCGGGCTTCATCATCCTCGATGTGGGCCTGCCCGGCATCAGCGGCTTCGATGTCTGCCGTGAAATCCGGCGCCGACACGCCATCCCGGTGCTGTTTCTGACCGCCCGCGAGGGGGAGATTGATCGCGTGGTCGGGCTGGAACTCGGCGCCGATGATTATGTGGTGAAACCATTCAGCCCGCGCGAATTGGCCGCCCGGGTACGGGCCATCCTGCGGCGTGGCGCCATGAAGCCCCCGGCCGAGGAAACGACCGGTCTGGTCAGGGTCGGAAAATTGACGCTGGATAGGGGCCGGCGCCTGGCGAGCTGGAATGAGGTGACGCTGCCGCTGACCCGATACGAGTTCGGTTTGGCGAATGTCTTCGCCAGTCATCCCGGACGGGTCTACACCCGGGATCAACTCATGGAGCTGGTCTGGGACGAACCCGAGGCGGCACTGGACCGAACGGTCGACGCCCACATCAAATCGCTCCGCGCCAAATTGCGCGACGCCGAAGCGCCGGAGGATCTCATCACGACGCATCGCGGGATCGGCTACAGTCTGAAGGAGCACGCTTGAGCCAGCGCGAGCCACCGGTCTCATCATCCCATGCGCCTCACCCTGCTCATCATCGCCGGCTTTCTTCTCATCGCCGGAGGCGGCTTTTTTCTGCTGATGCGAACGATCCGCGAGGATGTGGAACGCCAGTATTCCCAGGCCGCGGAGGAGCCGCTGGTGGATCTCTCCCACCTGCTCGCGTCGATGGTGGAACAGGACCTGCGCGATGGCGAGATCGACGCCTCTCGCTTCCGGGAAGCGTTCGAGTCCGCCTACCGCAGGGAATTTCGCGCCCGGATCTACCAGTTGGAGAAAACGACCATCGACACCCATGTCTACGTCACCGACCGTGAGGGCATCGTCCGATTCGATTCCGAAAATGGCCGGCGGGTGGGCGAGGATTTCTCCGAGATGAACGATGTCTACCTCACCCTGAGAGGCGACTACGGCGTCCGCGCCACGAGGAACGACCCCGACGACTCTCGCTCGACAGTCTTTCACGTCGCCGCCCCGATCCGCTGGCAGGGGGAGATCGTGGGCGCCCTCACCGTGACCCGGCCGGAGATGGTGATGGCCCCCTTCGTCGATGAGACCAAGGCTCATATCCTCCGCAGCAGCATCGTGGCCGGGATCGTGGTGGTGGTCCTCGGTTCTCTCTGGACCTATTGGCTGCTGAGCCCCATCGGCCAACTCGCCGAACGCGCGCGAAAAGTGACACGCGAGGAGCGATCCACCGTCCCCGAGATGGGCCGGGCGGAATTGCGCGAACTCAGCCGCGCGATCGAGGCCATGCGCCGCGAACTCGAGGGGCGGCAGTATGTGGAGAACTATGTGCAGGCCCTGACCCATGAACTCAAGAGCCCCCTGGCCGCCATCCGGGGCGCCGCCGAATTGCTCGACGATCAGGGGATGCCCGCCGAGCAACGCGACCGTTTTCTCGAAAACATCCGCGCGGAGACGGATCGCAGCGAGGACCTGGTGCGCCGCCTCCTCCAACTCGCAGCCATCGAAAGACGGGGCGAACTGGAGCGACGGGAGCCCATCGATCTGCCCGCGTTGATCGAGGGGGAATGCGACAAACTCGCGAGCTTGGGTGATTCGAAGCAAGTGTCGCTCGATTGGCGGAGTCCGCGGTCGCCTGAAGACTTCACCATCCTCGGCGATCCGCTCATGCTCGCCATCGCGCTGCGGAATCTGATCACCAACGCCATCGATTTCTCACCCCGTCCGGGCAGCGTCCGCGTGTGTCTCGACAGATCGGAGGACGGATTGGCTCGCGTCGTCATCGAGGACGATGGCCCCGGTTTGCCGGACTACGCGGCGGATCGTGTCTTTGAGAAATTCTACTCCCTCAAGCATTCGGTCACCGGCAGAAAAGGCTCGGGACTCGGGCTCTGCCTGGCCCGCGAGACCGCCCGATTGCACGGTGGCGAGGTCACCCTGGAGAACCGGAGCCCGGACCGGGGAGCGCGCGCCTGCCTGATCCTGCCCGGCGCCGATCAGAGTTCGTCCGGCTCTTCGTGATCCCCCCGCGCCTCCCGGTCGTTGCGCATCATCACCTCGATGAGGATGCTCTGGAGCGCGGTGTAGAATTCATACTGCGCCAGCAACACCAGGCGCGTGCCGTCGATAGGCGGGATAGCCGCGCCCCCCGCGTCGCCTTCTGTCCAGTGGTAGCGCTCCCCCGCTTCCGCGAGATCATAGGCCTCGTTCATCAGTAGACGGGCTTGATTGAGCGCGTTGTACCAGTCGTCCGACGCGGCCCTCGCCACCCGCACCCGGGCCGGTACCCCGACGAATGTCGCACCATCCTCATCATCGACCACATCCTCAGCCTCCGCGCCAGCCAGATCGCCGGCCACCTGATCGCGCGCGCCCTGAAACGCCAATTCCAGATCCGGTCGGACGAACTCGTCCCAGTCTTCCAGAAATCCCTCCTGCGCCTCACGCTCGCCGGCGGGCACGTCGATGGGATCGGGAAAGAGGCGGCGCCGATATTCCTCCGGCAAATCCGCACCCGTCGCCATCTCGGGGATGCGGTTGAGAAAGGTCCACTCGATGGGATCCAGCTCGCTGATCTCCCAACTGTCCGCGGTGAGGATGAATTTCATGGGCGCCGTCTTCTCCTACTCAATCCGAGGCCCTCTGCATCGCCGCCAACAGCTGATGGGATTGCAGCTGCCGCACGTAATGCTCCGCCTTCTCCCGCTCCCCCGTCCACACCACGGAGCGGCCCAGATGATGCACCTCCAGCATCAGCCTGGTCGCCTGTTGCTCGGAATAGCCGAACACCCGGCGCAATACCATCGTCACGAAACCCATCAAATTCACGGGATCGTTGTACACCACCACATGCCACGGCAGATCGAGATCCTCCGCGCTCCGCGTCTCGATGACGGTTGTCTCCTGGGTGTCGGTGTCGAAACTCATATCGATTCACACACAGGCAAGATGGCCCGGACTCTCCCCGCTGTCATCCCCCCGATCATTGAGCCCCGGTCCAGCCGCCTGAAAAACCCGCCGCGCCGCCTCGCTCCCGGCCGGATACCGCGTGGCGAACTCCGCCGCCGACAATCGCTTTCCACCCGCCATCGCCGCCAAGCCGTTCACCCCCTCCCAGTGCACATAGGCGGTCAGCGCGGGAAGCAGCGGCAGATGAAAGAGCGCCGCCTGAAGGGCAAATATCACCGTGATCTGTCCCGGTGTCTCCCCGGACGCCTGTGCCCGCAGATACTTCACCCACTGGGGTTGACGCCTCACCTCCTCGCGTCCCTCCAGCCAGGGTTTCGCCGATGCCCGCCCCCTCACCCGCGCCCGATCCTCGAGCCTACCATCGATTTCACGATCTATCTCGATGATGCGTTCACCGGCCATCCGACCCACGCAATGATACACCTCGACGAATCGCCGCCCCAGCCAGGGCTCGAAATCTCTCTCCAGCCAATCCGTCCACGCGGCGGCAAAAGTCAGACTTCCGAGTCGCTCGGGTGGAAAAAAGGTTCCCGCCGCCATCGCATCGGTGGCGCCCAGCCGGGTGATCGCATCCGCAAGATCCTGCTCCCGGGCATCATCTCCCATCACCGCGTAGAGAGACGGCGGGAGGGGTTTCTGCGGAGGTGTTGACATGACGGGCCTGCTGGACTGGTCACCCGCGTCGGCCTGGCGACAAGGGCGGCATCGGGGCGGTGACTATCCCCGATTTTCCGACTCCCGCAAAGGCCAAACCATCTCCAGAATCTCCTCCTGAGCCGCGTGCATCCGGATCCTGTCCGGTTCGGAAAGGTCATCGTACCCGTTGAGATGCAGCAGTCCGTGAATGGCGTAGAGCAGCGCCTCTCGCTCCGTGGCATGGCCATGCTCGACACCGCAACTCGCCGCCGTCTCGGCACTGATCAGAATCTCTCCGTGATGAAATGTGATCACATCCGTCGGTGTGGGATCATTCATGAACTCACCGTGCACCGCCGCGATGGCGGCGTCATCGATGAGGCTGATCTCCACCAGCTCCAGATCCGCGAGCAGCGCGGGCACCGCCTCTCCGGGACGCGCCAAACACAGGGGCAGGGCATCGCCGAGTCTCGCAGCCAGGGACTCCGCCGACAGACCTGCGGTATCCGTGTGGGCGTGGCATTCGATCAAAGGGGACGACGACCGGGGGGGACTCATGATTCAGCCCGCACTATGCGACGGGAGCCGCGCTCCAGACGAAAAAAAACGCCGACCACCCGAGGCGACCGACGTTTTTTCGAAAATAGGAAACGAGTTCCCGGCGCGATCAGAACTGGAAACGCATGCCGAGACGAGCCGTGGTGTAGTTTTCCACATCGCCACCCAGCAGATTGTAGGTCGCGTCGGTGAAGATCGAGGCACCATTCAGCACGCGGAAATCGATGCCGCCGCCGAAACGGAAGAGGCCTTCGGTCTCGCCATTTGTGTGAACCCCGCCGCCGACGATGGCATAGGGAGCGATGCAGTCGAACGGCACGCGATAGACCGCGTCCAGAGTGTAGTTCTGCACTTCGCTGTCGGTGCCGTAAAACGCGGCGCTGAAGTCGAAGCCGAAGTTCTCGTTGTAGAAGTGGGAAACGCTGATACCGCCGCCCAGGGCGTCGTCGTAGTGGCCACCGTCGGGAAAGAACCCGGCGACAAATCCGCTGAACTCGAATCCGCCGTCATAGCAGGCGGGGGCGATCACCACCGGATTCTTTTCCACCACCATTTTTCCACCACCAGCAAGAGCGGCGAGGGGCGCCATTCCGAGCGCGAGGAGAGCGATAAACAAAGACTGTTTCATGTTGAGAGGTAGAGTGTTTGAGGTTGAAAACTTCTCCACCGTTAGCAGGAAGCCGGGGCTCCGCAAGAAAAAATCCCTCCATGCTTCTCCGAGCAATTCGCGACAATCACGGCAATGGCGGATAATTATAAAAGAAACGCCGACGGTTTCCCGTCGGCGCTTCAAGTGTCAACTAGATCCAACTACCGGATCACAAAGGGTGTCCGGGACGCGAGTCCCGACCGGGATCAGAACGCGAAACGCAGACCGATCCGGGCGATGGTGTAGTCCTGCACGTCACCACCGAGGATGTTGTAGATACCGTCGGCGAAAAGGGAAGTTCCTTCGAAGAGGCGGAAATCCACCCCTCCACCGAATCGGAACACGCCCTCGTTCTCCCCGTTGGTGTGAATGCCGCCACCGGCAAGCACGTAGGGAGCGATGCAGTTGATGGGGAAACGATAGACCGCGTCGAGGGTGTAGTTCTGGACTTCGCTGTCAGTGGCGAATACCGCCGCGGAAAAATCGAGTCCGAAATTTTCGTTGAAGAAGTAGCCGAGGCTGACCCCGCCACCCAGTTCGTCCTCGATGTGATCGCCATCCGGGAAGATGCCGGCGCCAAAGATGCCGAACTCGTAGCCGGCACCATAGCAGCTTGAAGAAACCGGAGGAGCCGGGGTGGAATCGATCACATACTTGCCGCCAGCTTGAGCGACACCGCCAAGGCTGGCGAGAAGGATGAGAGAGAAGAACGCTTTTTTCATTCTAGAGAGGTGTGTTGGTTGTGATTCGCGATAGATATTGCGGATTTTTAAAAAATAAGCTGTTCTTAATTAAAATCAATAAAATTTTTATTTTTCTGGTTTTTTTATTTGGCCCACGTCTCGTGTTCTTTCTTTGATTTGACCCGGCTCCTTGGCTACATGACTCCATCAATATCCTTTCCCTTGCTCCGATGAAGTACGCGATCTGCAACGAGACCTTTCAAGACTGGCCTTTCGAGAGAGCCTTCGCCTTCGCCCGCGAATGCGGCTACACCGGCATCGAGATCGCGCCGTTCACCATCAATCACGACGCCACCGCCATCACGGCAGCGGAACGCGCCGTGATCCGGGGTCAGATCGCCGATGCCGGCCTTCAATGTGTCGGTCTCCACTGGCTGCTCGCCAAGACGGAGGGCTACTACCTCACCACCCCCGACCAGGCGGTGAGGGAGAAGACCGGCGCCTACCTGGCGGAACTGGCTCGTCTCTGCCGGGATCTGGACGGCTCCATCATGGTTCTCGGCTCACCCCTCCAGCGCAATCTCCTCCCCGGCGTCAGCCACGAGGAGGCGATGCGCTTCGCCGCGGATACCATCCGCGCCGCGATGCCAGTGCTGGAGGACCACGGCGTCACGCTCGCGCTGGAACCGCTCGGGCCTGCCGAGGGCGATTTCCTCAATACCGCGGCGCTCGGCATCGAACTGGCGAAAATGATCGACTCGCCCAATTGCCGCCTCCACCTCGATGTGAAAGCCATGTCGACGGAATCCAAGCCCATCGCCGACGTCATCCGCGACAGTCGGGAATGGGTCGCCCACTTCCACGCCAACGATCCCAATCTCCTCGGCCCCGGCATGGGGGAGGTGGAGTTCGATCCCATCTTCGCCGCGCTGAAAGAGATTGATTACTCCGGCTGGGTCTCGGTGGAGGTCTTCGACTACTCTCCCGGAGCGGAGAAAATCTGCGTCGAGAGCCTCCGCCACATGCGGGAAGTCGAGGCCCGGATCGCGTGACAGCGGCCCAGCGGCCCAGCGGTTCAGCGTCCGCCGGACTCTTCCTCCAGCTTCTTTACCCGGGCGTAGAGACCGCCCAGCCTTTTGACAAACATGCTGGTGCGCATCGATTCCTTCCAGGGTTTGGCCGGGTAGCCGAAGACTTTTTCTCCCGGCTTCACGTCGGCGATGACCCCGGATCGCCCGCCGGTGACGGCCCCGTCGCCGATCTTGAGATGCCCCGCGATACCGGTGCGGGCGGCCAGCGTCACATAGTTGCCGATGTGAGTGCTGCCGGAGATACCCGTCTGGGCCACCACGATGCAGTGTTTGCCGATGACCACGTTGTGGCCGATCTGCACCTGGTTGTCGATCTTGGTCCCCTCTCCGATCACCGTCTCGCCGAAGCGCGCCCGATCCACCGTGGTGCTGGCGCCGATCTCGACATCGTTCTCGATGCGCACAATGCCGAGTTGCTCGATTTTCTGATGACGACCGTCGACGAACTCGAACCCGAAACCGTCGGCACCGATGATGGCGCCGGAATGCAGAATCACCCGATCCCCCACCCGGCACCCGTAAAGCACCTGCACACCGGAGCCGATCTCGCAGTCGCGCCCCAGTATGGCCCCGGCCCCGATGACCGCGCAGGAGCCGATCCGCGTGCCGTCTCCGACCTCTGCTCCCGCCTCGATGACCGCGTTCGGACCGATGGAGACTTTATCGGGGTTCACTTTCACCCCATCCCCGATCACGGCCGAGGGGTGCACACCGGGCACAAACGCGGGCTTGGGCACCGCGAATCTCCGCAACACCGCATCAAAAGCCATCACCGGGTTGGCGACCAACACCAGGGAAGCCGACACGGGCGCCGCCACTCCCTCAGCCCCGACCAGCACCGCTCCCGCGCGAGTCTCCGCCAGGTCGCCGGCGTATTTCTCGTTGCCGAAAAAGCTGACGTCATCCCCGCCCGCATCCTTCAGCGCCGCGAAACCGGTAAATATCTGATCGGGCTCGCCACGCAGCAAGCGGCCATCGACGAGATCCGCGAGTTCCTGGAGCGACAGTTTCACCGGAGCAAATGAGTGGGGAACGAGGCGGGCGGCAAAAAGAAAGCCGCCGGAGGAACCTGGTGTTCCGCGAGCGGCTTTCTGCGTGAAATCTCGGAGCGATTGCCTCTACCGCCTCAATTGCCGGTGGCGGGCGCGCCCTTGTTGAGTTCGGCGATGATGGCCGCCGTCAGATCCGGCACTCTCTCGGAGGTGAAAAGGATCACTTTGTTGGCTTTGGGGAGGAAGGACTTGTCGTAGACGAGGTCGAGCGACTGGGCCTTCGCCTGGGCGTCGACCAACTCGCGAATCGAAGCCACCAGGGTGGCTTCCATTTTCTGGCGCGCATCGATGATCTCCGCTTGGGCGCGACGCTCGGCCTCGCTGATCTCGCGACCCTTGGCCATGCGCTCCTGCATGATCTGTTGCAACTCGGTGAAGGCTGCCTGGCGTTGCTCGGCTGAAAGCGAAGTGTCGCGTGCCCGTTCATCGAGTCCGGCCGCTTTCTTCGTCAGTGCCTCGTAGTCGGCTTTTTTGGAATCGATCTCCGTCTGCTTCTCCTTGGCGATCGAGTTGACGGCCTCGACTTCCTCCTTGGTCTTGTAATACTGGTTCAGACACTCCTGCATATCGACGACGGCGATATTCAGACCAGCCTGCGCGGCGGCTTCGTTCACGGTGAGTCCGCTCAGCATGAGGCCGAGGAGAGCGATTAGGGAAATGGGACGCTTCATGAATCCTTGCTTAATTTGGGGGGAGGGATGGATATGCCGGGTAGCGGCCAGTCTTGCTTATCTGCGACCACCCGGCCAGAATCGGGTTTCTGGCAAGGCGGGCAACAAAGCAGAAATCCACCTAAACGCAAACGCATAAGGGCGGGGCCATCTTAGAGAATTCTTTCAAGCAAGCCCGCCTTTCTCATCTGGAAACAGTGGCCGTGAAAACCCCCGCCCTATCGCCCGGCGGTCGTTACCATGACAAAGGGCGGTCAAATGACCGCCCTTCTCATAAATTCGACTGCTTCCGACTGAGGACAGTCAGAAGTTGTAACCAATGGTGAAGTTGAAGCGACCACCATCGTCGTTGAACGCGTCGGCATCGATCGGGATGCCGTAGTCCAGACGAATCGGGGCACCGCCAAGCATGAAGAGACGAACCCCGAAACCCCAGTTGGAATTGACTCCGCCACCCAGGGTGCCGGGACCACCGGAGACTTCACCCATGTCGTAGAACAGCGCCCCGCGGATCTTCTCCACGATGGGGAAGGTGTACTCGGCCGAGACGAACCACATTTCGTCGCCACCAAGCGGCTCGCCGTTCTCATCCTTCGGACCGACATCACGATAGTCGAAGCCGCGCAGATTGTTGGCACCACCGAGGAACTGGCGGACAAAGATTTGCTCGGCATCGCTGACGGTGGCGAAACGACCACTCAGGTTGAGGATGGTGTCACCGGGCAGGGCGATGTGCTGGGCGCCGGTGGCGGAGAAGGTCACCGCGTCCACATCACCACCAAGACCGGCCTCAACACCCGCGCTCAGGCGGCGGCCACGGCGAGGCAGGAAGAGATCGTTCCGATCATCGTAGACGACACTGAACTCTCCCGCGTTGTAGAAAAAGTCACCCTCTTCCTCCTTGAGGACATCCGAGGCGTTGTTGTCCACCGAGATCTCGATGCTCTGGGGACGAATGCCCGCCTCCGCGTAGAGAAACTCGCCGATCGGCTTCCGCAACGAGAGCGCCCCACCAAAAGTGGTCTGGTCGTAGTAATCGCTGAGGAAAAGGAGATCACGATAGAACGCCTCGCCCGTCAGCGCGAGACGCTGCCCCATGAACCAGGGCTCCGTCACGCTCAATTGAATGTCCCGGCGCTTGGTACCCACACGGACCGCGAGACGAAAACGCTGGCCTCCGCCAGTGAGAGAGGGCCAGTTGCCGATGTCGAAGTTGGTCTGGGAAATCTCCATGAAACCGACGAGATCGTCGATGGAGCTGAAGCCCGCCCCGAAATTGATCGTGCCCGTGGGTTTCTCGGTCACGGTGATTACCAGATCCTTGGCATCAATCAGGCTGCCGGTGTCCACCGGCATCACATCAACCGCGGCGAAATAGTTCAGGTTCATCAGACGCGCGCGGCTCGCCTCGATCTTGGCCTTGTCGAAAGGCTCGCCGGGCTTGATGGCCAACTCGCGACGGATGACGTGATCCTTGGTCTTGGTGTTGCCCTCGATGTGGATCTGACCCACGTCATAGGAACGCCCCTCGGTCACCACGAACACCACCGAAACCGCGTTAGGTCCGGCGGGATCCAGCTTGGGGGTGACGCGGGCGTCGGCATAACCCTTGAGCCCGTACTGATCCTCGATCAGGGCGATGTCATCCTTCAGGAACTGTCCCGAATAGGCATTGCCCGACACCGTTTTCAGGTAGGGCAGCAGATCATTTTCCAGAGACAGCGCATTGACACCCTGCACCGACACATTGCCGATGCGATAAGCCTCGCCCTCGTTGATGGTGATGACGAGATCGACCTCTTCACCCCCCTCGACACGGACTCGACTCACATTCACCACGTGGGCGCCGAGGTAGCCGTGGTTCTGATAATGCTCCTCGATGGAGCGGATATCGGTCTCCAGCGTGCTGTCATCAATGCGGGCCTCTTTCTGGAAAGGATTGAGCAGGCTCTTGGACTTCTGCTCCATCTGCTTCTTCAGTTCCGCGGAGGTGAAAACCGAATTGCCGACAAAGGTCACCTCGCGCAGCTTGGCCTGGCCACCCTCGTTCACGTTGAAAGTCACCACCGAAAAACCGCCGCTGTCCGGCGCGGAAACCTGATAGCTCACCGTCGCGTCCGGAAAGCCCCGCTTGCGATAAAGCTCGATGATCGCCTCACGTCCCTCGCGAATGGCGGAGTCGTCAATGGGACGATTCACCCGGAGATCGGCCTGCTTGGAAAGCTTGTCGGAATCGAAGGCCGAGTTGCCCACGAAACGCACCTCGCCCAGCATGGAGCGGGCCTGGACGACGAGCTTCAGGGCCACACCGCCATTCGAGGGCTTGGAAAGCACGCGGATGTTTTCGAAATCGCCACTGGCGTAGAGATTCTTGATGTCCTCATCAATCTTGGCCGGGGAGAGCGTCTCACCCACCTTGGTCGACATCGCCGCCAGGATGCGATCCTTGGCCACGGCGGCGGATCCGACATACTCGACATCGATCGCTTTCACGACCTGACCCCCCTGAGCCTTTACCGAAGGCGCACCGGCGAGTGCGATCATCGCCATGACGGCGCCAGCTGCTAGTCTCCACGGGCCGAGCCCGAAAGTGTATCGATTCATGCGAAAAAAGCGTCTGTTTGCGGGTTCTTTCTCGGAGAGAGAAATGGGAATTTTTTATTCCCGGAAGAACCGCTTCTTGTCGGGAAGGATTAGGTTCGCGTCAAGTCTGAAATTTGCAACTTCAATACCGCAAAGGTTAAGAAAATCAAAGCAAAGATGACTACGCCCCTACCCGGCATGGTGCTTTTCTCGCAAAAAATCCACCCCGCACCACACAAAAGTTTATTCGACTTTCCATATTTTTTAGCTATTCTTAAATTCCGTGACCCAGGAGCAATCACGCTCCCGTCCTCCTCCCCCCAGCGTCGTCAATTATTCCCGGAGCGTCAGAGCAGTTGTCATGCCGAATCTGCTGACATCCCCCGCCCCCGATCTGGAGGACTCGCGCGACACCTCTGATGACGCTACTCTCGACAGCGTGAGCGACAACTATTTCACCGAGACTTCCAGGACACCGAAGAACGAGTTCGACGTCTCGCTGCGTCCACCCGATTTCACCGAGTTCCGCGGACAGGCCAAAGTCAAAGAGCGCCTGATGCTCATGGTCGAGGCGGCCAAGCAGCGCGGCGACGCCCTCGACCATGTGCTGCTCTGCGGACCTCCCGGTCTCGGAAAGACGACCCTCGCCCATATCCTCTGCCAGGCTTTCGGCAGCCAGATCCACTGCACCAGCGGGCCCCAGATCGAGAAAGCGGGCGACCTCGCCGGTATTCTCACCAATCTGCAACACGGCGACTTTCTCTTCATCGACGAGATCCACCGCCTCCACCCGGCCATCGAGGAATACCTCTATCCCGCCATGGAGGACTACAAACTCGACATCATCATCGACCAGGGTCCCAGCGCGCGTTCCATCACCCTGACCTTGCCGAATTTCACCCTCGTCGGAGCCACCACCCGAGCCGGCATGCTCACCGCGCCGCTGCGCTCCCGGTTCGGCATGACCAACCGATTGGACTACTACACCGCCGAGGAGTTGGTCTCCATCATCGTGCGCTCCGCCGGCCTGCTCCAGATCCCCATCCTGCCAGAAGGCGCCCTGGAGATCGCGTCCCGCTCCCGCGGCACTCCGCGCATCGCCAACAATCTGCTCCGCTGGGTTCGCGACTACGCCCAGGTACGCGCCGACAACGAGATCACCCAACCCGTGGCCGACAGCGCCCTTCAGATGCTCGACATCGACCGCGATGGTCTCGATGAGATGGACAAACGCATCCTCGAGGCGCTGATCTACAAATTCTCCGGCGGCCCTGTCGGGCTGGGATCGCTCGCCGTCGCGGTGGGAGAGGACGAATCGACTCTGGAGGACGTCTACGAGCCCTACCTCATCCTCCAGGGATTTCTCAAGCGCACCCCGCGCGGCCGCGTCGCCATGCCCGCCGCCTTTCACAAGATCGGGGCCCCGCTACCCAAGGATTATCAGGCCGAGTTGTTCTGAAAGGGAGGCCCCGCGACCCCCATCCACCATGAAAGAGTTCATCGAGCAAATGGAGAAGATGACCGAGGCCCTGCGGGATCCCGAATACCTGTTCCTGGTACTCGAGCCGCTCCAAGTCTGGGGCGTGGCTTTCGGTCTCATCGGACTGGTGGTCACCTACTTCCTGAAAAACGAGAAACTCCAGGTCGTCTCCCTCAGCCTCATCGTGGTCTCCGCCCTCTCCGTGCTGCCCTACCTCCACGCCCGCGGCTCGGCCCAGACCCGGATCGAGAAAGTTTATGAGGTCTCCGCTCCCTCGCGCGCCAAGGGCTTCCACACCAATACCCGTGATCGCCTCGATCATCGCTGGGTCTACCTGGCCCTCGCCGGGATCGCCGGCGCCGCCGTGCTCGTGGGGCCGCGGCGCAATCGCCTCGGTTTCGCCCTGGCCGCCGGCTCGGTCGCCTTCTCCCTCTACGCCATCAACTACGGTCTCTGGATGCACTACCAGGACTCGCTCGCCTACCACCCGAATCTCAAACAGAACGAGGCGCCGGTGAAGGAAAAAATCCGCGCCGAGCCGATGGAAACTACGGAGAAGCAACACGCCTCCGAGGCGCCGCCCGAGTCGGCCTCCCGTCGACCCGTGCGACCGCTGACGGCCGGGACGCAGTGAGGTAAAGCGGGGCGACTCAACCCTGTTGGGTCGACGACCCTACCCTGTCAGATCTCCACCGTGAAGCGGTCGTCCCCGCCGATAGATCGCGCGAAAACGGTCAGGAGAGCGATCACTTTCTCCACGTCGCCGAAATCGGCCACCTCCACCACAGAGTGCATGTAGCGCAGCGGCAGGGAAACCAGCGCACTGGGAATGCCATCGCCGATCTGAAATATGGAGTCGGTGTCCGTCGAGGTGGAGCGCGAGGAGGCCTCGTGCTGAATCGGTATCCCGGCGTCGGCCGCCACGGACATGAGCCGTTTCACCACTTCGGGATGGTTCACCGTGCCATGGGTCAGCGAGGGACCACCACCGAGCGCCACCTTGCCGTGCTTGTCGTGCTCGATGCCGGGCGAGTCGGTGGCGTGGGTCACATCCAGAACCAGGCAGACATCGGGCCGCAACCGATGGGCCGCCATGCGGGCTCCGTAACCGCCGATCTCCTCCTGCACCGCGTTGAGGGCGACCACGGTGGCCACCGGCCTATCTCCGGAGGCGAGGGCTTTGATGACTTCGGCGATGATGAACCCGCCGATGCGGTTGTCGAGCGCCCGCCCGACGAGACGGTCTTTGCCGAAGCGCTCGGGGCCATCGGTGTAGACCGCCGGATGTCCCACCCGGATGCCCATTTCCTGGACCTCCTCGGCCTTGGCCGCGCCGATGTCGACGTAGAGCTCGTGTTGCTCGGGGGCTTTCTCCCCGCCGCTGCGATCCCGCAGATGGATGGCGGTGTTGCCGATGACGCCGAGCACCTCGCCACGATCCCCGAAAATGGTGACCCTCCGTCCGCGCGCCGCGGCCCAATCCGAGCCGCCGATGCGATCGATGCGCAGAAAACCGTCGCTGGTGATGTGTTTCACGATGTAGCCGATCTCGTCCGCGTGCGCCTCCAGCATCAGGGTCGGAGCGTCGGGATCGTGCCCCCTCACCGTCGCCCACACATTGCCGTAGGCGTCACTCTCGACGCTGTCGGCGAAGGTCCGCGCGTGGGCGGCCCATTTGCGCTGGCCGGGCACCTCGAATCCGGTCGGGCTGGGCGTTCTCAACAGGTCAAAGAGGAAATTCTCGGCGTCTTGGTTCATCCGGCCACCATCCGGGAGAGCCTCCCGTTCCGCCACTGAAAAAGGCGTGCTTTCGGCGGCGTTTCGCGCTATTCCTCCCCTCCGCGAAAACCGTTCAACCTGAATGCCGGATCCATCGGAAATCATCGCCCTGCTGCGAGAGAATGAAACCTTCGCCGACGCGCCGGTCGACACCTTGACGGCCATCGCCGGGGAGATGGTGGACAGGACGGTGACGACCGGGAGGGAGTTGATCCGGCAGGGCGAGAAATGCGGCAGCGTGTTCGTGGTGACCTCCGGCGAATTCGGGGTTTTCATCGACGCCGAGCCGGATCCGGTGGCCCGGCTCGGGCGCGGGCGGATTTTTGGCGAAATCGGCGCCGTTTCCGGCATCGACGCCACCGCCACGGTGCGTTGCCTCACACCGGGTAACTTGCTGGAGATCCCGGGGCCGGCGCTGCACCAGGCGATGCGCCAGTCCCCCGATTTCGCGGCGAGCATCCTGCGATCCCTGTCGCGCTACCTCGGCCGACGCTGAAGGGGACGGGGCGGAACTCAATCGAGCTCGAAGCCCGCCGCCGGCCCACCGTTGACCAGCAGATGGTTGAGATGCGGGGTGTAGAGCTCGGGCTCGAGCAGGAAGGAGTCGTGCCCCTTGTCGGAGTGGACCGTGATGTGCATCACCGGCACTTCGGCGGCCTTCAGCGCCCGCACCAGCGCCGCCTGTTCCTCGGGGTAGAAGCAATAGTCTTCGTCGATGCTGAAGACGAGGTAGCGATGCCCCGCCTCCCGCGATCTGCCCAGCAGCTCGGCGAGACTCTCCGCCCCGGCCTCGGCCACGGGGTCGAATCGCGACCACATTTCACAGATTCTCAGGTAGGTGTTGGCGTCGAAGCGCCTCACGAATTTCTTGCCCTGGTGCAGCATGTAGCTCTCGACCTGATCGGCGACGGAATACCACGCGAAGTGGTCGTCCGCCTGGCGCACATCGCGACGGGCGCGACGCTCGATGGCGTCGAGGTGAACGAAGCATTTGTGGCTGATCATTCTCGCCAGCGCGAGCCCCAGCGTGGGCGGATCGCCGTCCTCGTAGTAATTGCCGGCGCGGAAATTCGGGTCGGTCTCGATGGCGAGGATCTGTTCGAGCAGGAAGATGCGGTTCAGCACCGTGGTCCGCATGCCGGTGGCGATGGGGATGACCAGTCCGACCCGCCCGGGGAACCGGGTCGCGAAACTCTGGCAGGCGAGCCCGCCGGTGGAGGGGCCGACCACGGCGTGCAGCCTCTCGATGCCCAACACATCGAGCAGACGCGCCTGGCTGCGCACCACGTCGGCGACGGTGATGTGGGGAAATGCCGCCGCCCACGGCTTCCCCGTGGCGGGATTGATCGATGCCGGCCCCGTGGAACCGTAGCAGCCGCCGATGTAGTTGGCGCAGATGACGAAGAAGCGGTCCGTGTCCAGCGCGCGCCCGGGACCGATGAACGCGTCCCACCAGCCGGCGTGGCAATCCTCCGTCCAACGATCTCCCACCTCCGGCACGGCGGGATTGAAGCCGGCGGCGTGCTGATTTCCCGAGAGGGCGTGGAACAGGAGAATGGCGTTGGATTTATCCGCGTTCAACTCACCCCAGGTCTCATAAGCCACCATCAGGGAGTCGATGGTGTCGCCCGAGGCGAAGGTGAACGGCCCGGCCTCGTCCGTGATGGAGAGGAATTGGGTGCTGACGAGGGGGGGACTGCCCGGATTGGCCATGGAAGCGAAAAAGCTGGACGAAATGGGAGTCCGGAACCTACGCGAAAATCCGTCCCGGGCCAAAGGTTTGCTCTGTCATGGTTGACCAACACCGCGACGCCTTTTCTTCTCGATGACATTTGCCGCTTTCTGGGGGAAAAGTGGGTCCAGTCCCGCCTTTCTCCCCCCGCTCCGTGAGTATGCCCTCCCCCGCATCCGCCCCCGCCATCACCCAGGCTTGGCGCCGCCTGCTGGAGCGTTGCGGTCCCGGCGGCACGGCCATCCTCGCGCTGGTCATCGCCGCCGCGGCGGGCTGCGCGCTTTACCTGCTCGGGGCCGAATCGCCGTGGGAAAGCGGGGTCATCGAGAAAATCCGGACCGAAAAACCACTGAGCATCGGTGACACCATCTCCGCGGGACTCTGGCTCGGCGCCGCCATCAATCTGGCGCTGGCCCTGATGCTGCTGGCGCTGGCGCGGTGGTGGACCCGCCCGCTCGTGGATCCCCCGCCGGGGATCTCCGATACCACCACGCGGGGAACCGCGATCAATGCCCGACTTTTCTGGATACTCACCCTGCTCGCCGTGATCGCCGCCGGATGGCTGCGGGCGCCGAGACTGGGCCACAGTCTGTGGAACGATGAGGAGCAGGCATTCCGAAAGTTCACCTGGGGGGAATACGAACCCGCCTCCGCTCCCAAGCAGACGAAGTCGACGGAGGCGGAGACCGATCCCGGCGCCCTCGTCTTCGACCCGGCCGGCTGGGATCGGGCGCTCTTCTACAGCGTCAACGGCAACAACCACGTTGTCCACACCGTCGCCGCGCGCGTTTGCCACTCTGTCTGGCGATTTTTTGCCCGGCCCGAGCCGGAAAGCTTTCGCGAGCCCGTCATCCGGCTGGAGCCCTTCGTCAGCGGCCTGCTCGCCATCGTGGCCCTGGCCTTCTGGCTGCGGCTCCTCGGTTTCCCCCTCGCCGGGGTGACGGCGGCGTGGGTGTTCGCCCTGCATCCCTGGGTGATCCGTTACGGCGCCGAGGCGCGGGGCTACGCGGCCATGTTGTTGCTCATCATCCTCGCCCTCCTCTGCCTCACGCTCGCCCTGCGCACCCGGCGGTGGCCCTGGTGGCTCGCCTATGGCCTGGCCCAGTGCCTCTACCTGCTCTGCTTTGCCGGCGCGGTCTACTTGGCGGTGGCAATGAATGTGATCGCCTGCGCCCTGCTCGCCTGGCGGCGGGACACGCGATCACTCTGGCGCTGGTTCGTCAGCTGCGCGCTCGGCGCCATGCTGTTTCTGCAGATCATGACCGCCACGGTTCTCCGCATCTGGAACTGGATCCAGGCACCCCACGTGGAACCCTTTCCCATGGACGCGGCCTTTTTCCGCGATTTCTGGGGACACCTCAGCATCGGCGCGCCCTGGACTACGGCCTATCCCGACCAGCAGTTCGGTGTCGACGTGACCCGATTGGCGGAAAACGCCCCCGCCTGGAGCGCGGCCTTTCACCTCGTTCTCCCCGCCCTGCTCATCATAGGCCTCGGCCACGCCCTCGTGAAAAGTACGGCCGCCCGCTGGCTGTTCGGCGTGTTTCTCGGTGCCGCCCTCCTCATCTGGTTGCACAATTCCCGGTCCGAGCTGGCTTTCTATGGATGGTACGCCCTTTACTTTACCATCGCCTTCTCGATCGCCCTCGGCTTCGTGCCCGACGCCCTCGCCCGGCTCCTGGCGCTCGGGAAACCACGCGGCCAACTCGGGATCGGGCTCGGTGGCTTCCTGGCGATCACCCTTTTCTACGGCGGACTGGGTCGGCAATCTCTCTGGACCCAGCGCCAGAATGATCGCCATCCCATGCGCCAGGCGGTCGTCGCGGTGCGCGGTGAGGCCCCGGCCATCGACACCCGCCACGACGGCCATCTCACCGGCGCCGTGGGTTCCGGCGCCAACCAACTGCGCACCTACGACCCGCGGATCCGCTGGATCAAGACCGTCGCCGACCTTGATGCCCTCCTCGCCGAAGCGCGGACCGAGGGGAAACCCCTCACCGTCTATCTCTGCGGTCCGCGGGAACTGGCCCGGGTCCATCCTGATCTCTCCGCCCGCCTGGCGGACGACTCCCAGTTCGAGCCCGGATTCTACCTCCCCGGCATCGAGGAGTTCTGGAGCTTCCAGATTCTGCGCTGGCGGGCGTCGGACGGGAACTGAACCGGACCCGGCATCGCCGACATTCCCGCTTTCCCCCCCGCCATGCTCTGGTGTATGGTTCACGTCTCGCCCCGCTCTATTGGGGGCGCCACACTACCTATCTCCACAGAGGCTCATGAAAGGAGACAAAACCACCATGCTCGCCCTCATCGCCGCGGCCGTGATTCTTGCCGTCGTCGGGATCAAGAGCTACCTCGACTACAAAGTCGCCGAGTTGGAAAAGATCCACGGCGCGACAGCGGCGCCCACCGCCGCCGAGACACCCGCGCCTCCCGCCGCCGAGATCGCGACCGTCCAGGAGACCGATACGGTGGATCTCGGTGAGAAGGAGTCGATTGATCGCCTCCCCCGCTCCGTCCTGCCTCCCATCCCGGCGGAACTCCTCGCCGAGCCCGCCCCCGCCCCGTCGGAGACCGCGCCAAGTCCAACGGACAATCCCCGCAGCCAGGCCGAACTCGACGCCCTGCGCCAGGAAAACGCCCTCTTTCAGGAAAGGCTCAACCAGATCCGCACCGGCAACCCGGGCGCCCTGCCCCCCGGCGAACCCGTCGGCGGCAGCGCCCTCTCCGCCGTGATGGAACCACCCGGGGAGACCGGTGTCGGCCCCAACGATGACGCCCCGGCCGCGCCACTTTTCGGCCCCGGCTCCACCGTCCCGGTCACCGGCCCCAGTGGGAACATGCCCATCGGCGCCGAGCCGTCGACCGCCCCGCCCACCCCCGTGCAGACCGCCGCGGAAGTGGCCGCCATGGAGGAGCAGGTCCGCCGCCAGCCCGCCATCGCCAAAGTCGTGGATTACGATCCCGAATGGGCCATCCTCGTCCTCAACGGGGGCAGTGAAAACAACATCCAGCCCGAGATGCGGCTCGCCGTGCGACGTGGGGCCGACATCCTGGGCTTCATCAAGGTCACCGAAGTCGAGCCCACCCAGTCCATCGCCGAGCTGATGAGTCCCAACAAATTCAGCCCCACCGCCCGCAAGCCCAAACCCGGCGACGACGTCATCGCGTTCAACCTGTTTTGAGGCGTGGGGCCAGGGGCGTGGAGCGTGGGGCCGAGACAGTCCCCTCCCCCTGCATCTCATCGCTTCATTGCGATAGCCCCAAGCCCCTTGACTCCGGCGCTTAAGCCTGTTTCGTCGGGCCATGATTCTTTCCGACGCTGAAATCCTCGCCGCCATGGAGCGCGGCGACATCGTGGTCGAGCCCTATCATCGCGACTGCCTCGGGACCAACAGCTACGATGTGCACCTGAGCAAGCACCTCGCCACCTATCGCAACCGCGTCCTCGACGCCAAAGTCCACAACGAGATCGACCACTTCGAGATTCCCCCCGAGGGCTATGTGCTCGAGCCGCAGATCAATTACCTCGGCTCCACCATCGAATACACCGAAAGCCACCACGCGGTCCCCTTCCTCGAGGGAAAATCCTCCGTCGGTCGCCTCGGCATCGATATCCACGCCACCGCCGGCAAGGGCGATGTCGGTTTCTGCAATCACTGGACCCTCGAGATCTCCGTCAAACAACCGGTCCGCGTCTACGAGGGCATGCCCATCGGACAGCTCATCTACTTCCTGGTCGAGGGCGAGATCCTCACCCCCTACAGCGCCAAACTCAGCGCGAAATACAACGAGCGCACCCCGCTGCCGGTGGAGTCGATGATGTGGAGAAACCGATTCTGAACTCGACCGGGATTTCGTGGTAACCTGACCGCGACCATGTCCCGATTTTTTCCACTTCTCTTCGCGGCGCTGGCGATTCTCCCGGCCGCCCCGGTCGATGCGCAGAATGCCGCGGCCCCGTCACCGAAAACGCCGACCCTTGAGGAACTCCAGGGCCGCCTTGCGGAAATCGAAGGCGACAGCAGCCTGGACGAAGCCACCCGCGGAGCCCTCGCCGAGCGCTACCGCGGGGCCATCGAGGCTCTCACCCACGCCGGAGAATTTCGCGATCAGAAAAACGCCTATCGTCAGGCGCTCCAGGAAGGCCCCGCCGAGCTGACCAGGATCCGGGCCGATGTGGAAGCCCTCCGCAAAGCCCCGCCTCCCGCCGATCCGCCGGAGCTCGCGAGCGGCCAGACCGCCGACGCCGCCCTGGCGCTCGCCCAGACGGAACTCACCGCCCTCAAGGCCCAGCTCGCCGAGTCGGACAACGAGGACGCCGCCGAGCGGGGCCGTCCGGAAGAACGCATCAAACGCCTGGCCGACGCCGAGGCGGCATTGAAAGAAGCCACCGGAAAAACTCCCGTCAACGACCCCGCCGCGCAGCCCAGCCGCGGAGAGACGGCAGCCGCCGCGCTCGCCCTGGCGAATCGCGCCCAACTCGAGGCGGAGATCGAAATGCTCAAGGAAGAAGCCCTCAGCGAGGAGATCCGCTCGTCTCTCCGTGAGGCCGACCGCGATCTGTTGGCGTTGAAAATCGCCCGCGCCGAGAAAAGCGTCGCCGCTCTCCAAAAACTGGCGGCTTCCCAACTGACGGACGAAATCAAGAAAGCCGAGGCCCTGCTCTCACGCCTCGATCAGGGCCTGCCCGACCCGGTCCCCCCACCGCTCCGGGAGACACGGGAGACCGTGGAGACGCTCATCACCGAGATCGGACGCGTGACGACCGGCATTGACGAAACCGGTCGGCAACTGGCCAGCCGGGAACGCGAGCGCCAGCGCATCAACGACGCCTACGAGGGAGTCGTGGGCCGCCTGGAACTCGGGGGTCTCGAGGACACCCTCGCCCAGGTGCTCCTCGAGCAGCTGCGCAGCCTGCCCAATCGCCACGAGGGCAAACAACGGCTCAGCGAGACCCAGACCTCTCTCGTCACCGCGCGCAACGGTCTCTTCGAATTGAAACGGGCCATCCGCGGAAAGCTGACCTCGGATGAAGTCTCCGAGGCCGATACCCCCCGCGCCGCGACCGCCCGCATCGGCACCCCCGCCCTGCTCGAAACCGGCGCCGAGCTGTCTCAATCCACGGAAGCCGCCGCCGAAGTTCAGGCCGACTTGGAAAAAAAGGAAAAAGAGGCCGCCCAGGTCGAGGCCCGGGCGGAGGCTCTCTACGGCGAGGAACTCGATTCGCTCCGCGCAGCGCGGGATTCCCTGAGAAAAATCCTTGAGAGCCGCTACGAAAACTGGATCCGTCTGCTCGAGGAACAGCATCAGATTGATCGCGAAATTGACGCCAGAAGCCGCGAGTTCCGTGATTTCGCGGTGGAGAAACTCTTCTGGCTGCGCAGCTCCCCCGCGGTCGGTGGCGGCACCTTCAACAAGCTCCCTGAAGCCCTGAACTATTGCTACGGCTGGCACCGCTGGGTCGAACTCCGGGATCGCCTCGCCGCCATTTCCCCCGCCTATCTCCTCATGGCGCTCTTCCTCCTGCTGGCGCTGCTGATTCCGCGACGCAAGTTCCTCCTCTGGCTCGCGGAGTCGGGCCGCAAGACCCGGCGCATATCCACCGACCGCTACAGCCACACTCTCGTCGCCCTGTTGCTCACCGCGCTCCTGGCCGCACCAGCCCCGCTGTTCCTGGGACTGGTCGGCTGGGCGCTACTGGGCCAACCGGACGCCTCGGATTGGAGTTTCGGCCTCGGCCTCGGACTCGTCGATCTCGCCTCCTTCCTCGCCCCGGCCACTTTTCTCATGGCGCTCTGCCGCAACGAGGGCCTGGGCGAGGCCCACTTCCGCTGGGATGGCGACACGCTCACTCGCGTGCGACGACTCATCTTTCGCTATCTTCCCTTCTACGCCATCCCGGCCCTCACCCTCTCGCTGGTGGAGACGGAGTCCACCGTCTCCTACCTCAACGGACTGGGTCGCATCGCCGGACTCCTTCTCGTCATCGCCAGCGGATACCTACTCGCCAAGGCGATGCATCCCGACAAGGGAGTAGCCGCGGCCATCGCGCGCGACAACCCCGCCTCCCGGCTCGGGCGCCTCCGCAAGGGATGGCACGGTCTCATTATTCTGGTCACCGCGCTCCTCGCGGGCCTCCTGCTCATCGGCTATGTCTTCACCGTGCTCCTCCTCGTCGGCCAGTTCCAGGTGAGTCTTCAGGGGGCCTTCGCCGCCTTCGTCATCTATGGCCTGGTGCTGAGGTGGTTCGCCATCCGGGAACGGAAACTCGCCCTCGAGGAACTGATGGAAAAACGCCGCGCCCGACGCGAGGCCGCCCGCCATGAAGAATCGGCATCTTCCCTATCCAAGGAGGACGGCACCGGTGGCGAGGCCCGCATCCCCGAGGTCAAGGAGGAGGAGGCGCTCGACATTTCCGAGGTCGGCGACCAGACACGCCGGCTGGTCGCCTTTCTCGCCAGCGCCGGACTCGCCGTCTTCATCTACTCCACCTGGACCCGATTCGGCCCCATCCTCGAGGCGCTCAAGGACTTTGTCGCCTTCGGCAACCTCAGCATCGCCGATATCGCCATCACGGCGCTCGTGCTCGCGATCACCATCTCCATCACCCGCAATCTCCCGGGCCTGCTGGAGGTACTCGTCCTGCGACAGCTCAACCTCGACGCGGGCACCCGCAACGCCATGATCACTCTGGCGAAGTATGTGGTCATCGCCATCGGCGCCGTGATCCTGTTCCGCAATCTCGGCGTGGATTGGTCGCAGTTCGGGTGGATCGCCGCCGCGCTCAGCGTCGGGCTCGGCTTCGGACTCCAGGAAGTCGTCGCCAACTTCATCAGCGGCATCATCCTCCTCTTCGAGCGCCCCATCCGGGTAGGCGATGTCGTCACCATCGACGGCATCGACGGCGTCGTCTCCCGCATCCAGATCCGCGCCACCACCATCACCAACTGGGATCGCAAGGAGTTCATCGTCCCCAACAAACAATTTGTCACCGGCACCCTGCTCAACTGGACGCTCAGCAGCCCGGTCAACCGCGTCGTTGTCGTCGTCGGCGCCGCCTACGGGAGCGACACCGAAAAAGCGCGCGAGATCCTGCTCCAGGTGGCGAAAGATCATCCCCTCATCATGGAAGACCCCGCCCCGCTGGCCAGCTTCGAGGAGTTCGCCGACAGCTACCTCAAACTGGTGCTACGCTGTTTCCTCCCCGACATGGATCACCGGCTCAATACCATCTCCGATCTCCACACCGAGATCGACAAACGCTTCCGGGCGGCCGGTATCGAGATCGCCTTTCCCCAGATGGACCTCCACATCCGGAGCGGACTTGGCGGCCCCGACGGGGGGAAATGAACCGTCAGCGCGCCTCCACCCCCGACCACTCGAGCACCAGCGCCACCAACTCCTCGCACTGGAAAAAACCCGACCACAGATTGTGCCCCTGACCCTCCACCCGGATCAGGGTGATGAGATCGCCCGCGCCCTTCGAGCGATAGATCTCCTCCAGCTTCGCCGAATTCGCCGCCAACGGCACCACCGTGTCGTCGATCCCGTGGATGATGCCCACCGGTATTCCCGCCTCCGCCAGCTCGCCGGCCCGGCGGATGGGATTCAACTCGTCCCCGCGCGCGCCAAGCGCCTCCCCCGAGAGGCCATACACCGGCGCCGCCCGCTCGAGCCCCGGATAGGTGCCGTGGTCGAACACCGGATAAATCCCCGCGATCCCCGCCACCCGGTCCGGATGCTCCAGCGCCCAACTGCTCACCCAGAGTCCCCCGCGGCTGCGGCCCAACAACACCGGCTTCGCCGAATAGCCGCGCCGCACCATCTCCCCGTGCAAGGCCTCGAAATGCGGGAACACCAGCGGACTCCCGTAAGCCTCCCCCACATCGATGCCCGCCACCGCGATCCCCGCCTCGAGAAACTGCCGATGCATCCAGGCCTCGTTCTGGTCCGGATACTTCGGCAGCGTCGGGCCGTAGAAAACCCACGGCTTCCCGGCCCCCTCCACCGCCTTCTCCGGCCGCATCACAAAAGCCGGCCGACCATTGAGTTCGAAAGTATCCGCGTTCATCAGCACCTGCGACCGTCGCGGCTTCGCCGCCCGCTCCTGAGCTTCCCGCATCTTGACCGGACGCGCCCCCTCCCCGCCGCCCTTCAACGCCGAGGGAGCAAGATCCCGCGTCGCCACCTCCCGGATCTCCGCCAGCCGTGCCTCCCAGGCCCCCGTCAACTCCGCCAGCTTCTCGGAATGACTCGGCGCCAGATCGGTCGACTCGACGCGATCCACCCCCAGATCATAAAGCTCCCAAGGCTCACCCGCCGGGGCGACCGCCTTCCAATTTCCCTGACGTATCGCCCTGTGCCCGTCGTGAAACCACCAGAGCGATTCGTGATGGACCATCCCATCCTTGGTAAACGCCGGTACCAGGCTCCGCCCCGGCGCGGGTGGCGCGTCCGCCAACGGCTCCGCCCCCGCCAACTCCAACAGCGTCGGCACCACATCGATCACATGCCCCGGATCCGTCCGCAATTCGCCGCGCGCCTCGATCCCATTCGGCCAGGAAACCACGAACGGCGTCGAGATTCCCCCCTCGTGCGTCCACGTCTTGTGTCGACGGAACGGCGTGTTGCACACCGTCGACCACCCCGGCCCGAGACAGAGATAGCTCGCCGCCGAACCCGGCGCCGCCTCGGGATCGTGCCCGTCATCACGCACCATGATCTCCGCGCTGGCCCCGTTGTCGGAGAGAAACATGACCAGCGTATTGTCCCACTCGCCCATCGCCTTGATCTGGTCGAACACCCTTCCGATCTCGATGTCCATCCGGTGGATCATGGCCGCGTGGATCGCCATCTTGTCGGACTGAAACCGACGCTGCTCCTCCGTCAATCGGTCCCATGGCAACGGCAGATTCACCTCGCCCGGTCCCAGGATCGCGAAAGCGTCCGGAAAATGATAGGGCGGACCCAGCTCGCGCTCCGTTCGGGACAGCCCCCGCGCTCCGGTGCCCTCCAGCAGGCCCAACTGCGCCTGCCGGCGCCAGCGTTTCGCGCGGATCACTTCCCATCCCTCACGGTAGGCATCCGCGTAGATCGCGATGTCCCCGGGCGGCGCCTGGAGGGGAAAATGCGGAGCCGCAAACGCCAGGTAGTGGAAAAAAGGAGCCTCCGCATGCTCGTCGGCGTGCTCTTTCAACACCTCGATCACATGATCCGCCAACGCCGTGGTGGCGTAGTAGTCCGAACCCTTTTCCACCGGCGCCAACAGACGGTCGTCCTCCCAGTGCCTCGTCGGATGAAAGAAGCGCCCCTGGTCTTTCAGATAATAAGACCGGTCGAAACCACTCTCCACCGGCATCCCGTCGATGTGCCATTTCCCGGTATGATAGGAACGGTAACCCGCCGGTTTCAACAGCTTCGGCAGCAGCACCGCCCAATCCGGGCGCCGGTTGCCATCGCCGCCACCGCTCGGCACCCCAGGCAGATCGTCACGCCGGATCTGCTGCGCGTAGTATCCCGTCATCAAGGCACCGCGCGTCGGCCAGCAGCGCGCCGTGTTGTAGAACTGGGTGAACCGCAATCCGTTCTCCGCCAGCGAATCCAGGTGCGGTGTCCGGATCTCCCCCCCGTAGCAGCCGAGATCCGAATAGCCGAGGTCGTCGGCCATGATGAGGAGAACATTCGGCCGCGGCGCGGCGGCGGCGTGGGTGAGACAGACACCCGACAGGAGGAACGGAATGAAAAAGCGTTTCATGGGAAAAGCGGCCTGACCCAAGAGGGTTGGGTCCCCGACCATACCCTCTTGAATCGGGGCTGTCTCCCGGCGGATTGGCGGGAAAAACCTTGCGGCCCCTCACCGCGTGGAGCCCGACGCGAACTCGGCATCGACCTCCGTCTGCCAGGCGTCGAGTTTCCGTTTCAATTCCGTCGCCAGCTCGGGATAGTCTTGGATCACGTTTCCCGTTTCACCGATGTCACGCGCCAGGTGAGTCAGCCGCGAGCCTCCCTCGGCCGGCTCCAGGTATTTCCAATCGCCCTGCCGGACCGCCCGCTCGTGATCGACCTGTTTCCGCTTCGGTCCCGGTTGCTTGCGCCAGAAAAGCGTGCGCTCCACCGGTTCCCGCTCACCCCTGAGCACCGGCATGAGGTCGATGCCCTCGTCGCCCTCTCTCGCCGCCCCCTCCCCCGCCAGGGATGCGAAGGTCGCCGTCCAGTCCATGGTGATGCCCACTTGATCCGTCGTAACTCCCGGCGGGATCACGCCCGGCCAGCGGGCGATGCAGGGCACGCGGATGCCGCCCTCGTAGAGCGATCCCTTGAAATCACACAGCGGCGCGTTGCGTGAATAGGTGTGACCGCCGTTGTCGGAGGAGAACACCACCAGGGTGCGGTCGGCGAGGTCGAGTTCGTCGAGCTTTGCCAATAGATCGCCGATGCCCTCATCCATTCGCTCGACCATCGCGACATAGGTCTCGCGATCACCCTTCTGCCATTCGGGTTGCTTTGGGCGAATGATCTTGTCGGCATCTTCCGGACCCTGCCAGGGAAAGTGTGGCGCCGGATGGGAAAGGTAGTGAAAGAAGAGACGGTCGCGGTTTTTCTCCACGAACTTCACCGCATCGGCCGACACCAGATCCGTGGTGTATCCCTCGCGCTTGATCGCCTCGTTACCCAGCCAGAGATCCGGCACCCCGACGCGATCAACGTGGATGAAGTAATGATGATTGCCCCCCAGCAGGCCGAAGAAATGGTCGAATCCCTGTTGGAGCGGCTGGCGCTCGGGATCATACCCGACATGCCACTTCCCGGAAAGACCGGTGGCATAACCGGACTTCCGCAGCCGAGCGGCGATGGTGTCACCACCCACCGGCAATCCGCGCCCGAACTCCTGATAATAGAGCGCGTTGTCCATCCCGTGGCGCTGCTGATAACGACCGGTCAGGAAGGCCATCCGCGTCGGCGAACAGACCGCGCCGTTGGCGTAGAAATCGGTGAACCGCGCCCCCTCCGCCGCCAACTTGTCGAGATGGGGAGTGCGGATGTCCGGCGCCCCGTAGCAGCCGAGATCGCCGTATCCAAGGTCGTCAGCGAGAATGAAAATCACATTGGGACGGTCAACAGCCGTCGCCGATCCGACCAGCATTCCCAGGGAAAGCAGCCATAGCGAGAGTGCTGGGCGGGGAAGTTTTCGGCGCATCGTACAGACTGAAATTGTGGCTTTTCCGGACTATTCTCACATGGGCGCGGGCTCGATGGATTGGCGGTCACGGAAGCAGCTCCACCCAGTCGAGATTCATCAGTCCACCTTTGCCGGGGTTGACGAAGCGGAGGTAGAGGTCGCCGCGGGTCTGGGGCGGGTTGAGGGGAATTTCCCTGGTGATGTATTTGCCCCAGTCGCCGGTCATTTTCTCGGGGACTTCGAGGGTGCCGAGGATGGGACCGTCGAGAGCGCCGTGGCGAAGCTCGATGACACCGCCGGCGCCGTTGCTGGCGACGTGGAGCTTGGCCTTGGTTCGGGTGGTGAGATCGAGGTCGGTGAATCGAAGGAAGGCGTCGTGGTTGATGGCGCCAACCTTGTCGCCCATGACCTGGAGGCCGCCCTGTTCGTCGCTTTCCTCGGCCTGGAGACGCGGAGAACGGAGGCGGATGGTGTGGGAGCCGCTCAGGGGGGCGATGGGCGGGGCGCCCCCGTCGAGGTAGTCGGCCTCGATGACGAGGACGCCGGGACCTTTCTTCTCATCGATCTTGTCCGGCTTAGGCAGGATGAATTCTCCGGTCAGGCCGGTGAGGACGGCGGCGTCCCGCTCCCCGGCGAGGGAGAAGATCCACTCGGTCATCTGGCAACTCTGTTCGACGCCGTGCTGCGGATGGGGAATCATGGGCACCTCGCCCCAGATGCCGCTGGAGCCGGTGACGATGCGCTTGGCGACTTCGTCCAGCGCCAGCGGCTGGTCGCGGTATTTGGCGGCCACTTCGAGGTAGGACGGGCCGACGAGCTTGCGATCAACCATGTGGCAGTTGAAGCAGTCGCTCTTCTTCATCAGCTCGAGCCCGGGCGGAAGGGTCTCGGCACCGGCGAGGGAGGGTTCGATCTCGGCGAAGGAGCCGGGTATCAGCTTGTGGAAAAGCTTCACCCGTTCCGGCGCGGGCGCGGCGTCCTCGGCGTCGGTGACTTTCAACTCCCAGGCGATGGGTTGTTCGAAATCGTAGAAATCGCCGTCACGCGGTCGGAGGAATTCGACTCGCGGCGGTTCGTTGCCGACAAGGACGGGAGCGGATGCGGTGGCGGCGGAGCCGTGCCGGTCGGTGACGGTGAGGACGATCTGGTAGGCTCCGGGAACGTCGAAATCCAGCGTCGGGTTCGGCTCGGTCGAGAGCGTGCCGGCATTGCCGCCGAGTCCGGGGACGACTTTCCATTCGTAGCCGAGGGTGTCGCCCTCGTCGGGATCGTGGGTGCCCTCACTGCTAAGCGACACTTTCAGCGGCGGCCTGCCGGTGGCGCCGGTGGTGGTCAGGCGGACGCGGGGCGGGCGATTGCCACGGATGTAATCGACCCGCACCAGCCTGGCGTCGGGATTGCTGCCCCAGGTCTCACCATATTCGAGCAGGTAGAGCGCGCCCTCGGGGCCGAAGACGAGATCGATGGGACGCTGCTTCGGGTAGTCGGGCAGGAACTCCTCCATAGACACGATGTCGGAGTTTTCATCGAGCTTCACCGCGAAGATCCAGTGTCGGCTCCATTCGTAGATGAAGAGGGTGCGGTCAAAGTGCGGTGGCAGTTTGGTGTCGCTCTCCAGATCGGGATCGTAGTGATACACCGGCCCCGCGCAGGCGGTGCGGCCGCCCTCCCGGAGCAAGGGAAAGTCCTCGGTGACGGAGCGGTGGTAATAGATGAAAGCGGGCCGGGCCGGAGGCAGGGTCTGGACGCCGACGCTGTTGGGAGAATCGTTGACCGGCGCGACGGGATCCCATTTTTCCCCGATCTCGCCGGTCTCGAAATTGACATCCGGATAGGCGAGGTTCGGTCCCACGAAGTAGGGCCAACCGAAGTTGCCGGCCTGGCGCGCCTGGTTGATCTCGTCGTGCCCGGCGGGGCCGCGGTCGCCGGGACTGCCGGCATCGGGTCCGACTTCGCCCCAATAGAGGTAACCGGATTTCTGGTCGATGTTGACGCGCCACGGGTTCCGGCAACCCATCACGTAGATCTCGGGCAGTCCCTCGGAGCCGTCCGGGGGAAAAAGGTTGCCGTCAGGAATCTCGTAGCCGCCTTCCGCGGTCGGTCGGACGCGCAGGATCTTGCCGTTGTGGCTGAATTTGTTCGACGCCGATTTCTGCGCGTCCCAGGGCATGCGGTCAGGTCGCTCGTCGATGGGCGCGAAGCCTTTCGAATCGCCACCCGGATGGGTATTGTCCCCGGTGGCGATGAAAAGGCAGCCGTCGGGGCCGAACTCCAGGGAACCGGCGTGGTGACAGCACTGGAGTCGCTGTTCCTCGAATTTCAGAAGCCGTTTTTCGGAATCGAGATCGAGCAGGTCCCCGTTCATCCGGAACCGGCTGATGTGCTGGCCCGAAAAATCCGGCGGAGAGTATTGCAGGTAGATCCAGCCGTTTTCTGCGAAGTTCGTATCCAGGGCGAGGCCGATGAGCCCGTTCTCCTGCTCGGTCGTGACGGTGAGTTCGCCGGCCTCGGTGATCTGCTGGTTTTGCGGGTGAAAAATCCGCAGTTTGCCGCCCAGTTCGATGAAGAAAACACGACCGTCGGGGGCGATCTCCAATTCCATCGGCCGCTCGAGTCCCGTGGCCAGGGTGGTCGGGGTGAGGCGGCCGGGATCGTAGGCGTTTTGCTCCCCGTGCGCGGGAAGCGCCGACAGGAGTCCGGAGACGAATAGCGGGAATAGTCTCATGGCGAGGTCGGGAAACAACACCGCCGCCCGAAGCGCGGGGACTCCGGACGGCGGCGAAAAGCGGGAAGCAATCCGTGGAGGCTCAGTACTCCCGGTCTTTCTTGATGCCGGGCTCGGGGATCGGGTAACGACCATTCTCGTCCGGCACCAGCGGGGAATCGCTCTCCATGGTGAGGTTTTCCACCCCGGGGGCCATGACATGCTCGCAGTTGAGCATCTGGTCATAGGTGATCTCCTGCCCGGTGTGGGCGGCCATGCGGCCCATGGAAGTGACGAGGCTGGCGGCCACGCCGCGCTCCACCTCGTTGTGTTCCTTCCCGTTGCGGATGGCGTCGATGAGGACTTCCCACTCGATGTCGTAGGGATTGCCCTCGAGACTCTCGCCGCGGGGACCGGTGGGGAAGGCCCAGACGAGGTTGTCGGGCTTGCCACGCCAGTTGAGGTCGATGTTCTGGTCGGCGTAGATTCTCGAGCGCGCGGGGACATGGCTGGAGCTGGAGATGACGGCCGAGCCCTTGGTGCCGTGGGCGTAGGCGGCGAATTCCTGTTTGCAGCCCGCCATGTTGCGACCGAAATACTGGGCCTTGGTGCCGTCCTCGAAGGTGTACTCCACACCGTAGCTGTCGAAGTTCTGATCGACCGCCTCCACCTGCTCGCCATTGAGCTCGATGGTCTTGTAGTGGCGACCGCCGACGGCGTGAGCCTTGACCGGCCAGGCGTTCTTGATCATGCACATCTCGTCGACACCGTGGATGAAGAAGTCGCTGAAGGCGCCGCCGCTGAGCCAGAGGAAGCTGTGGAAATTCCGGATCTGATACATCAGCTCGCTCATGCTGCCGTCGTTCTTCGGCGTGAAGCAGGAACCGATGCGGCCCTGCATGCGGTAGGAACGCAGCAGGGTGATCTCGCCGATGGCGCCGTCCTCGACGCGTTTTTTCAGCTCGTTGCGGGACTTGCAGTGTCGGCACATCAGGCCCACCCCCACCTTGAGGCCCTTCTCGACCGCCTTCTTGTTCAGCTCGAGCAATTTGCGGGCGGAAAATCCATCGGCGATGAGCGGCTTTTCCATGAAGACATTGAGCCCTTTCTCGATGGCGTACTCGAACATGGGCCAGCGAAAGGCGAGCGGGGTGGTGAGGATGACGATGTCGCCCGGCTTCAGCGCGTCCATGGCTTGGCGGTAACCGTCGAAGCCGATGAACTGGCGCTCCGGCGTGACGTCGATCTTGTCCCCGACATCGGGATCCTTCATCAGCACCTCGTGGCTGCGCTTCAGCTTGTCGTCGAAGACGTCGGCCATGGCGTGCAGCTTCAGCGGCCCGAGGGTGCCGGAGACGGAGAGCGCGTTTTTCACCGCGCCGGTGCCGCGGCCGCCGCAGCCGATGAGGGACAGCTTCACTTCTTCATTGCCCTGGGCATGGACGTGAGGCAGGGAGATGCCAGCCAACGCGGAGGCGGCGGCGAGCTGGCCTCCCGTCTTCAGCACTTCGCGGCGGGAGGGGGTGAGGATGGTTTTTGTTGGGGTATCGGACATGGGGAAACCGTGCCGATTCCGCGTTCGGGTGTCAACTCCGGGGATCGGTGAAGGCCAGGGCTTACGCATGAAGCGGGCAGATAATTTCAGCGCGGAAGTTTGGGTCG
>CAYTNL010000042.1:0-54672 GCA_964439145.1 uncultured Verrucomicrobiales bacterium
CTGGGGCGGCGTCGCGGCGCTGCTGCTCGCGCTGCTCTGGTTCGCTTTCACCCTCATCGATTGGCTGGTGAACCTGCGACGTCGCCGTCGCGAATCGATGGAGGCGCTGGATCGCGCCCTCGAGGACGCCCAGGCGCCGTCCTCGCTGGTGATGCTGCTCGATGGCCCCCGCGTGGCGAGCGCCGACTCGGTGGCGCGCTGCGTGCGCGAGGCCCTGGAGGGAGAGTGGGATGCCACCGAAGGCCTGGTCGAGGCGAACCCCGAGGGAGTGAAGATGAAGGGAGTGCGCCGGTTCCTGGTGTCCCTCCCGCACGGCGTGTTCGCCATCTTTCTGTCGGATCATCCCTACGTGTCCGATCCCGGCGCCTTCGCCCAGGGGAGGATACGGGACAAGCGGCTGCGCACCGCGGTGGAGAGCCATCTGGCGTGGTTATCGGTCGATCTGATCAGCGCGCCGTCGGAGGAGCCCGAGGGGCGCGCCCGCGCCTATGCCACGATCGGAAAACTGTTGGCGGCGATGGCGGGGCCCGACTGTCTCGCCGTCTACGCGCCGGAGCTGAGACGTTGCAACGAGTTCGATTTCGGACTCATCGAGCGGCTCCGCTCCGGATCACCGCTGGCCATTTTCCGCGAGCCCACCTTCGAGCCGGTGATCGAGATCGAGGAGGATCACCCGCGCATGATCGCCGCCGTGGAGGAGGCGCGCCGTCGCTGGCCCGAGTTCGCCATCGCCTTTCACCGAAGGGAGAACCCCGAGGACGACCGCTACATCATCAAGGCGGAATTCGTGGAGGGGAAACGATCCGAGTTCATGTGGGTGGCGGTGAGCGCCATCGAGGAGGGGCGGGTGATCGGTCAGCTGATGAACGATCCTCACCAACTGGAGTCGGTACACCGGGGCAAGGAGGTCAGCGTCGATCTCTCCCGGCTCAACGACTGGATCTACCCGGATGATAGCGGGGAGATGGCGGGTGGCTTCACCCTGCGAGTGCTGTCCGAGGAGGCGGAGGAAAGGCGCCGCCGGCGGGGGGATGCGGATGGCGACGAGAGATCCTGAATCCTGTGGGGCGCGATCAGGGCATTGAGCGAAGCCGGGGAAATCGCTTGGATGATGGCCATGCGCATCGCCCTCTCGCTTCCCTTTCTCGTTCAATTCCTCGTCGCGACTCCGCTCGGCGCGCAGAGTCATCAGGAGCTGGACTGGTATCGCGATGACGAGGGCAAGGTCCGCCCCATTCAGAGTGTCGAGGATTGGGAAAAGCGGCGCGCGTCCATCCTGGCCGGTTTTCAGGAGGCGTCCGGACCTTTGCCGAGTCGGGAAAACCTGCCCGGACTCGACATTGCCATCGAGGAAACGGTGGAGACGGAGACCTATCTCCGGCAGACGATCACATTCCTGTCCGAACCCGGGGACCGTCTCTCCGCCTACCTCTACGTGCCCAAAGGCATCGCGCCCGGGGAGCGGCGCGCGGGGATGGTGGCCCTGCATCCCACCCACAAGATCGGCAAGGGCGTGGTCGACGGGCAGGGCGAGCGGCCGAACCGCGCCTACGGCAAGGAACTCGCCGAGCGCGGCCACGTCGTGATCGCGCCCGACTATGTCTCCTTCGGTGACGAGTCGGACTACGACTTTGCCGCGGATCGCCACGCCTCGGGCACCATCAAGGGCATCTGGAATCACATGCGCTGCGTCGATCTGCTGGTCGCGCGGGACGACGTCGATCCGGAGCGCGTCGGCGCCATCGGGCACTCGCTCGGCGGGCACAACGCCATCTTTCTCGGCGTGTTCGATCCCCGGGTGAAAGTGGTGGTTTCCAGCTGCGGATGGACTCCGCTGCACGACTACTACGGTGGCGACATCAAGGGGTGGACCAGCGACCGCTACCTGCCCTCGCTCCGCGATGTCTATGGGCTGGACCCCGACCGCGTGCCCTTCGATCACTACGAACTCATCGCGGCCCTGGCACCGCGCGCCTTCTTTTCCAACTCGCCCCTTCGCGACAGCAATTTCGACTATCGCGGCGTGGAAAAGGCCGCCCCCAAGGCGCGGCGCGTCTACGAGTGGTACGGCGTCCCCGAACGGATGCGGATCGCCTACCCCGACGACGAACACGACTTTCCCCCCGCCGTGAGGGAGGAGGCCTATCGGTTTTTGGAGAAATGGGTCGGCGAATGATAGCCGGATTCCCGGTCATCCAACCCTCTTTGGTTGACGACCCAACCCTGTCTGGTCGATGGGAGAGGCGCGATGAAGGGACATGATCGGCGGCATCTGGGAGGGGACTTGCTGAGGCGGGTGTCGCGAAGTTTTTACCTGTCGATGCGTTTCCTGCCCGGCGCGATGCGGGAGCCGGTGAGCCTGGGCTATCTGCTGGCGCGGGCGTCGGACACCCTGGCGGACACGGCGGCGGCCCCGGGAGAGTTGCGTCGGGAATGCCTGGAGCGTTTCCGCGAGTCGCTGCCCGGGACGCGCGACGATTTCCCGGAATTCTACGCGCGGGTGATGCGGGAGTTCGCGCCGCATCAGGGGCATGAGGGCGAGCGGGAGCTGCTGCAACGGCTGCCGGACCTGTTCGCCTGGCTGTCGGCGATGCGGGGGGGAAACCGGGACGCGCTGGTGACCGTGCTGGAGGAGATCACCCGCGGGCAGGTCTGGGATCTGGAGCATTTTGCCGGGGCGGGACCGGACCGGATCGTGGCGGCGGAGTCGGCCGGGGAACTGGAGACCTACACCTGGCGGGTGGCGGGCTGTGTCGGCGAGTTCTGGACCCGGGTGGGCCGGGAAAATCTCGGGGACGGCTTTGCCCGGGAGGCCGACCTGCCCGGAATGATGTCCTCCGGGCGCGCGATGGGGGAAGGCTTGCAGTTGGTGAACATACTCCGCGATCTGGGTGAGGATCTGCGTCAGGGTCGCTGTTACCTGCCGCGACCCGAGTTGATGGAGGCGGGCTGGGACGGCGTCGGGATGCCGCCGGAGGAGGCGCTGCGGGAGGTGGCGGCGCGCTGGCGGGAGCGATGCCGGGAGCGACTGGCGCGGGGATGGGAATATCTGGAGCCGCTGGGGGGAGTGCGGGCGCGGTTTGCCACCGTCCTGCCGCTGTTGCTGGCGGAGGCGACCCTGGACAAGCTGGATGCCGGGGAGGCGCGGTTTCTTGCGGACAAGATCAAGATCGACCGCGCCGCGGTGCGGTCGGCGATGGGGGCGGGCGCGCGGATCGCGCTGTTCAGGCCGCGTCGGCGGGGAGGAAAGGCTTGAAGGCCTCGGGGAGAGGGCTGTCAAAGGCCATTCTCGCGCCGGTGACGGGGTGGGTGAAGGCGAGGTGGCGCGCGTGGAGCATCAGTCGGCCCGGTTTCACCGTCTGCCGGGAGACCTGGGCATAGATTTCGTCGCCGAGGATGGGGCAGCGGAGGCTTTCCTTCATGTGAACCCGGATCTGGTGGGTGCGGCCGGTGTGGATGACGCAGCGCACCAGCGCCCACTGGCCGGCGGGGTCGGCGTTGATCACCTCATAGTCGGTGACCGCGTCGCGTCCCCGGGGTTGGGGGAGCAGGGTCATTTTCTGGCGATTCACCGGGTGGCGACCGATGCGATTCGCGAGGTGTCCCGACGCGGGTTCCGGCACGCCCTGGACGACGCAGAGGTAGGCTTTCTCCGTGAGACGATCCGCGAACTGTCCGGAGAGAGACTGATGGGCGTTGTCGGTCTTGGCGGCGACGAGGCAGCCGCTGGTTTCCTTGTCGAGCCGATGGACGATGCCGGGGCGCTCGACGCCGCCGATGCCGCTGAGTTGGCCGCGGCAATGGTGGAGCAGGGCGTTGACCAGGGTGCCGTCGGCGTTGCCGGCGGCGGGATGGACTACGAGTCCGGCGGGCTTGTCGATGACGATGAGTTGGTCATCCTCATAAAGCACCGCGAGGGGAATGTCCTGCGCCACGATCTCGGCGGGAGTCGGGGGCGGGAGATGGATGAGGATCTCGTCGCCCCCGGCGAGCGGGTGGCGCGGCTTGCCGACCGTGGCGCCATTCACACGTACTTCGCCGGCCTTGATGAGAGCCTGGACGCGGGAGCGTGAAAGGGTGGGGCAGTGATCGGCCAGCACCTTGTCGAGGCGGGAACCCGAGTCCGCGGGCGCGATGGAGAGAGAGATGACGTCACTGTCGCTCTCGTCGTCGTCGGGGCTGTCGGTGTCGGGGGAATTCACGCAGTCAGACAAGGTGGGACAGGGAAGGCGCCGCGTCCAGCGGCGGAGGCGTTCGATTTTTCCCGGTGTCCGGGGATCTTTTGCGTTGGCTCCCGGAGACGCCTCCGCTAGTATGCGCCGTTTCCCGGAGACAGGGGAGACGCGCGCAGGGGTTTCAATGGCTGAGGAAGATCAGACATCCGGCAATCGGATAGAAAATGACGGGGCCGGCGGGGACGCTGAGATCAATCAGTGCCCGGCCTGCGGCGGGGACATCGACATCGCCGGGCTGGGTCCCTTTTCCAAGGTGGAGTGCCCGCATTGTGAGGAGGCGGTGCGGGTGCGGACCTGCCTGGGGAATTTTCAGATCCTGAAACTGCTGGGCGAGGGCGGCATGAGCCAGGTGTTCCTGGCGGAGGATCTGGCGCTGGATCGGCAGGTGGCGCTCAAGATTCTGCACCAGGAATTGAGCCGGGACCGCGCCTTGATGGCCCTGTTCGAACGCGAGGCCAAACTGACGGCCTCCATCAGCCACCCCAACGTGGTCAAGGTCTACACGGTGGGCTCCGACGCCGGCTATTTTTACATCGCCATGGAGCTGGTGGACAATGTCAGCCTCGACGAGCGGATCGTGGAGCAGGGGATGCTGCCGGAGCGCGAGGCGCTGGATCTGCTGCACGATGTGGCCTCCGGTCTCGCGGCGGCGAACCAGGGCGGACTCATTCACCGCGACATCAAGCCGGGAAACATCCTGCTCACCAGGGAGGGCACCGGCAAGCTGGTGGACTTCGGCCTCGCGGTGCAACAGGGCGGCGAGGATGAGGTCGAGGATCTGTGGGCAACGCCTTTCTATGTGCCGCCGGAGAAACTGGACGGGAAGACCGACGATTTCCGCGGCGATATTTACAGCCTCGGGGCCACTTTTTTCCACGCGCTGGCGGGCCGACCGCCCTTCGAGGCGAACACGGCCTCGCTCGATGAGCTGCGGGAGATCAAGGCCCGGCCCGTGAGCCTGGTCCACGCGGGCGCGGCGGTATCGGCCGACACGCTGCGATTGATTGACCGGATGATGGCCTACAAGCCCGAGGCGCGTCACAAGAGCTACGAGCAACTGCTCGGCGCCATCGAGGAGGTGCAGCGGAAGTTGCCGGGCGGCGCGGGATCGCGGGCTCGGCGTCACAGCGCGCTGGACAATGGACGGGCGGGCGCGAGTTGGCCGGTCAGGATCGGCATCGGCGGGGGCGCCCTGGCGGTGGTGGGCCTGGTCGTGGCCATGATCGTGGGCAACGGCTTTGACGGCGGCGAGTCGGGCGAAGCCCTGGTCGGCGATGGGGACAGGGTGCTCTCCTCGGGGGAAAAAGCGGTGGCGGTCCGTTACCAGGAGGCGCGCTCCCTGCTGCTCGCGGGGCGGGCCGGCGCGGCGATGCGGGCCTTTGACAGCCTGCTGGAGGCGGAGAACGCCATCCGCCAGCCCACGCTCGGCTGGACACAATACAACGCCGGACTCGCGGCCCTGATGAACGGCGAGTCCGACGCGAAGACGCGGGAGATTTTCGCCCGCATGGCCGAGGCGCCGGGATTCGAGGCGGAAGCGGAGGCATCGCTCGCGGCGCAGGCGAGCTTTTTCCGCGCCGCCGGAAAATGGCTCAGCGATCCGCTCCCGGTGCTGGCGAGCGACGCGCCCGCGACCGACGGCCTGGAGGCCTTCGCCCTGCTGGCATGCGGGATGAAAAACTGGAATCACGGCGAGTTCGATTCCGCCCTGGCATTCTTCGACACCTTTGCCGCCGCCAGTTTCCCGGCCGAGTATCCGTGGATGGAATCCTATCGCGCGCTCGTGGAACCCTTCCGCGCCGATCTGGTCCGGATCCGACGCCTGCCCAAGCCCTCGATCACGATGAGCGAGACCGAGCTGGCCGAGGCGGCGGAAAAGCTGACCACCGAGCTCGCGGCTTTCAAGACCCGGGGCGGCGCTCGCGCCCTCGCCCAACGGCGACTGGATCGGGTGGCGCCCCTGATCGAGGCGAAGAAAGCCCTGGCCGCGGCGCCGCCGGAGCCGGAGAAGACGCCCGCGGTGACGACCCCGAGTCCCGAGGTCCCGCCCGCGTCCATGACGACTACGCCGGCCGCAACCGAGACGAATCCGTGGACTCCGGAGGCCGAGGCGGAAAAGGCGCGTTTCGCGGAGGGCCTGGCGCCGACGGGCGCCCTGCTCGCCGACTATCGCTTTGCCGAGGCGCGCGAGCTGGTCGCCGGCCTCCCGGTGGAAACCGATCCGGTGCGCGGCTTGAAAGAGGACCTGCTGGCGGCGGTGGACGGCGCGGAGGCTTTCCGGGACCGCCTGGTGACCGCGCTCGCGGATGGCCAGTATGAGGGAAAACTGGAGCGCAAGGAGGGATTGGCCCTGGACTGCAAGATCGTCGCGGCCGACGCGGACAAGCTGGTGGTGGACCTCATGTTCGGCCCCAACGATCTTCCCTGGGCGGCGGTCTCACCCGCCTGGATGCTGAAATCCGGGGAGGATTTCTGGTTAACTACGCCGCCGGAAGCGGGCGTGGCCGCCGAGTGGGAGGCCGCCGCGTGGTTCGCCCGTTTGTGTGGACAGAGAGTGCGCGCGTCCGAGATCGCCGCCACCGTGGCTCCGCTGTCCGAGACTTTTGCCGAAAGGTGGGAGCGTCTGGACGCGTTGCCGTGAACGGCGATTCTCAGGCGAGGATGGAGAAACGTTCCTCGAAGCGTTGCTCGATGGCGGCACGGAGTTCCTCGCCGGCGAGCTGGCCAATGGCCTCGTTGAGGAAGCCCTGACTGATCATTTGTCGGGCCTTTTGCGCGTGGATACCGCGGGCGCGGAGGTAGAAGATTTCCTCGTCGCTGATCTGCCCACTGGTGGCGCCGTGGCTGCATTTCACCTGGTCGGCGTCGATCTCCAGACCAGGCATGGAGTTGGCCTCGGCCTCGTCGCTGCCGAGCAGGTTGCGGCATTTCTGGTAGGCGTCGGTGTGATGGGCACCGGGACAGACCTGGATGAGTCCGCTGAAAATGGTGCGGGCGCGATCATAGAGCGCGTTCTTGTAAAGCAGGTCGCTGGTGGTGTGCGCGGACTCGTGGAGTTGCAGGGTGCGTTGGTCGAACTCCTGGTCGCTGTCGGCGAGATTGGCCGAGAGCATGCGGCTGTCGGCGCCGGGCGCGGTAAGTCGGCTGACGCTTTCGTTCCGGATCCAGCGGGCGCCGAGATTGACGAAGCCGCTCACGGCGCGGGCGTCGCGACCGACGCGGGTGCCATTGAGCTGGACTTGGCGGGAGAGATCGTTGAGGTGCTGGACGCACACGTACTGGATGCTTCCACCGTCTTCGGGAGCGAGATCGGCGACGCCGATGGTGAGGGTGGCGTCGGACTCGTTGAGGGAGCGGTGACGCTCGACCACGGACACGGACGCGCCCGATTCGGCGATGACCAGGGCGTGGGGAAAGAGGGTGGCGCCCGGGCCGCCGACCCAGTGCGCGATTTCGATCGGTTTTTCCACAACCACGTTCTTCGGCACCTGGATGAAGACCCCGCTCAGGGTGGCTGCGCCGTGGAGGGCGGCGAATTTCGCCCCGCCGAGGCGGGCTTCTTCCCGCATGAAGTGGGTGCGGACCAGCTCGCTGTGACTCTGGATGGCATCGATCAGGGGCAGGCAGATCACGCCCTCGGGCAGGGCGTTGATCTCCGTGGACACGAGCCGGTTGTTCACGAACACGAAACGGGCGGCGACATCGACGAGACCGCGCTCCCGGGATTCCGCCAGGATCGCGGCGACATCGTCCACTGGTTCCGCGACCCGGAGATCACCGAATTGCAACTGCTTGAGGTTGGCGAAGCGCCAGTTCTGGTCCGTGCGGGAGGGCTCGGGAGTCTCCAGGTACTGGTGCCAGGCCTGGGCGCGCGCTTCCTGGTACCAGGCCGGCAGGTCCGACGGCTCTTCGTGACGGGGAGGGGTGGAAAACCACTCGCCTCTCTGTTCGGCGGTCGGTTCCTGCTGGGGCGATTCGATTTCAGCCACGGCGTTGGGCATTGCGATAGGTTGGGGAAAAAGTGGAAAAGGGGCGGGGTAGGGTCTGGAGGCGGTGGGGATCAGCCGACGCTGCCTTCCATCTCCAGGTCGATGAGGCGCTTGAGCTCGACGCTGTACTCCATGGGGAACTCGCGGACGAGATCGTTGACGAATCCGTTGACGCTGAGGCTCATGGCCTCGGCCTCGCTCAGACCGCGCTGGCGCATGTAGAAAATCTGATCCTCGCTCACCTGGCTGACGCTGGCCTCGTGCTGGGTGGCGTGCTGGTTGCCGCGCACGGTGATGGCCGGGTAGGTGTCGGTGCGGCTGCTGGAGTTGATCAGCAGGGCGTCGCACTCGGTGTTGTTCTTGCAGCCTTTGAGGTGCTTGGGGATGTGGACCTGACCGCGGTAAGTGGAGCGTCCGGTGCCGACCGAGATGGACTTCGACACCACGTTGGAGGTGGTCTCGTCGGCGGCGTGGATCATCTTGGCGCCGGTGTCCTGGTGCTGGCCGTCGTTGGCGAGAGCGATGGAGATCACTTCACCGCGGGCTTTGCGGCCTTTCATGATGACGCCCGGATACTTCATCGTCAGGCGCGAGCCGATGTTGCAATCGATCCAGCGGATCTCGGCGTTTTCATGGGCCAGTCCGCGTTTGGTGACGAGGTTGAAGACGTTGTTCGACCAGTTCTGCACCGTGATGTACTGGATCTTGGCGTCCTTCATCGCGACGAGTTCCACCACGGCGCTGTGGAGGGTGGCGGTCTCGAACTTGGGCGCGGTGCAGCCCTCCATGTAGGTGACTTCGGCCCCTTCATCCACGATGATGAGGGTGCGCTCGAACTGGCCGAAATTCTCCGCGTTGATGCGGAAGTAGGCTTGCAGGGGGTGGCCCACCTTCACCCCAGGGGGCACGTAGATGAAGCTGCCGCCGGAGAACACGGCGCTGTTCAGGGCGGAAAACTTGTTGTCGCCCGTGGGGATGACCTTGCCGAACCATTTGCGGAACAGCTCGGGGTGTTCGCGCAGTCCCTCGGTGGAGTTCACGAAAATCACGCCCTGCTTTTCGAGTTCCTCCTTCACGTTGGAGTAGGCGGCTTCGCTGTCGAACTGGGCCTCGACACCGGCGAGATACTTGCGCTCTTTCTCGGGAATGCCCAGCCGCTCGAAGGTCTGCTTCACGTCGTCCGGCACCTCGTCCCAGCTGCGCGTCGGGCGCTGGCCTTTGGCGAGGTAGTAGCGAATCTTGTCGAAGTGGATGTTCTCCAGATCCTTGCTCGCCCAATGGGTGGGCATGGGTTTGTCGAAAAAGACTTTCAGCGCCCGCTTGCGGAAATCCCGCACCCACTCCGCCTCGCCCTTGGCGTCGGAGATGTAGTCGATCACCTGCTCGGTCAGGCCGTAGCCGGCGTCGAACTCATAGGCTTCGGGATAGCTGAAATTGCCTTCCGCCTGGTCGATGGAGACCGCTTCGAGGGTGGCGTTGTCGTGTGTCATGATGGGTCAAGGGGGTTCAGGTTTGCCGGGCGTCGTGGCTCCCGATCAGGCGGCGAGTTCTTCCTTCACCCAGTCGTAGCCTTTTTCCTCAAGCTCGAGGGCCAGTTCCTTCTCGCCGGACCGGATGATGCGGCCGTCATACATCACGTGGACCTTGTCCGGCACGATGTAGTCGAGCAGCCGCTGGTAGTGGGTGATGACGAGGAAGCCGCGCAGGGGCGAGCGCATGGCGTTCACTCCCTGGGAAACGATGCGCAGGGCGTCGATGTCGAGTCCGCTGTCGGTCTCGTCGAGCACCGCGTAGAGTGGCTCCAGCATCATCATCTGCAGGATTTCATTTCTTTTTTTCTCCCCGCCGGAGAAACCCTCGTTCACCGCGCGACCGGTGAACTTCCGGTCCATCTCCAGCTCGTCCATCTTCGCGTACATGGCTTTGTAGAATGACACCGCGTCGATTTCCTCGCCCTTCGGCAGGCGCGCCTGTAGCGCGGCGCGGAGGAAGTTGGCGTTGCTCACGCCGGGGATCTCGTGGGGGTATTGAAAAGCGAGAAACAGGCCCGCGCGTGAGCGCTCGTCGATCTCCATCGCCAGCAGATCCTGCCCGTCCATGGTGATGGAGCCGCCGGTGACCTGGTATTCCTCGTGGCCGGCCATCACCTTCGCGAGGGTGGATTTGCCGGAGCCGTTCGGTCCCATGATGGCGTGGACTTCGCCCTTGGGAATGTCGAGGCTGAGGCCCTTGATGATTTCGGTGCCGTTGACGGATACGTGCAGATCTTTGATGGAGAGGCTGGCGTTCATGTGGTTTTGGGAAAGGGAAATCGATGGAAAAGGGGTGAGGTCAATTCGAGGATTCGGTCGCGTGGGCGGTGCCGCATTTCGGGCAGACGCCTTTCATGGCCACATCGACGTGATCGATGCGCGAACCCTGGGGAAGTTCCCACGCCGCCACGAGATCGGCCTGGCGGCGGAGATCGATGTCGAAGATCTCCTGGCACTCCGAGCAGAAAAAGTGGGCGTGAGGGCGCAGATTGGGGCAATAGCGTGAGGCCTCGCGGTCCACGTTCACCTGCTTGATGAGGCCCGCCTGGGTCATGGTTTCCAGGCAGTTGTAAACCGTGGCCAGGGAGATGGTCGGCATCAGCCCCTTTGCCCGCAGATACACCTCGGATGCCGTGGGATGGTCGCGCTCGGCCATGAGGACGTCATAGACGACCTTCCGCTGCTTGGTCATGCGGAACTCCCCGAAACCACTGTGGGTCGGGGCGCCGGGCGCGTAGGTCTGGTGGGAGTGGGGCATAGGCTGGTGGGGGTTACGCTACTGTACGCATACGCGGACTCGAATTGAGATCAAGAATTATTCTAAATAAAAATTGGGAGCGTGGAGCGTGGAGCGTGGAGCGTGGAGCGTGGAGCGTGGAGCTCGGGGCTCGGGGCTCGGGGCTCGGGGCTCGGGGGAAGCGGATCACTCCACCACTTTCACCAGGGCCTCGCACCAGGCGGGCAGGTCGTAGTCGTCGCTTTTCAACGACACGGTCACCACCTGCACGCCCCGCCGGGCGGTGGGGGGCACGGTCCCCTTGAAGGTGACCTTGCCCTCGCCACGGGCCGCGATGGACATCTCCACCGGCTCCTTACTCTCCGGGGCGAACTGCCTCGGAAACTGCGCCGTCGCGGTGATCTCGCGATCCCGCGTCGAGTGATTCATGACCCGGAGCGTGAGCGAAAACGCCTCACCGATCACCACCTCCTGCCCGTAGGGAAACAGCCACGCCCATTGTTCGTCGACCGCGTAGTTGGGGTCGTCCCACGGGGTGAACTCCGCGATCATGGCGATGCGCTCCCGGTATTTCCCCTCGAGGTGGTCGAGCTCTTTCTCCGAGAACCGGAACAGGTGGGGAATATGCTGATTCACCAGCCAGGTGCCGGGCGGCACCTCGTCGCGCAGGATCCGGAAACAACGCAGATATCCGCTGTCCTCGCGCACCAGATTGCGGTTCATCAGGCAGTAGTCGTCGATGCCCGAGGGCGAAAAGGAGTCGCCGATGAAAAACACCGGCGTCTGCCCGTCCGGCGGCGTCACCAGCAAGCCGCCGTGATCCAGCATCTGTCCCGGAAAATCGCGGAAAGTGAAGCCATACTCCCGCCAGGCCATCGACTCGCCGTCCTTCACCGTCCGCACTTCCTTCACCGCGTTTGCCGAGATGCCGGGAGAAAAGTGCGCGCCGGGCTCCGTCAGGGCTTCCCCCACCGAGGCGACCGCGTAGACCGGGCACTGGAACGCCTCCTGCGCCTCCGCCACCGCCTGGGTGTGGTCGTTGTGCCGATGCGTCACCCAGATGCCCTCGATCTTCGTGACCAGCCCGGATGCCACCGCCTCCCGCAGCGTCTGGAGTGAGCGCGGACTGCCGACATCGAGGGCGAATCCGGTCTTGTCCTTGGACACCAGCAGCTTCGTGGTGCCGATATGCCGCACCCAATCCGGCAGATCGACGTGCTCCGCCAGTGGCATCGACTCCATCGGGGCGTCGGGGCCCAGAATCTGGTCGGCGCAGATCCGCATCCTTTCCTCCCCGAAATACCAGTGCAGCGCGTTGGTCGAGAGGTAGTTCGCGTAGATGGCGCGGGCGCGCCCGATCGCCTTCGCGATGCTGGCCGCGGGATCGGTGATCGCCGGGCCGTGGCTGGGGAGGATCATGTCCGGCTCCGCCGCCAACAGCTTTTCCAGACTGGCGATCCACACCCCGAACCTGCCTCCGTAGCCATGGTAGGCGCCCACTTTCGCGTCGCGGATCGCGTCCTGAAAGCTGTAGAGATCCGGCACCTTTCCCCCCGCCAGGATGAGATTGCCGGGAAAGGCGAGCCGCTGCCCGTCGCGCTCCCACAGGTAAGTGACGCCTTCCCGCGTGACTCCCGGCGTCGCCAGCACCGTGATCGTCTCCCCGCTCAGTTCCAGCCGGTCCCCATCCTTGACAAACCCCGAGACCGCCAGGCGCCGGGCGGGGATACGGGTCACCTGCTGGTCGTAGTAGTCGAAGCGTTTCTCCCACCACGCATTCCAGTGGACGGCCGGTTGCATCACCAGATCCCGGACACTTTCAGGCACGAAGATGCGGGTATCCTCCACCAGTGGGCGCGCCGACACCGTCAGATCGCGGCGGGCGTGGGTCAGAAAAAGCGCCTCCGGATTCCGGTCCCGCTCCCCGCCGCTCGGGGGACGGTAAAACGCGAAGGATCGTTCGCCCACCTCCACCGTCACCCCGTTTACCGGTGACCGCTCCGCGAAGCGGACGCCCGCGGGCAGGGAAAGCTCCTGAGCGGACCCGCTACCACCACTCCAGAGGAATCCCAAGGCGCTGATCAGTAGCGGAAACACGGCTCGACACGTCATCGCGCCATTTCAGGCGATGCCCATCGATTTGGCAAGACCGGAACGCGCTTTTTTCAGGCGCCAGAAAGCCCACGCCGCCAGTCCGATCCGGCCACCGCCACGGATGCGGCGATGGCGGGCGGGGCGGGGCGGGGGGCAGCGCGATGTCCATCGATTCGCCGGGCGCGAGATCACGCACCTCGGGAAAAGCCGCGGGGCGCGCGATCGAGAGCAGCAACCGTTTCTGAGCCGATGGGGAAAACCCGACCGAGAAAGGTGTCGACGCGCCCGGATTGGAGAATTCGATACGCCCCAGCAGGCAGCCCGGCGGCAGATCCGTAACCTCCGGAGATTCGAAGTCCACCGTCGCCCCCGCCAACGCGTCGCTATCCGCGAGCCGCACCAGGAATGTGTCCCGGAGAAAGGTCTCCGCCTCCCCGATCAGAGCGCGGCGGGTTTCGGCGTCCAGACTCGCCAGCCACGACTCCTCCACCGCCGCCGGATCGACCCCCGCCGCCACCGCCAGAGGCAGCTCCGGGGCATGGATGGTGAATTCCATCCGAACCCGCTCGGGATCCACGAGATACACCTCCACGTTCTCATAGAGCAGGAGATGCCCCCGCGCCGTCGGCACCGCGGCCGCGAACAGAAGAAAGAGGAGAAAAGAGGGCTTCATCCGCGGCGGACTGAACAGGGTTGGGTCCCCGACCATACCCTCTTTCATAGATTCTGGCGGAGCGATGTCGAGCCGCCAACGCGGGAAAATGGGGGATGTGGTGGGGAGTCGGGTCCGGGCTTGCTTCTTGGAGCGCGGCGGTTCATGATCCCTCCATCGCCTCCGTTCATGGACTCTCCCGACATCGATCATCTCCTCAAAGACGCGGCCCGCGAACCCGGGGCGGCCTTGCCCTCGGGCTTTTCCCGCTCGGTGCTGCGTCAGGCCAGGCAATGGCGCGACTTCACGCGGGCGAACCGGCGTCTGCTCACGGTCGCCAGCATCGCGGCGGTCGGGATCGCTTTCGCGGTCGCCCAATGGGCGGGGACGGAGGGTGGCGCGATCGACCAGCCGCCGAGACTCACGCTTTTCCAGGCCGGCGATTTCGCGGCTCCGCTCGACACGGAATGAGCCGGAAAAACCTATGGATCTGGAGCCTGGGAACGGTGATCGCGGCGGCGCTCATCGCCCTCGCCACGGTGCGGCTCGCGACGCCGCGGGCGACCCCGGACCCGCGGGCTTCGGAGGCGAGCTTTCACGATTGGCTGCACGAGAATCTCGGGATCACCGCGGAGCAGGAGGCGAGGCTGTTGCCGCATGAGGAGGCCTATGAGACCCGGCGCCGCGCGCAGCGGGCGGTGATCGAGGCGGCGGGGGAGGCGCTGGCGGCGGCGATACGAGAGTCCGATCACGCCGAGTCCCCGGAGATCGAGGCGGCGCGGAAGAGCCTGATGGAGGCCCAGGGCGAACTGCAACGGCTGACGCTGGAACATTTCTACGCCATGAAGGCGCATCTATCTCCGGAGCAGGGGGAGAAACTGTTGCGCTGGACACACGACAGCATTCTCGATGGAAACGGCCGCTGACATTTTTGCCCCGGCGCTCTACGAGGCCGCCGGGGACGCCGACGCCCGCTTGGTGCGGGATCGGGAGGATGAGGAACTGGTCGCCGCGGCCCGGGCGGGGGATGACGAGGCGTTTCGACGACTGATCGAACGGCATCAGGACCGGGTCTATCGCTTCTGTTTCCAATGGCTGCGCCAGGCGGAGGACGCGCGCGAGGCGTGTCAGGACACCTTTGTGCGGGTGTACGGCTCACTGGGTCGCTATCGGTCGCGGGGCAGTTTCACCGCGTGGCTGCTCAAGATCGCGGTGAATCTGTGTCGGGATCGGTATCGATCACGCAAGGCGCGACAGGACCGCGACACGGCTCCGCTCACCGCCGCCGAGGGCGAGGTGGAATGCCGGTGGGCGACACCGGCGGAGGCCGCGAGTCTGGCCAATGATCTGGAGCGGGTCTGGGAGGAGATCGACCTGCTGCCGGCACGGTTGCGGGACGCTCTGATCGTCTGCGGGGTGGAGGGATACTGCCACGAGGCGGCGGCGGAGATACTCGGCTGCTCGGAGCGGGCGATCGAGGGGCGGCTGTATCGCGCGAGGCGGCTGTTGGCGGAAAGGCTGAAAAATTTCGTGGGATAGTTCGCGGGATGTCGTTTGCCAGTGTGGACGGGGAGGAATGCGCCTCCTCCGGCATCGACAGACCACTCCATGACTATTCGACATTTTTCCCTCGTGATCGCCCTGCCGATGGGGCTATTGACCACCTTGCGCGCCCAGGAGGCGGCGTTGACGCTCGATGACGAGTCGCCCTCCGCGGTCGTTACCGCCGATGAGATGCTGGACACCATCGTGGTGACCGGCAAGGCGACCAACCTGCTGGGTGTGGCGCCCTCGGCGTCGAAGGGCCAGGCCAGCGCCGAAGAGCTGGCGCAGCGTCCCTTTCTCCGCACCGGCGAACTGCTGGAAGTGGTGCCGGGAATGACGGTGACCCAGCACAGCGGTGGTGGGAAGGCGAACCAGTATTTCGTGCGCGGCTACAATCTCGACCACGGCACCGACTTTGCCATCTTCGTCGACAACATGCCGGTGAATCAGCGCACCCACGGGCACGGTCAGGGCTATGCCGACATCAATTTCCTCATCCCCGAACTGGTGGAGGAACTGGAGTATGTGAAAGGCCCCTACTCGCCGCAGTTCGGCGATTTCAGCACGGCGGGGGCGGCGCGCTTCCGGCTCTATCGGGAATTGCCGGAGGGGATCGCCTCGTTTTCTTTCGGCACGGACAACTACTATCGCGGGCTGGTGGCCGACTCCGTCCAGGCGGGGCCGGGTATCGCGACGATGGCGCTGGAGTATTATTACTACGACGGCCCCTGGGTGCGGCCGGATCAGTTGCAGCGCTGGAACGGCTTTTTCCGCTATCTGGTGGGCGATGAGAGCGACTACGCCTCATTCACCCTGATGGGCTACGATGCCGGGTGGGACGCCACCGATCAGGTGCCGCGCCGGGCCATCCGGAGTGGACTCATCGACCGGCTCGGCTTTATCGATCCGACGGTCGGGGGGGATTCCCATCGCTACAGTTTGTCGGCGGATTTTCAGAAAACCGGCGATAGCGGCGTGACCCGGGGCTCGGTCTACGCGGGCACCTATCAGATGGATCTCTACTCGAATTTCACGCTGTTTCTGGAGGATCCGGTGAATGGGGACCAGTTCAACCAGTTCGACGACCGCTGGTTCGCCGGCGGGGCGGTGAGCCATGAGTTCGAGGGGCTGGACTTCGTCGGTCGCGAGGCTGATGTGACCTTGGGCTTGCAGACTCACCACGACTGGATCGACGGCGTGGGGCTGCACAAGACCAGCGCCCGGCAGCGGCTGTCGACGGTGCGCGAGGATGATGTCTACGAAGCCAGTCTGGGCGGTTATGGCGATGTGGAGATTTTCTGGAACGACTGGATTCGCACCCAGACCGGGTTGCGGGCCGATCTGTATTACTTCGATGTCGATGCCAGGACGCTGCCGGCGAATTCCGGCTCCGACTGGGACGGGATCGTGAGTCCCAAAGCGGGCATCGTGTTCGGTCCCTGGGCGGAGACGGAGTTTTATCTCAACGGTGGTTTCGGCTTTCACAGCAACGATGCCCGCGGGGTGACCATTTCCCGAGATCCCCTGACCGGGGAGGCGACCGACACGGTGCCGGCGCTGGTTCGCACCAAGGGGGCGGAGTTCGGCGTGCGCACCCAGATCATCCCCAACCTGACTTCGACCTTGTCGGTGTGGTATCTGCACAGCGACTCCGAGCTGGTCTACGTGGGTGACGCGGGCAACATCGAGGCGGGCGACGCCAGCGAGCGCTACGGGGTGGAGTGGTCGAACTACTGGCGCCCGAGACCATGGCTCTACCTGGACACGGAATTCACCGCCACCGATTCCCGTTTCACCGCCACCGGCGAGGAGATCGAGAACGCGGTGCCGATCAGTTTTTCCGGCGGCATATCGGTGGGCAACGGGGTGGGGCCATTCGCCAGTCTGCGGGCGCGTTATTTCTCACCGCGCCCCCTCAACGGCGACGCCAGTGTCGAGTCGCAGGACGCCTTTCAGGTGAACGCCAAGATCGGCTATCGCACGAACAGTGACTGGGAGATCGCCCTCGAGGCCCTGAATCTGCTGGATGCCGGTGACAACGACATCGAGTATTTCTACGCCTCGCGTCTGCCCGGTGAGCCGGCTGCGGGTATCGAGGATGTGCACCTGCACCCCTACGAGCCGCGCCAGATCCGACTGACGGTCTCGAAGCATTGGTGAGGGTGGCCAGGGGGGGGAGGGGAATGGCTCCGAACCGGGCTTGCCCTGTGGAGTCGGTCCGCTAGGATGGCGCCATGCGCGTCTCCCTCATCCTGCTGCTCCTGGTCGGGCTTGGCTCCGGCCTGGCCGATGCCGCCGACCGGCCCAACATTCTCTGGATCTCCTGCGAGGATATCAGCCCGCATCTCGGCTGCTACGGAGATCCGCTGGCGATCACGCCGCATCTGGACCGGCTGGCGGCCGAGGGGGTGCGCTACGAGAAAGTGTTCACCACCGCGGGAGTATGCGCCCCGTGCCGGTCGGGAATCATCACCGGGATGTATCAGTCCACCATCGGCACCCACCACATGCGCAGCGAGGCGGTGCTGCCCGAGTCCGTGAAACCTTTCCCCGTCTATCTGCGCGAGGCCGGCTACCGCTGCACCAACAACTCGAAGACGGACTACCAGTTCAAGCATCCGAAGGAAACCTGGGACGCCTCCAGCGGCAAGGCCCATTGGCGCGATCGGAAGGACGGCCAGCCGTTCTTCGCGGTGTTCAATTTCACCGGCTGCCACGAGAGCGGCATCGCGAGCGCGTCGAAGTATGCCGAGGTGACCCGTTACCTTTCCGAAGTTCAGCGCCAGGATCCCGCGAAACTCGCCGCGACCCTGCCGCCCTACTACCCGGCGACGCCCGTGGTGCTGGAGGATTGGAAACGCAATTACGAACTGATCACCGCCATGGACGCGTGGGCCGGGCGCTTGATCGCCGAACTGAAGGAGGCGGGCCTTTACGAGGACACCATCATCATGTTCTGGTCCGATCACGGTGTCGGCCTGCCGCGGGCAAAGCGTTGGCTCTACGATTCCGGCACCCGGGTGCCGCTGATCGTGCGGGTGCCGGAAAAGTATCGCGTCGCGGGGCAGGCGACGCCGGGCTCGGTCAACGACGCGCTGATCAGCTCCATCGATTTCGGGCCCACGGCGCTGAATCTCGCGGGAGTGCCGGTGCTGGAGGTGATGCAGGGGCGGGCCTTTCTCGGGGAAAATCCGGCCCCGCCCAGAGAGCACGTGTTTGGCGCGCGGGATCGGATGGATGAGCGCTACGACATCATCCGTTCGGTTCGAGACAGTCGCTATCGTTATATTCGGAACTACGAACCGCTGAAGCCCTACTATCAGTTCATGAACACGCCCGAGCAGGGCGCCACGATGCGGGAGCTGCGACGCGCGCATGCCGAGGGGAGCCTGCCGGCCGAGGCGGCGTTGTTCATGGCCGAACGCAAGCCGGTGGAGGAACTCTATGATCTCGATAGCGATCCCCACGAAGTCCGCAATCTCGCCGGGGATCCCAACCACGCCGAAAGATTGGCGGAGATGCGGGAAATCCATTCGCGATGGGTGCGCGAGACGCGGGACATCGGCCTGATTCCGGAGCCGGAGATCGAGCTGCGGGAAAAAGCCGCCGGATCGCGCTATGCGATTCTCGCGGATAACCAGGATCGGGATCTGCCCAATCGACTTGGCCGCGTGGCGGCGTTGGCGTCCGACGGAGTCGGGGCTTTGCCGGAGTTGCTGAAAGCCCTCGGCGACGCCGACGCCGCGGTCCGCTACTGGGCGGCCACCGGGCTTGGCAATCTGGGGGCCACGGCGAACGCCGAAGGCCTCGCGGCCGCTCGCGGGGCACTGGGAGACCGCTCCGCCGTCGTGCGGGTGGCGGCGGCCCGGGCTCTGATCCGGATGGGGGAAAGCGGGGAAGCGCTCCCGATCCTGACGGCGGAACTCGCCGGACCCGAGCAATGGACGCGACTGCATGCCGCCATCGCCCTGGACGAGGCCGGGGCAGTGGCGAGGCCGGCGATCCCCGATCTGAGGCGGGCGCTGGAGAATCAGCCGAACAAATACATCGTCCGGGTGGCCAATCGCGCGCTCAACGATCTCGAGGGCACGGAGAACCGGGTGCCCTGAGCCGGGGCGATCATGACACAGGAAAAGCGTGAGGTCCGGCATCTTCTCGGCTAAATCTGGTTTTCAATATCCGATACCGTTCCCATGAAAGCGCTGGTAAAAAAACATGACGCCCCCGGACTCTGGCTGGAGGAAGTCCCGGAGCCGGAGATCGGCATCAATGACGTTCTCATCAAGGTGGACAGGACCGGGATCTGCGGGACCGACGTTCACATACACAACTGGGACGCCTGGGCGCGCAAGACGGTGCCGGTGCCCCTGGTGGTCGGTCACGAGTTCGTCGGCGAGATCGTGGCCGTGGGGTCCAATGTGTCGGATTTCCGCCCCGGCGAGATCGTCAGCGGCGAGGGGCACGTGGTCTGCGGGCGCTGTCGGAACTGCATGGCCGGTCGGCGTCACCTCTGCGCCGACACCAAGGGCATCGGGGTGAATCGTCCGGGCGCCTTCGCGGAATACATCGCGCTACCCATGGCGAATGTCTGGCATCACGCCGAGGGCATCGATCTGGACGTGGCCTCCATCTTCGATCCTTTCGGCAACGCGGTCCACACCGCCCTGACCTTCGACATACTGGGCGAGGATGTCCTCATCACCGGGGCCGGACCCATCGGCTGCATGGCGGCGGCGGTCTGTCGTCATGCCGGTGCCCGCTATGTGGTGGTGACGGATGTGAATCCCTGGCGGCTGGACCTGGCCAAAAGGATGGGGGCCACGCGGGTGGTGGACGTGCGACACGAGCGGATCGCCGACGTGCAGAGGGAACTCGGCATGCACGAGGGCTTCGATGTCGGGCTGGAAATGTCTGGCAACGCCGGCGCCTTCCGCGAGATGCTCGACAACCTGTGCCACGGCGGCAAGGTCGCGATGCTCGGCATTCCCTCCGAGGAGATCGCGATCGACTGGAATATCGTGGTGTTCAACATGCTCACCATCTCCGGGATCTACGGTCGGCGGATGTACGAGACCTGGTACAAGATGACGGTGATGCTCCAGGGCGGACTCGACATCAGCCCGGTGATCACGCATCACTTCGATTACACCGAGTTCGAAAAAGGCTTTGAAGTGATGAGAAGCGGCGAAAGCGGCAAAGTGATCCTGCACTGGGGCCGCTGACCCGGTCCCTCCATCAGTCATGTACGGTTCCTTTCAATCCCATCTCACCGAGACCCTCGACGCCATACGCGACGCGGGCCTTCACAAAGGCGAACGCGTCATCACCACCCCGCAATCTCCGCGTATCGCGGTGAGTTCCGGGGCCGAGGTGCTGAATCTCTGCGCCAACAACTATCTCGGTCTGGCGGATCATCCCGAGGTCGAGGAGGCCGCGCGCGAGGCGCTGGGACGTTGGGGTTACGGCATGTCCTCGGTGCGCTTCATCTGCGGCACCCAGCAGATTCACAAGGATCTCGAACAGGCGCTCAGCGCGTTTCTCGGGACGGAAGACACCATTCTCTATTCCTCCTGCTTCGACGCCAACGGCGGCTTGTTCGAAACCCTGCTGGGGCCGGAGGACGCGGTGATCTCCGACGAACTCAACCACGCCTCGATCATCGACGGCGTCCGGCTCTGCAAGGCGCGGCGGTTTCGTTATCGAAACAATGACATGGCCGACCTCGAGACCCGGCTCAAGGAGGCGTCGGCCAGTTCGCGCTTCCGCCTCATCGCCACCGACGGGGTGTTTTCCATGGACGGCTCCATCGCCCGTCTCGGCGCCATCTGCGACCTGGCGGATAAATACGGGGCCCTGGTCATGGTGGACGATTCCCACGCCGTGGGAGTCATCGGTGAGACGGGACGGGGGACCCACGAGCATTACGGGGTGATGGACCGGGTGGACATCCTCACCGGCACGCTCGGCAAGGCGCTCGGTGGCGCCAGCGGCGGCTACACCAGCGGGCGGAGAGAGATCATCGAGTTGCTGCGGCAGCGCTCGCGGCCCTACCTTTTCTCCAACTCTCTGGCGCCCGCCATCGTCGCGGCTTCGCTGAAGTCGTTGGAGCTGCTGACGCGCTCCCCGGATCTGCTGGAGCGGTTGCGGGAAAACACCGCCTTTTTCCGATCCGAAATCGCCGGGGCCGGGCTGGAGATATTGCCGGGGGAACATCCCATCGTACCCATCATGCTGGGCGACGCGAAACTGGCGGGCGCCATGGCCGAGCGGCTTCTGGAGCGGGGGATCTATGTGATCGGCTTCTCGTTTCCGGTGGTGCCGGAGGGCCGGGCGAGGATACGGACACAGGTGTCGGCGGCGCATCGACGGGAGGATCTGGCCTTCGCCGCGGCCCAGTTTGGAGAGGTGGCGGCCTCGCTCCGTTGATGGCGAGTCCTACCTCAGGTGCTCGCGGAAAAAGCCGTCCACGGCTTCGACAAACGGCGTCAGCCAGGGCTCGCGACCCCATTGCCCGTGCTTGGCGCCGGGGATCATGACGAACTCGTTGGGCACCCCGAGACTGTCGAGCTTTGCCCGCATGCCGACGTAGCGCTCGCCGGGGCTGTCGAACTCGCCGTCGAGAAACAGCAAGGGAGGCGTTTTCTCACCGACATGGGTGATGGGGGACGCCTGGGCGTAAATCTCCGGGTTCTCAGAAAACTCGGCCCCGATGAAGATGACGCAATTCTCGATGCGTTGGTTTTTGGTCTCCTTGACCCGCGTCACCTGATCGACGCCCGCTCCCATGAGGACGGCCGCCTGGAGTGCGGAGGAAAAGCCCGGGGTATTCTCCGCGTCCTCGAATTTCCCGGGATCGTGGGCCGTGGTCGCCACCATCCCGGTGAGATGTCCTCCAGCCGAGCCGCCGACACCCCCGATACGATTCGGATCGAGCCGGTAATCCTCCGCGTGAGCGCGCAGCCAGCGCACCGCCGCCTTGCAGTCGAGTACCGCGCCGGGAAATTTCGCCTCGGTGGCGAGGCGGTAGTCGATGTTTCCGACCACGTAACCGCGCTGCGCCAGGGCGAGGGCGAAAGGCTCGAAGGCCCGGCGTTGTCCGCCGATCCAGCCACCTCCGTGCACGAGCAGCACGCCGGGAAAGGGGCCGTCGCCCGGCGGCACGAGCACGTCCAGGCTCACACTCCGATCACCGTAGGTCGCGTAATCGAGGTCGCGATGAATCCGCATGCCGGTGGGCGCGCCGGACTCCATGGCCAGAAAAGCCTCCGCAAACCAGCGACCGACGTCGAGCGTGCCCTCCGTGCTGAAGTGGGCGGCGTTGACCACCGGAGCGGCGGCGGTGTCGACATACGCGGTGTGCTCGTCGGCCTCGGCGACCGATTTCTGGGCGGCGACGATGGCGGGCAGGTGCGGGTTTTTCCCCAGCCCGAACTGGGTGTTCACCGCGATCAACGCCTTCATATCGGGAGTCCCGACATCGCGGCGCAGCGCGCTGATCATGGCGGTCAGGCGCTCCGCGTAGAGTGCGGCGTCGGCCGGGTTGGCGTCGCTTTCGCCCTGGACCCAGATCAGGGCCCGCGGACGCAGGGTCACGCCCTCGGCTCGGGCGGCGTCGGTCGCCTTCTTCAGTTCGTCAATCAGCGCCCGGTAGCAGGACCCCGACTCGCCGGGGTCCTCCGGATTCCAGTCACGCCCCAGGCCGGTGCCGCTGAAGGCCGCTTTCACGATGGAGATCTTTCGCTCGGACCGGGCCTTCAAGAGCGTCCGGGCAAACGCGATCTCGGGTCCGAAGCCCCCGGCGGCGCCGGAAAAGTTGCCGTATTGACGCGGCACCCCGTCCTCCTTGGGCTTGGGTTCGCCTTTGGGCTGAGGTTGCAGGGAAATCCAAAGATCGCCGCTGGTGACATCGTGCCGGTCCGGCGGCGGATCGCCGGCGCGATACCAGAAGCGGACCCGGGCATCGTTCGCGTCCTCGGGCAAGTCCGCGGGATTGGCGTCGAAACCCACGGCGTTGGACTGCCCGGCCACGATGAACAGGTCGCGCGTCTCGCTCCGGGCCGCCGCCGCGTTTTCCCGCCAGCGCTGCCAGGAGAGACCGGGGCGATCCACCCGGAAACTGACGACCCGCGTCTGATCGACCTCGGTCACATAGACGGTGCGCCCATCGGGTCCGCCGAAACACAGATTGCTGGGCTTGGAGCCGAGGACATCGATCTCCCGCAGGATCTCGCCTTTGGGCGTGAGTTTCACCACCTTCCCGGCACCATGACGGGTCACGTAGAGGTTGCCGTCGACATCACACCGCATGCCGTCGAAGCCATGGTCGGGGAACTCCTTGACCAGCCATTTGTCGGTGAGCGTTTTTTCCTCCGTGAGAGTGAAGGCCCAGATCTTTCGTTGCACGCTTTCGTTGACGTAGAGAGTCTTCCCGTCCGGGCTGACCTCGATCCCGTTGGTGGTCCCCAGGTTTGCCGCCAGCAGAGTCACGGTGCCGTCTTGATCGACGCGCCAGATCCGGCCCGTGCCTTCCTTCCAGTTCGGATCGCTGGCGTAGAGCGTGTCGTCGGGTCCGATGGCGAGGTCGTTGGGCTGGCTCATTTCCGGCTCGTGGGCGAGGACGGAAACGGCCCGGGTCGCGGGATCGACACGGAGGACCTGGTGACCGGTGTAGTCGGCGACATACATGATCCCCGTGCGGTCGAAGCGGATGCCGTTGCCGGTGCTGCCTTCGGGCAGGGACACGAAGAGGGAGGCTTTTCCCTCCGGGGTGACCACGCCGATGTTGCCTTTTTCCTGAAAGCTGACCGCGTAGAGGTTGCCGGCGCGATCACAGGCCGGCCCCTCGATGCCGCCGGTGAAATCGGTCGGGTCCGTGAGTGGCGTGGCGGTGAACAGCGCCTCGTCGCGTCCGATGGCCGGATCGACAAGGAGAAAGCCCGCGCCCAGAGCGAGAGAAAAAAGTCGAGACATCATCGGTCGATACTGGCGGAAAGTTCCCCGCCGCGCCAGCGCGTTTATCCGTGAGGCGGCGGGCGGGCCCGCCAGGCAACAGGGTATGATCAGCGACCATACCCTCTTGGTTCCGGAGCGGGGGTCGTTTGTGGTTCAGGGAACCTCGGTGCTCACCAGCGCCTCCTCCACCGCCCGGAACTCCTCGAGCGCGGCTTCGAGGCTTTCGACGATCTCGGCGGCGAGTTCGGCTGGCGGCGGGAGGTTTTCGGTGTCTTCGAGGCTCTCGTCCTTGAGCCAGAAGATGTCGAGGTTGGCTTTGTCGCGGGCGACGATCTCGTCGTAGGTGAACTTCTTGAACCGATCGGTTTCTTTCCTCGGGTAGGGACGCCTCGCCGAGGCGTCCGCCGCCTTGCCCTCGGGAACCTTCCCACCCTTCGCGGACGCCTGCGGCGAGGCGTCCCTACCGAGATAACACTCTACGAAATCCTCGAGGTCGCTCTCCTTGAGGGGATTCGTCTTGAGGGTGAAGTGCTGGTTCGTCCGCAGGTCGTAGATCCAGAGGTCCTTGGTCCACGGAGCCTCGCTGGCGCCCTTCTTCTCGAAGAACAGGACGTTCGCCTTCACGCCTTGGGCGTAGAAGATGCCGGTGGGGAGGCGCAGGAGGGTGTGGACGTTGCAGCGCTTGAGGAGGTTGCGGCGGATGGTTTCGCCGGCTCCCCCTTCGAAGAGGACGTTGTCGGGGAGGACGACGGCCGCGCTGCCGCCAATCGCCAGTTCGCTGACGATGTGCTGGAGGAAGTTGAGCTGCTTGTTGCTGGTGGTGGCCCAGAATTCGTCGCGCTCGTATTCCTGCTTCTCGGTGGTGATCCGGCCGTCGTCGCCGACAATGGTGTAGCCGCCCTTCTTGCCGAAGGGGGGATTGGCCAAAATCATGTCGAACTTCCTGCCGCTGGGCTTGGCGAGGGCGTCGCCTTCGGTGAGAGTAGAAGCGGCGTCCCGCCGCTTGTCGTCCGGGGAAAGCGGCGGGACGCCGCTTCTACCTCCGATCCCGTGCAAATACAAATTCATCGCGCACAGCCGCACCACCGACGGCACAATGTCGCACCCATACAGAGCCTGCGTCTTGAGGTGCTTGCGGGCTGCCTTGTCGAGCTGGTGGTGCGCCTGGATGTGGTCGTGGGCAGCGAGGAGGAAGCCGCCGGTGCCGCAGGCGGGGTCGCCGATGAGCTGGCCCGGTTGGGGCTGCATCACCTCGACGATGGCGCGGATGAGTGGGCGCGGGGTGAAATACTGGCCGGCGCCCTTGTCGGATGAGCTGGCGGTCTTTTCGAGCAGGCCTTCGTAGATGGCGCCCTTGATGTCCACGTCCATGCCGGACCAATCCTCGTCGGCGATCATCTTGATGACGCGGGCGAGGTCGGAGGGGTTGGCGATCTTGTTCTGGGCTTTGCGGAAGATGATGCCGACCAGGCCGGGTTGCTTGCCGAGATTCTCGAGGGTGTGGCGGTAGTGGACTTCGAGGGCGTCGCCGCTCCGGCTGGAAAGCTCGGACCACTGGAACTCGGCGGGGATCGGGTTGTCGAAGCCGAGCTCGGTCATCTCGTCGGCGAGCTTCAAGAAGAGCAGGTAGGTGATCTGCTCGACGTAGTCGCCGTAACCGACCCCCGCGTTCTTGAGGACGTGGGCGTAGTTCCAGACTTTGGAGACGATGGCGGAGGAGTCGTTACTCATGGGGATTCAGAAAGCTTGAGGAGCCGAGCCGAAGGCGAGACAGGCAACCCGCAGGGTTGGGCGCAGCCCGAAGGCCGAAGGCCGGAGCCAACAGCAGGTAGGTGATCTGCTCGACGTAGTCGCCGTAACCGCCCCCCGCGTTCTTGAGGACGTGGGCGTAGTTCCAGACTTTGGAGACGATGGCGGAGGAGTCGGTGCTCATTTTAATGAGTGAAAGCAGTATCCATGTAAATCTCGTGCGGCGGCGGATGAGACAGTGTCCTTGCGTAGAATCTCGGTTTGTGGGTGTCGATCCGGTCGACGCCAAACTCATCCTCGTAAAAGTATCGCAGCACAAAGCGAAGGAAGTGCCCGGGGCTCACAGGTCCGAATACCGGAACCCTACAGCTCACCTTGTTGATCGTGAGATGAGAATTAGTGTGACGTTCATCGCTGAAGTCGGCGTCGAAATCAAAACGTATCGGAGAACCAAGGCGAATCCGCTGATGGAGTTCCTGCGCGTTGAGGAGTGACGGAAAATCCTCGAGCGAAATCTCTTCTACCTCGTCGGGCGAAAACTCAAATGGGCAGGGAAAATAGCACAAGCGATGGTAAGAAATCCCCTTCGGACCGACTGTATAGAGCATTTGAACCAATCCTCCATCACTGAAGCAGAAGCAGTAGTCCCGATTCCTTAGGAGCAACTGGTAGTGCTCGATTGATGCATAGTCCCCGAATAGGTAAGAAAGTTTGGGGTTACCTGTCCATGAAAGCGTCGTCGATGATTGTGTCTTGTATTCCGAAAATGCGTTGAAATCTCGAAGCAACCCACGGTCCACAAGTTCATCAAACACAGCGCCATAATCGCGCCCAAGCTGTGTGGTGATTGAGGCCACGGCTTAATCTTCGATGTCAGACAAGGACTCAAGAAGCCGCTCACGCAACTCTTTCGGCAATGTTTGGAGCACGGCATGTGCATCAACTGAATCTCTTGGGAGCTTCTCGAAAGCTTTCTTCACCTCTTCGGCAATCCTCCGATCCTCCGATGTGACGTCGCGATATAGGGTTCGCATCTTCTTCAGCTCCTCTTCAGTGGGAACCCGAAAGTCTAGCTTGTAATCTTTTCCCTTCAGTACATCAAACTCCGCAACCAAGGAGTCCATCATCTCACCAACCCCGCAAACCCGCACCCAGGCGCGAGATCGAGTGATCGCAGTGAACAGAATGTTCCTCTTCTTGATAAGCTCAGCACCACTAGCGCAAAAGTCCGCGTCCATTACATAAATCATGGGCGCTTCATTGCCCTTGGCCCGATAGGGACCCGTTACAGCAACCATACCCTCTATCAGGAATCCGTCTCGACTGCTCGTGACTCCTACCATGTGTGATTCTATTCCACGGTCTGACAAGAATTGCCGGAAGCGAAGCCCTCGTTTCTCCGCAGAGATCGCATCCGGGAAGACGACCGCGATGTCGTGAGGGAAAAGCTCCCCCTGCCCTATGTCGTCAGCGATCATGTCGGCAACAGCAGCGAATTGAGCCCGGTCGTCGTCATAGCGATGAAAGGAGATCACCTCGTCGGGGCTCAATAGATCGAAGAAAAACTGTGGAGACGATTCATCGCTGCGCTTCAGAACAACTTGATTTCCCAAAGCCAGATCGCCATCCACAATTTCATAGCCGATGTCCTTCCATAGCGCCGGGTCATCAGGATGCTGCACTAGGGTGGTGCCGCGGTAAGTGCCAGATCCAAGGGCGTGAGCTGCAACCAGTGTCCACGGCGGATTCCTATAGCACTTCGGAAGAATAATGTCTCTGCGAGGCTGCTTGGGCACGTTCGGCAGCGAAACAAGCGAATTTCCGTTTTGGTCTTCTCCGAAAGTTTCTTTAAGAGACCGCATCTGATAATCACCGAGATTCTGAAGATCATCGTAGGCCCAGACTATTCGATGTTCCCGAGTGCATAGATAGGCAATACGCAAAAACTCTTTAGGTAGATCCTGCGCCTCGTCGATAAGGAGCGCGTCAAATACCGGCTTCGGAGCCTTCTCGACTTCCTTGAGCAACTCGGCGCAAATTCCGGCAAAAGCGCCATTGTAGCCATAGGTTCGTTTTGCATAGCCAAAATCTCTAGGCGGGATCCCGTAAGCATTGCAGACCATCGAATACACCCCTGGCTCACCCATTGATCCGAAGGAGTTCACAATTTTGAGGAACTCCTTATCCGGATCCTGGCGGTAGTCTTCAAAATAGAATCGACGGATCAGCGCATCGAACTGCTGCTTCAATGCCCGGGTGTGAAATGTCACTCCAATCTTCCAGTTGGGGTGTTCTCCATGGAGGTAGGCAGCCTTTAGAGCAAGAACGATGGTCTTGCCCGTGCCTGCGAGTCCGCGAATGCGTTGAGGCCCATTAGGAGTCTCAATCGCTGCTGCTTTCTGCCATGAATCCAGGTTGGCAATCTGCTTCTCGATCTTCTTGAGAATTGCCCCCTTGCTGTTGTCGTGCCTCAGGTTGCCCCGACGTGATCGAGGTCGAATATTGGCCACTCTCTCGATTGCCGCATTGATAAACGGCAGTAGTTCGACTGAGAATCCTGAGCATGATTCTAAGGCCTCACGCAAACCTCTATCTGAAACGATTTTGGCACGGCTGAGACTTGGGTCTTCGTCGGCTGCAATTGCATACGTTACAATGTTGACCCTAAAAGCCAAATCGAAGCCGTCTACCTCAACCAAGGGTTCATGCTGAAGCAGTTTTGATTTCATCGCGACGACTATCCGGCGTTGTGCATCTTTGTAGTTCTGTAACGCCCCGATTGTCGCATTGGGAACCACGTCAAAACAGACAAGGCCAATGCGAGGAGAAACGAGAAGCGCTGGCACGGTCACAGGTTCGTCAATTGTGGCTGCGACAGGGTAGCCGATGTAAAACACGTCATCAGGATCAGCGATTGCTTCAAGAGAGTCGATCAGAGCATCGATGGCCTCATCGTTGACTTTGCGGCCTATTACGGGTGGCTTCATGGCAGTATGATTGGTTGTCTCCGCTCGGAACGCTACAACAGGTTTCCGGAAAAGGCGTGAGCGAGGGTGGATTGTCGGAGGCGGTTGGAGCGGGTGATTTGGCGGTCGAGTTCGGCTTCGAGGTGGTCGATGGCGGTGGTGCGGGCTTCGACTTCGGCGACGATTTGGTGTTGTTCGGCGAGGGGTGGGAGCGGAAACCGGTATTGTGCGACGCTTGCAGCGGAGAGATTGGGCTGCGCGGAACCGTTATCGAACCGGAAGAGTTCGGCGCGTCCGATCGAACTGATTAAGTAAAAGTGGAGCAACTGCTGAGTTAGCAGCGAAGAGGAGCGGCGGATAATCATCAGCGAAGAAGCGATGGCACCTTCTTCCAGCGGTTCAACCACTGCAGTCTTTCCAAATGTCGCGCCGCGAAGGCAATAGACGAGGTCGCCTGCCTCAATTTTGCCGGAGTTCAGTTGGTCAAATTTCTCCCTCGTAATGTAGTAAAGGCGTTCTTTCGATAAAGTGCCGTTGGGATCAATGTGCCCTGTGTTTATCCACGGCACTCCAGCGGAGACATACTCTGACTTGTTCGGGTAATTCTTTCCTCGGTCTCCATTGATCATTTGTGTCAGAGAACCAAGTAGCACCCATTTCCAAGAGGGCGGAAGCTTTGAAGCGCCTTCGGTCTCTGTCTCCGGATCGTTGTATTTTCCTCTACCACTCCAGTTCTCTCGTCGCTCCTCCAAAATCCGCTTAAGCAGTTCTTCGGCGGGTTCGGTGTCGGGGTGTTGTTCGCGCCAGGCTTGGGTGAGTTGGCCGGTGACGGCGGCGGCGAGGACGGATTGGCGGTAGCGTTGGAGTTGGGCTTTGGCGCGGCGCAAGGCGGCGACGCCGGCGTCGAGCCGCGAAAAGAGTTCCTCAATCCGCGCCACGATGCGGCGTTGTTCGGGGAGGGGTGCTACAGGAAGCGTCAACGCAGCGAGCTTTTTACCGTTCACATTGGGTTGCCCGATCCCACTCGCGCTCTCGCTGATCTGTCGCCAGTAATCCGAAGATTGGAAGAAGTAGTAAATGTATCTGGGATCGATGGCACATGAGACCCGGACGCGGATCAGGTAAGAAGCAAAGACGCTGTAAGGAACCTCAGATTGGATGAGGAAACTCTTCCCCACCGTAGCGCCGGTTCGCGCAAAAAGAAGATCCCCCTTCTCCAAGCGATACTTCGCCACGTCTTTCGCAGGGATCTTGCAGAACGGAACTGTTGACCAGTCCACGTTGTTGTCCTGAATGTCGGTGATGCGGAGGAACCGCGGACCGACCTCGGTGGTCGATGAGCTTGCCGTGTGGCCGTATTGGATCGATTCGGCGAGTTCGCCGACAGTCGCCGTTTCCCACCCTTTTGGAAGTTCACTCATGCCACCAACACCTCGTTGAGTTCTTCAATGATCGGCTTCGGGTCGTTTCCGAAGGCCTTGCGGGCGACGGCGAGCGGGACGCCTTCCTTGGAATCGACGAGTAGAAGCGGCGTCCCGCCGCTTTCCGGGTTCGACACAAGCGGCGGGACGCCGCTTCTACTTTGCAGATTGACGCTCATTTCCATTGGTTGCGTTGGCTTCGGGTTGGCGCACGACCGGTTCCAGTCCGGCGGCACGGGCGCGGGCGACGGCCTTGGCGGAGCCTCGGCGTAGGGCGGCTTCGGCGCCGATGAAGTCGGGATCTTCCAGCGGCTTCACCGGCGGTGCCTCGTCTCCTTGGGTGCGGTATTCGGCGGAGTCTTCCATGAGCGTGTCTGGCGGGCGGTTGTCGCCGGTTTCGAGCAGGAGCGGCGGATCCTGGGAACCATCGTAGAGGGACCATTCATCGACAAGGCCGAGATAGCCGGGCCGGAGGTTCTTCAGGCCCCGGGCGAAACGACGGCGGATGGTGTCCGGCGGGATGGCATGGCCTCCGAGCCGAACCCGCGCCTCGACACGACGAATGGCGAAGTCGGGATCGGGCAGGGCGAGAAAGTAGAGCTTCACCCGGTAGCCGAGGGATCTCCACCGCGGGATCTTCCGCAGCCAGGTGCGGGTGGATAGCGTGGTCTCGAAGGCGAAGCTTTTTCCAGCGGCGACGAGTTCATCGATGCGTGCGACCATGAGCCGCCCGGCGGCGAAGGCGACCTGATCGGGCTGGAAGGGGCTGAGTCCGGCGGCGATGAGGTCGGCATTCACGAACTCCGGGCAGCCGGCCTCGTTCGGCAGGAACTCGGTGGCGAAGGTGGTCTTTCCCGCCCCGTTCGGCCCGGCGATGATGAGGATCTTTTTCATGCCTCACCCTCCTCTCCTCCGCGATCCTTGGCGGCCTTTGCGTCCTGGCGGTTCATCTTCTTCGCGAGATACGGCGCGGGATCTTCTCGGACGACGGAGCCTTCGATCGGTCGCGCGTGCTGGATGATGAGCGCGCGCTCCCGCATTTCATCGAGCAGGCGCAGCTTTTCGCCGATTGGGAGATCGGCGAGCTTGCGGCGGTGGGCGGCCTTACTTTCGAGGATGCGCTGGAGGTCGAAGCTCATTCGGTGTCGTCGAGGAATTGGCGGGCGAAGCGCTGCCAGGCATCGCCGAGGGCGTGGCGGGCGAGGATGGACTGGAAGCGGGCGGCATCGAGCCTGCCGGATTCGATGAACTGGAGCAACCGGGACTTGTCCTTGGCGCGGCCGGTTTGCAGGGCGATGGCGGCGAGGTGTTCGGCGCGGAAGACGCGCGCCGGAAAGCCATCGACATCGAACACGGCGGCCTCTTCCAACGCCTCCTCGACCAAGGGGCCGGTGGGCGGGAGGAACTGCACGGGCCAACCACCGATGACGATGTATTCGCCGTCCATGTCCCAGCCTTCGGCTTTCAGGTGATCGAGCAAGGGATCGAGGCTGAGGAGCAAGCTGCCCTCGGCGGGACGGAGGGTAACGAAGACATCGACATCGAGCGTGGAGAAGGGCTCCAGATAGAAGGTGGCGCCGACCGCACCGCCGATGGCCCACAGGCCGATGACGCCCGCGGTTTCCATGCGGTGGACGGTGCGGATGACTTCCTTGATATCCATGGGTCAGGCGACGAGGACGTCGTTGAGTTCCTCGATGATGGGCTTGGGGTCGGCGCCGAAAGCCCTGCGGGCGACGGCGAGCGGGACGCCTTCCTTGGAATCAACGTTTTGCCAGGCTTCGAGGTAGTCGTCCTGTTCGTCGGTGGGGAAGGCGCCGTTGAGGGCGATGGTGTTCTTGATGATGTCGAGCCACTTGATTTGCTCGGGGGTGAAGCGTGGAAGCGGCGTCCCGCCGCTTTTCTTATTTGGATCAAGCGGCGGGACGCCGCTTCTACTTTGCTGCTGGTCGAGCCACTGTTGGTAGCGGGCTTCGACGAGTTCGGGGAAGGGCGCGAGCGGTTGGTGCTCGGGATCGACGGTGTGGCGGACGAGGGTGATGAGGTTCGTGAGCACCTTGGCCGGGTCGGCGGTGGGCTGGCGCTTTTCGAGGTGCTCGTAGGCTTTCCAGACTTCGGCGGGGGCGATGTGGTAGGGCGGCCGGGCGACGGCTTCGGCGAGGGTCTTGAGTTCCTCGTAAACAAGGTGCCGTTTGGCGTGGGGCCGGTTGTAGAGGATCTGGAGGGCGGTGATCTCGTCCTGGTTGGCTTCGAGGAATTGCTTCCAGTTCTCGATGAGGCCGCGGGCCTTTTCCTCGTCGTAGCCGGTGGCGAGGGCTTCGTCGCCGCTGAGGTGGTCGATGGTGACTTCGCGGTCGCGGCGTTTGGTTTCGAGGAGGGCGCGGTAGGCGGGGTTGGTGGCGAGGGGCTGGACGGCGGTGTTGGCGAGAGTAGAAGCGGCGTCCCGCCGCTTGTCATCCTCTGACATGGCAAGCGGCGGGACGCCGGAGTGTTCGTTGGAAAGCGGCGGGACGCCGCTGCTACCATGCGCACGGATGTATTCCTCGATCCTGGCAAGTGCTGCTGAAGAACGGACGATGTGATCGTAGGACTCCTTTTGCCAAACGGTGGGCTTGGTCGTGAGCGAGTCAGCGGCCGGAAGTTTGAGCAGCTCTTTCGAGGTGAAGCTTTTCCACGAATGGATGATGTCGCTGAGCTTGTAATCGTCAAGCGGGGTGACGATGGCGTGGACGTGGTTTCCCGCGACGACGTGCTCGCCCAAGTGGTAGCGCTCTCCGTCGAAGTGCTGGAGGGCGTTTTCCACGACGGCGCGAGCGTCCGGATCACGCAGGAGACAGGAGCCGGATCCGCGGTCGAGCCAGGTTTCGATCTCCTTGCTGAAAGTGTCGTAGTATTCGGCCTTTTCCTCGTCGGAGAGCGGTTCGGGGTGATTGGCCAGCCAGGCGTCCCGATCCGCTCTCCATGCTGCGAGTTTTTCTTTGGGAAGAGAGTCGGCGAGGCGGAAGGTGACGAAGTAGGTGGTGCGATCCTGTCGCCAGTGAGGGAGATTGGCCTCCGTGGAAACAACGGGGGCGTCAGGATTGAAGGGGACGAGGGGTGGTCCGAACAAGCGGCGGGACGCCGCTTCTACTCTGTCCGGATCGGTGGCTTGGAGGAGGTTGGAGGCGAGTTGCTTGAGGGAAATGCCGCCGAGGGTTTGCAGCTCGGCCTTGTCGCTGTCGCTGAGGGACCGGTCGAGGCGGGCGAGGCGGTTGGCCAAGCTTACCAGGGTGTCTTCGTCGCGGACGCCGAGGGCGACCTGCTGGAGGAGCTTGTCGAAGGGGACGGTGGGCTTGCGTTCGAGGGGGCGGGAGTCTGTCTTGTCGGACTCGGTGACGCCGACGGCATCAACGAGGACGAAGCGGGACTTGCTGCCGGCATCGGGGGTGACGGTGGCAAGGTCGGTCGGGTCGATGGTGCGGGTGCCGCGACCCTTCATCTGCTCGAAGTAGAGCTGGGAGCGGACGTCGCGCAGGAAGAGGAGGCACTCGAGCGGCTTGATGTCGGTGCCGGTGGCGATCATGTCGACGGTGACGGCGATGCGGAACCCGGGATCGGTGCGGAAGGCCTTGATGATTTCCTCGGGCTTGGCGCCGGCCTTGTAGGTGACCTTTTTGCAGAAGTCGTTCCCTTTGCCGAACTCCTCGCGGACGATCGTGACGATGTCCTCGGCGTGGTTGTCGTCCTTGGCGAAGATGAGGGTTTTGGGAACCCAGGGCGCGTCGAGTCCGAGCGACTCCGCACGAGCGGGACGGTCGGGGAAGAGGTCGGTGAAGAGTTTTTCCCGGAAAGTCCGGATGACCGTGCGGATCTGGTCGGGGACGACGACGGAGCGGTCGAGCTGGGTTTTGGCGACGGTCTCGTCCTCGTCCTGGACGGCCCAGCGTTTCTCGCGGGTGAGGCGGTCGCGTTTCTGGTAGTCGAAGCCGGCGTCGAGCTTCGTCCCGCCCTCGGAGATGCGGGTCTTGATGCGGTAGATGTCGTAGCCGACGTTGACGCCATCGGCGACGGCTTGGACGTGGGGGTATTCGGTGACGAGGTTGCGGTTGAAGAAGCCGAGGGTGGCCCTGCTGGGGGTGGCGGTGAGGCCGATGAGGAAGGCGTCGAAGTAGTCGAGGACCTGCCGCCAGAGGTTGTAGATCGAGCGGTGGCATTCATCGACGATGATGAAGTCGAAGGTTTCTATCGGGATGGCGGAATTGTAGCTGACGGGGAGAGTAGAAGCGGCATCCTGCCGCTTGTCCTCTGAAACAAGCGGCGGGACGCCGCTTCTACTTTCCCAGCCGGAATACTCGTCGGCTTCGTCGTCGAGGGGGTTGTTGGTGAGCTGGGAGTAGAGGCGCTGGATGGTGGAGACGGTGACCTTGCAGACGGGATCGATACCGGCGGGGCCGAGCATCTGGACATTGTAGAGGTCGGTGAACTTGCGGCCGTCGTCGGGGGTGATGAACTGCTGGAATTCGTTGACGGTCTGGCGGCCGAGGTTGCCGCGGTCGACGAGGAAGAGGATGCGTTTCGCTCCGGCGTGCTTGATGAGACGGTAGGCCTGGGTGACGGCGGTGAAGGTCTTGCCGGAACCGGTGGCCATCTGCAGGAGGGCGCGGGGGCGGTTGTCGGAAAGCGACTGCTCAAGGCACGTGATCGCCTTGATCTGGCAGTCGCGCAGCGGAGCGGTCTTCAGTTCGGGGAACTGCCTGAGGCGGGAGCGGAGGGTGTCGGCTTGCTGGACGAGTTCGAGAAGGTGCTCGGGGCGGTGAAAAGCGAAGACGGGACGCGAGCGGGCGTCGGGGTCGCGCTGGTCGCGGAAGTTGGTCTCGATGCCGGTGGATTCGTAAGTGAAGGGCAGCGGGTCCGCCCAGCGCTGCGGGATCCACTTGCGGGCAAACGAGTAGCGGGCGCTTTGCTCGGCGACGTGGGAGAGAGTTTCGCCGGCTTTCTTCGCTTCGATGACACCAAGAGCCTTGCCGTCCACAAAGAGGATGTAATCGGCGGGACCGCCCGTGGAGAGAATTTCGCGAACGGCGACTCCCCGAGCTGCGGAGAGATTCAAGCCGCTGAGATCCTGAACGACCCAGCCCGCCGCCGCCAACTGGGCGTCGATGGTATTTCGGGCAAGCTGTTCCGGGGCGGTTGGCATGGACGCAATTCTCCTTACCTTGCCAACTGCGATGTATCAATCACTAAGAAGCTTCCCGGCAAGCGGTGCCATGGCGTCGCGGGCTTGATTCGCGGTGCTTCGCGGGTGAGGATGTGGGTGCATGGAGACAGTCAGGGAAGCACTTGATGATCGGCGTGAGGTGGAGGTGGTGTCGGCACCGGGGCGGCTGCCGAAGTTCTGGGATCGGCGGGCGGTGTTCGTGGCGAATTTGCTGGGCCTGTTTTTCGGAAACGAGGAGGAGACGCGGATGCTGGCCGAGGAGGTGGGGGAGGTGGATTCCTACGGTGGCCGGCTGATACCGATCATCGATCTGTTGTTCGGTGGCCCGGGGGAGAATCTGCTGGTGTTGGAAAGGGAACCCGACGCCGATCTCTGTCGCTATTTCGAGGACACGGCGGGACTTTCCCTGCCGGAGTGCCTGATCCTGCCGCATCGGGACTACCGGGAGCTCGGCCATTCTCTGAGCGCGGGACGCGATCCCGAGCATCCGCTGCTGGAACGCCTGGCGGCGCATGCCGCCGGGTGGTTGGACGGCTATGTCACGGACACGACGCTTTCGGCCCTGGCGGAATGGGCGGGCAAGCGGACCATCTCGACGGTGACGGGCAGCCACACGGGCAACAACAAACGGGAACTGCATCGTTTCCTGGAATCGGCGGGCCTGCCGACGGTGGCCACGGAGCTGGTGGAATCTCCCTCCGGTCTCGGTCCGGCGCTGGCGCGGCTGGCGGCGGCGGGATTCTCCTCGGGGGTGGTGAAATCGGCGATCGGCGCCTCGGGCATCGGTCTGATCAAGGTGCCGGACCTGGGGAATCGCGAGGCGGGGGTCCGGGCGGTGCCCGATCATTTCTTCTTCGAGGGACCCTGCCTGGTCCAGGGCTGGCTGAAGCCCGGGGAGTTCGGGGTGACGAAGGTGCGAAGCCCCAGCGCGCAGTTTTTTCTGGATGAGGACACGGTGACCTTGTTCGACCTCACCGAGCAGATCCTGAGTCAGTCGAGTGTGCACGAGGGTAACGAGTCGCCTCCGCCGTATCTTGCGGATCGGGGAGGTCTGCGGGATGAGCTGTTGCGTCAGGCGGGCATCGCGGGCACGTGGCTCCATGCCCGGGGCTATCGCGGCACGGGGAGTGTGGATTTTCTGGTGGCGGAGAAGGCCGACGGGGAGAGCGAAGTCTATGTGTGCGAGATCAACGCGCGGGTCACGGGAGCCACCTATCCCTCGGTGCTGGCGCGGCGTTTCATGCCGGAGGGGGCCTGGCTGCTGAGGAATCTGCGCTTCGATCAGCCCCTGACCGGGGCGGCGTTGCTGGAAAGACTTCACCGCTCTGGCGACCTCTTCGTGCCGGGTAAGAGCGAGGTCGGGGTGTTGCCGGTGAACTTCAATTTCGGGGCCGACGGTCTGGTGCACAAAGGCCAGTTCCTCTGCCTCGCCCATTCCCCGGCCGGGAGCCATGTGCTGCTCGAACTCGCGGAGCTGGATTTGCCCTGTGTTCCGGATCGGGATTGAGTCGCGCCTTTCACCAGCTACCCGTTTTTTCATCCCATGATCGACCGCGCCCGACTCAAAGAGCAACTGGTCCAACTGACGCGCGACCTGGTGCTGATCGAGAGCACCGACGCCCGGCCCGATGAGCGGCGGCGCTGTTTTCAACTGATCCGCAATCACCTGGAGGAGATCCCCGGCATCGAGCTGCTGCGCCGGGAGAGTCACGGCTACGAATCGCTGGTGGTCCTGCCCGTCGGGGTGAACCGCCCGGAGGTGCTGTTCTGCGGTCACCTGGATGTGGTGGAGCATCCGGACCCGGAGAGCTATCGTTCCGAAGTCAGGGACGGGCGGATCTACGGACCCGGCGCCGGGGACATGAAAGGTCAGCTGGCCATCATGGTCCAGTTGGCGCGGCATCTGTGGAGAGAGCATCCCGGGCTGTCCGTGGGATTGGCGATCACCTCCGATGAGGAGCGGGGTGGGGAGCACGGGGTGCGCCACCTGGTGGAGGAGACCGGGCTGGACGCCGGGGTGGCGGTGATCCCGGACGGGGGATCGCTGACCGATGTGATCGTGGAGGAAAAAGGCATCCTGCATCTGCGCGTGACCGCGGCGGGAGTGGCGGCCCACGCGGCGAGGCCATGGCTGGGTGACAATGCTCTGGAACGGCTGATGGCGGGTCTGCTCCGGCTGCGGGGGGAGTTGTTCGATCCGTGGCGACCGGTCCGGGTGGAGGCGGACGATCTCGAGACCCACTGGTTTCCCACCTGTTCGGTGACCATGCTGGGCACGCCGAACGACAGTCCGAACCGGATACCGGAAAGCGCCGAGGCGGTGCTGGATGTGCGCTTTCCCCCGCCGCACACGACCGCGTCGATGCTGTCGGTCATTGGCGATTGCCTGGGCGCCGGACTCGGGATGGAGGTCATCGTTTCCGCCGAGCCGACCCATCTGGCGCCGGATCCGCACTTCCTAGAAATCACCGCCGAGGTGACCGGTCATCCGGCGAGACAGGTGCGGGCGTGTGGCGGCAGTGACGGGAGATTTTTTTCCCAGCGTGGCATTCCCGTACTCCTGTCCCGGCCGCGGGTGGGAAACCTGCACGGGCGGAACGAGTGGATCGACATAGATTCCATGCTTGCCTACTTCGAGATCTGCCGTCGCTACGCGCTGCAAAAGGCGGTAAATCGCGATGTTTGAGGATTTGTCGCTTGCTTAAGGTTGCCCGATTGCTAGCCTCGCCGTGCTATGAGTATGTTCTCCAAACTAATGGGTAAGATCTTCGGCTCGAAAGACGAGGCGAAAGAAGAAGTCAACGCGGCGGCGGAAGCCGCCGCAGAAACGGCGGAGACGGCTGCCGAAGCCGTCGCCGAAGGCGCCGAGGCGGCCGCGGAAGCGGTGGCCGAGGGCGCGGAAACCGCCTCCGAAGCCGTGGTGGAAGCGGTGGAACCGGCACCCGAACCGATGTCACAGGTGGACGTCGAGTCGATGCTCAATGACATGGCCGCCGCCCACCCGGAAGATCTCGACTGGAAACTCTCCATCGTCGATCTCCTGAAACTCCTCGACCTGGACAGCAGCTATGCCGCCCGGAAGGAGATGGCCCTCGAACTGGGCTACAGCGAGGAAGATATCGACAGCAAGGGTTCCGCCGAGATGAATATCTGGCTTCACAAACAAGTGATGGCCAAGATCGCCGAGAACGGTGGCAAGCTCCCCGCCGACCTCCTCGACTGAAGAGCGGCATCCTACTGAATCTTAAAAACTAACGAGGCTCGTGGTTTTTTCCACGGGCCTCTTTTCTTGCGATAGCCCGCCAGTCGGATGCGCGCAGGATCCGAACGCGCAAGGACACTCCAGAAACCCTACCCGCTGGAGCAGCTCTATCGCACGGTCTCGGGGGTGCTCTCCGGCGCTTCCGGTGCGGATTCCTCCTCCTGCTCCAACGGGGTGGCCTTGACCGGCTGATCCGGGTACGCCGGGGCGGGATGGAGGGCGTTCAGCGTGTAGTAGACCGGTCCGTGGACGATGCTTTCGCCGCTTTCCGAAGGCAGTGAGGAGAGATCGAAAAGGTAGACCCGGCCCGTGATCAGACGATCCTCCGGCAACTGGAGCGTCGCCGCCAGGCCGTCGGAATCGATCACCACTCGCGCCCCGTCGTCGAGTGCGAGTTCGCCCGATTCGGTCTCCGCTTTGTCCGGTGACCAGAGGCGCACTCTCCACACCGAGACGTCGAGCGCGCGGGTCCGGTCAATGGGCCGGGTGAATGTCACCTCGAAACCGTCGCTGGCCAACCGGAGCGTGCGGACGGCGAAGAGGGAGCCGCCCGCCGGGCTAATGCTCAGGGCGTGTCCACCCTGTCCGGCCAAGAGCTGGTCGCTGCCGGGGGAGAAGTGGAGAAATCCGATGCCCGGCTCGGGGGATTCGATCGCCGCGAAATCCGTGACCGCGCCCTGCCAGACACCGTTGACGAGTTGGGGCATCAGGCGCAGAAGGCGCTTCGAGCTTTCCCCGGCGACGAATCCCTGACCGGAAAACACCCCGAAAGCCGCGGAAGCCTCTTCCGCCCCGGTGGATGGCGGGGGAAAGGCCGGGCGGATGGGAGTGGTCGGCATCAGCGAGCCTGGCAGATGAATCGCCGGTGGCGGCACCTTGATCGGGGATGGCGGGTCCGGCGCTTCTTTCTCCTCCGCCATTTCGTTCGTCTTTTCGGTCACGGGGGGTGTATCCGAAGCGGGCGCGGGTTCGGTTTCCGAGACCGCCACTACCCAGATCGCGGTGGCCGGCGCGGCCTGATCGCCCGATTTCCAGCGTCCCGCCACCGCCCAGGTGTCGCTGGCGGGACCGGGAGCCGGAGCGGATACCTGACTAAAACCGGTGAGCCAGGGACTCACCGGGCGCGCCTCGGGCACCCGCATCACCAGCCCCGACCATTCGCCGGATGTGACGTTCGGCGGGATCAGCAGATCGCCCTCCGGCAATACCGCCGGTGAACCGCGAAACAACTCTCCCAGGGTGCCGAAACGCCACGCCGGTATCACCGCCTTGACGAAATCGGCCCGGCCATCGTCGTCGGTGTCGAAAAGCCGGGTGATTCCCGTGGCATGGGTCACATAGATGGACTTCGGGAAATACGCCGCCAACAGGCCCGTGGCACCCTCCAGTCTATGTTCCGACCAGAGCGTCCATTCCCCGCCCCCCAGCCAGACCCGGCCCTCGCGGGTGAGCAGCATGGGACGACCGTCGGGGGTGAAATCCACCGCCGCTATCACCCCGGTCGCCGCCTCGGGCACCGTCAGAGCCTCGATGGTGTAGGGCCCAACCGCCGGGGGAGTCGCCTCCTCGGCCGACCCGGCGGCGGGAGAGGTCGCCAGCGACAACCACGCCGCCAGGAGCGTCGCGCAAAGTGGCGCGCGGAGAGGGGGCGACGCGATCATGGCTTATCCTCGGCGGTGGGCGCCGGCTCTTTCGGGGGGCTTGGCGCCTCCTCCGGTTTCGGGGACGGGGGAGGGGAAAACCGTTCTTTCCAGGCGGCGGGCAACTCCGGGAGGGCGGCGTCGTCCGACCAGGTCCAGACGAGGGAAAAATCGATCGGCGTGGCCTTGGCCAGCCGCAGCACATTCTCCGACCACGAGCCCGACGAGGCTTTCACCCGCGGCACCCAGCGTTCCGGCACCACCACCTGGAGTCCGTGGTCCGCCTGGCTCACCTCCCAGCGTTGTTCCAGCCCGGAGCCGTCGGCTTTCGGACGAATCCTTTCCGCCACACCCAGTCGCCCGTAGTAGTAAAGGAATTCCGGTCCCCCCTCCACCATGCGGTAGCCGAAATAATCGGGGGGGCCCCACGCGCCGATGGTCGCCGCGAAGGGAGCCGGGCCCTCGGCCACGAAACGCAGGTCGGACATTTCCTTTCCCCGCCAGGCGAAAAGCACGCGACATTCCAGCGGATCCCAGGTGTAACCCACCTGCTCGACCGGATGATAGACCGTGATCACTCCCGGCAGCAGATCGATGGCGCCTTCGGCCTTCCCGGCGAGCTGGCGACGGTGCGTGAGGGCCACCTCGTCGGAGACCGGATTGGGCTGGGTGCCTTGGCTCACGCCGGGAGTCTCGGGCGTCTCGGGCGCCGCCACGCCGACCGCGGCGGTGAGGCCGAGGCTGGCGATCATCTGGAAAAGGGCGCGCATGAGGCGCCAACGGAACACCATGCCGGGTGAATCGGCAAGGCGCAGAAAAGCCGCTGGCGAGGGGGCGATTTTGACTCAACCCTGTCGGGTCGATGACCCAACCCTCTTTGCTCGCCGCTTTCCCCCGTCTTTGCCTCGCGCTGGCCCTGACGGCGTCGTTCTGCCCGCACCCCGGCCTCCGCGGCCAGGCTCCGGACACGCCGCCGGTGCGGGGATACCTCTCGGTGGAGCCATTCGAGTTGAGAAAGGAATTCGTGCTGCGCTTCGACGCCATCGCGGAGAGGATCGGCGCCTCCGGGGTCATCGTCATCGAGGCGACGAACCGCGCGGATTTGGAGGGCCGCATCGGTGACTGGCTGGAGGGCAAATGCCCGGTGGAGGTGGATGGCGAGCCCCTGGCGATGGAGCGGGATCGGGTCCACTTCGTGCGACCGGACCCGGAGAAAGGCCTCGTGGTGGAGGATCGCGAGACGGTTCCCGCCGCCGAAGCTCTGGTGGGCGTGGTTTTTGCGGCCGCCCTCGACGGTCCGCCGGAGCGGGTGAAAGTCATTTGGGAAGTGTTTCCGCCCGATGGATCCGAAGCCATCGTGGAGGCCGGGGCGCGGGGTCAACGGGCGGCGAGGAAACTGACTCCGGGGAATGCCGAATTGGTCTGGGAAAACGAGGCGGGCCTGGCGGTGCCGGAGTTGCTGAAACTGCCGGCGCCCCCGGAACAGGCCGCTTTTTGGCAGTGGAAACCCTTCGTCTGGGGATGCTGGGTGGTGGTGGCGGCGACCACGATCGCCGGATTCTTCCTGCGCGGCCAATGGCGGGTGTGGTCGATCATGCTCTGGTTCTGGGCCATGGCGGGAGGGTTGGCGCCGGTGCTGTCGCGGGAGGAGGCGATACGGGTGACGCCCGAGGAGGCGGATGAGATCAGCTACGCCTTGTTGCGGAATATTTACCACGCCTTCGACTACCGCCGCGAGTCGGACATTTACGATGTGCTGGCCGCGAGCGCGGACGGTGAACTGCTGACGAAGATCTATCTCGAGGTGCGGCGATCCCTCCAGGTGGAAAGCCAGGGCGGTGCCCGGGTGCGGATCACGGATCTGGACCTGAGAAAGTGCGAAGTGGTCAGTCCATGGGAAGCTCCCGGCTCGTTCGGGGCGGCGTGCGAGTGGGTGGCGGTTGGCACGGTGACCCATTGGGGGCACACCCACGACCGGGTGAACCGCTACCGGGCGACGATGACAATAGGTGTCCGCGATGACGAGTGGCGGCTGCTGGATCTGGAACTCGAAAGCGAGGAGCGGATACAGGAGTAAGGGGGCGCGGATTGCGGTCTTGAATTCGGTGCCAGCCGGTCGATTTTGGCGGCCATGTCGAGGCTGATGGTCCAGTGCGAGGAGGTGAGATTCCGCTATCCGGGGGAGTCGTTTTCCCTGCGCATGGCGGAATTTTCGGCGGAATCGGGGGAGACGGTGGCCGTGGTGGGCCCGAGCGGTTGCGGGAAAACCACTCTGCTGCGTCTGATATCGGGCATCCTCACCCCGCGCGCGGGCGTGGTGAAAGTGGGCGGGGAGACGATTTCCCGGTTGCCGACGGTGGACCGGCAGCGGTTCCGGATCACGCGGATCGGGCTGGTGTTTCAGGAATTCGAACTGCTGGACTATCTCAGCGCGGTGGAGAACGTGCTGCTGCCCTACCGAATCAGCAAAGCCTTGACCCTGGATGACGCGGCGCGGGCGCGGGCCGGGGAGCTGATGCGGGAGACGGGCATCGCGGCGCTGCGGGACCGGTTTCCCGGCGAGCTGTCCCAAGGCGAGCGGCAGCGGGTGGCGCTCTGTCGCGCCATGGTGACGCGCCCGGCGCTGATCCTGGCCGACGAGCCGACGGGGAGTCTCGATCCGGAGAACCAGGCCCGGAGCGTGGCGCTGATGCGCGATCAGGCGCGGTCGGCGGGTGCCACGCTGATCATGGTGACACACGATCCGGAGGTGCTGGACGGCTTTGACCGGGTGGTCGCCCTGCCCGATCTGCTGGAAGGGGGGGCGGAGCCATGAACGCGGGCGGGGCATTCCGGCTCGGTTGGGCTTATCTCAAAAGGCAGCGAATCAAGACCGCGCTGCTGGTGGGGGCTCTGACGCTGACGATGGTGCTGCCGGCCGCCATCATGGTGCTGGTGAGTCAGGCGGAGCGGCATCTCCGCGCGCGGGCGGAGGCGACACCGCTGATGATGGGGGCGCCGGGCAGCGCTCTGGAACTGGTCTTCAACGGTCTCTATTTCTCCAAGCCCGAGGTGACCACTCTGACGCGTCGAGAGGCGGACGAGGCGGGGCGTGATCGTCTGGCGACGGTGATCCCGCTCTACGCGCGCTATGCGGCCAGGGGCCACCGTATCGTGGGGACGACGCTGGACTATTTCCGCTTTCGCGGGCTGGAGGTGCGCGAGGGGCGGGCGATGGGGCGCCTGGGCGACTGTGTGGTGGGCGCCATGGTGGCGGAAGCGGAGGGGCTGAAACCGGGGGACGCGCTGGTTTCCACGCCCGAGGCGGTGTTCGACCTGGCCGGCGTGTATCCGTTGAAAATGCGGGTCGTCGGCATCCTGGCTCCGAGCGGCACGCCGGATGACCGGGCGGTGTTTGTCGACGTGAAGACCGCGTGGATCATCGAGGGGCTGGCCCACGGGCATCAGGATGCCCGCGAGGTGGATGAGTCACAAGTACTGAGTCAGTCCGCCGGTGGTGGCGGGGTGGCCTTGAACGCCTCCGTGGTCGAGTACACCGAGATCACGGACGAGAACGTGGGCGGTTTTCATTTCCACGGCGATCCGGGGGATTTCCCGATCTCGGCGGCGATCCTGCTGCCGGCGGACGAGAAATCGCGGACCATCCTGCTGGGGCGCTATCAGGAGGTGGAAAGCACCGGCGTCCAACTGGTGGAGCCGGGGAGGGTGATGGACGAGTTGTTCGCCACAGTGTTCCAGGTGCAGCGGCTGGTGGTGGCGGCGCTTGGGCTGGTGGGCATCGCCTCGCTGGCGATCGCGCTGCTGGTCTTTCTGCTCTCGAACCGACTGCGGGCGCGGGAGTTTTCCAGCCTGCGCCAGATTGGCGCCGACCCGGCCACGATCCGCCTCTTGGTTGCCTTCGAGGGTGGCTTTGTGCTGCTTGCCAGCGCGCTGTTGACCGTCGTGCTGGTCCTCGCGCTCAACGGCGTGGCACCTCTGCTGATAAGGGCGCTGGTGGGGTGAGGCGCGTCTTATTCGCTCTTGGTAGCGCCCTCCTCCTTCACCCGGACGGTCGGAGCGGTGTCGAGGATCTCCAGGTAGGTGTGGGAGAGACGCTTGCCGCTCTCGGGGTCGAAGGTTTCGACGCGCATCTCATCGACCATCCAGACATCGTCCAGCTTTTTCCCGTGGAGCACTTCGAAGCGCTTGATGGCGCGTCCGGCCGCGTTGTAGCCGACCATGCGCATGAGGCCGCCGCTCCCGCGATCCACCCAGATATCGACGGTGGCGTAGATGCCCTTGCCGTCGGGGTTGCGTACCCGCAGGACCCAGCAATCGCGGGTTTTCAGCTTGTCCTCGCCGACGATCTTGGCCTCGGGCCAGTAGAGGAAGCGCATGGACAGATCGTCGTAGGTGACGTCGGTCTCGCGGATCCGCTGGCCATAGCGCTCGGGCGGGACGGGGGAGTCGCTGCCGGCGACGACCTCTTTGAGAAAGAACTGATCGTTGGCGGTGTTGAGGTGGATGACCTGCGGCGGGTCGTCGAATTTGAAGCGGATGTATTTGGGCTGGAGCGAGAGGGTGAAGGGAATCTTGGTGGATATGCCCTGCCTGAGTTGTCCGACGAAGTCGCGATCATAGAGAGTATAGCTGTAGCGGACGAGCCGCAGGACTTCGTCGGCATTGAGTTGATCCAGCGTCTTTTCCTGGGCGAAAGCCGGGACGCCGGCAACGAGGGGCAGGCACAGCGTCGCGAGCAGGCTCCGACGGGAAAGGGGGAGGGGACGGGAAAACATGGGCAGGGGGGCGGATGTGGCGGTTACGACGAATGGCGCTTAAGGTACATTCACTTTACCGGGGATAAAACGGCAATCTTTCACCCATCGGACCGTCATGGAAAACCACAAACTTGTGCTGCCGGAGCATCTCAACCAGTATGGCTTCCTGTTCGGCGGCCATTTGCTGATGTGGGTGGACGAGATCGCCTGGATCGCGGCGACGCTGGCCTATCCCGGCTGCCGATTCGTGACCGTGGGGATGGATCGGGTGGAGTTCAAACAAAGCGTCAGGGAAGGGACCATTCTCCGTTTCACGGTGGAAAATCCGGTAACGGGCCGGACCTCGGTGCGCTGGGAGGTGCGGGTCTGGCGCGAGGGGGAGGAGATTTTCTCGACGCACGTCACGCTGGTGCGCATCGATGAGCGGGGGAAAAAGACTCCGTTGCCCTCATGAGAGGCCGCGTATAGCGTGGCGGACTGTTTTCCCCGTATGGCTGATTCCGTTCCCACCATCGCTGTTGTCGGTTCTCTGAACGTCGATTACGTCGCCAAGGTCGGGCGCCTGCCGGTGCCGGGCGAGACGGTGGCGGCGATGGATCTGGAGATCGTTCACGGTGGCAAAGGCGCGAACCAGGCCATCGCGGCCGAGCGCCAGGGCTGCCAGGTGCGGATGATCGGCGCGGTGGGCGACGATGAGATCGGCCGGAGTTATCTCGACTATCTGCGCGCCGAGGGCATCGGGGTGGAGGGCATCCGCCAGGTGCCTGAAGTTCCCACCGGGTCCGCTTTCATCAGCGTGAACACCGACGGGGAAAACACCATCGTGGTCTGCCAGGGCGCCAACGGCATGACATCGCCGGACCAGATTCGGGCGCGCGATCCCTACATCGCCGAGGCCGACGCGCTGCTGGCGCAGTTCGAGGTGCCGCTCTCGGTGGTGGTCGAGGCTCTCCGCATCGCCAACCGCGCGGGTGTCCTCACGGTGGTGAATCCCTCGCCCATGCGCTCGACCTTTCCTTGGGCGACGGTGGAGATCGATTACCTGATCGTCAATGAGACCGAGGCGGAGGACATCATCGAGGAAATCCCCGTCGATCTCGAGGCGGCGGAGGATTTGCGGGATTTCCTGAAAGGCCTGCGGGTCAATGGACTGGTGGTGACGCGGGGGAGTGATCCCACCCTCGTCATCGGTCCCGACGAGGCTTTCGAGGCGCCGACCCTGGCGGTGGTGCCGGTGGACACGGTGGGGGCGGGCGACGCCTTCGCCGGCTGTCTCACCGCGCGCCTGGCGGCGGGGGAGTCGCTGCGGGAGGCGGTGCTCGCGGCCAACTGCGCCGGCGCGCTGACCACGTTGCGAACGGGCGCCCAGACGGCCATCCCGGACCGCGACCGGGTGGACCAGCACGTCGAGCAACTCAGGCGGTAGCGGCCCCCCGGCTGTTACTGGAACATGGGATCTTCCGGATTCCCCGCGCTCAGCAGGTAGGCCATGAGGTCCAGCACATCGTCCTTGCCGAGGGTGTTGATCAGCCCCGGAGGCATCATGGAGTAGGGCGAGGCCTTCATCTCCTTGAGCTGTTTGCGGTCCACATCCTGGATCTGATCCGGGTTCATCATGTTGGTGTTCACCTTGATGGTGTCGCCGGAGAGGTTCATGACCCTGCCGTTGATCTGGGAGCCGTCCAGCATGGTGAAAATCATGGAGCCATACTGGTCGCTGATCTCCTTGCTGGGTTCGATGATGCTCTCCAGCAGATCGCGGGGGCTGAACTTTCCGGAGACGCTGGTCAGGTCCGGCCCGATGGCGCCACCCTCCTGGTTGAAGCGATGGCAGGCGAAGCAGGTGGCGGCGCCGAACATCTTGCGGCCGTTGGCGTAGTCGCGATTGCCCTCGAGGCCGACGTTGATGACATCGTCGAAATCCGCGACGGTCCAGTTCTTCACGAACTCGCGGGGCTCGAAGGTGAAGCGCGGCTCGGTGCCCTCGGGCTTCGCTTCGATGATCTCCTTGAGCGCTACCCGATCCTCCTCGGGGGTGTTTTCCAACGCGGTCTTCTTCATGTTTTCCACGAAGAGCCCAAAACTCGCCCCGCCTTTGTAGCCGGCGGCCTGGACGAACCAACGGAAGTAATCCGCGCGCAACTCGCGGGTCCATCCTGCGGTGAGGTGGCGGAGCGATTTGGCGTAGGCGATCTGCTCCTCCTGGGAGGGCGCGGACTTCAGCAGCGACACGCCTTTCTCCGCCACCGTGGGAGCCTGGAGGTAGACGAGCAATTGCGTCAGCTCCACGTTCAGTTCGGGACTGGTGGCCGGGAGATGGGGATCGAGCAGGGCGATGAGCCGCGCGCGTGTGGCGTCGTCCGGCGCGCCCATGCGGGTAAAGGCGAGGGAGTAGGCCCGGGTCAGGTCGACCCGCTGCGCGGCGCTCAGTTTCGACCAGTCGATCCTCTCCAAAGTCGCCAGCAACGCGGGTTGCAGGGATTTGTCACCGTGGCGGGCCAGCGCGATGGCGGCGTGGGTCGCGGCCACGGGATCGCTCTCGGCCAGGGCTCTCTCCCGCCACTCGGCCACTGGCTGATGCTCGATGGCGACTCGGGCGGCGAAGCGCAGCCAGCGGTCCTCGCTGGAGAGAAATGGCCAGGCGGTCTCGACCGCTGCCGGATCCTGTCGGCCATGGAACGCCTCCAACTGCCGTCGCTGCTTCGCGGCCTCGGTCAGCGGCGGAGAGCTGTCGTCGCCGACCGGTTCGTCGCCGACATAGGTGACGCGGTAGAGCCCGGACTGCACCCGGCGACCGCCGATGGTGAAATACATGGCGCCGTCGCGGGAGCCGATGAGAATGTCGGTCAGGGGCAGCGGCTGGGCGCTGATGAATTCCTCGACGCTGGCGGTGTAGGCGGCCCCTTTGGGTTTCAGGTGCACGGCGTAGAGTTTGCCGTAGCTCCAGTCCAGGATGTAGAGGGCGTCCTGATATTTCTCGGGAAATTTCGCCCCGTAGCCGAAGCCGACGCCCGTGGGTGAGCCGGGGCCGATGTCGACCACGGCCGGCAGGCTGTCGGGATAGTAGGCCGGCCATTTGCCGCCGCCGTTGCGCCAGCCGAACTCCGCGCCGCTGGCGACCAGATTGACCCGGGTGGGCCGATACCACGGCGTGTTCATGTCCCACTCCATGTCGGCGTCGTAGGTGAACAACTCGCCGTTCCGGTCAAAGGCCGCGTCATACTGGTTGCGGAATCCGGTGGCGATCAGCTCCCACTCCTTGCCGTCGGGATCGGTCTTCGCGATCCAGCCGCCCGGCGCCATCACGCCCTTCATGAAGCCGCGACCATAGGGACGCTCCAGCAGCAGATCCTCGTCCCAGACCCGCGGCACCCGCGAGGAGGCCAGTTCGGTGACCGGCGTCTGATTGCCCGACACCACGTGGAGGGACTTGCCTTCCGGACTCAGCAGCACCGCGTGGGGGCCGTGCTCTCCGCCCTGCTCCTCGAATTTCCTCAGCAGTTCCTTGGAGTCGTATTGATCGTCGCCGTCGGTGTCCCGCAGCCGGTAGAGACCGCGTCCGCCGTGCTCCCCGGTGTTCAGCACCGCGTAGAGGCTGCCGAACGCGTGGAGCAGCCCCTGGGCGCCGCCGATATCGACGCCGATTTTTTCGATGTCCCCGGAGGAGAGCGTCTGTCCCAGCGCCGGGGGCGTGAGTCGATAGAGCGCCCCATACTGATCCGACACGATGATCCGGCCCTTGTCATCCTCGCACATCGCCACCCACGAGCCCTGGTCGGACTTCGGCACCGAGTAGAGCAGTTCCACGCGGAATCCCTTGGCGATGCGGATATCCTCCACCGCCGTCGCGGTCGGTTCGCGGAGATTTTCGAGACTGGCGAGGAACTCGGGGGAAATTTTCTCCCGCGGGCTGGTGCCGGAGGCGTTGAGTTTCACCGCCGCCTGCCATTCGCCCGCCTTCGGGGAAAAACGGATCTCGTTCCAACCCTGCCCGGCCTTGGCGCTGAGCTGCCAGCTCTCATCCGAGACGATCACGGTTTTCATCCCGCCCTGATTTTCCAGCACCAGATGGGCGAGAAAGCCGGCCGAACCCCCGCTGTTGTTGGCCCGGACCGCGATGACATTGTCGCCGCCCACCCGCAGCCGGTCCGTGATGTCCTCGATGACCGGCTTTTCCCAGTTCTCGCATTTGAACCCGCGCTTGTCCCCGTTGATCAGCACCTGGGCCGCGTTGTCGGCCGAGGCGATGAGGATGGCGCGCTTCAGATCGGCCGGGACCGTGAACTCCTTGCGGAAATACACCACCTCCTCGGCGCCGGCATCGGCCCGGCTCCAGATCCAATGCGGGATCACGGAGGGCGCTTCCTGGGCGCGGGAACAAACGGCGGCGGCACTCAGCAGCAGGCCGGCCAGGAACAGAGGCGTGGGGAGCAGTCGCGGCATGACGGGTGGTGGGGCGATGAGGTTGGGAGAAAAGGGGGAAAATGGATGGACCCGGGAGCGGGCTTTCCCGCCGGGGTCACGGACTCAACAGGAAAATCGTCCGTCGGACAAGCGGGGACGCGGGCGGGATCTCGCCATCAAAGCACGCCGGACTTCCCGGCCCACTTCTCATGGAATTCGCGATAGATCTTCGGTGAAATCTCCGACGGCTTGATCTCGCTGCGCCCCCCCCAGAATACATTCGTGTACTCCAGCGGGATTCCGCACTCCGCCAGGTGGGCGTCGATGGCGGCCTTGTGGGCCAGCACGCGGTCCTTCTCGGTGCCGTGGACCACGCCCATGATGTTCACCCCGCCAAACTGCGGGCCGCCCTCGCGCCAGTAGCAGTGGGTCATGATGGTGTGGCGGCCCACCTCGCTACCGGCCCGCTCCTGCATGCCCTCGGGCACTTTCCAGTGAAACAGGGCGTTGAACCGCGTCACCCGCTCGCCGGACTTGGTCGGCTTCACATGCTCCAGAAAGGTGGAAAAGCGACCGATCACCTTCTTCTCATCCAGCCGCTCGGCGATCTCACAGAAAGTCTCCAGATCCACCCCGGCGATGGCGGCGCGGCCTTCCCAGGGATTTTCACAGACCTCATCCAGGGTCAGCTCCTCCTTCAGCGCCAGCAGCACCTCCCACTCCAGCGGCTCCAACTCCACCGTGCGGGTGGTGGTCATCACCGCCGGCTCCTCCGAGCGCGCGCCCGGCTCCATCGACTGACGCCGCACATGACCCACCCCGAGCGCGAAAATGCCGCGCGCCGGCATCAGGATGAAATCGTGCGCGCCGGTCAGCCGTTTCAGCGCTTCCCCGTGCTCCTCCAGCGACTCCCCCTGCGGCACCTTCAGCGTGGTCCAGAGCTTGTAGTCACTGCCCGAGATCTCCCGGTCCGTGGAGCGCGTCACCACATGACCGCTGAACGGATCCTCGCGGAACATCCAGTCAAAAGTGGCGTCGAGCTTGTCGGGATCCACCTTCCACGCGCAGAGCGCCCCGTGGGCCAGCTTCGTCGCCAGCAGCGTCTGCCGGGTGCGGCGGATCACCCCGTCCGCCATCATGGCCCGGATGCGCTCGATCACCACCGGCAGTTCGATGCCGGATTGCTCGGCGATGTGTTGGAAAGGATGACGTTGGAATCCCGGGACCAGATCCTCCGACACCGCCAGGATGCGGGCATTGAGGGGATCCGTGTGGGCGGTGGGCACCGAAGGGGCGGTCGTGTTGCTCATGAGGCGGGCACCCTAGGACAAGACGCCGATGGCGGCAAGTGGCGGGCAGGATTTGCGGGGAGAAAGCCAAACCCTCGCGCGGGGGGAATCCGTGGGGGAGCTCCGTCAGGGAGTGACGCGAGCCAGCATTCGAAGCGGTAAAAAACTGGTGATAATGAGGTGAGAATATCGAATCGACAGAGCGCTTCCTATGCGTGAACTACCTGCTGGAGGGCATCTACGCCCAAGCTGATGAAAAGAGTCTTCCGTCGGTCGTATGTCTCTGGATTGGAGGGTATTAACCCGTCGAGGGATTTCTCGGCAGATCTCGAGGCCGAGGGCCGAGGGGATCGGCGGGAGTGGACCGAAGGCACACCGAAGCCTTCTTTGCGGTGCCGTTTCGTCCTTGTGGTTGTCGGAAGGTATATTGTACTCTGGAGAATCAGGATTCTACCCTCGGCGCGGGTCCTGTTGACACCGGTAATGAATAAGACACGAATATGCGAGCTCTGTGGCGCCTCCATGCCAGATGGCAGCGAGGCTGTGATGTGCAATGCGTGCCTGAGCAAGCCGTTCACGGATGATGATGAGACTGTTTCCATTCGTCATGTCAGCTCAGCTTCCGGTCGATCAGGCCGCAAAGTGTCGACCAAACCGAGCGATAAAAAATCCACCATCCTAGACGATTCTCCACACGATTTGAAGGGCAAGACCATAGGCCCATACCGACTATACGAGCGACTCGGTGAGGGGGGGATGGGGCAGGTCTATGTGGCGGAACAACGCTCACCCATTCGCCGACGTGTAGCCATTAAACTCATCAAGCCGGGAATGGATAGCCGTGAAGTCCTCGCCCGCTTTGATGCCGAGCGGCAGGCTCTCGCCTTGATGGATCATCCGAATATCGCCAGGGTCCTTGACGGAGGCATGATGGAGAATGGACGCCCCTATTTTGTGATGGATCTAGTTCTGGGTCTTCCCATTACCGAATACTGTGATCGGCACAAACTGAACGTCGAAGACCGGTTGGAATTGTTCCACCAAGTATGCCTCGGAATTCAGCACGCGCACCAGAAAGGAATCATCCATCGCGACATCAAACCCTCAAATGTAGTGGTTGCGCTCAATCACGGACAACCTATCCCAAAGGTAATCGACTTTGGGATAGCGAAGGCGATGGGGGCGGAATTGACCCAGAAGACCTATTTTACCTTTACTGGACAGATCGTTGGCACACCGCATTACATGAGTCCGGAGCAGGCGGAATCCCATCCCTCGGATATCGACACCCGCAGCGACATTTATTCGCTTGGTGTGCTGTTGTATGAATTGCTCACCGGTCAGCCTCCCATCAGTCATGATCGTTTCAACGATGTGGGTCTGGAAGAGATGCTGAGATTGATCCGAGATCACGATCCCGTCAGACCCAGTCTCCTATTGGCCAGACTAGATCAAAATACCGTGTTCCGAATCACCTCAAATCGTGGCATCGCAACAGGAAGGCTCTCCCATCTGCTCAGGGGGGATCTTGACTGGCTCGTGATGAAGGCGCTAGAAAAAGATCGCTCTAGGAGATACGAGACGGCCAATTCTCTGGCCATGGATGTGCGTGGCTATCTCCGCAATGAGCCGATCACCGCCACACCACCGACGGCGCGATATCGGCTAGGGAAGTTTATCCGTCGACACCGTGGTCCCATCGCCGCCAGCTGCGCCGTGGTCTTCGTCCTGCTAGGAGGGCTTGTCGCCAGTCTTTGGCAAGCTGCCCGGGCGAACGAGGAAGCTGCTCGCGCCCAGACAGCCGAGGCGCTCGCATTGTCCAATCTCGAAATTGCTGCGGAACAGCGCAGAATCGCTTTGGAGGAAAAGGACAAGGCGAAGAAGGCGCAAGAGTTCGCCGATTTATCGCGCAAAAAATCCGAGGATGCGCTCGCAGATGCCGAGATCGCCAAGAAAAAGGCTGAAATTGCCCTGATTGAGCTGAGGAATTCGCAACAACGAGAAGCTGCCGGCGAGTTCAAGAGAAGTGATCTGGAGAATCGGGTCACTGAATTGCTGACTTTCCTCCGATCCGAGGAAATGCGGCAGGCTTTCCAGAAAAAATACCCCGATGGTCTCGGCATCGTCCGGTCGATCGACGAAACAATCATCAGGGTATTTCCAGGATCGAGCAAAGCGTCGGACTTTTTGGGGCAGGACTATCGGCTTTCGCTGAAACTTGGGGTCAACGCCATCCATTCGCTCGAGTCGAGTCTGACTGCCGCACACCGCAATTTCAGCTCGGCTCTTGAATTATATCAGCCACTCCAGGAATCAAACGCCCCCCCCGATAGATCTGAACTCGGCTTCATTCAGCTCCAACTTGGGAAAATTCAAGGGATGCGCGGTCGCTATTCGGAGACCCGACAAATTCTGGATGAAGCCTTGGATTCTATCAGCGCGCTGGAAAATCGGATCGACGCTTCGGTCCTGAGGGCAATGATCCTGTTGGAAGCGGCTGGGCTTGATTCACGTCTTCACGGGAAGCAAGCCGAGGATCAGTTGCAAATTGCATTTCAAATGGCGCGGACTCTCCCGGAGAACTCGCCTGAATACGTCGCAATTCACTTGACGGCAATCGCTCTGCTACTGGATTACGAACAAGATCGCGCCGAGGCAGGGTTGATCGCTGATGCTCGATCAGCTCTGAAAGTCGTCGAAGAAGCCGAAGCTGCTCAGGAAGAAGAGGTCCTCGCTGCTGTCGAAGTAAATCAACTACTGGCCATCCGGTCTGCCCATATGGCGGTCTCATCCGCAGCGCTCGTCACCGGTTCGCTATTGGAGGGAGCATCGGAACCATTGCCACCCCGAATCGGGCCTCAAGAGATGGCAAATCTGGTCGTAGCCACTGATCGCATCCGGAAGCTGGCGGCAACTTCAAATGACCGGCGATTCAAGCTATTGGAACTTCGGGCAGAACTTCGAGCCGCCAACTTTTTCAGTGAAACCGGCCAAGACTACGAGGCGCTCCAGCATTATCAACGTTGCCTGGATCGTTCGAGTGCCCTGCTCCGACTGGACAATGAAATGGCAGAACCGCTCGAGATGCAATTCGAGGCTAGTCTCGCGATGGCATCCATCTATGGGGAGGCCAGCGAACATGCCAAGAGGCTGGCCTCGCTCAATAACGCCTACGATGCCCTCCTTGAAGCCCGCCGGCGCGAAGTGGACACCTCTCACTACAGGACTCAAGATCCTGACTTTTTCCGACTAATGGTGGAGGCGGCTGTACATCAGTTTTTTGTGGTAAGTGGCTCGTCATCAGCGCTCGAGGAAAACGCTTTTTACGCAGACGAAGTCAACTATTTTGGTAAGGAGAAAACCGGGCGTCGATCCATGCTGTATGATCAGCAGCACTATCGGCAGCGCTATCCGCAACGGCTTTTTGTGCCAAGAGAGATTGGAGCTATTTCCGGGTCAGAAGTTGAGGGATACCGAACCCGAGTCATGATCGACTATTGGCTGGCAGATCCCCAAAAAAGCAACAACATCAAGGTGGATCGGCCAGACGGCGAACTCTCCATGGACATCGAATTCGCTTTTGATGACTCGCATCGATTGAAGATCATAATGATAGCGAACACGGAAACCAATTCCCGATAGTGAAGTCGGTTTGCTCTCGGATGCTGGAGGGTGGCCAGCTATATTGCCAAAAAAGGTAAGCGTCTCATACGCAGCATCTATCGAAGCGATGGGTGATCGCTACACTTCG
>CAYTNL010000043.1:0-54027 GCA_964439145.1 uncultured Verrucomicrobiales bacterium
GCAGTGGGCCAAGAGCCAGCGCCAGGACTGAATGGTCCGAGTGAGACGTTTACAAAAAAACTGCGTTTGGCGCCCGAGGCCTTGCAGTTGCTCATCGACGGAGTGGATCTGCGCGGAGGGCGGTTCCGGCCGTGGTATGAACGGCAAGAATGAGGCAAGGGACGCGATCAGATCCTACCCAACGGGGGGGAGATGAGTATGATGTCGGGCATGCCGGAAACGCCGCCGTCAGACCTTGCCTCAATCCTCCAGCTCCTGGGGCGCCTGGAGTCCGAGCTGACTGCCGCCCTGGCGGAACTCACGGCGGCCAAAGCCGAGATCTCCCGCAAGGACCAGATCATCGCGGCGATGCAGCAGCGACTTTTCGGTTCGAAATCCGAGCGGCTCGATCCCGCGCAGCTCAACCTCATGTTCGAAGAGGCCTTGCTGGGAAAAGCCGAGCCTCTTCCGGACCAACCCGCTGGTTCGGAGGAGGCGCCCTCAGGCAGCCGGGGAAAAAGAAACCGGCGGACCAAGGCTGAGCTTTACCCGCGCAATCTGCCCGTCAAAATCGTGGCCGAGCTGGTGCCCGAGGCGGTCCAGGCCGATCCCGACGCCTTTGAAGAGATCACCGAGCTCTATCACGACGAGTTGGAGGCCAGCCCCGCCCAGCTCTTCTGGGCGAGGACGGTGCGCAAGAAGTTCCGGCGCCGGGGCGTGCGCGAGGAAGCGCCGCTGATCGCGCCCACCCCGCTGCCCAGCGTGCCGGGCACCTTGATCGGACCGGCGCTGGCGGCCCAGATCGTGGTGGACAAGTATGTCGACCATCTGCCCCAGTATCGGCAGTCAGAACGCTTCCTTCGGCGTCATCAGGCCGAGGTGAGTCGCCAGACTCTCAACGAGTGGACTCACGCCATCGCCCGGCACCTGACGCCGATCGGCGAGGCGATCAAAGCCGAGCTGACCGAGGCGGCGGTGCTTCAAGTCGACGAAACGCCGGTCGACTACCTCAGTCCCGGCCATGGCAGCACCCGGACCGGATATTTTTGGGTCTACCGTGATCCCGAGCGGCGGATCGTTTACTACGACTGGCAACTGGGCCGGGGGCACGAATGCCTCGGGGAGATCCTGGGCATCGACGAGGAGAAGGGCATGGCGCGATTTAGCGGTATTATCCAGTGCGATGGCTACAGCGCCTACGGCGCCTTTGCCGACCGCTACGGCGGCATCCGGCTGGGTGCCTGCCTGGCCCACATTCGGCGCAAGTTTTGGGAAGCGAGAAAGGAATCGCCCGAGGGAGCGCTGCCCATCCTTTTGGAAATCCAGCGGATCTACGAAATCGAGGCCCAACTTCGCCTGAGCCAGGCTCCACCCGAGTGTCGGCGGCTGGTCCGACTGTCGCGGAGCCGACCGATCGTCGAGAAACTGAAGGAAATGATCCTGGGTAAAGGCGGTTCCCACCTGCCTCGGAGCCTGATGGGCGAGGCGCTCGGCTACGCCTTGGCGCAGTGGGATCGATTCGAGATCTACCTTGAGGACGGCCGCATGGAGGTGGACAACAACCTTTGCGAAAACGCCATTCGACCGCTCAAGCTGGGATCGAAGAACCATCTGTTCATCGGAGCCGCCAATGCGGGAAAGGCCAGCGCGTTGCTTTATACCTTGGTGGCGAACTGCCGGGCCGTGAATCTCGACCCGGAAGTGTATCTGGCCGAGGCGATCCGGAGAATAAGGCCCAATCCCACCGCCGAGGAAGCGGCGGCATTGACACCCCGCCGTCTCGCTGAAGCCCTCAAGGCGGAAAGGGAAGAGACCGTAATGCCGGACGAGCTCGAAGCCGCCGCGTGAGCCTCCCCGATAATCGGCCCGGCGGCCGAGAGGACAGATTTACTCCGCTTACGAAAAAAGGTAAGCCTGAATCGAGGCGCCACTTGACCGGTGCTGACCATATTCGTCGTAGCGTTTTGCTATGACGCTTACGACGCGATTCGGACCGAAGGCGCTCGGGAGGCCGACCAGGCTGCCGGCGTGATCTCCGGGATCTGGTGGTTGGTCATCGAGGGCAGGCGCGTGAGCACGTCGCGAAGATAGGCGAAGGGATCGATTCCTCGGTTCCGGCAGCTGGTGATCACCGAGTAGATTACGGCGCTGCGCCAGCCGGCTTCCTCGGCCCCGATGAACAGCCAGTTCTTCTTGCCCACCGCCGTCGGGCGGATCGCATTCTCGCAGAGGTTGTTGTCGATCTCGATTCGGCCATCGTCGAGCCACCCGGTCAGCATCGGCCATTGGCCCAAGGCATAGGCGATCACCCTGCCCATCAGACTCTTGGGCAGGTGATGTCGAGTTTTCTCGAGTTGTTGAAGGGCGCGATGGATGCGCTCGACGATGGGGCGGCTCTGGCTCCGGCGGATCGCTTCCCGCAGGCGAGGACCGGCCCGGCTGTCCCGCAACTCGCTCTCGATCCGGTAGAGGTGGCCGATCTGGCGCAGGATCCAGGCGGCCCGCACCTTCGATTCACCCTGGAGGAAGGCTTCATGGAACTTGCGCCTCGCGTGCGCCCAGCAACCGACCAGTTCGATCCCTCCATGCCGGCGGGCGAAGGTGCGATACGCTCCGTAGGCATCGCATTGCACGGTGCCCCGGAAGTCGTGCGGGACGATCGTCTCCAGGCACCGGTTGCCTCGCCCGGTCTGCCAGTGGTAGACGGTGTCGCCTCCCGGTCGGTGGCAGGTCCACAGGTAGCCCTGCGCGGCCTTCCCCGCGCCCGGCGCCAGATACTTGATCGGCGTCTCGTCCACTTGGACGTAGCCACTCTCGAACTGCTCGGCTTCTATCGTCGCGAAGATGGGCCGGAGCCACTCGGCCACCAGGGCCACTCCGTTGGCTATCGTCTGGCGGGAGAGTTCCTCCCCGTGGCGCTGGAGATAGATCTTCTCCTGCCGATAGAGCGGAAGGTGATCGGCGTATTTGCCGATCACGATGTTGGCCAGCAGCCCGGGGGCCAGGACGCCGCGCTCGAGGAGCTTCCAAGGCCGAGAGCCTGACGGCTTACCAGCCGATCAGTCGGCAGACTGCCGCCTGATCCGCCGCCGCTCGAGCCGCGCACATCTCCACGGTTCAAAGTGCAGGGATGAATTTACGACGCTAACGATGTACGCGCTGGAGGTGGCGAAGGGCCCCGGCGGGACTGGGTGACGGAGCCTATGCGAGGATCGTGAGGCGGCTGTCCCGCTATCACGCGGACCTGGTGCAGGACGTGCGGGCCGAGTGGCTTCGGATCAAGAACGGCATGGAGAAGCATCCCAAGTCGGTCACCCCGCAGAACCCGCCGCCCGCCTCGGAGCCTACGGACGGGATCGGGTGTTCACCAAGTTCTGGTTCGACAAGTTGGGCGACACCTGTGTCAAGGATGTCTGGAAAAAGCCGGAGAGATTCGTCCATTTCCGGGAATGAGCGGAGATGGGTAGATGCTGAGAGGGGCCGCGATCTAGACGGGACTCGGTGAAAACTCTGCCCAGTCGAGGAGGTTATCGCTTCGTGGTGGGATTGGCGCCGGGGTATCCAGGCCGGCGTCCGAGGTCGAATCGGGTCTCCAGTGTTGGCGGGCCGAGCGCGGCCCGCGAGGGAGACCAACGTAGACGGCGGTGCGCTCTTCGGGAGCGTGTAGTTCGTGAACGGCGTTGTCGTGGCGCGGCGTTGGAGCTACGGCCCCGAAGCGCAAGACCGGTGCTTCGCAGGATGCGTGGGGCGGTCCGTGAGGAAATGCGAGTGTTGTGGGATATGCGCAGGGATGTGTTCCCGAGTCGGTAGGTGTCAGGGATGTTATGAAAAAAAACCGCCTCGGCTCACGGGGAGCCGGGCGGTTATTGAGGTAACGTTCAGGAGTGGTGTCCCGGTTCAGTTCGGTTTGTGAAAGACGTAGATGCTGTCGGGGGTGACTCCGGTCAGCTGCCAGCCTTCTTTTTTCAACTCGTCAAGGGTGGTCTGAAGCAGGGCATTTTTGACGACCTTGGCGCCGGGGAGGTTCATTTTGCCCTCTTCGTCGGGTTTGACACCCTCCTGTTCGGCGACGGCCTTGAAGCCGATGCTGTCCATTTCCACCGGGGTGATGACCCGGTAGGTGTAGTCGCCGCCGGCGGTGGCGCCGGAGGAGGTATTGCCTCCGATCACTCCCAGTCCGACGAGCAGATTGGCGACGCCGAGGACGAGGATGACAATGAGGATGGCGAGATGGGCGGGTTTCATGGAATCGGATTTTTTGGGGAGATTGTCCATTGGATAGGTTTATGCAAGGGCGCGGAGTCTATCGAAGGGACTCGCGGGAGTAAAGAGCGATTCCGGGGGAAATTTTTCCTCCGGCGCGGCCTTCGCCCCGCTCTCTCTTTTGTTGGCAGTGGCCGTGGGTGTGACTCAACGATCTACCACTTCCGCATCGATGGTGGTGGTCTCTTGGCGCTCTTTGCGGCCTTTTCCGAAGAGGCGCCCCAGATCGAGGCCGAAGTAGGAAAGGGCGCTGATGAGCATGGCGGCGGCGGCGGCCTCGTCGAGATTGCCGATCACGGGGATGTTGTCGGGGATCAACTCGAGGATGCCGGCGGTGGGGTTGAAGAGATAGATGGCCGAGACGATGCCGATGAGGCCCACGGCGATGGAGTTGGCGAGCTTGCGCTTTTCCGCGGGAGGCTCGTTGGGTGTAGGCGGAGGGGAGGGATTTTCCATGATGGTGAAGCTTCGCGACGTCCTTGAATCTACCAGTAGAATTGACGGCGTAAATTGTAATGACCCGTCGGCCGGATTCCCTCGTCGCGGACTTTGTGAAATTTTTCACAAACTCACCTTGACCGTCTGAAAGCGCGGTCCGATAATCGGCCAATCGGGCCTGGAACCAGTCCCGAGCGCTCTCTCCGCACCTGTCTCCATGTCGACCTCGACTCAGGAAATCGAAGCTCCGGATCCGGCGGCGAAGATCGCCCGGTCCGCCGCCGCTATTGAGGATTATCGCCAGTCGACCGAGGATCTCATCGGTGAGAAGCTGGTGCTCAACATGGGACCGTCGCATCCGGCGACCCACGGGGTACTGCGCCTTATTCTGGAGTTGGACGGCGAAATGATCACCCGGGCGGAGCCGGATGTCGGTTTCCTGCACCGCGGCGATGAAAAGATCGCGGAGAACATGCAATACAACCAGTTCGTGCCCTACACGGACCGGTTGGATTACCTGGCGCCGCTGGCGAACAATGTCGCCTACGCGCTGGCGGTGGAGAAGTTGATGGGATGGGAGTTGCCGGCGCGCGGCAAGGCGATACGGGTGATTTGCTGCGAGATGGCACGGATTTCCGCCCACTTGCTCGGTCTGGGGGCCTTCGCAATGGATGTGGGTGCGATGACGGTGTTTCTCTACACTTTCACCCAGCGGGAGACGATCTACAATCTGAGCGAGCAACTCACCGGGGCCCGTTTCACGACCAGCTACACCCGCGTGGGCGGACAGACGCGGGATCTGCCGGCGGGTTTCCTGGAGTCCCTGGCGAAATTCTGCGACGAGTTCCTCGTTTGTCTGGACGAAGTCGACAAGCTGTTGACACGCAACAAGATCTTCCTGGATCGGACGAAAGATGTCGGGGTGATCTCCAGGGAGGACGCCATCGCCTGGGGGCTGAGCGGGCCGAATCTGCGGGGTTCAGGGGTGGAGCACGATCTTCGCAAGGCTCATCCTTATCTCGATTACGAGCGCTACGATTTCGAGATTCCTATCGGCGAGCATGGTGACAGCTTTGACCGCTATCTCGTGCGGATGGAGGAGATGCGCCAGAGTGTGAGCATCCTCCGGCAGGTGATGGCCGATCTGCCCGATGGACCCATCAATGTGGCGAATTCCAAGCAGCGTCTGCCCCAAAAGGAGAAGGTGCTGATGAAGATGGAGGAACTCATCCACCATTTCATCCTCGTGACCGAGGGTTTGGACGCGCCGGAGGGCGAAGTCTATTTCGGGGCCGAGAATCCGAAAGGCGAACTCGGTTTCTTCATTCATTCCAAGGGTGGTGGCGTGCCGTATCGCCTGAAGATACGCGCGCCCTCTTTCGTGAACCTCAGCATTCTGCCTCATCTGCTGCCGGGCCACCTGATGAGCGACGTGGTTGCCATTCTTGGGAGTCTGGATTTCGTGATGGGCGAGTGCGACCGCTGAATCCTTATCCTGTACCCATGGAAGTCCCCGCTGAACTCGAAAAAGAGATCGACGAGCGCATCACCCACTACCCGGTGAGCAAGCGTTCGGCGGTGTTGCCGGTGCTGCACGCGCTGCAGCATCATTTCGGTCATATTTCCGATGAGGCGGTGGAGTGGACGGCGGCGAAATTGGAGCTACAGCCCATCAAGGTGCTGGAAGTGGTGACTTTCTATCCGGGCTTTCGCCAGTCGGCTCCGGGCAAATACCACATCCGGGTATGCCGCACGCTCAGTTGCGCCATGGCGGGTGGGGCGGAGTTGATGGAGTCGCTCTGCGAGGCGGCGAAAATTGATCGATCGGCGGTCAACCATCACCACCCGGTCGCGGTCAGCGAGGACGGTAAATTTTCGATCGAATTCGCGGAATGTCTCGCGAGCTGCGGATTCGGCCCCGTCTGCATGGTGAACGACGATTTTCACGAGAAGGTGGAGAGTGCCGAGGCGCTCCTGTCGAAGTACCGTGACTGATTTTTCTATCCATGCCCAAGATCAACTACATCGCCGGCAAAGAGCCGAATCCCCGCGAGCACCGGATGATATTCCGGAATGTGGACCGCGAGGGATGGGACACTTCGCTCACCACCTATCTGGGTGAGGGAGGCTACGAGCAGCTCAAAAAGGCGCTGACGATGGAGCCGGCGGCGGTGACCGAAGAAGTGAAGAAAGCCGGTGTCCGCGGTCGCGGTGGCGCGGGTTTCCCGGCCGGGGTAAAGTGGACGTTCATCCCGCCGAACAACACCAAGCCCGTCTACCTGATCTGCAACGCGGATGAGTCGGAGCCGGGCACTTTCAAGGATCGCTACATCATTCACCAGGATCCGCATCAGCTGATCGAGGGCATGGCCATCGCCTGCTACGCGGTGGGCGCGAAGCTGGCCTACATCTACATCCGGGAGGAGTTCCCCGAGGGCGCTCGCATTCTGGAAAAAGCGATCGCCGAGGCGCGCGCGAAGGGGTTTCTCGGCAAGGGGATCTGCGGTACCGATTTCGAGTTGGAGATCTACGTGCACCGTGGGGCCGGGGCCTACATCTGCGGGGAGGAGACGGGGCTGATCGAGTCGCTGGAGGGCAAGCGCCCCTATCCGCGCATCAAGCCGCCCTATTTTCCCGCGGCGATGGGGTTGTATCTTTGTCCGACCATCGTCAACAACGTGGAGACGCTCTGTCACGTGAAGCACATCATCGCGATGGGCAGCGAGGAATACGCCAAGCTGGGGACGCCGAACAACACCGGCACGCGCATTCTCTGTGTGAGCGGGGATGTGGTGAAGCCCGGCTATTTCGAGGTGCAGGTGGGCAAGGTCACTCTCGGTGAGCTGATTCACGAGATGTGCGGAGGTCTCAAGCCGGGGCGCAAGATCCAGGCCGTTATCCCCGGTGGTTCGTCGGCCAAAGTGCTGAAAGGCGGGGAGATTTTCAAAATCAAGCGCGGTGGCGAGGAGGTGGAACTGGCTCTGGAGGATATTCCCATGGACTTCGACACCCTGGCCGCCTGCGGCTCGATGGCCGGTTCCGGCGGCGTCATCGTGATCGACGACAGCCGCTCCATCGGATGGGTGTTGAACAACCTGAACGCCTTCTATGCCCACGAGTCCTGCGGACAGTGCACACCTTGTCGCGAGGGTTCGCTGTGGATGAAGAAGATCACGGACCGGGTGGTGGCCGGTAAGGCGGCGCCCTCCGACATTGACACGTTGGACTCCGTGGCGCGCAACATCGATGGTCGGACCATCTGTGCCTTTGGCGAGGCCTGTTCGTGGCCGACGGAGAGTTTTGTGGCCAAGTTTCGCGCCGAACTGGTGGCGGAAACGAAGCCGGAACTGGAGAGCGCGATCGTCAACTCCGAGACAGAAATGGCGGCGGCCCACCTGGCGCGCTGAAACTGAGTGATTTGATTGAATCCACTGACCCATGAGTGACGAGGGCAAAACGGCGGTCGAAATGGTCGATGTGCAGATCGACGGGGAATGGCATCAGTTCCCCAAGGGCACGCGCATGATCGAGGCCTGTCGTCAGGCGGGCAGGGAAGTGCCTCACTACTGCTACCACCCCAAGCTCAGCTCCCCCGGGAACTGCCGCATGTGTCTGGTGGAAATGGGTATGCCGCCCCGTCCCGCGCCCGGCCAGGACCCGCCGGAGAAGGATGAGAGCGGTCATCTGCCCATCTCCTGGATGCCTCGCCCCGTCATCGCCTGTGCCAACACCGTGGCGCCGAACATGGGCATCCGCACCGAGAGCGACCTCACCCACGCCTGTCGCCAGGGTGTCATGGAGCTGCTCCTCATCAATCACCCGCTCGACTGCCCTATTTGCGATCAGGCCGGCGAGTGTCGTCTCCAGGAGTTCAGCGTCGAGCACGGCCTGGGCGACTCCCGCTTTCGCGAGACCAAAGTCAAGAAGCCGAAAAATGTCGATATCGGCCCACGCATTCGACTGGATGACGAACGGTGTATCATGTGCAGCCGCTGCATCCGCTTCACCGACGAGATTGCTGACGATCCGGTGCTCGGGTTCACCGACCGCGGCAGCCACACCACCCTCACGGTGCATCCGGGGCAGCAGTTGGCGAACAACTACTCGCTCAACACCGTCGATATCTGTCCGGTGGGCGCCCTGACCTCCAACGATTTCCGTTTCCAGATGCGGGTCTGGTTCCTGAAGGAAACTCCCACCATCGACACCAATTGCGCGACCGGGGCGAACATCGTGGTGCACAGCCGGCAGAATGTGATCTACCGGATCACGCCCCGGCAGAACAACGCCGTGAATTCCGACTGGATGCCCGACTCGCACCGGCTGAATTTCCACTGGATCAACAGCGAGCGTCGCCTGACCGCGCCGATGCTGCGGGAGAACGGCGCCTTTGCCGAAGTCTCCTGGCCCGAGGCGATCACGGCCGCCGCGGATCGCCTGCGCGGCTATGCGGGCGATCAGATCGCGGTGATCGTCTCCGCCCGGATGACGAACGAGGAACTGCTGATGGCGAAACGACTCATCGCCCTGCTGGATGTCGGCCTGGTGGCCGCGGTGCCGCGGGTGGGCGAGGCGGATGGCTACCTGGTTTCCGCCGACCGGAATCCCAACATGAACGGCGTGAAGCTCGTGCTGGGCATCGATGATCCCGCCGCGAAACTGGAGGAGATTCGCGGCGGACTCTCCGGGGGCACGGTGCGGGCGCTGATCGTGCTGCAGGAAAATCTCGTCGATGAGGCCGGCTTCACCGCCGAGGATCTGGGCCGCGCGGACTTTGTCCTCAGCGCCTACCCTCTGGCCAATCCGACCGCCGACGCCTCGGATGTGGTGTTCCCCGGAGCCTGCTGGGCGGAAAAATCAGGCACCATGATCAACGTCACCGGACGGCTCCAGCGACTCAACCGGGTCATCGATGGTCCCGGCCTTACCAAGGAACCCTGGGAGATTGTGCGCGATCTCGTCCAGGCACTGGGAGGCGGCAACGGGATCTACTCGGTGGACGATCTCTTCAAACAACTCGTCTCCGAGTATCCGGAGTTCGAGGGCTTGACCCTGAGCAAGGTCGGCGATCTCGGCGTGCCGTTGATCGAAACCGGCGAAACCATCGCCCTGCTCGAGCGGGAGCGGGAGCGAATCGCCAAAGGCGTCGTCGTGGGCTGAACCGAAGTTGAGCAGACCTGACCTATTTCCCTGATGGACTGGACCTTTCTCGCAATCTCCGTTGCCAAGATCATCGGCCTCGTGTTCCTCGTGATCCTGCCGATGGTGGCTTATTCCGTGTGGGCGGAACGGCGCGTCTCGGCGGCGATCCAGGATCGGGTGGGGCCGAACCGCGTCGGTTTCGCCGGTCTCCTGCAGCCGATGGCCGACGGCTTGAAGTTCATCCTCAAGGAGGACTTCACCCCGGCGCACGTTCGCAAAGCCTACTACTGGATGGCGCCGGCGCTGACCATGGTGCCGGCGCTGCTCACCTGCGCGGTCCTGCCTTTCGGCAGCCGACTTTTCGGGGAGAAAATGGTGATCGCCGATTTGGATGTCGGACCGCTGTTCGTTTTCGCGATCGCTTCCCTGAGCGTCTACGGCATCGTCCTCGCGGGTTGGGCCTCGAACTCGAAATATCCCTTCTTCGGCGGAGTGCGCTCCACCAGCCAGATGATTTCCTACGAGATCTCCCTCGGACTTTCCATCGTGCCCCTGCTGATGATTTTCGGCACCTTGAATCTCGGAGAGATCGTCCAGTATCAGGCCACGAACGGCTGGGCGCTGCTCCCGCTGTGGGGGGAAGGGCTCAGCCTCAAGGGGTTCCTCCTCGCGATCCCGATACTGATTTCCTTCGTGGTCTTCACCACTTCGATTTTCGCGGAGACCAACCGGCTTCCCTTCGATTTGCCCGAATGCGAGACCGAGTTGGTGGCCGGTTACCACACCGAGTACAGCTCGATGAAATTCGCCCTCTTCTTCCTCGGCGAATACGCCGCCATGATCATCGGCTCCGGACTCGCGGTGACTCTTTTCCTGGGCGGCTGGAGTCTGCCCTTCGGCTGGCTGGCGCCCGATAGTGTGACCGCCGAGGTGCCCTGGTGGCATGGGCTGATCCACATCGGAGTTTTCTTCGGCAAGGTCATCGCCTTCATCCTGTTCTTCATCTGGGTTCGCTGGTCCCTGCCGCGTTTCCGCTACGACCAGCTGATGCGTCTGGGCTGGGTCTTCTTTTTTGAAATCGCTGTCGCCAATGTGATCCTCACCGCGCTTATCATGATGTTGGTCCCGTGACCCGGTCGAACCCTTTCCCGAATTACCCAATATGGCCATCGTCGTCAAACGCCCGAAACTGAAATGGTGGGAGCAGCTCTACCTGCCCGGCATCATCAAGGGGCTGGGCATCACCCTGCGCCATTTCTTCGCCACCTTGCGGGGAAAGACGAAGGTGACGATGCAGTATCCGGAGGAAAAATGGAACGATCACCTGCCCGAGCACTATCGCGGCGCCCCCGCCCTGGTCACCGATGAGCAGGATCGCGAACGTTGCGTGGCCTGCCAGCTCTGCGAGTTCATCTGTCCGCCTCGCGCCATCACCATCCTGCCCGAGGAGATTCCCGGCGATGATCAGTGGGCCAAGGTCGAAAAGCGGCCGAAAAAATTCGAGATCGACATGATCCGCTGCATCTATTGCGGTCTGTGCGAGGAAGTCTGTCCCGAGCAAGCCATTTTCCTGCGTCAGGACTACTCCATCACCGGCACCAGCAGGGCGGAGATGGTGCATGACAAGGAGCGCCTCTACGAGATCGGCGGCAAACGGGTCGGACTCGTGAACAAGTGGAACGACCTGAAGTAAGCGATCCATCCCGCCCCACTTACCGAATTTCATGAGCCTACTTTTCTACATCTTCGCGGCCCTCGCTCTTGCCGGCGGCATCGGTGTGGTGGCGAACAGGAATCCCGTTTCGTCGGCCTTCGCCATGATCCTTTCCTTTCTCGGGTTGGCGGCGCTGTTCATCCAGTTGGACGCCTATCTGGTGGGCATACTCCAGATCCTCGTCTATGCGGGCGCCATCATGGTGCTCTTCCTTTTCATCATCATGCTCCTGGACATTCAGGCCGAGGAGGGTCGCGGGCTCGGTTTTTTCTCCACCAGCGGCGCTATCATCGTGGCGGGCGGCTTCCTCCTGCTTCTCTCGGGCGTGCTGAAGCGCTTCGAGGAGGGTGAGAAAGCCCTCGAGCCGCTCAAGGCCATGGCCGAGGCTCCGTCCGACGTTCGCCAGATCGGCGAACTGCTTTTCACCACCTACTGGTTTCCGGTACAGATCATCGGCATGCTCCTGCTCGTCTCCACCATCGGGGTGGTCGTGCTCAGCAAGCGTGAATTGCGCTGAATACCGGACCGCAACGACAACGCCTTTTCCTCAGAATCTCGTGGACTCCGGACTGACCCTGAACCATTTCCTCGCCGTCAGCGGCGCGCTGTTCGCCATCGGTCTCGCCGGTGTGCTCATCCGGCGGAACATCATCGTGATCTTCATGTGCCTGGAGCTGATGCTCAGCGCGGCGAATCTCACCCTGGTGGCCTTTTCCCGTTTCCATACCACCGAGGCCGGTCTGCCCGACTACAATGGCCAGGTGCTGCTTTTCTTCATCATCACCGTGGCCGCCGCCGAGGTGGCGGTGGGTCTCGCCATCATCGTGGCACTCTACCGGGCCCGCCAGACCACGGACGTGACCTCCATCATGTCGATGAAAAACTGACCGACTCGCACTCCCACCTTTTTCCGTTTTCGACCCCTCAACATGGACGCCAACACCATCGCCTGGCTCATCCTGCTGCTGCCGCTCGCCTCGGCCGCGGTCATCCTCCTGGGCACCCGGCGCGCGCCGGGCCTCAGCGCCCTGATTTCGACCGGCTCTGTCCTCGCCACCCTGGTGCTCGCCATCCTGTTGCTGGGATTGCCGGAGGACGCCGCCGCCCGGCCGGTCTCCTGGCTGAGTCTCGGCGAGACGCTCACCATCAACATCGGCCTGCTCTTCGACGACCTCGCCCGCGGCATGATGATCATCGTCACCGGCATCGGTTCGCTGGTGCACCTGTTCTCGCTCGGCTACATGAAGGACGACGATGGGAAGTCGCGTTACTTCGCCGCGCTTTCGCTTTTCATGTTCTCCATGACCGGGATCGTCCTCGCGGACAATTTCGTGATGATGTTCCTCTTCTGGGAACTGGTCGGCGTCAGCTCCTACCTGCTCATCGGGCATTGGTTCGAGAAAAACAGCGCCGCCGATGCCGCCAAGAAGGCCTTTCTCACCAATCGCATCGGCGACTTCGGCTTCATGATCGGCATCCTGCTGGTCTGGGTGGTGACGGGGTCGATCTATTTCGATCAGATTGCCGCCGCTGTCGGCGGGGTACAGAACGCCGCCCTGCTCAACACCGCCGTGCTGCTCGTCTTCTGCGGCGCCATCGGCAAATCCGCCCAACTCCCGCTGCACATCTGGCTGCCCGACGCCATGGAGGGCCCCACGCCCGTCTCCGCCCTCATCCATGCCGCCACCATGGTCGCCGCGGGCGTCTACATGCTGGCGCGAGTTTCCTTCCTGCTGGAATTCGCCGAGGGTGCCGCCCACGCCATCGCTCTCATTGGCGGATTCACCGCCTTCCTGGCCGCCCTGATGGCCACCCAGCAGAACGACATCAAACGGGTGCTGGCCTACTCCACCCTCTCCCAGCTCGGCTACATGATTCTGGCCCAGGGGATACACCATGGCAGCGAGGCCGGGATGTTCCATCTCTACACCCACGCCTGGTTCAAGGCGCTGCTCTTCCTCGGGTCCGGAGCCGTCATCTACGCCTGCCACCACGAGCAGAACATTTGGAAAATGGGTGGCTTGAGAAAGAAGATGCCGATCACCTTCTGGACCTTCGCCATCGGGACGGCGGCGCTCATCGCCGTGCCGGGCACCAGTGGCTTCTTTTCCAAGGAAGCCATCCTGGAGGCCGCCTGGCATGACGAGAGCGCTTTCGCCAAGGTCGCCTGGACGCTCGGCATTGCCGTCGCCTTCCTGACCCCCTTCTACATGGTGCGCCTGTTCGTGGTCGCCTTCCTCGGGAAATCCCGCACCGATCATGCCGACCACGCCAAGGAAGTCGGCCCCATCATGTGGGTGCCCCTGGCGATCCTGGCGCTGATGACACTGATCTCGCCCCTCGTGACCGGCCCGCTCAAAGCCGCTGGCCATCTCGAGTTCCACCTCAGTCTCACCGCCATCCTCTCCCTGGCCGGGCTCGTGGTGGGCGGTTTCCTCGGCTGGAGACTCTATGCCGGGCGCGACAGCGACCCGATCAGCATCTCCCTGTTTGCCAACAAGTTCTACTTTGACGAGATCTATCAGGGCATCGTCCGGGTCTTTCAGGACTTCGTGGGCATGACCCTCGACGCCGTCGACCGCTACGCCATCCAGCCCCTCACCACCCGCGCGCCCGCCCTGGGCGCCATCGGACTCGGCTACGTGATGCGCCTCTTTCAGGTGGGCAACCTCCAAGCCTACGCTTTCTTCTTCGGCCTTGGCGCCGTGATCCTCATCTGGTTCCTGGTTTTCTGAGAAAGTCAGCCCATTTCCCCAACGCTTCGCTCTTCCTGTTGTGACACTGCTCGAATTCATCGTCTTTCTGCCTCTCCTCGCGGCGCTGGCGATCCTTGTTGGCGCGCCGGCCCGCCACACGGCGCTGAGCGCGGCGATCATCAACGCCATCGCCGTGGCCCTGGTGGCGATCCGTTTCGGCGATTTCACCGCGGAGACCGCGACCCCGGAGTTTCTGGCCAGTTCGCGGGAACTGCTCAGCTCTCCCAAGCTGAGCCTCGCCTTCGGCATGGACGGCCTCAGCCTGGTCCTCGCCATCCTCACGGTGGTGGTCACCATCGCCGCCGTCCTCGCCAGCCCCGCCGAGGGCAAGATCAAGGGCGGACCCAAGCTCTATTACATTTCCTCCCTGCTCATCTCCGGGGGAGCGCTCGGCGCCTTCCTCTCGACCGACCTCTTTTTCTTCTTCGCGTTCCACGAATTGGCATTGATCCCGACCTTCCTCATGATTGGCCTCCACGGTCACGGGGAAAACCGCAAGCGCACCGCATGGACCATCACCATCTACCTCGGCGTCGGCAGCTTGGTGCTCCTGGTCGGGCTCCTCGCCCTGTTTCTCAGCCTGGGAGGTGGCTCCTTCGCCTTTGCCGATCTGTACGGGCAAGTGAACTCCACCGAGGGCAATCCCCTCACCGTCGAGTCGCAGAAATCCATCTTCCTCCTGCTGCTCATCGGATTCGGCATCCTCATCTCCCTGTTCCCCTTCCACTCCTGGGCGCCGCCGGCCTACGCGCAGGCTCCCACGCCGGTGGCCATGATGCACGCCGGGGTCTTGAAAAAGTTCGGCCTCTATGGGCTCATCCGTCTCGCCATGCCGCTGCTGCCCGAGGGCGCCGCCCACTGGCAGACCCTGCTGCTGGCTCTCCTGCTCGGCAACATCATCATCATCGGCCTCATCACCATCGCCCAGCGCCGACTCGACACCCTGCTCGGCTACTCCAGTGTCATGCACATGGGCTACGTCTTTCTCGGCATCGCCAGCGGCAACGCCATCGGCTGGAGCGGCGCCGCCCTGCTCATGTTTGCCCACGGCATCTCCATCGCCCTGCTCTTCGCCCTCGCCGGAGCCTTGCGTGACCGGGTCGGTTCGCTGGATTTCGACGATCTCAAAGGAGGTCTGGGCAAGAAGCTGCCCGCTCTGGGGTTGCTTTTCGGGTTCGCCGCCTTCGCTTCCGTCGGATTGCCGGGCTTCGCCAATTTCGCCTCCGAGGTACTCGTTTTCTTCGGCGGCTTCAAAGCCTTCGCCGACGACCCGGACGCCGGACTTGGCCCCCTCCAGTGGGCCACCATCATTTCCCTCTGGGGCGTCGTCATTTCCGCCGTCTACATGCTGCGCGCCTATCGCAAAGTGTTCATGGGGCCGCTGGCTGATGTCGATGCCCGCGCGGGCCACGCCGACCTCTCCCTGGCGGAGCGCGCGCCCGTGATCCTGCTCCTGGCCGTCCTCATGGTGGTCGGATTCATGCCCAACATCCTGCTGATGTTCCTGACCCCCGCCATGGAGGCCCTGACCCTGTTTGGTCGCTGACCCGACCCTCTTTGATCCCCGCTTTTTCCCTCTCGCTCTTCTCCTGTATTTCACCATGCCGGCTTACACTCTGGAAATCATCGTGTTCGGGCTCGGACTCGCCATGTTGCTGGTCGAGGCCTTCGTGAAGCTGGAGGACAAACGCTCGCTGGCCTGGCTGGGCATGCTGGGATTGTTGGTGGCCTTCGGCCTGCTGTTCAAAGTCGAGCCACATGCGGCCGATGACACGAATCCCTTCTGGCTGTTCTACTCCGACAACCGGACATCGCTTTTCTACAAAGGCATCGCCCTGCTCACCACCCTGCTGGTGCTGCTGATGGCGGTCGACTACCGGAGCCTGATCGAGAAATACACCGCCCCGGCGGAAAAAGGCGGCCATGCCCAGGCCGGCTTGGGCGAATTTTTCACCCTGCCGATCTTCGCCTGCGGCGCGCTCATGTGCATGGCCTCGGCCAATCATCTGGTGAGCATTTTCGTCTCCCTGGAGACGGTCACCATCACCTTCTACATCATGGTTGCCTATCTGCGGCGGAATGTGGGCTCTCTGGAAGCCGGGGTGAAATATCTCATTCTCGGCGCGCTCTCCACGGGATTCCTCGTCTACGGATTCGCCTGGCTCTACGGTGTCAGTGGCTCCATGGAACTTCCCGGGATCGCCGCCGCGCTCAATACCGAGGGCGTCAACACCACCGGGGCGCTGTTCGCGTTCGCGCTGATTCTCGTGGCCCTCGGGTTCAAGGTGGGGGCGGCGCCCTTCCAGTTGTGGATCCCGGATGTGTATCAGGGGGCGCCAACGCCGATCACCGCGTTTCTCTCCGTGGCGTCCAAGGCCGCCGGATTCATCGTCCTGATGCGTCTCTCACGGCTCTTTTTGGAGAGCACGGTGGGCGACCTATCCGCGCAGGCCTCGGCGGCATTCGCCTGTCTCGCCGGGCTGACTCTGCTCTACGGAAATCTCACCGCCATTCCGCAGACGAATTTCAAGCGGCTCCTGGCCTTTTCCAGCATCGCCCACGCCGGCTTCCTGTTGACCGCCATCGCCTCGGCCCCCTCGGAGGAGGGCCCCTTGAGCGTCCTGCATGTGGTGGGTTTCTATCTCGGAGCCTACCTGCTGATGACCCTGCTGGCATTCCTCGTCGTCGGGCTGGTGCGGGTGCATCGCGACAGCGAGGAGTTGGACGCCTATCGCGGCCTGGCGAAGACCTCGCCCTTTCTCGCCTTTGTGTTACTGGTGGCGATGGCATCGTTGGCCGGGGTGCCGTTGACCGCGGGGTTCTTCGGGAAGTTTTTCGTCTTCAGCCTCGCCATCCAGCAGGGGCATTGGTGGCTGGTGGGATTCGCGACCGTGGGGGCGGCGGCCGGTTTTTATTACTACCTGAAAGTCGTCGCGGCGATGTATTGGCAGGATCCCGCCGATACCAATGCCGCCGCCATCCCCGTGCCCGCGGCCACGAAAACCGCGATGGTGGTACTCATTGCCCTCATTATCCTGGCGGGCTTCGCTCCGGGGCTCATCCTGGGGCTGATCCGCTGAGAGGAAGCGGAGATTGCCTCACCGGCTCAGCGTGACTCGCGCCGGGTTTGGATCGAGGAAATGACTCCAGCTTTCGTGTGTATTGCGGGCGATCTCCGGATTCGTCGCGCTGAACAGCGGTCGCCATCGCGGGGGACGCGGTTCTTTCAGGGGGAACATCCTCGCCTCCGAGGGCAGCTTGTTCGCTTTGCGAGTGTTGCAACGGATGCAGGAACAGACCACGTTTTCCCAAGTGGTCTTGCCGCCTTTGTGGCGCGGCACCACATGATCGAGATTCAGCAGCCTCGGCTCGTGCGCCACGCCGCAATACTGGCAGGTGTGGCTGTCGCGCAGGAAGACATTCTGCCGACTGAAGCGCACCTCCTGGCGTGGTAATTGATCGTAGCGCGTGGCGACGATGATGGCCGGCACCCGGAAGCGGTGCGTCACGGTGTGGACCAGATCGGGGCCGTCGTAGTCGGCCGATGCCGCCAGCCAGGAGTCGGCATCGTGGGTCTCGAATAGTCGGTCGGCGTCCGTGTGCACCGCCTGGGCATGACCGAGGAAAAGGAGCGAGAAAGCGCGTCTGGCCGAACAGAGATTGACCGGCTGCCAGTGACGGTTGAGAACGAGCACCTGTTGATCGAGCACCGGTTTCACGGCGATTCCTGGGGTGGGTTCGGCGGGTCAGAAATACTGGGTAAATGCCGCGACATCAATGGTTTTCTCCCGTGACAAAGTTTTAAAAAAGAATCACTGGACGCGATTTCAAGCGAGACATGGAAGGCGCGACATGCTATACATGCCCCACTTTTTCCCGTGAAGAGTACGTTGGAGACAGCAGGAGGGGATGAGTCGGACCGGGGAAAAGAACGAAACCGGCGAAACGTGATGCAGAGAGAAAGGAGACCATACACGGGTCTCGGACGAGTGGTGGCGGTCGCGATTGTCGCGATCACCGCGGCACTCTCCGTGGACTGGGTCGATGCGCAGGAGGCGTCGCGCTTCAAGCCCGACGATCTCTGGTTCCGTGCCTACACGCTGTTGAAGGATGGCGAGGAAAAGGAGGAGCAGGGGCGTCTGCTGGACGCGCTGTCGAAATACAACGAGTCCAAGCCCCTGTTTGACGGCTTGGCGCGTGAATATCCGGAGTTTCATCCCGAACTGGTCGAATACCGACGCACCCAGTTGGTGCAGAAGATCGGCACCCTCAAGGATCAGATGCGCAACGCCGGCCAGGTGGCCCCCGCGCCCGCCCAACCCGATCCCGGGCTGACACCCTCGGTGCCCTCCGTGCAGCCGATATCCCCCGAGTTCGCTACCCAGCCAGCTCCGACGGATGGCGGGGTGCAACTGCCGCAGTGGTCACAGCCACCGCAGCCTCCACGACCGGGCGGTGTCATTGCCGGCGCCCCGCCCACCTTGGTGCGGCCTCCTGCGGACCCCAATACCCCCGGTGGAGCCACTCAGCCGCCCTTCTGGGGACCCCAGAATCCCGGAGCGCTGGTCGATGGTTCCTCGCTGGGATCCGAAAATCCCTTCCAGCGCATTCAACAGGATTTTGATCGGATGCGCGCGCAGATCGATCAACTGACCCAGCGCAATCAGGCCTTGGAGAGCGATCTCGCGCGCAAGCAGAGCGAACTCTACGACGCTCAGAACCAGTTGGCGGAATCCCAGCGCCGCACCTCGGATCTCCAGCGTCGCGTCCAGGAGGCTGAAGGTCGCGCCGAGAGCAATCCCGATTTCCAGGCCGAGGTCGCCCAACTCAAACAGATCCTCAACGACGCCCTCAACGAGCTGGAGAAAAAAGACCGGGAAAACAAGGAGCTGGTCGCCCAACTCAAATCCACCCAATCGGAGCTGGAGCGCATCCAACGCGAGCGGGACGATATCGAGAAAGAACGCAACAACCTACTCGCCATCATGGAGGGTGGTGGGGAATCCACCGCCGTGGCGCAGCTGATGGAGGAAAATCGCGAGTTGCGGGACAAACTCAAGAATGTCGAGAAAGCCGCCCGCGATCTGGAGAAGGAGAACGGTGACAAGACCGTGCAGGTGGCGTTGCTGAAAGAGCAGATCGAGCAGATCCAGGCCGAACGCGAATCGCTCGTGGCCGACAATCGCCGCTATGAAGGCTACATCGGCGAGCTGCGCGACCGACTCAAGTCTCTCGGGCAGGACCTCACCGACGAGGATCTCGCCAAAGTCGCGGCCGTTTCCACCGAGGCGGCCGCGGAAAACGAGCTGCTGCGCGCGGTGGTGCTGAAACAGCTCCGGCGTCAGAGCCAGGTCAAGGAAACCAAGAGTCTCCTGTTGCGCAAACTCGAAGAGCTGGGAGCCGACGCGGAAAACCTCTACGCGATGGTCGAGGACATGGCCAATGGGCCCGCTTTGAGCGAGGAGGAGAGGGAAATGTTCAAGACCCCGGAGATGGTCGAGTTGGTTGAGGCCGCGGGGGTGGAACGGGTGGACGGCGTCATCCTGGTGGAGGGCGCCGAGTCCGACGGCTCCGGCTCCGGCATCGTGGAGACTCAGGATCTCGACGAAGAACTCATCCAGATTCAGAAAGTGGCGCGTCTCGACTATTCGGAGGGACGTTTCGAAGAGGCCGAGGAAGCCTACCGCAAGTATCTGAAATTCCGCCCCAAGAGCGTGGTTTGTCTCTGCAACCTCGCCCTGGTGAAGATGGCCACCCGCGAGCATGCCGAAGCCCAGGATCTGCTGGAAAAAGCCATCGCCATCAAGAACGACTTCGGACCGGCCTACTACCTGCTCGGGCGCAACTACTATGCCCAGAACCGGTTCGACGAAGCCCTCGAAAAACTGAACGAGAGCCTGCATCACGACCCGCGGAACGCCCGCGCCCACAACTGCGTGGGCGTCATTTCCAGCCAGAAAGGCTACGTGAACCGCGCCGAGGGCGCCTTCAACGAGGCGGTTAAGATCGATCCCAAGTTCGGAGACGCCCACTTCAATCTCGCCGTCCTCTACGCCACCATGGACAAGCCCGACCCGGCCCGCGCCGAAGAGCACTACTACCGGGCCATCGATCTGGGCGTCCCGCGCGACACCTCCATCGAGCACTATCTGGAAGCGGCCCGCATCAAGGGGACGACCGTCAGCCTTCGCTGACGGTGGGCTTCCTCCGGAAAGTGACGAGATCGGCACAAAAGCTGAAATCGTCCACACCGGACATGCCATGGCGCCAAATCCCGCTCGCTGAGAGCATTGGATGCCATGAGGGGCACGCGCTGATTGTGGTGATTGTGGTGGTGTCCATGAATTCCATCGCCCATCCTTTTCACCGGTTGACGGACTTGCGCCCGTCGCTTAATTAGCGCCGCTTCCGCCATGTGGGTGGAGCCTTCAGGTCTCACGGTAACGGGGGGCCGCCAACAGGATAACGAAACCAAGCTAAATCCTTTCAATTATGGCCAACTACGCAATCAACGGATTCGGGCGCATCGGTCGCAACGTGCTGCGCGCGATGACTCCGGAACAACTCACCAAGGTCATCGCCATCAACGACCTCACCGACAATGAGACCCTGGCGCACCTGCTGAAATACGACTCCACCGGCGGCCGCTTCAACGGCACCGTGGAATTCGACGCCGAATCGATCACCGTGAACGGCCACCGCATTCTCGCGACCGCCGAGCGCGATCCCGCCGCCCTCGGTTGGGCGGACAAGGGTGTCGACGTCGTCCTCGAGTCGACCGGCTTCTTCGTCGACCGCGTCGGCGCCGGCAAGCACCTCGAAGCGGGCGCCAAGAAAGTGCTCATTTCCGCTCCCGCCAAGGATCCCGATCTGACCTTCTGCATCGGCATCAACAGCGATCAGTACGACGCGGCATCCCACCACATCATCTCCAACGCTTCCTGCACGACGAACTGCCTGGCTCCCATGGCGAAGGTGCTGAACGACGAGTTCGGCATCGAGAGCGGATTCATGAGCACGATCCACTCCTACACCAACGACCAGAACCTGCTGGACCTTCCCCACAAGGATCTGCGCCGTGCCCGCGCCGCCGCGGAAAACATCGTGCCCAGCTCCACCGGCGCCGCCAAGGCGATCGGACTCGTCATTCCCGAACTGAACGGCAAACTCAACGGTGGCGCCTTCCGCGTTCCGACCCCGACCGGTTCCGTGACCGACTTCACCGTGAAGTTGGCCAAGGCCACCTCGATCGACGAGATCAACGCCAAGTTCAAGGCCGCCGCCGAAGGCCCGCTCAAGGGCGTGCTCAAATACACCGAAGACGAGATCGTCCTCAAGGACATCGTCCAGGACCCACACTCCTGCATCCTCGACGCCAAGCTCACCATGACGCTCGGGTCGGGTGACTTCGTCAAGGTCGTCGGCTGGTACGACAACGAGTGGGGTTACTCCAACCGCGCCGTCGACGCCCTCGAACTCATCGGAGGCAGCCTGTGATCGTGGCACGGGCGTCCCGCCCGTGAACTCTTCCCAAAGGGCGTTCTTCTCTGGCGAATACAGCTGGGAAGAACGCCCTGTTTTTTCGCGGCAAACCCGCCCCCCCCTTACCGAAAATCCAATCCAACCCATGGGCAGGATGCCCATGCCACTCCCTCCCCGCCATGCCCAAGCTTTCCATTCGCGACATCGATCCCGCCGGCAAACGCGTCCTCATGCGCGTCGATTTCAACGTGCCGCTGGATGACGACCTTCAGATCACCGACGACACCCGCATCCGCGCGGCCGTGCCGTCCATCGAGCACCTCGCCAAGGCGGGCGCCAAAGTCATCCTCATGTCCCACCTGGGACGCCCGAAAGGGGAGGCCAATCCCAAGTATTCCCTGAAACCCGCGGCCGACCGGCTCGGCGAACTCATCGACGCCCCCGTCAAGTTTGCCTCCGACTGCGTAGGTCCCGCCGCCGAGAGCGCCGTGGCGGAGCTGCTCGACGGCGAGGTCCTGCTCCTCGAAAATGTCCGCTTTCACGCCGGCGAGGAAAAGAACGATCCCGAGTTTTCCCGGGCCCTCGCCTCCCTCGGTGATCTCTACGTGAACGACGCCTTCGGCACCGCCCACCGCGCCCACGGTTCCACCGAGGGCGTGACGCATCACCTCAGCCCCTGCGCGATGGGATTCCTCATCGAACAGGAGCTGAAATACCTCGTCGAGCAATTGGAGACTCCCGCCCGTCCCTTCATCGTCATCATGGGCGGCGCCAAGGTTTCCGACAAGATCGAGGTGCTGAACCGGCTCATGGACAAGGCCGACACCTTCATCATCGGCGGCGCCATGGCCAACACCTTCCGGCTTGCCCAGGGCTACGAAATCGGGAAGAGCCTCGCCGAGGCGGAAAAGACCGATCTGGCCCTGGAGATTCTCCGCAAGGCCGAGGAAAAAGGCGTCAAGTTTCTCCTGCCCGCCGACACCCGCCATACCGCCGAGTTTCGCGACGACGCGCCCACTGAAGTCACCGAACCCTGGGGCCGGGGCGGCGCCATCCCCGCCGACCGCGAGGGCATCGATATCGGTGACCGAGCCATCGAGGAGTTTTCCGCCGAACTCGCCGGCGCCGGCACCATCATCTGGAACGGCCCCATGGGCGTGTTCGAAAAGCGCGGCTTCGACATCGGCACCAAGGCGGTCGCCGAGGCCATGGCGAACTCCAACGCCGTGAAAATCGTCGGCGGCGGCGACTCGGTCACCGCTGTAAATCAGTGCGGCGTGGCCGACAAGATGGACCACATCTCCACCGGCGGCGGCGCGTCGCTCGAGTTGCTCGAGGGCAAGGAGCTCCCAGGCATCGCCGCACTCGACGAGAAATGAGCCGACTCGACCCTGTTGGGTCGCTCACCCGACCCTGTTGGGTCCCGAATTCTGAAATCCCGTAAATCCTGTCCAGACTATCTAGCCATGTCACGCACACCCATCATTGCCGCCAACTGGAAGATGAACCAGACGCCGAGCGAAACCGCGGCCTTCCTCGAGAAATTCGTCGGATTCTTCGACGGCAAGACCGCCGTCGATATCGTCATCGCTCCGCCTTTCATCTCCCTGCCGAAGGCCTCCGAATACCTCGCGACCTGTGAAGCGGTGGGCCTTTCCGCCCAGAACATGTCGCCCGAGCCGTCCGGAGCCTTTACCGGAGAGATCTCCGCCGCCATGCTCAATGAGCTGGGATGCGACTACGCCATCCTCGGTCACAGCGAGCGCCGCACCCTTTTCGGCGAGGACGACGCCTTCATCAATCGCAAGGTCCGCGCCGCCTGCGAAGCCGGGCTCAAACCGATCCTCTGCATCGGGGAAACCCTGGAAGAACGCGACGGCGGCCGGATCGAGGAAGTCCTCAAGACCCAACTCGAGGGCAGTCTCGCCGATGTTTCCGCCGAGCAGATGGCCGACATCGTCATCGCCTACGAGCCCGTGTGGGCCATCGGCACCGGTCGCACCGCCACGCCGGAGCAGGCTCAGGAGGCCCACGCTTTCGTGCGGAGCGTGCTGTCCGGCCTATACGGAGCGGAAGTCGCCGCCAGTGTCCGCATCCAGTACGGCGGCAGCGCCAAGCCCGATAATGCCGGCGAACTGATCGCCCAGCCCGACATCGACGGTTTCCTCGTCGGCGGCGCCAGCCTGGTGGCGGACAGCTTCCACGAGATCGTGAAGGCTGGAATCGCCGAGGCGGGGAAGTGATCGACTGACACCGCTCCGCAGACGAGTTCCCCGGAGGGATCGGCGCCAACGTCGGTCCCTCCTTTTTTTTTGGTTCCGGGCTTGCCACGAGCCGGAAAATCTGCGGCATAGAGGCATGGTTGAAGCTATTCTCCGCGGCCTGCTCGGCATCATCGTCCTCCTCGGCCTCTGCGTCCTGCTCAGTGGCGGCCGACGTTCCATCAACTGGCCCCTGGTGATCGGCGGGATCATCCTCCAGGTGGCGCTCGCCTTTCTGATCCTGCTGACCCCCTTCGGGCGGGTGATCGATCTGGTGTCCGGGTTGTTCGTGAAACTCCTGGGTTTCACCGATGCCGGCTCCAGTTTCCTCTTTGGCGATCTGCTCGACGCCTCGAAGTATGGCTTCGCCTTCAAGGTGTTGCCGACCATCATCTTCGTTTCCGCGCTGACCTCAGCGCTTTACTACCTAGGTGTGTTGCAGTGGGTGGTGTTCGGCTTTGCCTGGTTGATGAAGCGAGTCATGAAATTGTCCGGGGCCGAGAGTCTCGCGGCGGCGGCGAATGTCTTCGTCGGCCAGACCGAGGCGCCGTTGATCGTGAAGCCCTACGTGGCGAAGATGACCCGCTCCGAGATCATGTCGCTGATGACCGGCGGCATGGCGACCATCGCGGGCAGTGTTTTCGGGCTCTACATCGTGACCCTGGCGGGGGAGGATCCGGTGCGGCAACTCGAGGTGGCCCGCCGACTGCTCACCGCCTCGATGATGAACGCGCCGGCCGCGCTGCTGGTGGCGAAGATGCTGGTCCCGGAGACGGGAAAAGTCGATGAACAGCTCTTCGTGCCGCGCGATCAGCACGGGTCGAACCTGCTCGACGCCCTGGCCAACGGCACCTCCGAGGGCATCAAGCTGGCGCTGAATGTGGCCGCGATGCTGTTGGTGTTCGTGGCGTTGATCGCGCTGATCAACGCCGTCTTCGGCTGGGTGGGCAATCTCGGCGCCGATGTCTCGTCCGGGGCGCCGGGATGGGTCGATGGCTGGGTGACCCAATGGTCGGGCGGCAATTTCGAGGGCCTGTCGCTGGAGGCCCTGGTCGGCTTCGTGTTCGCGCCCCTGGCCTGGATCGTGGGAGGGGCGCCGGGGGACCTGCTTCAGTTGGGCCAATTGTTCGGCACCAAGATGGTCGCCAACGAATTCATCGCCTACACCCAGCTGGCGGATCTCCAGGCCGCGGGACAGCTCGACGAGCGCTCGATCTTCCTGGCCACCTTCGCCTTGTGCGGCTTCGCCAATTTCAGTTCCATCGGCATCCAGCTCGGAGGCATCGGAGCCCTCGCCCCCGAGCAGCGCCCGACCCTCGCGGCGCTCGGATTCAAAGCGATGTTCGGAGGGACCATCGCCAGCCTGCTCACCGCCAGCGTGGCGGGGATGTTTTTCGGGGTGGCGGGGTGAGTTTGGTTCCGAGTTCGAGCAGCAGGGCCTCAAGTTCAACACCCGCCTCGTCAGCCTGAGCGCCGACCCGGTTTCCGACGACAAGTTCGTGGTGCCCGCCGACTACCAGGCGCCTTGAGCGGTGGTTCAGCCGCCGCCGTCATTGCCGATGAGACTCGCGGCGTCACTCCCGATCAGCGACGCCGCATCCTGGCCGACCAAGGCATCCGGATCCAGCGCGACTCCGGCGCCGTCATTTGCCACCACATTGGCGCCGATTTGTTTGAGGAGGACGGCGTCTGTGAGGCTCGCTCCATCGAGGCCGATCAGGGAGTTGATCAGTTGCGACATTCGGGAGGGTTCGAAAAGTCGACCTCCGATTTCCACGATATTACCACCCCCGGCGGCGACGATATTGCCACCCCCGGCGGCGACAATGTTCCCCCCTCCCGCCGCGACGATGTTGCCGCCACCACCCGCGACAATATTGCCGCCGCCCGCGGCGACGATATTGCCCCCACCGCCAGCCACGATTGCGGGCGGATTTGCGAAGACGATACTTCCGATCGGGGCGAGTCCGGCGCCGTCGTTGGAGACAACATTCCCGCCACCCCCGGCGACAATGTTGCCTCCTCCGGCGGCCACGATATTGCCACCGCCCGCCGCTACGATGTTGCCTCCACCGGCGGCGACGATGCTGTTCACCGGATCGGCCAACTGATCGAGAAGGGTGTGTACACTCCGGAATCCCTGGATGGATCCGCCCACGAAGACCTGCTGATTGGGAGTGGTGCCCGCCGCCATTGCCAAGCTGGAACCCTCGCCATAAAGGAGAAAGGACTCGACCGGCACGTTGCCGGAAAGAGCGTCGTGCCTCCCGATGATGGCACTTCTGCCTCGTCCCAACGGAATCACCACGGTGCCGTTTTCTGTTTGCACCAGATCGGCGCCGCCGAGGCTCACGATCTGGGAATCGAGCGTGATCTGGCGCGTGTGATTGCCGAGAACGTTGCGAAGGTTGTCATCGAGCCAGATCCCGAAGCCCTGAACCAGGTCCCCCACTCCCTGCCACCAGTCGACGCCGTTGCCGGCGTCTTTGTTCACCTTCACGAACAGCGGGCTGGCCGAACGAGCGGCCGCGTTGTTCACCGAGATGTAGGCGGATCGATCGACGATCGAGGTTTGGGGGAAGGGACGATTGACAGCCACCCGCATTTTTACGCAGTAGACCGCCGAGGGAGGGATGTTGGCGAACTTCCATCGAACCACATCGACGCTTCCATCCTCGGGGCGACGCTTTCCCTTGATCTGTTCGATCGTGAAATAGCCGCGGGGGAAGGGGGAGGACGCCGACGGGTTTTCTTCCGTGGGATTGGCGGCGAGAGGGTCGACGGATACCAGACGCGTTCCGTAGGGGACCTGCATCCCGACTTCCCCGGGACCGGAGAGGGTGTCCCCGAGATTTCCAAAGAAGAGGAAAATCTCGAAGTCACCGCCCTCCTGGACGGAGGTATCACACAACCTGCCGATGAAGACCCGGGTCGCTTCGGGGGTTTCCTGAATCGGTGAAGTGATCGCGCTGGTTCCGTCCGCCTTCATGGTGAACACCAGTCGATCCCCGCTCCGGGAGAGCAGTTGTCGCTGGCCTGATTGGCCCGACCCGGAGAAACCCGAAGAGGAAGCGTTGCTGGCCAGGGTTGCGGTGGCGTGGGGAAAGAGGGGAGCGTGATAATTCTTGAGTAGTCCGTTGCGGGACCGAAGGGAGGCGGGGATCGGGCTCGTCATGTGGAGATCCAACTGACGAGTGACGGTTTCGCCGGGAGCCACCTCTCCAATGTCGAACACGGCGGTGCCGGGCGAACCGGGAAGGTTCACATCCAGGGATTTGTTGCGTTTTTCCAGACTGGGGACACTCGGGGTGGTGAAGCCGGGTGGTATGGGGATGCGGAGCTTGGTGTCCACCGCGTAGAAGCTTCCCGTGTTGGTGAACGTGATGTCGTAGGTATTCTGAAGGTTTCCGCCGATTCCATCGGAAAACCCGTTGTCCCGGGGTACCGGTCGATCCATGGCGAACCGGACCCGGCTGACAACCTGGCTGAACTCGATGGGAGGCGAGCCGATTACGGGATAGTAGAAATCCGGACAGTTCAGTTGCAGACCCTGCCCAAGCTTGTGGACCGCCGAGTTCAATCCGGCAATGTACTCCCCACTCTTCACCTTTTGGGCCAGCCTCACGCGATAGGTCAGCGTGCGGGTGGCGGGACTCGTCATCGGGGGCAGGGTGCCGAGGCGGTAGGAGAAGGTCCGGATGGCGCCCGGACCGTCGTAGCGACCGTTCCGGTTCTCGTCCAGCAGCTCGGTGCGTCCGCTCCAGAAGGCATCGACGACCTCGTCCGGCCTGATTCCCTTCGCGACGTCGATTCTGCCATTGCCGTTACGGTCGATGAACGGTTCGCCGCCGGGGGACAGTTCGCTGCCTTTGGCATCGTAGAATGTGAACCCGGCGGAACTGGTAAGGGGAGTGCCGTTGAGGCGGAACTGGCTCATGAAGGTGTCGGCGTCATAAACCGTGCGTCCCAGATGCCCGCCGGTGATCGCGGTGGTGCGGTTCAGGGGATTCCCGGCGGCCGTTTTCGCGACGGTGAACTCGGTGGAGGACGGAACGGTGCGGACGAAGTAGATCGTGACGGAGTCGAGTCCTTGGCCGCCCTGCAGCGAGGGAAGGGTCACGCGGTTTCCCGGGGTCAAGCCGTGCGGCAACTCGGTCGTCAGGATGCTGACGGGATTCTGCGCCGAGACCGAGGCTTCATCCCCGTCCGGGACGAGAGGAAGATCGCCGGTCAGTTCGGTCTCCCAGGGGATGCCGTCGAACAGCACGGTCTCGGTCGCGGCGACGGTGCCGTAATTCCAGGCCGCGAGTTCGTAGTCGATGACGCGCTGTCCGTCGTGGAAAACGGCGGCGATGTCCGCGCTTCCCAGCTTGGTCCAGGTGTCGGACATGGCCGTCTTCTGCAAGCCCATCTCCGGGCGGTTGGCCTGGGTCTCGGCGGACACGAAGGTGCGTGCGATGGCGGAGCCCGGGATGACGCCGCCCCATGCCGAGAGGAGTCCCCCGCTCGGCGGAGTGCCGGTGAAGTCGAAGTTCAGATTCTGGATCTGGACATCGAACGATTCCCCGTTGCGCTGGAGTTTCTCGAAGAGGTCGTAGGCGACGCGAACGCTGAAGCGCAGCTGTCGACTCCCTCCGCTCTCGATGTCCCCTACTTCCCAGGTGAGCATGCCGGAGTGGGGGACGAATCCCGGATCAAGCAATCCATTGGGTGTCTCCAGCAGGGTGTCCGGGGTGACGGGAATGCCCAGGTAGTTCCCGGTACCATCCCCGTGTGCCGTGCTCGCGAGACGGGTGCCGAGGGGAAGCTGGTCCGTTACCCGGCCTCCAGTCACCGTGAAGCTCGCGTCGTTGACGATGGTCAGAGTGTAGGTGATGAGATCGCCCGCCTGAACGCTGCTCTTGTCTTTGGCGATGGAGATCCGTATCGGGGGAGACACCGTGGTCCGAAAGATCGGCATGAAGACCTCCCTTCCGGTCCCGATCCTGTAGGTGAGACGGTCGTTCTGGATGATGCGGTTGTATTCGATCAGCTCCGCCTGATCAACCTGGACCACGAGGAATTCCTCCACCGTGCTTCCCGGGTCGAGGTCGCCCACCTTCCATTGCACATCGGTGAGGACTCCCCTCCGGTCGAGGATCCGCTTGAAGTAGCCAGGCGACGAGGCGTTGTCGTGGCTGGCGGAGTCGAATCGGGTGGCCTGGGGCAGGCGACTGTTCAGCGTTACCTTTCGGGCCCTGGCGGAACCGATGTTGGTGCACTTGATCCGGTAGGTGATGAACTCGCCCGGCTTCACGGTCAGGCCCGAGGCATCCGAATCCGTATCCACATCCATGGTCAGTTCCAGCACTGGAGCGGGACTGATGTGGAAGGGCCCGCTCACAGGCCCTGCGTTGCTGCGCCGTCCGATCGCGTAGGTGCGGGTGCGGAAAAAGATCTTTCCTGTGGGGAACTGTCGCGTTTCGTGGACCCAGGTCAGACTGGTCGGGGTGGACCGGCTCATCAGGGGTTCCGGGAGATTGAGCCAGCTGCCCGGATCCCTCGGGGTCGTGGTGTATTGCACCTTCACCTCGAGACCGGGCAAGTTCCATCCCTGTTCCTGGCGCGCGGTGAACTTGAACACGTCACCCGATCTTCCCTTGCCAGACTTGGCGGTTTTCCCGTTGAGGGCCACGGTCAGGGAGTTGGCGGGAGGGGCGAAGGGAAGTTGATTGCTGTCGCTGTCCGCGATGGTGACGGTGGTGGTGGTCAGTCCGCCCAGCCCCCCTGAGGACGGAGTTCCCAGTTCCAGGAGAACGGTTTCATCGCCCTCGTCGTCTTCCGCGTCCGGCCGGGGAGTCATGGCAATCACCTTCTCGGTTTCGCCGTCACCGAACTCCAGAGGACTGGAAGGGAGAGTGTAGTCGATGTCGAGTGTGGCCGTTCCGCCGGTGACGGAGAAGGGCACGCTGAGCGATCCCGAGGAGTTCCCCCCACGAATCACGCGGATCGAGATGGGAAACTCGTCGTCCTCATTTCCCGCGTAGCCAGCCGCTTCGAAGGTCAACAGTGTTCCCGACTCGCCATCGCCGGAGGGTTGTTGAAAACATGGCTGATAGGCGTCTCCTTCGGCGGTCGGTTCCGTCAACGGCTGAGCCGGATTCGTTCCCGGATGGATGGGGTCGGGCATGATGACGTCGATGCGTCGGGCGGAGTTCTCCATCACCTCGAGTGCGAGAAGGGTGCCGTCCGGACTCCACGACACCGTTTGCGGGGCCGCCACGTCGCCGAACCCGCTCAGAGGTTCACGGGAATTTCCCGCGCTGTTTTCCGGAAGAAAGGCGCCGCCCGCTCCGCTTCGGATCGTCAGCAGGACCACGCGGGTTTGGGCGTTGAGCAGATCGGATTCGACGAAGGCGATCTCCGTGCCCGCGGGTGACCAGGCTACCGAAATCTTCTGGGTCCCGATGTCGTTGATATTCGTCAGGGTGACGACCTCCGAGGGATTGGCCGGAGCGAGGGAGCCTCCTCCGTCCACCACCGGAACGGCGGTGATCACCGAGCCGTCGGTCACGGCCAGGTGTTGTCCGTCGGGACTCCAGGCAATATTGGGACCACCGGAGAGACTGGTGTAAACATCGACCACCGGATTGTTCGTGGCGTCGAAGGGCCGGGGATTTCCGTTTTCATCAACTGCCTCGATTGCCCGGATGTGGGAAGCGTCGTCGGAGAAGGCGAGGAATCTTCCGTCGGGTGACCAGGAGGGAACGGCGAAGAGCTGCACGGAAACGCCCGAGGCGTCCAGTACGTTCACTGGAGGGTTCGTGATCGCGTTCATGGGTTCGGCTCTCATGACGAAGAGTTGGCCGCCGGGCGTGGTGAAGGCGACCGTGCCTCCGTCCGGACTGAGGGCCGCTCGAAGGGGAGCGACCGAAGAGTCGGTGAGCGAGGTTTTTCCGCTGCCATCGGATTCCATGAGGACCAGTTCCGAGGAACCGAAGTAGCCCCGGGTGTAGAGAATCCGGCCCGCTGGCGAGGTGATGATGAAGGGATCAGGATGCTGGACGAGGGAAGAGGCCCGCCCGGGCGCGCTCGCCACCACCCGGAAGTAGCGAGTTCCGTAGGGAAGGTCGGGAATCTCGAAGGACCACGAATCGTCGACTCCCGGAGTCATCTCGCCCCCGTCCGGCAGATCGGTCCAGGGGCCGCCGGGAGAGGAGGCGCTCTGCACCCGGAGAGAGAGCCCGGATACCGTCGATCCGAAGTTGGCGGTGAACCGCCAGGCCTCGTCCACCGATCCGGAGAGGATCTCGAACTCGGTCGGTTCGGGCAACGAGTCGAGCGTGACCTGGTCGACGGACACGGTGAAGGAACCGTAGTTCTCCCTGTTGGTGAAGACATCCAGGGAACCCAGGAAGAGGCGGCTGGCTCCGATGGGAATCCTGACATGCTGGACCGTGGTGGCGGCGTCGCGGCCGTCCCCGATGAAAAAGGGTTGCTTCAGTTCGGGCTCAAGCGTCGCGTAGTCCCGGCTGGACTCCTCGGTGAAATCGAGAGCGGTCGGCAGCGGATCCCCGAAAGTGGTCTCCGGAACTCCGCCGGAAAGAAAGACTCCCACCAGGGAATTCAGGGGAGCGGTCAACCCGGCGAGATGATTTTCCGGATTGTGGGTGACCGGATCGATTCCGTCGGGGCCGCTGGTTCCGTCGATGGGGGGAATCGGACCGTTGTGGGTGCCCCCCGTGACGCTGAAAATCAAATGGTTTCCCGGGATCAGGGTCACCGGCGCCAGCACGGGAGACTGGTCGGGCGCCAAGTCGTCCACCTCGGCGGGAGTCCCATCCGGCTGGCCGGAGAGCCAGAGATTTGCCTCGCCGAAGACGATGGTGGGAAGGACGTAATCGGAGATGCTTTCGGCGAGGCTGGACGAACCTTCATAGCCGTAGGTGAAACGGGCCCGGGCGCGGATCTTTCCGGAGTCTGGGAGGCCGCTTCCGGCCAACTCCCAACCGGAGGTGCCGAGGATGCGGCTCCCCTCTCCCAGCGGATTCCAGGTGACTCCGCCGTCGGTCGAGACATCGAAGGTGACATGCGTGGGCTCGGCAAGGGCACCGGAGCGGATCCATTCGATGCGGCCGTTCTCGTCCACCCAGAGGCTGCTGTTGGTGAACCGGTTCTCGATTTCGGCGAGGCCAATTCGTGTCTGGGTTTTCACCGTGTTGAAGTTTCCAGCGAGGAAGAGACGTCCGGATTCGGAGATCAGGGCATGGGTCTGGGCGGAACTGGTGGGATTCGGAGAAAATGTGAGATCCAGCGTTCCGTCCTCCAGAACGCGCGCCAGTCTGCCGATGGCCGGGTTTAGCGGGCCGGGATCGCCGGTCGGGTGCAGGTTCGAAAAGGAGCCGCTGATCAGAATGCTGCCATCGGTGAGCGGGGTGATGCCATAGACCCGGCTGTCCGGATTCGGAGGCACGAAGCCGGGGGCGAGGTTCCCATCAGGATCGAGCTTGGCGAAGCGCGCCGCGTTGCCTCCGCCGATGGTGGTGAACTCCCCGCCGACGAGAATGCTGTCATCGGGCAGGACCGCCGTGGAGTAAACCCAACCGCCGTTGGAAGGATTGAATGTTTCATCGAGAGAACCGTCCGGATTGAGCCTGGCAAGGTAAGAACGCGTGATTCCATTGACCGAAGAGAGTGATTCACTCCCCAGGATGAAACGCCCTTGGGAGTCGCGGCTGATCGTCTGCACCCTGGCCCCTCCAACCGAACAGGTGAACCCGTCGGCGAGGCTCCCGTCGGCGTTGATCATGGCGATGCGGCTGCGCGGCTGGCCATTGACCTGGGAGAATTTGCCGCCGAGGAGGATGCGACCATCGGGGAGGGGGAACATGCAATGCACCTCTTCGTTCACCATGGTGCCCGAGGCATTGAAGGATTCATCCACGGTTCCATTGGGGTGGAGCATGGCGAGATAGTTGCGGGAGAAGACGGGATTGGTGGGTGGATTGTTGCCGCCGGGTTGCAGGGAGGTGAACCATCCCGAAATGAGAATCCTGCCGTCGTCGAGGAACGCGATGCAAGTGACCCGGTTGTTGGGCGAGGGATAGAAGGAGGCATCCGGACTGCCATCGGGATTGATGCGGGCGAGGAAGGGCCGAAGAAGTTCGCCGGGGCTACCCGAGCCGACCAGAAAGTGTGATCCGCCTACCAGGATTTTCCCGTCCGGCTGGAGCGCGGCGGTGTGGGCAGAGGAAGAGAGACCGGCGTCGAAGCTGTCTATCAGATCTCCCGGAGCGGCAGAGACGGGTTTTGGTCCCACGACCGGGATCATGAACAGGATGGCGGAAGCCGCTTGGAGAATGGGTGAAACTTTCATCGAAGTGAGTCGCTGGTTGGTATCCCAATCCGGGCTTGTCGCGCGTCCGATAGGGGCGGCTTTCTCGCTTGAGTTCTCTCCCGGCATCATGAGATTAACGGTCCCGCTCCGCTTGTTTCACCGCTCCCCACTTTTTTCTTTCGCCAATCATGGGTTCCGGAAGTCCCCAGTTCCCCACCACCAGTTGGACCCTGATCCGCAAGGTCCAGAAGGGCGACGAGCGCGAGGCGACGGCGGCGATGGAGGAGATCTGCCGGCAATACTGGTATCCCGTGTATGCCTTCAACCGGCGGCAGGGGTTCGGCGAGGCGGATGCGGAGGACCTGACGCAGGACTTTTTCCGCGCCCTCGTCACCCGCGAGACGATCCAGGTCGCGCGAGAGGAGAAGGGTCGCCTGCGGTCTTTCATGCTCAACATGCTGCGCGAGATGAACGCCAACCACCTGCGATCGCGGGCGGCTGAAAAGCGCGGCGGCAGGGCGGTGATCGTCTCGCTGGATGAGACCGACGCGGAGGAGCGTTATCGTCACGAACCGGCCGGGATCACCGATCCGGCGCGGCTCTTCGACCGGGCTTGGGCGGAGCGCTTGCTCGCGGCGGCGACGGAGCGGCTGCGGGAGGATTTTGAAAAGGGGGACAATCTCGAAGATTTCGAGCAGCTCCGCCAATACCTGCCCCTGGGGGAAAATGCCACTCCCTATGCCGATACTGCCCAAAAGCTCGGAGTGAAGGAAGGAGCCCTGCGTCTCCAGATTCACCGGATGCGCAAGCGCTACGCGAAACACCTCGAAGCAGAAATCGCGCAGACCGTGGCCGATCCGGCGGAGCAAAAGGCGGAGTTGGCCTATTTACTCGAAGTGGTGGGGCGGTGAAAATCCAAGGAGCAGGGGCGCCCCCGCCCCTGTTTTCGAAAGACCAATGACACTCAATAAGATGACAGGGCCGGGGGCGGCCCTGCTCCTTGGAAATTCATGCATCCCGCGCCAAAATTCTTCAATCCCTATGCGGAGATCGAAGTCACGGCGAACAACCTGCCTCACTGGCAGCAGCCGGGAGCCACCTATTTCATCACCTTCCGATTGGCTGATTCCATTCCGGCAGCGCGCCGCGAAGAATGGTCGGAGCAGCGGGCCGTTTGGCTCGCCAACCATCCTGAGCCATGGTCGCCCGAAACCGAAAGGGATTATCATCGCCTCTTCAGCGCCCGGATCGATGCCTGGCTGGATGCGGGTGAGGGAGAATGCCTCCTGAAAACTCCGGCGCTACGCGAGACGCTTATCGATACGCTGACCTACGGCGATGAAGATCGATACCGTCTCCACGCTTGGGTCGCGATGCCGAACCATGTCCATGTGCTTGTCACTCTGGAGGAGCGAGCCAAACTGGAAATCGAAGTCGGTGCATGGAAAAGCATCTCGGCTCGCAGGGTCAACCGACTTCTCGGGCGGTCGGGAGCCGTATGGCAGGAAGACTACTTCGACCGGCTCGTGAGGGACCGCGACCATTTCGCGAATTGCGTCCGCTACATTCGCCGCAATCCGGAGAAGGCGCGGTTGCCGGAGGGGAGCTACGAGCTTTTCGAGAGCGAGCTGGCCTTGCAGTTCGCCCCACGGGAGCGGTGAAATCTCAAGGAGCAGGGGCGCCCCCGCCCCTGTAGGGTGATGACTGGGCCGGGGGCGGCCCTGCTCCTTGATGCATGGTTAAGACTCACTTTCCCCGATACTCCTCCACCGGATTCCCGTTGATCTTCTTCAAGGTGGGAATGGAGAGGAGGATGGGAAGGTCGCGTTCGGGTACGAGATCGACATCCACCTCGGCGAGCGAAAAGGCTTTGAGTGGGGTGTAGTCGGTGATGCCCGTGCCCGTGAGAACCAGGCGGTTGAGTGGCATGCCGGAAAGAAAGGAGAGATCATTGAGCGGACACTTCTGCAAACTGAGGCCGCGCAGCGGCAGGCCGGCGAGGAGGGAGTAGTCACCAGGCGTTCCTTTGGGAAAATCGAGATCGAGATGAGTGATTTTCGTTTCCCGCAATGGTCTGAAATCCTCCACCGAAGCATTCTCCAGCTGGAGGTGTTCGATGGGCATCCCACGCAGCCAGTCGAGATCGCGGACGCCGGGGGCATAGCAGAAGAAGATCTTCAAATCGGTGAGGGAGCTGACGGGAGACAGGTCGTGGAGGGGCTCTCCGGCTTTCTGGGTGATATTCAAAGCGGTGACCTTTCCGCCCTCGATCGTCGGTTTGATCGACAGATCGTTATGGTTGATCGACTCGAGCGCACCCTCGACGATCTCGACTTGGCGCTCCGCGTTCACATCCTTGATTTGTCCCCAGAAGCTCTCGCGCATCGTCCGATGCGGCGACTCTGGCAGAAGGGCGATTTCCACGGAATGCACCACCGACTGGCGCACCCATACGACCATGCCGGTACCGGTGGAAAGGGCATTGTCCCGAACCTGACCGGCCGGGCGCCCGTCGACCCACGCTCGGAAAAGGTTGTCTTCGACCGTGGCCACCAGTTCGTGCGTCTGGTTGATGTCGAAGCCGGAAGGATGGGGGATTCCCGCTTCCAGAATCGCCGCTTCCGTCGCGCCGGCGTCATGTCGGTGGATCAAGGTTTTGAGCTTTTGATTGAGCACGTAGACCATGCCGTGATCACCGCCGCGGAGGTTGATCTGGGTGTCCGCGGAATGCCGAATGCGAATGGCATAGTTCCGCCAGGAAGGATCCGTCACGGAAATTCCCACCGGCGAGCCGTTTCCGGTGCGCCGGATGCCACCGGCTTCGACCACCAGCTTCGGATTGGCGGCGGCTTCCTCCCGCACCTTCGCGGTGACATCGGTCCATTGAATGCCTGGAAAGATCGTCTCTGGCGCGGTCGGAAACCCGCGGGACAATCCAGGGACCTCGATGCCCGGACTGATGATCGCAACTTCGCCCGGGCCGGACAGTACCGTTTTTGATGAACCCGCCATCTTGGGCGCCTCCTCGACGTGCGTTTCCGTCTGCTCCGGCTGCACTGCCGAGGTGGCTTCGTTCCCGCGATCAAGCGCCAGAAAGGTGGCCAAAGCCGCGATCAGCGCGAAGGCGAAGAGGCCCGCGGCCATCACCAGCCCGCGCTTTCGGGGAGCGCCTTGCCGTGTCGGCGGGATCTCTTCCGATGGCGACTTCGCCACCACCACGCCCGTCATGATCGCATCGAGCGCGTGACGCACCTCGACCGCGCTCTGATAGCGCTCGTCCCGGTCGGCTTCCATGGAGCGGCAAATGATCTCGTCCCAACGCTCGTCGCTGACAAATCCACGCTGCGAAGGCAGCTTGAACAAACCGCGCGGCACCTCTCCGGTCAGCATCTGGTAAAGCATCACCCCCACCGCGTAGAGATCGGCGCGGTGGTCCACCGTCATGCCCGCCGAGAGCACCTCCGGCGCGACGAAGTCGGGCGTGCCGAGGGCGACGTTGCTCATCGTCAGCCTGCTGTCGAAAGTCGGATCGATCATTTTGGCGAGTCCGAAGTCGGCGACCTTGACGTTGCCATCCTGATCGATCAGCACGTTGGCCGGCTTGATGTCGCGGTGCACCACGCCACGGGAATGCGCGTAGGCGAGCGCGTCGCAGACATGGGCGGTCACGGCGAGGGCGTAGTCTTCGCTGAGCCGGCCGTTCGCTTGGATGAGTTGATGAACGTCGGTGCCATCGACATACTCCATCACGAGATAGAGGAGGCCGTCCCCGGTTTCCCCGAAGTCGTGGATGTGGACAATGCATTGGTGATTCAGCCGGGCCAGAGTCTCGGCTTCATGGCGGAAACGCTCGGCGAATTTCAACTCGTCGTCCGCGAAGGCGAGCGGCAGGACTTTGATCGCCACGGTCCGCTTCAGGGATTTCTGTATCGCGCGGTAAACCGCTCCCATCCCGCCGCGGCCGAGCAGGCATTCGACCTCATAGGCCGGAAGCTGGAGTGACAACTCCGCGCTCGTCACGGGGGTCCAGCCCATGGCGGATCCAGATGCGGCCCAAGTAGGTTGATTGGGTGTGTCGATAGTTGACGATTCGGCCTCCCTCCGACAAGGAGGCCAAAATTACACAGGAACATGCGATAGGGGAAGCGAGATTATCGTCCATCGCCATGCTCCCAATTACGACGGGTTCACCGTACCCGCCTCACTCGTCCCGGATCGTGATCTTGTTCTTCTCCCCGCGGCCTTTTTCCTCCGCCCAGACGCGGTGAATGTGCTCGTAGATACGGTCGAGGTTTTCCTTCACCCGGAGCCTGTATTCCGAAGTCTTGGCATGGGTGGTGTCGGGATAGTGCTTGGTCACATCGCGCTCGGTGTCGATCCCGACCCGGCCTCCGGCTTCGTTGGCGACCTCGCGCAGCCGGTCGATGGTCGCTTTGCCCAGAGAGAGCGGCGATCCCTCGGTGATGGGTTCGATGAAATAATAGCGGGCCACCACCGGACCCGTGGTGGCCACGGTGACCTCGTAGACACGCGCGCCGCCATCGATGAGATACTCGTGCTGGGACACGGACGAGATCTGGTCGAGCCTGACGGCGAATCTGCCCGTCGGCGTGACGCATTCCCAGAATCCTTTGATCCCGTCCTCCACGCCGGCAACGCCGGGATTATCCTGCGCGGAGGCGGAACTCAGCGAGGCGAACGCGACAGCCAGCGCGGCCGCGCTGGCTGGAAACGGGAACAGGAGAGGGAGGGGGCTTTTCATGGTGAAGAATGGAATGGGTGGATGTAACGACGGTGACGGGGAATGGTCGCGGAGACGGGCGGACGAATCAATCGCCATCCAGGGCCCGCTTGAGATCTCCGGGACGATAGCCGCCCAGCTCGGCGGCGAGACCGGGCTGTTCGATGCGGGTCAGTTTCCAATCCCCCGGCCAGGCGCTCTGCTTTTCCCAAAGAAAGACGAAAGGGTCCTTGAGCCGGTTGGCCGTGCGGATGATTTCGTGGGCGAGGGGAGATCCGTTGCCGCTGGCCTCGAGGCGCAGGCTCACCTCCGCGTGGCCGTTGCCGACGGTGTGCTCGATGTCGCGCGGCAGCAGGGTGAGCACGAAAAACTGGCTGCCCATATCGAGCACCGCGAGCTTGGCGTCCTCCCGGTCAAAGTCCCACTGGTCCCGATAATCCGCCGCCAGCAGGCGATCCAGCCGCTTGGCGCTGCGCCGCTCCAGTGCCGCCAACAGCGCGGTCTGCTGGCGCTCCACCACCCGCCGCGGGGACCAGTGGCGGACCATCAGCAGCACGATGGTGAGTCCGCCGATGAGGGCGATCAGCACGATGAGCCGACTTCCGCCGAAATGGGGGTTGCAAACACTACGCATCACTTCTAAACACCATTTCACGTTTCCCGAGTTTACGGAAGCCGGAATCTGCCGGGCTTTCGCAAACCGCTCCGCCCCTCCCCCCGATGGCCTCCTCCTACCGTCCGAATGTCGCGGCCGTCCTCCAACGCGAGGACGGAAAAATCTTCGTCGCCGAGCGAGTGGATTACCGGGGCAGCTGGCAGTTTCCCCAGGGAGGCGTCGACGCGGGCGAGGATCTCCTGGCGGCCCTTTTCCGCGAAGTGTGGGAAGAGATCGGCGTGCCCATGGATCGCTATGAGGTCGCCGCCATTCGCACCGGCTACCGCTACAAATTTCCCGGTGGCCACCTCAAGAAAGGACTCTTCTGCGGGCAGGAACAGACCTACTTCCTCTGCCGCTATCTGGGCGCCGACGATGAGATCGATCTCGCCAGGCACACCCGGGAGTTCTCCAACTACAAGTGGATCAAGCCGGAAAAGTTCAAACTCAAGTGGGTGCCGAAGTTCAAACGACGCGTCTTTCGGCAGGTGATGAAGGACTTTTTCGGGGTGATTCCGAAGTGACGCGAAAATAGTTGGAGTTTGGGATCGTGCTATTCTGAAAAGTCTGGTAATTTCAGGCCGTGACCTGAAACCATGTTCCGTCTGCTCGTCATCGCCATCGTTCTGGTGGTCATCTGGAAGTCCAGCGTCGCCCTCAAGGAGAACGTTCAGGAGGCGCGTTCCGCCGGTGCTTCCCAGGCGGATATGGACGCGGCTCGGCGCAAGGCTTTGGCCAAAGAGATTCGCTCCGCGGCCGGTGTCAGCGAACCCGTCCGCTGACGCTTGCGCGCTTGCCTTTTCCGGCGCCGACGGGCTATCAATGGCGGAATGAACCCTTTTCCCCCAGGCTTGATCGCATCCCTGGCGCTCAGCTTTATCCCCGCAGGCATGGCTTTCGCCGATGACAACTCAACCGGGGGCGTGCCCGGCTATCCCGCCGAGGTGCGCGACATTCTCTATCCTTGCCCGGCCGACGGCAGCGAGCAGCCGGCCTTGTTCTGGGCGCCACGGTTGCCGCCCGGCGAGCGCGCGCCCCTGCTCGTGGCGCTGCATACCTGGTCGGGCAACCATCGGCAGGGTGGGGGAGAGATCAAATACGCCGAATGGTGTCTGCAGAATGGCTGGGTATTCATCCATCCCAACTTCCGGGGGCCGAATCGGACCCCCGAGGCGATGGGTTCCGATCTCATGGTCGAGGATATCCGCGCCGCCGTGGTTTGGGCAAAACGGCAGGCGCCGGTCGATGAGGCGCGGATTTATGCCATCGGGGTATCCGGCGGTGGACATGCCACCGCCCTGCTCGCGGGGAGGACTCCGGAGATCTGGGCCGGGGTGTCCTCCTGGTGTGGCATCTCCGACATTGCCGCCTGGCACGCCGAGACCAACGCCGCCGGCAGAGGCAACTACGCCGCCCAGATTGAGCGCGCGCTCGGCGGTCCTCCCGACAACCCCGAGCGCCTGGCCGATGCCCGGCATCGCTCGCCCTTGAACTGGCTCAGCCACGCGTCCGGCGTGCCTTTGGACCTGAACCACGGGATCAATGACGGCCGCGCGGGCAGCGTCCCTTTCAGTCACTCCCTCCACGCCTGGAATGCCGTGGTGCCCGAGTCCGAGAGGCTTACCGACACCGAGATCTCCGACTATTACGAAACCCGCCAACCGCCCGCGGGCAGGGGAGGCGTCGTCGGCGAGGATGCCCTCTATGGAAATCGACCACCCGTCTTTCGACTCACCCATGGCAATACCCGGGTCACGATTTTCGAGGGAGGGCATGAGATCGTCCACGAAGCCGCGCTCAACTGGCTGGCCGCCCAGCGGAAAGGCCAACCCGCCAACTGGAATCCCCCGAAAATCGCCGGGTTGCGCGCCACCGAGGCGGACAAGCAAAGCGGCCGGTGATTTTCGCCACGATGCAACAGGGTCGGGTCCGCGACGCAACCCTGTTGGGTAGCGGCGCGTGAAGGGTGCGATTGCGTCCTTCTCCCGCGCCCCCACCTGGGGCATGATGCCGGCATGAACAAGTTCCCCCCACTGTTGATTCTCGCCGGAGCCATCATTCCGGCTCTCGCCCCGGGCCTGGCTGACGATACGAGCTGGACCCCGCTATTCAATGGCAAGGATCTCGCCGGTTGGCACAAGCAGCGGGAGCGCGGTCAGCATGGCAGCGGCGGTAACTGGGGCGTGACCAATGACGGCGTAATCTTCGGCGAGCAGGACCCGCCCGGATCGGGGAACGGCGGTCTGCTGCTGACCGACGAGAAATTCTCCGAGTTCGAGCTGGAGCTTTCGTTGAAAGGCGACTGGGGGCCGGACAGCGGGGTTTTCGTCCACACTGACGAACGCGGTGGCGGATGGCAGATCTATTTCGACCACCGGGACAACGGCAATGTCGGACACATCCGGCTGGAAACGAAACCCTACAGCGTGCCCTTTCGACCCTTCGGCTTTTCCCGAATCGATCCGGGGAAACCGGAGTTGAAGATGGCCGTCGATTCGCGCACCGCGAACTGGCCGGAAGGCGTTTACGAAATGACCTGTACTCAAGAGGAGTGGCTGTCCGCCTGGGATGATGATGGCTGGAACCGGCTCAGGGTTCGCGTCACCGGAGGCGAGCTGCCCGTCATCGAGACCTGGGTCAACGATCGCAAGGTCTGCCGTTTCGACGCTTCTCGGACCACCCATCCGCAATACGATCCGGAGAAGGCGCGCGAAGTCGTGGAACCGTCCGGCTCCATCGCCCTCCAGGTTCACGGCGGAAAAAACTGGCAGGCCGGCTGGCGCGTCTACTGGAAGGATCTACGGGTAAAGCGGCTGGACTGACCCGGCGCGCCGGCATTCCGCGGATGGCGTGTTGGCCGAATCGTGGTTCATTCGCGATCTCTTTTCCGGTTCCCATGATGAAAACCTTTCTCTTTTCCCTCGCCTTCATCGCCCTCTCGAGCATCGCGCGCGCGTCCGCCGATGATCGGCCCAATTTCATCGTTCTCATCGCCGACGACATCAGCTACGACGACCTCGGTTGCTACGGGAGCCCCAACGGTCGCACCCCCCGTATCGACGCCCTCGCCGCGGAGGGGATGAAGTTCACCAACGCCTACCTCACCGCCAGCAGTTGCAGCCCGAGCCGGTCCAGCATCAACACCGGTCGCTATCCGCACAACAACGGCGACGCCGCCGAACTGCATCGCCCCATCTCCTGGCACCTGCCCTCCATCGGGGGACTGCTCCGCGACGCCGGCTACCACACCGCCTTGGCCGGGAAGAATCACATGACCTGGAAATCGGCGCCTGACGGCGAGATGCCGCCCACTGAACCCTGGGTGAAAGAATACTCGCCGAAAGTGGAGGGCAACTCCGGCGGCCACGGCAATTGGATCACGGCGCTGGAGGAAGCTCCCGAAGACCGACCCTTCTATCTCTGGCTGGCCGCGCTCGACGCCCATCGCGCCTGGGACGGCGATTCCGAATGGGACGAGGCCAAGTACGGTCCGAAACACGATCCCGCCGAGGTCGTTCTCCCTCCCGCCTTGGTGGACACGCCGGAAACGCGCGCGGATTTCGCTTCCTACCTCAACGAAGTCACCCGCTTCGACCACTTCGTCGGCGAGGTCGCCGATTGGCTGAAGGCGAAAGGCGAGTTCGAGAACACCTGGCTGATCATCATCGCCGACAACGGCCGCCCCTTTCCCCGCGCCAAGACACGCCTCATCGACGACGGCATGCAGACCTACTTCATCGCCACCGGTCCCGGCATCGGGGAAAAGGGCGGTGTCTCCGACTCGCTCATCAGTGTGATCGACATCGCCCCCACCTTTGCCGAGCTGGCCGGAATCGAGAAAAGCCCGACCTTCCAGGGTCGCAGCCTGGCGCCCGTGTTCGCCAACCCGACGGCGACGATCCGGCCCTTCGCCTTTTCCGAACACAATTGGCACGACTACGAGGCGCATGGCCGCGGGGTTCGCGACGGCCGCTGGCTCTACATTCGCAATTTCCGTCCCGCGCTCGCGCTACAGGGACCGGCCGATTCGGCGAAATCCGATTCCTTCCAGGCACTGAGGGCCGCCCGCGACTCCTCCGAACCACTCCCGCCGATCCAGGCCGACATCTTCCTGGCGCCGCGTCCCGAGGTGGAACTCTACGACACCGCCGCCGACCCCCACCAGATCGCCAACCTCGCCGGCGATCCCGCTTTTGCCTCCGTCGAGAAAAAGCTCGCCGAAGCGCTCGAACGGTGGATGGACCAGACCGGCGACTCGGTTCCCAAAGACATCAGCCCAGACACCTTCGACCGCGAAACCGGCAATCCCCTACCCAACGTCAAGCGCAACGAGGCTTGGAAAGCCCCCGCCGGCGCCGACCGCGACGCGGATCGCATTCATGCCGAGGGGATCTGATCACCCCTCTTGATTCCCATGTGAAATGAGACGCGCAAGCCCCATCGTCATTCTCATTCTCGCAGACAACATGGCGGTGGGCGATCTCCCCCGCTTCAACGAAGCCAGCCGCACGCCGAACAACGACCGATGAAATCGAAATCCCTTCTACTCGCCACCGCGCTCCTGTCGCTCCTTCTCCGCGATGCCGACGCCCAGCAAATGACCGCCGACATTCCCTATGTCGATGGTGGTCATGCGCGACAGGTTCTCGACGTCTACACCCCCGAAAAACCCGCCGGCAAAAAGCTGCCGGTCATGTTCTGGATTCACGGGGGAGGCTGGCAGGCCGGGGACAAGGGCGGTGTCGCCTTGAAACCGAAAGTGCTGACGGAGCGTGGCATGATTTTCGTGTCGGCCAACTACCGGCTGCTCCCCGAAGTCGAAATGGAAACGCTCATCGGCGATGTCGCCACGGCGATCGGCTGGGTGCATCGAAACATCGCCGACTACGGTGGCGATCCGAACCGGGTCTTCGTGGGCGGACATTCCGCCGGCGCCCAGGTGGCGGCGCTCATCTGCACCGACGACCGCTACCTTCAGGCGGAAAGCGTTCCTTTCACCGTGCTCAAAGGCTGCGTGCCGGTCGATGGCGACACCTACGACATTCCCAAGATCATCGCCACCGCCGAACTCCGCGAACAGCTTTACGGGCGTCCGCTCCCCACCTACGGGCACCGGCAGAAATTCGGAAACGATCCGGAGAAGCACATCGATTTCTCGGCGGTCACTCATGTGGCCGAAGGAAAAGGGATTCCTCCCTTCCTCATTCTCTATTTTCCGGGAAATCCCAATACGCGGGCGCAGGCCCTTCGATTCGAGGAAGTACTCAAGCAAGCGGGAATCCCCGTGAAAGCCTACGGGAAGCGTGACAGCAATCACAGCCGCCTGAACAACGATCTCGGAAAGCCCGATGATCCCGCCACGAAGGAACTCTACGACTTTCTGGACCCCTTGTTGAACGCGACGGACTGAGGGACTCGACCCATGAATCGCGACTTCTCTCTTAGGATCTACTCGCTGGTGTTGGTCTGTGTGCTGTTATCCGGCGGCTCCGTGGCGGCGGGAGCAGAACCACCCAACCTCGTTCTCCTCGTCGCGGACGACCTCGGATGGGGTGATCTCGGGTGCTATGGAAGCGCGATCAACGAGACGCCCCACCTCGACGCGCTGGCGGCGGGCGGGCTACGCTTCACCGATTTTCACAGTGGCGGGGCCATGTGCAGCCCGACCCGGGCCTCGATCCTGACCGGTCGCTATCCCCAGGCCTTCGGCGAGATCTTCGACGGGGCGCTCTCGGGAACCACGCAGCGGGAACTCGGCCTCCCGCTCGGGGCGGTCACGATCGCCGAAGTGTTGCGCGAACAGGGCTACGCGACGGGCTGCTTCGGCAAGTGGCACCTCGGCTACGAGCCCGATCTGTTTCCGACCCGGCAGGGTTTCGATGTCTTTCGCGGACTCGTCTCCGGCGATGGCGATTTTCATACGCGGGTCGATCGCTCGGGAAATCCCGACTGGTGGAAGGACGAGGCGCTCGTCCCCGAGGAAGGCTACACCACCGACCTGCTCACTCGACATGGCGTCGATTTCATCGAGGCGAATCGCGAGCGCCCCTTCTTCCTCTACCTGCCCCACCTGGCCATCCATTTCCCCTGGCAGGGGCCGAACGATCCACCGCAGCGCGAGGTCGGAAAATCGTGGCAGGAGGACAAGTGGGGCGTCATTCCCGATCCGGAAAACGTCGCCCCCCACGTGAAGGCGATGATCGAATCCCTCGACGCCAGTGTGGGCAAGATCGTCGCCGCGCTGCGCGATCACGACCTCCAGAAAAACACCCTGGTCGTCTTCACGTCCGACAACGGCGGCTACCTGACCTACGGAAAGAAGTTTCGCAACATTTCCAGCAACGGTCCCTGGCGCGGTCAAAAAACCGAGGTCTACGAGGGCGGCCATCGCGTTCCCACGATCGCCTCCTGGCCGGGGCGCATTGATCCGGGCGTGACCGATGTGCTCGCCCACACCAACGACTTGTTCCCCACCTTTGCCAGGCTGGCCGGAGCCGACATCAACGATGCTTCCCTCGACGGGATCGACCTGTCGCCGTTGCTCTTCGAGGGAGAGGCTCTCCCCGATCGCCCGCTCTTCTGGCGGACCCGCAGTCACGGAGCCCTGCGCGAAGGACCGTGGAAACTGGTCGCCACCCGAAGCGGGAAAAAGGCCGAACTCTTTCACCTCGGCAACGATCCCGGAGAAACCACCGACCTCTCCACCCGACACCCCGATCGCCTGCGTGACCTGCAGACCGCCTGGGAGCGATGGAACCGCGACATGAACGAGACCGCCGCCACCTTCTCCCCATGAGCCGAATCCTTCTTGCCCTCCTCCTCACGCTCTCCGCGTCTCTGCGTCTCTGCGCGAGCGATGATACCCGTCCTCCCAACGTCATTTTCCTCCTCGCCGACGACCTCGGTTACGGCGACCTCGGTTGCTATGGTCAGGAGCTGATCGCCACGCCGAACCTCGATCGCCTGGCGGAACAGGGTATCCGTTTCACCCAAGCCTACGCCGGCGGGCCCGTCTGCACCTCGTCGCGCAGCGTGCTCATGACCGGTCTCCACAACGGCCACACCCCGGCGCGGGACAACGTTCCCCACTACCCGACCTACCTCGACGACGAGGACCTCACCATCGCCGAGGTTCTCCAGGAGGCCGGCTACCGCACCGGCGGCATCGGCAAGTGGTCGCTCGGCGATCCCGACACTCCCGGCCGCGCGACCAACCAGGGCTTCGACGAGTGGTTCGGCTACCTCAACCAGGACCACGCCCACTACTATTGGACCGAGTATCTCGACGACAACGAGCGGCGCCACGAGTTGCCCGACAACGCCGTCACCCGCGAACACTACAGCCACGATCTCCTCGTCGAGCGTGCCCTGAAGTTCATCCGCAGTTCGGCGAAGGAAAAGGACACCCCCTTTTTCTTCTACGGCGCCTTCACCCTGCCTCATTTCTCCTCGAAGGAGGAAGACAAGGACGGACTCGCCGTGCCATCCACCGATCCCTACACCGACCGCGACTGGCCGGAGAAGGCCAGGAAATACGCCGCCATGGTGCATCGGCTCGACGAGAGCGTGGGAAGGATCGTGGACCTGGTCGACGAACTCGGTCTAGGCGAAAACACCCTCATCCTTTTCTCCAGCGACAACGGCGGCCACTCCACGGTCTGGGACCGGTTTCACACCAGCGGCTCGCTGCGCGGCTTCAAGCGTGACCTCACCGAGGGCGGCATCCGGGTGCCCTTCCTCGCCCGCTGGCCCGGAACCATCCCAGCGGGAACGGTCAGCGACGAGGTCATTGCCTTCCAGGATCTCTTCCCGACCTTCGCCGAACTGGCGGATGCGAAATTCCCCGGCGCTCTCGATCTGGACGGCATATCCGTGATCCCCGCCTTGAAGGGCGAATCCCTCCCGGATCGCAGCGAACCGCTCTACTGGGACTACGGACACAACCGGCGCTACTACGACCAGGCCGTTCGAATCGGAAATTGGAAAGCCATCCGCCTCGGGAAGAACGAGGGCCGGATGGAACTTTACGACCTGTCCGAGGACATTGGCGAAACGACGGACCTGGCTACCGATCATCCCGAGATCGTCGAGAAAATCGCCACCTTCATGAACAACGCGGTCACCCCGAACGCCCGCTACCCCATCGGCGAACTCTACCGCGGCGGCGCCATCTGGCGGGCGGAGAATCACCATCCCTCCCAAGTGAAACTGCCGCCCTTGTCCCAACCCGGCGAAGGAGCGTGGGAAAGCGTGGAGTTTCTCTTCGATCCCCAGAATCCACCGACGCCGAGCTGTCATTCCTCCACGCTGGTCGAGCTTCCGGACGGCCAACTCGCGGCGGCCTGGTTCGGAGGTACCAGCGAACCGGACATCGACAACTCCATCTGGTTCACTCGTCAAATCGATGGCGAGTGGCGGGCGCCCGTCGAAGTCGTCGATGGTTCTGAACACGAGGCGTCCGATCACCGCGTGGGCAACCCTGTTTTGTTGCAGACCAAGGAGGGTCCGCTCCTGCTCTTCTACAAGGTCGTCCCCCACGAACCCAACCGTGCCGCCGCCTGGTGGGGCATGATGACCCGCTCCGACGATGGAGGAAACACCTGGGCCGAACCCTGGAAACTCGGCGAAAACGAAAAGCTGGGTTCGCGCCCGCATCTCATCGGCCCCGTCAAGAATCGCGCCATCCAACTCGACGACGGCGCCATCCTCTGCCCCAGTAGCACCGAGCACGACGGCTGGCGGGTGCATTTCGAGATCACCCGCGACCTCGGAAAGACCTGGGAGGTGATCGGCCCCATCAACGACGCGAAGAACTTCAACGCCATCCAACCCAGCCTCCTCTTTCACGCCGATGATCGCTGGCAGGCGCTCTGCCGGACGAAGGAAGGCGTGGTCGGACAGGCCTGGTCCGAGGATGCCGGGAAGACCTGGGGTCCCTTCACCGCGACGATGCTCCCGAACCCGAACTCCGGCACCGACGCCCTCACCCTGGCGGATGGGCGCCACCTCATCGTCTACAACCACACCCTCAAACGGATGCCCTTCCCCGCGAACCGGCAGATGCTGAACGTGGCGATTCCCGAGGATGGAAGGAAATGGACCCCGGTCCTGACCCTGGAGAAAGAGGAGCGGAGCGAGTTTTCCTACCCTTGGGTGATGCAGGCCAGCGACGGAAAAGTCCATCTCACCTACACCTGGAAGCGGAAAAGCATCCGCCACGCGGTCATTGATCCGGTGCGATTCCCGTGAGGCACAAGGAGGGGCGATTTGAAATCGCCCATGATTGGCCAGCCGCTTTCCAGACAGACATTCGAAGATCGCCGTATCTCTTTCCTAACGCAGCGGGCTTGGAAGCCCGCGAGACGGACACGGGCTTGGAAGCCCATGCTACGGAATTCGCTTCGTTGTTTTCTCACGCCAGCAACTCGCTTACCACCCGCGTGTGCTGCACGCCGGTGAGGCGTTGTTCCAGTCCCTGGAACGGGTAGGTGAAACGCCGGTCGTCGATGCCGAGGCAGTGAAGGATGGTGGCGTTGAGGTCGTTCAGGTGGACCGGGTTCTCGGTGATGTTGTAGCTGAAATCGTCGGTCTCGCCGTAGGTGATTCCCGGCTTCGCGCCGCCGCCAGCCATCCACATGCAGAAATTCCGCGGGTGATGGTCACGCCCGTAGTTGTCCTTCGTCAGGGCACCCTGGGAATAGACCGTGCGTCCGAACTCGCCACCGAACACCACCAGCGTGTCCTCGAGCAGGCCGCGCAGCTTCAGGTCCTTGATGAGCGCGGCGGTCGGCTGATCGACGTCGCGGCATTGACCCTCTATGAGGCGGGGCAGATTGTTGTGCTGATCCCATCCGCGGTGCAGGATCTGGACGCAGCGAACGCCCCGCTCCATCAGCCGCCGCGAAAGGATGGCGCTGTGGGCAAAACTGCCCGGCTTCTCCACGTCGGGTCCGTACATCTCCAGCGTCGCTTTGCTTTCCCCGCTGAGATCGGTCAGTTCCGGCACACTGCTCTGCATGCGAAAGGCCATCTCGTACTGGGCGATGCGCGTCTGGGTCTCCGGATCGCCGAAACGCTCGTGGGTCTTCGCGTTCAGGCGGTTCAGCGCGTCGAGCATGGTGCGGCGATCACCGGGATTCACCCCGGGAGGATTCTTCACGTAGAGCACAGGATCGCCCTGGCCACGCAGGGCCACACCGTCATATTTCGTCGGCAGGAAACCACTGCTCCACATCCGGGTGAAGAGCGCCTGCGCCTGGCTCTCCTTGGGAAAGGTCGGCGTGAAAACGACGAAGGCCGGCAGGTCGTTGCTCTCGCTGCCGAGCCCGTAGCTGATCCAGGAGCCCAGGCTGGGCTTGCCCGGCACCTCGCTGCCGGTCATGACGAAGGTGCAGGCGGGGTCGTGGTTGATCGCCTCGGTGTGCACCGTCTTGATCATGGCAATGTCGTCCGCGACCTCATGCATGTGCGGAACCAACTCGCTCATCCAAGTGCCACTCTCGCCGCAGCGGGAAAAGGCGAACTTGCTCGGCGCGACCGGGAAACGCGCCTGTCCCGAGGTCATGGTGGTGATGCGCTGGTTGTTGCGCACCGAGTCCGGGAGCTCCTGGTCGAAGTGCTTCTGCAACTGCGGCTTGTGGTCGAACAGGTCCAGCTGCGAAGGCGCCCCGTTCATGTGCAGGTAGATGAGCCGCTTCGCCTTCGGGGCAAAATGCGGGAACCCCGGCAGCGGCGCGTGCACCTGGGCCTCGGCCGATCTGGAGGACGCTCGCCCCAGGAGCGACGCCAGGGCGATGCCGCCCACCTTCAGGCCGGCGCCTTCAAAAAAACGGCGGCGCGTCAGCAGGCGATGAAATTCGTGCGCGGGATCGAGCGGGTTCATGACGAGTCAACGGGAACCGTACCGGTCCCGCTTTTCCCGGTCAAGCGGCGGAAACGGGGCGCGTTGACGGATGATTTTCGCTCGTAAGATATCAAGCAGCGGAGGCATGATAGGAAGGTGATTTTTCCTCCCCACAAATCGCGTCTCCGTCCGTTGGAGATCCTCCTCGCCATCGCACTCACCTCATTTGGCGAACGCGCGTTGGCCGCCGAGGCGCCCGTGGATTTCGACCGCGACATCCGCCCCATCCTCTCGGACCAGTGCTTCCACTGCCACGGGCCGGACGCGAAGAACCAGAAATCCGAATTCCGGCTCGATACCAAGGAGCATCTCTTCGCCGACCTCGGTGGCTATTTCGGCGTCAAGCCCGGCAGCCTGGAAGACAGCGAACTGCACTGGCGCATCCGCAGCGACGACCCGGCCGACCAGATGCCGCCACCGGATTCGAATCGCTCCCTGACCAGCGAGCAGAAAGACCTCCTCGATCGCTGGATCCAAGAGGGCGCTCCCTACGCGAAGCACTGGTCGTTCGAGCCCCCCGTCCGCGCCGAAGCGCCCGAGGTGAAAATCGACGCGTGGAACCGCAACCCGGTCGATCGTTTCCTCCTCGCGAAGCTCGAGAGCGCGGGACTGAAACCGACCCCGAAAGCGGATCGAGAAACCCTCCTCCGCCGGGCCTCGCTCGCCCTCACCGGACTCCCGCCGACCCCGGCGCAGGTCGACGCCTTCCTCGCCGATGAATCCGACGACGCCTGGGCGAAGCAGATCGATCGCCTGCTCGACTCGATGGACTACGCGGAACGCCAGACCCTGCTCTGGCTCGATGCCGCCCGCTACGCCGACACCGACGGCTACCAGAACGACGCCGAGCGCAGCAACTGGCCGTGGCGCGACTGGGTCATTCGCTCGTTTCGCGACAACCAACCCTTCGACCAGTTCACCATCGAGCAACTCGCCGGCGACATGTTACCGAACGCCACCGACGACCAGGTGCTCGCTTCGGCGTTCAACCGCAACCACCGGCAGAATTCCGAGGGCGGCGCGTTGGCGGAGGAATTCTTCGTCGAGAACGTCATCGACCGCGTGGAGACGACCTCGACCGTCTGGCTCGGCCTCACCATGGGCTGCGCCCGCTGTCACGACCACAAGTACGATCCCATCACCCAGCGCGAGTTCTACCAGCTCTTCGCCTACTTCAACAACATCGGCGAGAAAGGAATCGGCAAGGGCGTCACCGCCAACCCGGTGCTGAAAACCGGATCGCCCCTGCGCGTTCCCCCGCCCGAGCTGACCGAGAAACGCGACGCGGCTCGCCGAGCCGTCACCCAGGCCGAGCAGAGCCTGAAGGATCGCTTCGACGCCTGGGCCGTCACTGCCCTGAAGCCTCGCGGGGACGATGACTGGCACGATGCCGACGTGGTCGGCGCGAACACTTCGAGCGGAACGCTGAAGCGGGAAGCCGACGGCACCTGGATTCTCGAAGGCGACGTCAAGGAGAACGCGACCTACACCGTCACCATCGATGCCGGCATGGAAACGATCACCGGTCTCCGCCTCGACGCCCTCACCCATCCCTCGTTCACGAAACCGCGGCAGCTGGCGCGCAGCGTGAACGGAAACTTCGTGCTCAGCGAGGTGACGGTGAAGTCCGGCGATTCTCCCGTCCCCATCCGGGAAGCGATCGCCACCTTCGCCCAGGCCAACTACCCGGCGAAGAATCTCATCGACGGCAAGCCCAACACCGGTTGGGCCGTCCACGACAATCAACCGGGCAACGTCAGCGCCTTCTTTCTTTTCGAAACGCCCCTGGAAGCCGGCAAGGACGGGCGGCAGCTGACCGTCACCCTCTCCCACGCGTCCAATTTCCAGGACCACAACCTTGGCCGGTTCCGACTCCAGTTGACGAGTGAAGCGCAACCCGATCTCGAGGGTGCCTCCGCCTTTTCCCCGGAGATACTCGCCGCGCTCCAGGTCGCACCCGAGCAGCGGAACAAGAAACAGCAACAGGCACTGCTGGAGCATTACCGCGAGATCGATCCGCCGCTGCGAAAGGCCCGCAAGACCCTGGAATCGATCGAGCGGCAAATGAACGCCGCCGGCTACGGTGAGGTGCCCGTCATGGTCATGCGGGAAGCCGACGGCGATCGCCGACCCGCCTATTTCCTGCATCGCGGTCAGTATACCGAGCCCGATCTCTCCGAGCCGCTCCCCCGGGCCGTTCCGGCTTCCCTGCTCTCGGAAAGCCTCGGTGAGCAACCGAAGGATCGACTCGAACTGGCCCGTTGGCTGGTGTCGCCGGAGAACCCGCTCACCGCCCGCGTCATCGTGAATCGCGCGTGGCAGAGCCTGTTCGGCACCGGGATCGTCAAGACGACGGAGGATTTCGGACTCCAGGGCGAAGTGCCGACCCATCCCGAACTGCTCGACTGGCTGTCCGTGGAATTCCGTGAATCGGGCTGGGACCTGAAGGCGCTCTTCCGCCTCATCCTGACCAGCGAGGCCTTTCAACAGGGTTCGATGATCGACCCAACCCTGTTGAGTCGCGATCCGGAAAACCGCCTTCTCGCCCGCGGCCCGCGCTATCGGCTCGACGGATTCGCCATTCGCGACAGCGCCCTCCAGGCCGCCGGATTGCTGAATCGCGAGACTGGCGGCCCGCCCGTGAAACCCTACCAGCCGCCGGGATTGTGGAACTCGGTCAACCAGAACGCGGGTTTCCGCTACACCCCCAGCCAGGGCGACGCTCTCTACCGAAAGAGCCTCTACACCTATTGGAAACGGGCGGTGAATCCGCCGCGCCAGATCATCTTCGACGCCGCCGGACGCGAAACCTGCAACGTGCGGCGCCGGGCCACCAACACCCCGCTGCAGGCGCTGGCATTGATGAACGACGAGACCTTTCTCGAAGCCGCGCGCCATCTCGCGACACGGACCGCGGAAACCGGGGATGGCGAGACGAGGACGATCGTTTCCCAGCTCTATCGGAATGCCACCGCGCATCGCGCCGACGAGGACACCGTGGAAATTCTCACCGGCAGCCTCGCCTTCTACCGACAACATTTCGGGAAGGACCCGGAAGCGGCGAAGGCCTTTCTTTCCGCCGGTGAATCGGAGGTCGGCGAATCGCTCGATCCGGTGGAACACGCCGCCCGCACCGCCGTCGCCCACCTCGTGCTGAACCTCGACGAAACCATCACGCTGGAATGAATTTCGCCTCCCCCCTCGCCACTCCCGAAGCCGAGTTCCGCCTCGGCGAAACCCGGCGCCATTTCTTCGGTCGCAGCGCCCGCGGCATCGGCATCGCCGCGCTGGGATCGCTCCTCGGACGCGATCTCGGACAGGCGGCCGCGACCGAGTCGCCTTCCCCGCTCAACGGCGTGCTCCCGGAGTTCCATGTCCCGCCCAAGGCCAAGCGGGTCATCTACCTGTTCCAGAGCGGCGCGCCGTCGCAGCAGGATCTCTTCGACCACAAGCCACTGCTCCAGGAACATTTCGGCGAGGACATGCGGGATCATTTCGAGATGACCCAGCGGGTCACCGGCATGACCGCCAACCAGAGTTCCTTTCCGCTGGCGGGAACGAAATACGCATTTTCCCGGCACGGCGAGAGCGGGATGGAGATCAGCGAACTGCTCCCGCACATCTCCGGCATCGCCGACGACATCTGCCTGGTGCGCTCGATGCATACCGAGGTCATCAACCACGATCCGGCGATCACGTTTTTCCAGACCGGCCACCAGCTCGCCGGCCGGCCCAGCATCGGGTCGTGGCTGTCCTACGGCCTCGGCTCTGCCAACGACAACCTACCGACCTTCATCGCGCTGGTTTCGCGCGGCACGGGTCGGCCGAACTGCCAGCCGCTCTACGACCGCCTCTGGGGCAGCGGTTTTCTCCCGACGCAGCATGCAGGCGTGAAATTCATGAGCGTCGGCGACCCCGTCCTCTACCTCAACAACCCCGATGGCTTCGACGCCACCGCCCGGCGCCGCATGCTCGATGACCTCGCCAAGCTCAACGAGAAGAAGCTGGCCGAGTTCGGCGATCCCGAGATCGACACCCGGATCCGCCAATACGAGATGGCCTACCGGATGCAGACCTCGGTGCCGGACCTGACCGATTTCTCCGACGAGCCGCAACACATCCTCGACATGTACGGCCCGGACGTGACCACGCGCGGCACCTACGCCTACAATTGCCTGCTGGCACGCCGCATGGCCGAGCGCGACGTGCGTTTCATCCAGCTCTTCCACATGGGTTGGGACCAGCACTTCACCCTGCCCAAGCAGTTGCCCGGCCAGTGCCGCGACGCCGACCAACCGTCGGCCGCGCTCATCAAGGACCTCAAGCAGCGCGGTCTCCTCGACGACACCCTGGTGGTCTGGGGCGGCGAGTTCGGCC
>CAYTNL010000044.1:0-53818 GCA_964439145.1 uncultured Verrucomicrobiales bacterium
CCGATTCGCCAATCCCGCTAGAATTCAACAGGGGCCGCGTTTACCCCGCTTACGATTCGTGAGGGGCGCGGTGAACTACTATGGGCTGGGCATGACCTACCGCGAGGCACGAGACCTGGACGGGTGGTTAAGACGCAGAGTGCGACTGTACTACTGGAAACAGTGGAAACGGCCCCGCACCCGACGACGAAACCTGCTCCGTCTGGGGATTAATCGAGCGGAAGTGCACAAAGCCAGCCGGAGTCGGAAAGGCCCGTGGCGTCTGAGTCAGAATTGATTCAGGCTGCCCTCGGCAGCCTTCACCCTTCGGGCTGCGCTTCGCTCCGTCGATGGCCGCTCGCCGCCGGCGCGGCCATGCACTCGTCAGAGCCGCGATGAACAATCAGTGGCTTACAGATAGAGGTGTACCCGGAATCGCAGCCCAGTGGATCAACATTCGGTATCCCGACGGCCCCGCGAAGGGTCGGAGGGCGAATCCATGACTGATGGGAACCGCCCGGTGCGGACCCGCATGCCGGGTGGTGTGGGGGGAGCGGGTTCAAACCCCGTTCCTACCCGATTCGCCGCCCGTTTCGGTTCGGTTCGAAACTCAAGTCTTCCATCAGTTCTCTGATAAACCTCGAAACCGCACATGCTCCCGTGAAACTCAAGTACATCCCAAGCGGATGCTGGTCCGAACTCGCCTGTCACTGAACCTTGGAAAGATGGAAGGAACTCGTCTGGAGCGGGCACAAACAGTGAATCAATAAATCCAGAGGATTCGCCACGAGAGGTCATAATCTCCTGACACTGTTCAAGCACGAGATTGATTACTTCCTGAACCGAAGCATGTTCAACTACGATCTCTTCAATTGCTATTGATTCGAGCGTGGACTTTGCGTCATACCCTTCTTCGAAACCTTCGGAAAAAGACGGGGTTATTGTCGCGGACACTAGCAAAGTAGTTAGGAGCATTTTCATTGGCAAACGTCAAAGCGCTGGCACCCGCTACCGGGAGCGCCGCGTCGGAACATTGTTAAGTGTTCGAGTTTAGAGGGTCATGTCAACTCACGGCGGGGTAGCGGGTTGTCCAGCCGCGTTTTGTTAGCCCTCGCTTTTGCTCCATACGCAAACGAATCCAGGCAACATTCCAGACTTGGCCTCTTCCGAACCGTAAAGTCCACCTCGATATTTCATGAGCCCTTCAACCTGCTCATCGCCTTCACGTATAAATGCCCAAATCGAGACCACTTCAGTATGAGCTGCAGCGATCAACCCTTTAGGCTGCTTGTTATCCAAAAGCGCGATCTCTCCACCGAGCTTTCGCGCCTCGCGTTGAGCATCCCTGAACGTCATTTGCTCGTCGGAATAAATTACTGCATACAATTTTCCCTCGTGCTCGATCGCATCCTCAGGAATCTTGGACTTCGAGGTCGCTGTAGGAGAGGTCTCGATTTCCGTTTGGTCCTTCTTCTTGGGGCGCAACTCTTGTATTTTTGCACGGATTGCAATCGCACCATCTAAATCTCCCGAACGTGTTGCGGATTCGAGATGCTTTTCGAGAAGTTCAATCACTTCGTTTCTTTTGGCTCGAATCTCCTGCTGCATCTCCGCTTGCAGGTCAAGCTCCCACGCTGAGAGTTTGTCCGTGAGTTCTTTTGATTCAGTTGGCAGCTGCTTTTCTTGAGCAAATGCGTTCACTACCAAAATTAACCAAACTATGGGAAATCGAACGAGTTTCATTTCTTGGGCTAACAGTGTTTATTCGTATGACCGCCCGAAGTGATATCACTCTGATCGGTCGCCGGTGAGAATCCCCGAAAAGCCCCGTCCCTACAAGGAATTTTCTGAAAAGCGCGCGTCTATCAGGGCGGTCCGATCCGGGGTTCCGGAGGCTGGATTCCCTCCCGGATATCACCGCTTCGACGGAGGGCGGTCAGAGGGTGCGCGGGAGGCGAATGGATCGGAGGGAAAGAGGGTTGAATCGCGGAGGCGACCCTGTTTGGTCGGTCGTTGGCGGCCGCCGGAGCGACGGAATTTTCCTCGGAGATTCCCGAGCAACGGCCAACTCGACGTCGTCGGACGCGGTATTGCCACGAAAATAGCCTTCGGAACGTCGCGGAGCACCGGCGGTAGTCGAGTGGCGGGACGCGAACCGGGCTCGGAGAGCCTGGCCACAGGTTGGGAGGGATGTGCTGGTGTTCCGGGTCCCGCCGATAGTGGTCAGACCGTTCGATGTCCGTTATTTTCGCAATAGCCGCCGCGCTTCGGGATAGAGCTCGATCAGCAATTCACTCAGGAGGCTCTCGACCCATGGGCGGCGGCGCTTTCGCAGGGAGTCGGGGTCCTCGCTCTTTCCGCGTTTCCAGAAATCGCCGATCTTGGCGCGGTGACTTTCCACCACGCGCTCGGCGACTTCCGCCCAGTGTTCGGGATCGTGGGGGGAGTCACGCCAGCGTCCGCGTCCGCGACCGAAGTGGGCCACGGCGAGGTAGAGCAGCAGGGAAAAACGGACCTGGTCGCGGAAATGGGATTCGGTCCAGCGCACGGTCTGGGAGTCGCCCTGGGTGAGGTTGTAGCCTTTGGCGAGCGCGTAGCTGGTGGCGCCGCCGAGGATGGCGCCGATGGCGGCGCCGGAGCCGAAGGAGATGCCGTGGGAGGCGAGGTCGAGGACGACGCCCCCGACCAGTCCGCTGAGGGCGCCGCCGCCGAGCGAGGCCAGCACCTCGTCGACCTTCCCGCCGGTGGCGGAAAACTGCTCCCTTGCGGCGGCGGCGAATTCCCGGGCGGTGGAGCCGTCGATCCCGTGCAGGGCGATGAGCTGGTTCACGGCGGCCTCGGTGCGGACGCGGAGGCGCTCATACATGGCGGTCTGGAGGCGGTCGAACTCGTCATGACGGGCCTCGCGGTCGAGCATTTGTTTGAATCTGCCGACGAAGCTGGTGTGGAGAAAGGCCTCGCTGTCGGTGACGGATTCGGCGAAAAGGCGGGCCAGCAGGTCGGCGGACTGGTCGAAGATTTTCAGTTGTGCCCGGGTCCAGGCTTCCTCGAGCCGGCGCGCGGCTTTCTTTTTTGGCTCGGACACGAGCTCGTCGACGAGGTCGAGCAGCCGGTGCTCCTGGACCCAGCAGCGGGTGAAGGCGTCGAGCGTCAGCACGTGGGGGACGACCGGGTGACGGCTGAGCAGATCGCGGATGGCCCTCTCGCGCTCGAGGGCCGCGTCGGGCGCGGGGGAGCCGGTCTGGTTGAGCACGGCGATGACGGGTTTGCCCAGCAGGGTGAGAACCTCCATTTCGGCGTCAACGTAGCCGACCTGCTCGGGTTTCTGCGACATGTCGATGACGTAGAGGACGACGTCGGCCAGATCCCGCACGTTGCGGAGAGCCTCCTGGCTGTAGAAGAGGGAGGCGTCGCGGTGGCGATCCCAGAGTTGGTGGAGTATCCAGCCGACGGGATTTTTCTCCTTCCGCAGTCGCCCGGCCAGCTTGGCGAGATTGGCTCCAAAACCGGGGGTGTCCCAGAGTTCGAGGATGGCGGTCTCATCCTCGGTCTCGAGCATGACGTGGCTCTTGGATTCGACCGTGACGTGGGCGCGATCCGCCACCTCGCCCACATCCTGGCGCAGCAGGGTGCGGAGCAGGGTGGTCTTGCCCGCGTTGGTGTGGGAAATGAGGCTGAGGACGATGGTCTCTGGCATCGTGGGTGTTAGTCGGGAAAGACGGTGAGCTCCTCGCGTAGCGGACCGGCCACGGCGCGCCAGGCATCGAGGCGGGCGGCGCGCCGCTCGGGGAAGTCGTCGAGATGGCGGCGGCTCTCATCGAAGCCCCGGGCGTCGAGGGCCAGATGGAGGCGGGTGTCGGGGGCGGTCTCGGCGAGTGCCTGACGCAGGGCGCGGACGAGTTCGCCGTGGGTTTCGCGCTCGGGGGTGGCGGCGAAGTCGAGACAGAGAACGAAGTGCGCCGGCATCGCGGCGCCGGCATCGGCCAGCAGGCGGGCGGGGGCGTCCTCCTCCTCCCCCAGGGCGATGGGGGGGTGCCAGTCCAGCTTGATGGGCACGCCGAGGTTTTTTTCCAGGCCGCGCTGGAGTGAGGCCTCGCCGGTGGGGCCGGGTAGATGGCAGTAGGCGACGGCCCCGGTGTTCAGCGCGGTGCCGAGGGCCTCGGCGAGGAGGCGATCATAGTAGAGTCCGGTGCCGGGCAGGTCGCGCGGATCGATGGCGCTTTCCCGGGCGCGGGCCGCGAGGGTGTGCCAGGTGCCGAGGACGAGTCGGGGCAGGATGACGAACAGGCCGACGGTGAGGGCGTAGAGATGGATCCAGCGGGCGGCGTTCTCCCCGACGATGCCGGGATGCTCGGCGCCGCGCCGGAGCGGGGCGACATCGGGAATTTCCAGACCGCCGAGGAGGGAGGCCGGGCCAAGGACCGCACCGAGCAGTCCTTGGAGCGCGGCGGGGGTGAAAAAGGTGCTTTCCCAGTAGGCGCGGTATTCGTTGGCGGCGCCCTTGGCGTACATGCCGGCCACGGCGGCGGCGGCGAGCAGGGCGGCGGCCAGGTGGAGGATAGCGCGGATGCGTCGCAGGGTCACAGGTTCGGCGAGGCGCCGCCACCGGCGTTGGAACTCGGCCACTCCCTGGCGCAGGGCGGCGGGAAAATCGGTGTCCGCCCGATGGGGACGAAAGGCGGCGGGCAGGTTTTCGGAGAATTCGGCGAGGCGAGTCAGGGGACCGGCGGGCGGCTCCGCGGTGTCGTCGTCCGCGGCGGAACGCGAGAGGAGGGCGCGGATGATTTCAACGAGGTAGACCGCGAGATTCCAGCCGAGGATGCCGAGGAGGGGAAAGGAGAGAATGTTCACCAGCTTTTCCTCGCCGAGAGACTGGGTGGACCAGCCGATGAGGATCGCGAGGAGCAGGATGGCGGGCGCGAGGTGGCGGAGCCGGTGAGGGGGCGGGACGAGAGCGGCCAGTACGGGGCGGTGGGAGACGAGATGGTCGGTCAGCAGCTCGGCGCGTCGGGCGAAAAAGCGATCCTGCTCCCCGGTGTCGGATTCCCGCGAGAGCGGGCGGGCGGCCTCGCGGGTGGCGTCGGCGCGCACGGGGACGGGCAGGCATTCGCCATCGGCGTCGGCTTTCTCGATCGCTTGGATGAGGAGGATGCGTCTGAGGGAGGCGAGCCGCATGGTTTGGGGTGCGAATAGTGACGGGGAGGAACAGGGGCCTAAGTAAACGGCGGATCGCGGTCGACTCCACGGAAAAAAGTGGAGCGTGTCATGGCGCGGCAATTTCGTTGTTGGAAGCGTGGGATCGGCTTTATGTGCGGCGCGTGAGTATTCCCCCGGTTCCAGTCAGCAGCGGTTCGCAGATTTCTCCTCGTCACCTGGCGGGGTTGGTGTGCGGGGCTCTGTGCATCGCGTTCGCCCCGATCTTCGCGGTGCTGAGTGTGCGCCTGGGCGGGATCGGGATGTGGGACGCGGCTTTCTGGAGAGTGTTTCTGGGGGCGGTGGCCCTGGGGGTGTTGCTCGGATTTCAGCGGGTGTCGTTTTTCGGCAAGCAGGGCATCGGCGCCGACGGGGGGCGCTTTCGCGGCTGGCTCTGGGTGCCGGGAATCGTCTTCGCGGGGGATTTCTGGGCCTGGCACTGGTCCTTCGAGCACACTTCAGTGGCCAACGCGACCATGCTGGCGAATGTGGCGATCCTGTTCGTGACCTTGTTCGCCTGGCTGGTGTGGAAGGAGCGGCTCAGTCGTCGCTTCGTCGGAGGCGCGGCGTTGGCGTTTGGCGGGGTGGCGTTGCTGTTGCTCAGCTCGGCCCGGCGGGTGCCGCCCACGGAGGGCAATCCGGTGTTCGGGGATTGGCTGGCGTTGTTGACGGCCTGTTTCTACGCCAGTTATCAGCTGACGATGAAGCGCTACCGGCGCGCGCGTTCGGCGCCGGTGCTGATGTTCTGGGCCAGCGCGGTGGCGGCGGTCTGTCTGCTGCCCCTGGCGTGGCTGCATCCGGCGCCGTTCTGGCCGGCCAACGGATGGTCGGGCTGGTGGCCATTGATCGGCATCGGGGTGCTATCCCACGCCTGCGGGCAGGGGCTCATCGCCTACGGACTGGGCGGGGTGCCGGCCAGTCTCGCGTCGGTGGTGTTGCTGGTGCAACCGGTCACGACCGCGGTGCTGGGTGTGATCATCCTGGGGCAGCCGCTGGTGATGTGGCAGGCTATCGGCGGGCTGGCGGTGGTCGCGGGACTGTTCCTCGCGATTCGCGGACAGGTGGCCATCGCTAGACGAGTCCCAGCGGGCTGAGCAGTCGGTCGGTGAGCCATTGATCCAGGCCTGGTTGTTCAAACATGTGGGGAAGCAGAAAAAAACCGCCCGTGGCGAGCAAGCAGCCCAACACCAGGCCGGTCAACACCGTGCCGAGTCCCATCGCCGCCGTCTGGGCGTAGTCCCCACCCACCCGGCAACTGACCATGATCAGCGCGGCGACGAGGCCGAAGCACAGGGCCGCGCCCCGGACCACGGGTGAGAGGGGCGAATTGCCCAGCGCGACATGGGTGGCGTGGATCATGAAAGCCGTGACACAGCCGATCAGCGCGACATAGAGCAGGCAACGGAGAAAACTCGCCGCCGCCTGGCCGAACCGTTTTTCCCCCATCACCAGGCTGGCCGATAGCCAGAAGACGAGAAACGCGCCCAGCGACAGCCCCGTCGTCGGCGCGGCGAGTGCCTTCGCCAGAGTCCAGCGCCAGCCGTCTGGCCAGCGATAGCTCTGAATCGCCTTGACGACGATGGGAGAGGTCAGCCACTTCAGCTTGCTCAGGGTGGTGAGATCGCGCGGGGTCAGGATGGCGGTCCGATCATCCCGTAGTTTCAATGTGATGAGGCGGCTCTGCATACTGTAGGCCACCAGGGCGCCCTCCACCTGCTTGCCGTTTACCAGTGTCCAAGTCTGAACGGCGGGCGACAACCCGGCGTCCGCAAGCACCACCGGCATGAGATTTTCTCCTGGCTCGCTCGCCTCCAGAGCCGGTGGGGTGAGGGGGAAAACGGAAAAAAGTATCAGCGCCAGCGCGAGGTGGCTCGCGCGCCAGAGACGCCGGGTTTTCGAGTTCATGTCACTTCATGCTGAGAGGATCAGCCGAAGTTTATTATGAAAATTATAGAATTGCCAGCTTATTCCTCGGCCAACATCCCGACCGGGACCAGAATCATCTCCTCGACCAGACTTTCCAGATGAAACGCTTCTGTGACCTGTCGGAGCGTGACCAGTCCGATGGCGAGGAAGAAAAAGGCCGCGAAGACATGGAGCACGAGCAGTTTCAGCCCCTCGACGGTCGAAGTCTTGTAGATGGCACTGACGTAGACGGACAGCAGCCCGGCGGAAAGCACGATGCCGAAAAGGAGGATGCCGGTGGTGGAGCCCGGGTTCCGTCCCGAGAGCATGAGGTAAAAGCCCATCAGAAATCCCCCCAGCAGCGCCGAGCCGATCCACCCGGCGATGGCGCGGAGCGGGTTGGCGTTTTTGAACAGCATGATCGCGCAAATCCAGAAACTGATGAGCAGCAGCAGCACGGGACCCGCGACCGCCAGTTGCACGTAGCGGATCTGCTCGGGCGACCAGCGATCATCGGGGAAGCTCCGGGAAAAAGTCGGCGAGAGCAGCAGGCGCCAACGGGAGTCGTTGGACAGTTCCCTCGCCGGGACCGTGTCCTGTCGACCGTCCGCATCGGTAAACACGAGCTGTTTCTCCACGAAATCGAATCGCGTCGGATCCCCAGCGATTTCCGCGCCGTCGCGCGTGGTCCAGTTGGCGGCCATGGTCTGACCGATCAGGGCGAGGGTGAGCAGGCAGATCAGCCGCGGTGCCTTGCCGGGGTGCGATGCCAGGGAGCGGCCTTTCATGGGAGGAGGGCGGGGGAAAAGGTGGGCGGGGGCGGCTCAATCATCCGTCTCGGATCGGGGATCGCGGTTCAGCAATTCCTTCAGCGCCGCGCGGGTCGGTTTGTTCTCATAGAGCACGGCGTAGACCTGGTCGATGATGGGCGTGCGGACATTCTTGCGCCGGGCCAGTTCGTAGACGCTTTTCGCGTTGGGGACGCCCTCGGCCACCTGTTTGAGCGCGGTGACGGCTTCTTCGAGAGTTTTCCCCTCTCCGAGCAGGCGTCCCACCCGGTTGTTGCGACTGTGGACGCTGTAGCAGGTGACGATGAGATCCCCGACACCGCTGAGACCGCGGAGGGTCTCCGGTTTCGCGCCGACCGCCTCACCGATGCGGGTCATTTCGGCGAGTCCGCGCGTGACCATGCCGGCCTTGGCATTGTCACCGAGACCGAGTCCGTCCACGATGCCGGCGGCGATGGCGAAGACGTTTTTCACCACGCTGCCGATCTCGATGCCGATGATGTCGTCGCTGGTGTAGGTGCGGAACCAGGGCAGGGTGAAGACCTCCTGGATGCGCGCCGCGGTGGCATCGTCCTCGCAGCCGATCACCGCCGCCGTGGCGAGGCGTTTCCCCACCTCCTCGGCGTGGGTTGGGCCGGAGAGGACCGCCACCGGATTGGCGGGCAGGATCTCGTGGATGAGTTCATGCATCAGCTCCCCGGTGTCCGGGTCGAGTCCCTTGGTGCAGGTGAGGATGATGGTGTCCCCCGGCACCCCGGCGTCGCGCAGCCCGGACAACACCAGTCGGGCCACCTTCGAGGGCACCACCAGGAGGATGAGCGGGCAATCGACGATCTCCGCCAGGTCGAGCGTGGCCCGGATGGACTCCGGCAGGCTGACTTCCGGGAGATAGTCGCTGTTGGTGTGGCGGGAGTTGATCTCCTCGGCGACCTGGGGCTCGTTACCGTAGAGCAACACCTCCAGCCCGCGCTCGGCCAGCGCGATGGCCAACGCGGTGCCCCAGCTTCCGGCTCCCAAAACGGCGGCTTTTTCGATCATGATTCGGTGGAAAGTAAAGGTCAGGGTTGAGAGAAAATAAGCCGCTCACTCGGGATCGCGCGGCGGCGGGTCCGACGAAGTCTCTCCCGCGGGGGAGCTTTTCTTTCGGGGTACAAAGCGGTTTTCCGTTCCCTCCCGGAGACGGCGGATGTTGGTCCGATGTCGCCAGGTCGCCATGGCGGCCAGGAACAGCGTCAGGACGAGTGTGGGCCAGTCGAGTGCGCCCGCCCGCAGCCCCTGGACGAAGGCGGTGACGGGGAGCGACACGGCCGCCACGATGGAGGCCACGGAGACGTAGCGGGTGGCGGCGAAGGCGACACCCCAGAGCGCGAGGGCGATCCCCAGCGGCAGGGGGATGAGCGGGGCGATGGCTCCGGCGGAGGTCGCGATGCCCTTGCCGCCTTTGAACCCGAGCCAGAAAGTGTAGTTGTGCCCCAGGATGGTGGCGATGGCGGCGGCGATGGGGATCACGGAGGCCGCCCCGTCACCGGTCACCCGCTGGGCGATGATCACAGGCACCAGGCCTTTGAGCACATCCAGCACCAGCACCGTGATGCCCACCGGCTTGCCCAGCACGCGGAGGACGTTGGTGGCGCCGATGTTGCCGCTGCCGTGTTGGCGGATGTCGATGCCCTTGAGCTTTCCCGCCAGAAATCCAAAAGGCGTGGCTCCGATGAAGTAGGCCAGCGGTATCGCCCATAGACCGGAGGACGCGGCGAGACAGAGCGGGCAGGTCTCGGCGAGCAGCGGGAGGGAAAAGGCGTGAGTCGGGGGACCGATCATTCTTGGCCGGAGTGTGTGGCAATCCCGGCCCCCTGTCCAGTGGCGAAAGGCGGCGGTCAACAGGGTTGGGTGGGCGATTCAACCCTGTTGAACGGGAGTGTCGGCAAGCTAACACACATGATAAGTAGATATTCGCGACGAAATCTTCACATGCCGATTTCGTTGCCAAATGAGGCATGAATGTCGGCGCGGAGATGGGATGAGATGCGGTGTCGCTCCGTTCCATCCGGACCGGCGCCAACCAATCCAATCACTCACTCTACCCACACCACACTGATGAAAAATCACGTCACCTGGTCATCCGCCATCACCGCGGGTGCCTTCCTGATGTCAGGGCCCGCCCTCCAGGCTGGCACCGACACCTGGTTCACGCCGCTCACCGAGTCGGCTCCCGTCGTCAATCCAAACGCCATCGAGGAACTATCCGCTCCCTGGGTGGCTCCCGCCGGTTTCCAGCAGATCAACTGGGTCAGCCTCGCCGAGGTGGAAAACGCCATCCTCAGCCCCGGTCAGTCTGTCGGCCGCGCCTCTCTGCTGACTGGCACGGGGAATGCGACCTCCGCCGCGATGTTCGACATGCTGGCCTGCCATCCCAACGGGACTCACCTGTTTATTCCCCACGAGTCGCCAGTCGGCGCCGGGGTTTCCCGTTACGACATCTACGCCAACAAGACGGAACTCCTGTTCGCGGGCGTTCAGGGTGGCGCCGGCGGTGACTGGTCCAACGACTACGGCGCTTTCGATCCCTGCCGCTGGACGCCCAACGGCACCCTTTTTCTCGCCGAGGAATGGGCGGGCGAAGGCCGTGTCATCGAAGTGCTCAACCCGATGGCCGATCCCGCCGACATCCAGATCCGCGAACTGAACTCCATCCCCAATGTTTCCCACGAGGGGATCAACTTCAGCCTCAGGTATCGGAACACGATCTACTTCATCGACGAATGGAACTCGGGTTCGATCTACAAGCTGGTCCTGAAAAATCGCCTCGACTACACCCAGGGCGGTCAGGTCTTCGTCCTTCGCGTCAACGACTACATCGCCACCGGCGGTGAGCCGGAGAAAAACTGGAACGAGGACGGCAATGTGACCGCCTCGCGCGAGGGCCGCGCTTCCTGGATCCCGCTGACGGACAAAAACGGCACGCCGCTGCCCGGCATCACCGATCCTTTCCGCAACGGGCCGACCAATGACCCCCGCACCAACAACGACACCATGGGTGGTCGCCCCGCCGCCGACGACGCCGACGGCACGCCCTACGGACGTCCGGAGGACATGATGGTCAGCCGTCTGCGCAATGGTCGCGAGGTGCTTTATATCACCGTCACTTCCGAGCAGAAAGTGATCTCCATCGAGATCCTCAGCACCGTCGGTGGCGCCGCCGGGCGTGCGGGTGGTGGACAGGCTATCGTCCGCACTTTCGCCTCGGAAGCCGGCACCCCGAAAAACGTGGGCTATGCGCCGACCACCGGTATTCTCAATTCGCCGGACAACCTGGCCATGGATTCCCTCGGCAACATCTACATCATCGAGGACAACCCGAACGGCGGCGCCGTGGGCGGCGACACCTGGTTCGCCCGGGATCGCAACAACGACGGTGTGGCCGAGTCGCTCGACCATTTCCTCAGCCTCCGGGTCAACGGCTCCGAGGCTACCGGGATGATCTTCAATCCCGTGGTGCCCACCGAATTCCACATCTGTGTGCAGCACCCCGCGAGCACGGATCTGAACAATGTGCCCGGCGGCTTCGGTGACGCGGTCTGGACCGTGAACCTCAGCGGCATCGACAATCAGGCCTTCGTCCGCGCGCTCAAGCGTGGTCGCCTTCGCCGGGTCACCAACCAGTGAGGTGATCTCCCCAGGATCGGCGGCGGGACCGGCGCGGTCCCGCCCGTCGCATCCCCATATTTTTCAGGAAGGGCGGCCCCGGGTGGGGTCGTCTTTTTCTGGCAACAGAATTCCCCGTCCCGACCATCCATCCACCGAATCTCATGCCTCGCTTCCATCGCTCCCACAGTCTCCGGTGGCTGCCGCCCTGTCTCGGCATGCTGACCGCTCTCGCGTCCCTGTCTTCCCGGGCGGAGGACGAGGCGCCGCTCTACCAGGAATTGCTCGATCACCTGCTCACCCTGGATGAGGTGCTGCCGCCGGTGCCCGACCCGCATCCCGTGTACACCCTCCACAACGCCGAAGCGGTGGTGCCACCCCAGTGCTACACCCTCACTCAGGCGCGGGCGAATCCCTGTTACGTGTGTCATCAGGATCATATCCCCGGACGGGAAAACCGGATGAACGACCGCGATCTGCAGGAGGCATACAGCTTCAGTGACGTGGGGATGACGAACCATTGGAAAAATCTCTTCGAAGACCGGACCGGGCGCGTCGCCGCCATCAGCGACGAGGAGATACTCCGCCACATCGGAGAGGACAACTACAGCGAGTTGCCCGACCGACTCCGCGAGGCGGGCTTCCAGGGCTTCATTCCCGATCTCAAAGACCTGCAACTGGGTGCCGCCGCCTTTGACGCGGAAGGCTTCGCCAAAGACGGCAGTCATTGGGTCGCCTTCAACTACAAACCCTTTCCCAGCACCTTCTGGCCAACGAACGGATCGACCGACGACGTCATGATCCGGTTGGCCGAGCCCTACCGCACCGACAAGGACGGGCAATACTCCCGCGAGATCTACAAAGCCAACCTCGCCATCCTCGAGGCCGCCATCAAGGGGGAAGACGCCATCGGCTGCCTTCCCGTAGACGAGGTGAAAGTCGGCCGTGACCTCGATGGCGACGGCGAACTGAAAATCGCCCGCAAGGTGAGTGTCCAGACCGGTTGGGCAGGCGCGGCGGAGGGATTCTTCCTCGACACCCACCTCTATCCCGAGGGCACCGAATTCCTCCACACCGTGCGCTACATCGGCGTGGACGCGGAGGGCGGGATCGGTGTGTCCACCCGCATGAAGGAGGTCCGCTACATGCGCAAAGCGAAGGCCTACATCAAATCGATGTACGCCCGGAAATACGATCTCGAGGCCAACGAGAAAGAACTCGGCAACCTGCCGGGATACGTCAGCCTCGGGCAATACGGGCTCGACAACGGCAACGGCTGGGCCATCCAGGGTTTCATCGAGGACCGGAAGGGACGTCTCCGTTTCCTGACCCACGAGGAAAACTTCTCCTGCATGGGTTGTCACAACTCCGTGGGCTCCACCATCGACAAGACCTTCAGCTTCGCCCGCAAGATCGACGGTGCCGAGGGCTGGGGATATATCGATCTGCGAGGCATGTTCGACGCGCCGAGCAAGGGCGAGACCGTGGGCGAGATCGAGCTTTACCTCGCCCGGGCCGAGGGCGGATCGGAGTTCCGCAACAACGACGAGATGTTCGAGCGCTGGTTCCGACCCGACGGCACGGTCGATCCGGAAAAGATCGCCACCGCGAGGGATGTCTATGACCTCATCACTCCCTCTCCCGAGCGCGCTCTCCTGCTCAACAAGGCCTACCGGACCATCGTTGAGGATCAGGACTACATCTATGGCAAGGACGCTGTCGTGACTCCTCCTGCCAACGTCTATGAAAAGATCGACAACCTGACCGCGCCCACCCTGCCGCCGGACAGGATCTACGACTACAACATCATCCTCGACTGGGCCGCCACCTCAACCCAAGCCAACCCATGACACCCCGTTTTCTCATTATCTTTGCCATCGCTCTCGTTCTCGTGACCCTGGCGGGCTATTTCGGCCTTCGCCAGGTCGGATCACCCGTCGCCTCCGGGGCATCCCCGGATGCGGAGCCTATCGCCGCGCCCGCCGAGACGGCGTCGGGGATGGTCACCCTGGCTGGCGATGAGTCCGAGATCGAGTTCGCCGCGACGCCGGAGGAGGAGGGCGCGATCATCCTCGACGCCGATTCCACCCCCGAGCAGGTGGCCTTGTACTGGGATGACCAGCTCTCGAATCTGTTGGACAACGACGAGATGAGTGATCGCGAGCTGGGCAAGCGGCTGATGGAACTGGCGACCCGAGCCGAGGCTCCCCTGACTACCCGTCTGGACGCTTTCAGGAATGCGCTGGTCTTTGCCGACGATGAAAATTACGACGCGGATATCAAGCCCCTGGCGCTGAGGACGGATCTGCCGGAATCGTTCAACGACGAGATTCTCGAAGACATTCTGAATCGCGATCCCGAGATCATTCTCCCGGTCGCCCGTCAGATTGCCGCCACATCCAGCCATCCACTCGCCGGAGCGGTGGATGAGTATGTGAAATCCATCGAGGAGGAGATGGCCGACGCCGTGAATTGATGGCTACCCAACAGGGTTGAGTCGCGGACCCGACCCTGTCGAGTCGGATCATTCGACATCGAGCGGATCGCCCTGGGCTTTCCGCCATTCCCGGAGGCGTTCGCGGAGCGCGGCGAAGCGGGCCGCGTGGGCGGGATCGTCGGCGAGGTTTCGCAACTCATGGGGATCCGTGTTCAGGTCGAAAAGCTGCCAGCGGTTCACCCGCGGATACCGGATCAGTTTCCAGCCGTCTTCGGTGCGGATCATGCGCTGGGTGTCGGTGTAGTAGCCGTGGATGGTCTCGTGATGCCGCCCGGTCTCGCCGCGCAGCACCGGCGCGAAACTCTCGGCGGTGACGGTGTCGGGTATCCCGATACCGGCCAGTTCACAGGTGGTCGGGAAAAGATCCCGCAGGTAGATCTGGGCGTCGGTCTTCGCGCCGGACGCGATGCCGGGGCCGGCAATGAGGAAGGGGACGTTGATGGTGTGCTCGTACTGGTTCTGTTTTCCCCGCAGTCCGTGGGACCCGCAGCCCATCCCGTGGTCGCTGGAAAAGATGATGACAGTGTTGTCGATCTGGCCGGTCTTCTCGAGAGCCGCCACGATGCGACCGATCTGGGCGTCCATGTCGTCGATGACGGAGTAATACACGCGCAGCAGGTCGCGCACCGCGTCTTCGGTTCGCGGCCAGTCGAGCAGGGCCTCGTCGCGACCGGCGTAGTTGCCGTGATCGAAGGGGTGGTCGGGTAAAAAATTCTCCGGCAGAGCCATCCCCTCGACGGTGTATTTTCCCTCCAGCCCCGGCGGCATGAAGAGCGGATCGTGCGGCGCGGTGAAGTTCACATGCATCATCCAGGGCTTCTCCGGTCGTCGCTCGATCAGGGATATCGCGGCGTCGGCGAACTTTTCGCTGATGTCCGGCGTTACGCCGACTCCCATCTCGGGGTATTTCACCTTTCCGGAATCGTCCTGAAAGATCCAGCCGCGGTATCCGGTGACGGGAAAGCCTTTCCAGTCCCGCAGATCCTCCCACCACTGGCTGCCGCCGCCGCTGAAAAGTCCGGCGACGTCGGTGTAGCCGCGCTCCGAGGGGCGCCCGCTGACGTGCCATTTCCCGACATGCCAGGTCTCGTAGCCCGCGTCGCGGAAGGTGGCCGGCCAGGTGGCGAGTCCGTCCCTGATCCGGGTGCCGCCGTAGCTGGACATCCCGTTTTCCCAGCCATGCATGCCGGTGAGCATCTCGGCCCGGCTGACGACACAGATGGGATACGAGCAGGTGGCGCGGGTGATGGTCATGCCGCGCGCGGCGAGGGCATCGAGGTTCGGGGTATCGATGCGATCATTGCCCAGCGCCGCGATGGCGTCGGGTCGCATGTCGTCGGCGAGGAGGAAGAGGATGTTGGGACGTTCCGCGGCGCGGGACGTCGCGACGGGAGCGAGGACGAGCGCCAGGGTAAAAGTGACCAATGAGATCGATCTCACGGTCAAGAGATTGCCGGAATTTGACGGGCTTGTCGGGAACGCATTCCCGCTAGTGAGGGAAGTCATCACAGGCTGCTTTCGGGTTCCGCCCACACGACGACCCGGTGCTTCACCTTGCCATTCTCCATGTGGACATAGACATCGAGATCGATAGCCGGCCCCAGTTGGGAAAGGAACGCCTTCAACTCCGGATCGGTTCCGGTGAATTCCCAGGAGCCATCGGCCTTTTGGAGGACCACCTCATCGCCGGCCTTGTCTCCGACCAACCGGATCTGCCGGGCGAGGGGCCACTCCCCGACCGGGCTGGAAAATCCGCCCCTCTTGTCCGCATAGACTTTGCCGCTCTCTCCCAGGGCGATCCAGTTCCCATGGGCGTTGCCATCTCCCTCCAGGTGAAGAATCGGTTCGCCCGGTTGAGGTTCGATGGCAACCTCCTCGAACACGTTTGAAGTCGGGTTGTTCTTCCGCATCCGAAACTGGTTTTGCTCATTGATCCAGACCACGGCGGACTGGGCATTCACGACGAACAACCTGGCCTGGTCCGCGGTCATCGATTCGCACACCGCATTCCACTGCGCCGCCAAGTCCGGCTTGAGGCGCTCGAGGCCGCCCGCCATCCGGATAGAGCCGCCGACTTCACGAACCAGGAAGTAGTCTTGTCCGAAGGCCAGTCGAGAGTGCTGGTCCACCTCGAACTCCGTGGAGTTGGGGTTTCCATCGATTCGTCGATCTGCAATGAAGTGGGTGTCCCATCGACCGTTGCGATCGATCAAGGGAACGTTTCGAAACTCCCTGGTCTCGGCGTCGGCCCGAGCCTCGATCAACGCTCGAGGTGGCAGTTTGAGATAGACACCTTCCCCGCTTCGCCGCACCGCCAGCATCGAGATGGTGTCTTGGGGAACTCCGGCAGAGTAAAAGTTGTCTAGTCCCACGGCCACCTGGGCATAGTCGCGTTCGCGAAGTGATCGGGAGATCAGTTTTTCCAGCTCTTCGTCAATCGGCTTTCCATCAAAGATTCCCCAAACGTGCAGAGCTCCGCCATTCTCGATGATCCGTTGGCGAGCCGGGGGAAAGTCGGGCAACTTGACGCCGGCTGAGGAGGCGCTTGGCGGGCTCGAGGCGAGACGCCGCACCCGAATGTCCTTGAAGTGGACTTCTCCCGAATCGTCGGGATTGGAGGCGTTCGATTGCAGGGCAAAGAAACCCTCCCGCGAGGGGCCGCCGGTGGCCGGGCGGGTCCAATCGTTCACCTTTTCGTCATCGATCCACACCGTGATGGTGTCTCCCTCGGAGCGGATGCGGTAGAGAAACCAGCGCCCGTCGGGCACATGCATCTCACCGACGTCCTTCAGTTGATAGAGGGAGCCGGTTTTCCGCTGGTCGCGGTTTTCGTTGGCGATCTGGGCTTCGATGCCGGTGCCGGCGTGATTTTGTTCGCCGAGATCCTTGTGAAAATAGATGCCGGAATTGAAGGCTTCCTCGGTCCTGACGTTGGCCTCGAATTCGAAGTCGCCAAAGCGGCCGGCCTCGGGCGAATCGCCCTCGTAGTAGAGCAAGGCCTTTGCTCCGCGACCGCGGATGGCGCCGCCGGACACGTCAAAAGCATCGGCACCGCCGACGGCTCGCCAGTCGTCGAGAGACTTGCCGTCGAACAGCTCGATCCACTCTCCTGCCGACTCGGGTTGCGCCGGTCTTGCCGGTGCCGGCGGCGCGGTGGCGACGAGGCCGTCCCGGATCGCTTTGACGCGCTGGGCGGCGGCGATGTCGCCGTCCTTGACCAGTTGTTGTTGGAGAAGATTGAGAGCTCGATCGCGAGCGGCGGAGGCAGTCTCGCGATCCGCCTCCATCTGGGCCTCCAGCTTGGCATGTTGCTGGTGCCAGGTCGCGCGGAGCTGCTTCAGGCGAGGAGGTGCGTCGGCCGCGTCGGCGGGGCCGGCGCCTTGGCCATTTCCGATGGCCTTGGCCTCGTTTTGAAAGGCGAGGACGAGATCGAGGTCGCCGCTCCCGCTCGCGGTTTGTTCCTCGCGTCCGAGGGCGCCGGAAAATTGATCGTTCAAGGTTTTATAAGCGTCGTGGTAAGGCGTCTCGAAGGCGGCGCGGTATTTCGCGTCGATCTCCGCCAACTTGCCCGAAAGCAGATCGTCTGTAGGAACCGGTTCCGGAGACGCGTTGGACATCGCCGGCGGAGGGGCGGGATCGCCTTTCGGAACGAACACCAGACGATGAAAGGCGAACTCGCTTCGGGCGCCGAGGTAGAGCCGTGACGGATCGGGCATGAGTTCGGCCCACGAGGGATGGAGGCTCAGTTGGCTGGGGTTTCCTTCCCAAGAGAGGGCTTGCTTGCCGTCGAGGAACAGGATCAGCTTCGTCTTTCTGACCTCGAGGCGACCGTCGTGAACCTCGCCCGCCTCTAGCAGATGCCCGTGCCTGTAGGCGGGGGACTTCCACCATTCCTGAATGCCATCGATGACCTCGAAGTGGATCCCGCCCTCTTCGGAATTCCCGTTGAGGCCGAGCATCCCCTGGCGTCCGGACATCGTGAAACCGAGATTCACGCCGCCCCCGACATGACTCAGCCGCTCGAGTCGAAACTCAAGATCGTATTCTTCGGGGAGGGGAACCGGCGCAAGTCGAATTGCCGCCGATCCGGCCTGATAGGAGTCGTGGACTAGTCGATCATCTTTCCAGCTCCACTGGCCGGCGATCATGTCCTTTTCGAGATCGAGTTGCGCGAGGAGGTCGATGGCACCCTCGGGGATCGGAGCTGAATCGGTTGGTTTGGTAGCGGGAGAGAACTGGGTAAGGTCGAGAGAATCGGGTTCCACGTCGATCGGCAGCAGCCGCAGTCGGTGGATCGTGTAAGGCCCGAAAAAATCGAATATCGCCCGGCCCTGGCAGTCCTGCCCGCCGACATTCGGATGCCAGTCGGGCGGAAGCATCTCCAATCCGCCGCGGTGATCGACAAGACGTTTTCCGTCGATTTCCACAATGACGCCTTCTTCGGAGACGCGCGCGACGAGACGGTGTGCCTCGTCGGTGCCGACATGGTTCTGGGATACAGGGTAGGTGCGCCTCAGGTCGTTCTCCGTTCCCACCTCGGCGAGGTTTACGGAGATTTGGCGCGTGTTGTAGTCGGACTGATCGGGACTCGAATCGATCTCCACTTTCAGCCTCCGGTCACGGACGGGCAGCGCCAGCACGAAACCGTTCGATTGCTCGCAAGAGATCACCGCGTCGATGACGTAGGACGGCGGATCTGATCGATCCGGTGGCGCCAGATCGAAGACGATAGGCCCTCGTGGTTCGACATGGATGACATCGCCCTCGCGGCGGGCGTTGGGCGTCAAAGCGAGATCGACCAAGGGAATGAGATCGACGGGCTCGAATGTCTCAGGAACTGTATCGGGAGGGGAAGGCGTCGCCGGCTGCGGCGAGGGAGCCGGCTCTGTACTAGGAGGCGCCACTGCCGGAGGATTCTTGATCGCAGAAACGGCGTTCGAATTCTCCGCGACCGTGGGAACCGGGTCCGGATTCTTTCCCGACTTCAGGAAAGCAAAGATGGCAATGCCTGCGAGCACGGGCAAACCGACGCCGAGTCCCAGCATGAGAGGCAGGCTGGACTTGGGCTTGCCGGAATGACTCTGGTTTCCTGACACACCAGCGTCGGCGGCCTCAGCTTGAACGGATGCCGCCAGAGAGACCGGGCCCGTGGCCCCGAGATTGAAACGTTTTCCGGTGACGGTGACCGGCCCGGTGGGTTCCACTTCTGGCACTGGATTCGACAAGATCGTATCGATCGCGGCGCGAAAAGAGACCGCATCGGGATAGCGGTCGTCGGGGTCGGCCTCCATCGCTTTGGAGACGATATCGTCGAGGCGCGGATCGAGACCTTCGACGCGACCCGAGGGCGGCCGGAAATTCCCTCGCGGCAGGCTGCCAGTCAGCATCTGGTAGAGCATGACACCGACCGCGTAGAGATCGGCGCGGCGATCCACCGCGCGGCCCGACTCGAGCGATTCCGGCGCCACGAAATCGGGCGTGCCGATCGCCATGTTGGTCATGGTCAGGGCGGGGGTCGCGGCGGCTTCTTCCGCGCTGTCGGCAAGGCGCTTTACCAGACCGAAATCGGCGACCTTTACCCGGCCGTCGGACTTGATCATCACATTGGCCGGCTTGATGTCGCGATGGATGATCCCCTGGTCATGGGCGTACCCCAAGGCATCGAGAACGTGGGCGGCGATGGCGATCGCGGACTCGGGAGGCAATCTGCCCCCGTGGTGCTGGAGATACTGGTGGATGTCCATCCCGTCGATGAACTCCATCACGAAGTAGAGCTGGCCCTCGCTAGTCTGTCCAAAATCATAGACCGAGATGATGCCCGGGTGGTCGAGGCTGGCCATCGAGCGGGCCTCGAGCCTGAAGCGCTCGGTAAAATTCAGGCTCTCCTCGTCCTCGCCCAGTATCTCGGGCAGGATTTTGATGGCCACTCGGCGGTCGAGATTGGTCTGCACGCCCTCATAGACCGCCCCCATGCCGCCCCGGCCGAGAAGACGCGAGATTTGATACTGCGGCAGGAGCGCCTGCAGATGTTCGACAGGCGGTGGCGTCCATCCGCCTCCCGGTGATGTCGTGGTTCCACCCATACCCTGACTTGGAGGTTAAGGAGCGGGGGAATGCCGCGCAAGGGCTAAAGTTTCCAAAAATTCCGACGCTACTTCGCTTCCATCTGCAGGTAGGCGAAGAAGTCGCGCAGTTGTTTCTCATCGAGTCCCATGAGCAGTCCCGGCGGCATCAGGGAGACGGGGCTGGCTTCGAGCGACTGGATGTCGGCACGCGGGAGGGTGGTGATCTGGTTGGCGGCGTCGCGGAGGGTGACGACCTGGGGATTCTGCTCGGCGATCATGCCGATGACGACGCGACCGTCCTTCATCGTGGCGACGTAGTTGCCGTATCCCTCGCGGATTTCGAGGCTGGGATCGATGATGCCGGGCAGCCAGAAGTCGAGATTCTGCCGTTCGTAGCCGGTCAGGTCGGGGGCGACGGTGCTGCCTTCCTCGAAGAGCTTGTGACAGATGGCGCAGCGTTGCTGAAAATGGAGGCGACCGGCCTCGGGATCGCCCGCGGCGGCATCGCCGCCGAGGAGGATGCCCTTGACTCGGGCGATCTCGGCGAGGTTCTGTTCCGAAGTTCTCGGCGCCATGTCGGGCCAGTGCCGGGCGATGGCGTCGTTGATGTCGGGGTCCTTGTGCTGGGCGAGCAGTTGCACCACGTCCGGGGAGATATCGCGCGCCTTGATGTGGGCGAGATCGATTTTTTCGAGAAACTGCCGCGCCCAGGCGAGGCGTCCTGCCATGACGCGGTCGGCGGTGCCGCGGACGTCGTGTTCGGCGGGGAGGGTGGAGCCGTAGCGAGCGAGAATGGTGGTGGGAATGCTGTCGCTCTCGTAGTTGGCGAGCGATTGCAACGCGACGCGCTTGAGGGTACTCTGCTGGTCGAGGCTGAGCAGCTTGAGCAGGGTGGGGACCGCCGTTTCGTCCCCGACGGTGCCGAACAGTTTCGCCAGTTCGATGCGCTCGACCGGATCGCTGTCATTGCTCGCGACCAGGGCGAGGGCTTTTTTGAGGGCTTCCTTGTCTCCGCGCTGGATGCCGAGGACGAGGTCGTTCTGTCCGGCCTTGGCGGCGTAGTCGTCCATCGCCTTGGTCAGGGCGGGCGGCAGTTCGGGAATGGGGGCGCCCTCGAAAGCGAGCTGGAGACCGGTCATGAGCCGTTTAGACGCGTCGTCGTCCGGAGCGGCGGCGAGCAATTTCGCGGCGGTGTCGAAATTCTCCGCGCCACCGGCCATGGCGTAGCGTCGCATCAGGCGGGTGGCGATCTCTTCGCGGAAAAGCGGCAGCTTCCAGGTGGCCTCGTCGCCGACCATGCGAACGATCAGTTCGCGGGCGTCCTCGGCGTGGGCTTCCAGGGCCCACCAGTTCATCAGCGGCAGGTGGAGGTCGGTGGCGTCCTCGCCGCGACCGAGCAGATTGCGGATGATGGGAATGGCGACTTCGGGGGGAAGCCGTTTGGCAGAGGCGGCGAGTTGGGAGCGGACCTGGGCCTCCGGTTCCTTCGCCGCCATCTCGCTGAGGGTGTCGGCGAGATTGGCCCCGGCCTGGCGGCGGTCGCCGATCAGCCGCACGACCCAGCGGCGGACGTGTTCGTCCTGGTGTCCGAGCCATTCGATGGCCAGCTCTTCGGTCAGGCCGCCGAGGAGGTGCAATGCCCAGAGCGCCTCCAGCGAGGCCTGGCCTTTGTCGGCGCCGACGAGTTCGGTGAGCCGCGGCAGGGCGGACTGGTCGCCGCTCCAGCCGAGTTCCAGCACGGCGCGTCGCCTGACGAAACGGTTGAGATCGGAGAAGAGCGCGATCTTTTTCTCGGAACTCAGTTTCGCGATGTCCCCATGTTCGTATCCGGGCTGGCTGTCGGTCGCGGGCTTGATACGGTAGACGCGTCCGCTTTCCTTGTGCCAGTCGTCTACGGGGCGGACGTGGCTTAGCCGGGTGTCGTACCAGTCCGCGATATAGACGCAGCCGTCCGGTCCCATGCCGGCGAAGACGGGGCGGAACCAGCGGTCGTCGGTCTCGACGAGATTCTCCTCATCGACGGTCCGGTAGGTCGAGGTGTCGGAAAGGCGTTCGCTGACCCAGACGCGATTGTGGAGCGAGTTGGGCGCGATGATTTTTCCCTCCAATACTCCCGAAAACCATCCGCCTTCGTAGATGCAGAATGCCTGGGGAAAGCGGTCCTTGTCGCCCTCGTGGCGCATGTGCTGGAAGTAGCCGAAGGCGTAGGGGGTGGTGAGCGGGCCGTGCTTGCCCCAGCCCTTGATGCCGTAGCTGCCCTGGGGATAGTACATGCCGCGGGTGCTGCCGTTATTGGTCCCGGAAAAGACGCGGCCCTTGGCGTCGATCTCGAGGCTGAAGGTGTTGCCGCCGCCCTCGGCGTAGATTTCGAACTCGCGCGAGTCGGGATGATAGCGCCAGACCATCTGTCCCTGCCAGGCGACCTTCTCGCCGGTGGCGGGATTTTCCACCTCGCCGGTGGTGGTGGAGCCGTTGACGCCGTAGAGCCAGCCGTCGGGTCCCCACTCCAGGTTGCTCATGACCGCGTGGGTGTCCTCGATCCCGAAGCCGGCCAGCCGCACTTCGGGATCGGCATCGGGCACATCGTCGCCATCGGCGTCGGGATAGAACAGGAGGTAGGGCGGATTGCTCACCCAGATGCCGCCGTGGCCGATGGCGACGGAGGTGGCGATGTTGAGCCCGGTGATGACGTCCTTGTGGGTGTCGAATTTTCCGTCGCCGTCCGTGTCCTCGAAGACGGTGATCTTGTCGGCGCCCCGGGTGCCATGCGGAGGTGGTTTGGGCACCTTGTCGAACTGGGCGCGCAGGTGGTTGTCGTATTCCACGATCTTGAGGCCGGCGGGAAATTGGTACTGGAGATACTGCATCACCCAGAGGCGACCACGGCTGTCCCAATTGAGGAAAAGCGGCTGTCCGACCGCGGGCTCGGACGCCATCAGCTCGATCTCGAAGCCTTCGCGCATCTTGAATCGCTTCACCGCCTCTTTCGCCGGGGTCGGCGGGGTGTCGTCGGCGAGGGTGCCGCGGCCCTCGTAGTTCTTGATGATCTCCGCGACCTGTTCGTTGCCGGCTTTGGAAACATCGGCGCCGGGCTGGGGAGCGGGAGCGTCCTGGCCGGTGACGGGCGGAGCCAGGGTCGCCAGGCTGAGGCCGACCGAGAGTAGGTAGCGTTGCATCCGCGCATCATCCGGACTTCTCCCGCCGAGGGCAAGCCCGTGCATGCGTGACGGTGGGGGAAAGTGATCATTTGCCCGGCGGGTGCTAAGAGTTCAAATAGGCTGGCGCTGTTGGGGCGCGATTTTGATCATGTGGCGAACGCTTCTCATTCTTGGTCGGGTTTCGAATCTTCCCACGGTGTGGACGAACGTCCTCGCCGGCTGGTTTCTCGCGGGCGGCTCGTGGGGGAGCGAACTGCTCTTGCTGGAGCTGGGAGTGAGCCTGCTATACGTCGCGGGCATGACGTTGAATGACGCCTTTGACGCGAGTTGGGATCGTCGACACGCGCCCGAGCGACCCATTCCCGGCGGGGCGATCTCGCGCAAAGCCGTCTGGCTGGTGGGCGTGGCGCAACTGACGGCGGGAGTGGTGGTGTTGAGCCAAGGCACCGCCGCCGGGATCGCGTGGGTGGGTGCCCTGGTGGGAGCGATTCTGCTTTACGACGCCATTCACAAAAAGACACGGTTCGCGGTGCTGGCCATGGGGGCCTGCCGGGGGCTGGTCTACGTGCTGGCCGGGAGCGCGGCGAATCCCGGGCAGACGGTCTGGTGGGCGGCGATCGCGACGGCGATCTACGTGGTGGGTATCACCCTGGCGGCGAGGTCGGAGCGGACCGGTCACGAAACTGGCGGCGGACTGGCTGGCTCGGTGGATCTGCTGCTTTTCACGCCGGTGTTCGCCGCCGTGCTGGCCATGCCGTCGGACGGTTTCACCAAACTGATCGCCGCGTTGGCGATGGCGCCGTTCGCGGCCTGGATCTCGCTAGCCCTGCATCACCGCCGCCGGACCGGTGCCGTCGGCCCCATGATCGGCGCCCTCATCGCGGGGATCGTGCTCATCGACGCGGCGATCCTTTTTCTAGCCGACGCGCCCGCCGTGGCAGTCCTGGCACTCGCGCTGTTGCCGGTCACCCGCTGGGCGCAGCGGAGGATTCCCGCTACCTGAGTTCTCCGCGATCTTCCCCCCATCGCGTCCCTTTTTCGTATTCCGCTACGGGTCGAATGCGGCTACAACTGGCGCGATGAAATCCGTTTTCGCCCGTTTCACCCGGCTCCTGGCCGTCGCCTTGATTTTCGCTTCGACGGCTGGCGCCCACGCTGATCTAGATCTTCAGTTTCGCCGTCAGGTGGAGACCGGGGAAGGGACGGGTCGCTATCATTCGATCACCGAGCCCGGCACCTGGGAGGCGGGGAAGACGGCTATCGTCATCTGCGACATGTGGGACGATCACTATTGTCGCAACTCCGCCCGACGCGTCGCCGAGATGGCTCCGCGCATGAACGAGACCATCAAGGCGGCGCGCGAAAAAGGGGTCCTCATCATTCACTGCCCCAGCGGCTGCATGGATGTCTACGCCGACACCCCTCAGCGGAAGCTGGCCCGGAGCGCGCCCGAGGTGGCGGCGAAGATCCCCCTCAAGGGCTGGTGTTACCTCGATCCTTCCCTCGAGGCGCCCATGCCGGTGAAAACCGAACAGCCATGCGATGACGCGGGCGAACTCCGTGATCGGGTGCGCTTCTACTCGAAACAGATCGACACCCTCGAGATCGCCGAGGGCGACGCCATCACCGATTCCGCCGAGGCCTATTACCTCATGAAACAGCGCGGAATCGAGAACGTGCTCATCATGGGTGTCCACACCAATATGTGCGTCCTCGGGCGTCCCTTCGGCATCCGTCAGATGGTGCAGGCCGGACAGAAGGTGGCCCTCGTGCGTGACCTCACCGACACCATGTATAATCCGCGTGAGGAGCCGTATGTGAATCACTTCACCGGGAACGACCTTGTCTGCGAGCACATCGAGCGCCACTGGTGTCCGACCGTCACCAGCGACCAGATTCTTGGCGGTGACTCCGACCCCTACCGTTTTCCCGAAGACGACCGGAAACACCTCGTCATCGTCATGGGTGAGCGCGAGTATCGGACCGCGGATACCCTGCCCAAGTTCGCAATCGAGGAATGGGGCAAGGATTTTCAGATCAGTCTCGTCCATGCCGACGAGGAAAACGGCAATCATTTCCCGGGTCTGGAGGTGATGCGCGACGCCGACGTGGTCCTGCTCTCCGTCCGCCGCCGCAATCTCTCGACAGGGCAACTCGCCCTCTTCCGCGAACACCTCGCCGCCGGCAAGCCGCTGGTTGGCATCCGCACCGCCAGCCACGCCTTTCACCAGAACAAGGAAGAGCCGCCCCCGGCCGGTCTCGACGAATGGCGCGACTTCGATCCCGCTGTCTTCGGAGGCAACTACCACGGTCACCTCAGCGGAAAGATCACCACCTTTGCCCAGGTGGCGAAAGAGTCCGCCACCCATCCCATCCTCAACGGTGTCGGCACCACCCGCTTTCAGACCTACGGTTCCCTCTACCAGGTGCGTCCGTTGGAAAAAGGCGTCACCGTGCTCCTGCAGGGGAGCGCCCAGGACGAGCCGGAAGGCGAGCCCGTCGCCTGGACCCACACCGGCCCCGGCGGAGGTCGTGTCTTCTACACGTCACTGGGGCACCCCTACGATTTCGACATCCCCGATTTCCGCACCCTGCTGCGCAACGCGGTCTACTGGGCAGTGGATCGGTCGGCGCCAAGTGCGACAAAACCGGCTGACGAGGATTGCTGAGCGTGTTGGGTAAGGGCGGGCATCCCGAAAGATTTGCCGTCGACGGGCGGGCAACCCGGAAAACGCCACGTTACTGTGTACTCGTGCCGCGTGTTTCACGTCACTTGTGTGACGCCGCTTCGGCACCGGAGGGCGGACATTCCTGTCCGCCATATTGCGGAAGAGTTGCTGGTGGGAAAACCCGCGCTCCGGGGGGAGGCAGCGTCGACGACGCGGTGCGCCCGCAATGACGCCCCCTTGCGCTTCCCATTCACGGGCGGGATGCTATCATCCGCCCCCCCTTCAATGATCCAACGATCCATCCCCATCACCTTCGAGCATCGCATCGTGTTCACCCACGGCGCCTTCGATACCGCCAATCTCACCCTGCGCGACCTCGTCGCCGAGGCGGCGGAACTGGACGGGCGCGCCCGGGTGCTGGTGTTGGTGGAGGACGGACTGATGGCGGGAAATCCCCGGCTGACGGAGAAAATCGATCGCTATTTTGATCGCCACGCCGACGCCGTGAGCCTGGTGGCACCGCCGACGGTGATGCCCGGAGGGGAAGCCTGCAAGAATGACTGGTCGCTGGTGGAGAAAATCTGGCGGGCGATCGAATATCACAAAGTCTGCCGCCACTCTTTCGTCATCGCCATCGGTGGCGGCGCCTTCATCGACATGGCCGGCTTTGCCGCCGCGACCGCGCACCGCGGCATCCGGCTCATTCGCATGCCCACCACCACCCTCAGCCAGGGAGATGGCGGGGTGGGGGTGAAAAACGGGGTCAACTATTTCGGGAAGAAAAACTGGGTCGGCACTTTCAGCGTTCCCTTCGCGGTGGTGAACGATCTCGATTTCCTCAAGAGCCTGCCCGAGCGGGCCCTGAGAGACGGCCTCATCGAGGCGATCAAGGTTTCGCTGATCCGTGACCGGCGATTTTTCGACTTTCTCGAGACCAAGGCCGACGCCCTGGAGCGACTGGAGCTGGAGCCGGTGGAGCGGGCTATCCGTCGCAGCGCCGAGCTGCACGTGGACCACATCGCCACCTCGGGGGATCCTTTCGAATACGGCTCCGCGCGCCCGCTGGATTTCGGGCATTGGGTGGCGCACAAACTGGAGCAGGTCTCGCGGTTTTCTGTGACCCACGGCGAGGCGGTGGCGATCGGGATGGCGGTGGACCTTCTCTATTCCGTCCGTATCGGATTGCTGGACCGCCAGACGGCGGATCGCATCCTCTCGCTGGTGGAAGGGGTCGGATTCCGCCTGTGGTCGGATTTTCTCGATCAGATCGACACCGCCAGCGGCAAGCCTGTAATCCTGGCCGGACTCGAGGAGTTCCGCGAACACCTCGGCGGCAAACTCACCATCACACTGATTCCCGAGATCGGCCGCAAGGTCGAGGTGCACCAGATGGATGAATCCGCCGTCCTGGGCGCGCTGACGGATCTGGAAATCCGCTTCCGCGGCGCCCGCGACATCGAGATCGCGCGTGTCGATGGCTGATCGCCCACCGCTGGACACGAAAAAGCCCCCGCCACGACCGGGGGGACGTGACGGGGGCTTATGACGGGTCGCTATGAAGAAAGTCAGGGGATCGTCAGCGTCTGGCCGATGCGGATGAGATCCGAGGTCAGGCCATTGGCGCTCTTGATGGAGTTGACGCTGGTGTTATAGCGGCGCGCCAGGCTGAAGAGCGTGTCGCCACTGACGACGGTGTGGCTGGAGCCGCCGCCGCCACTGGGAGCCGAGCTGCCGCCGCCGCTGTAGGATGGCGCCGGGGGAGGCGCGGTGTAGCCGCCGGTGTCGTAGCTCGAAGCCGGGGGCGCGGTGGGTTGCACATCGGGGTATTCCCCGCCACCAGCGCCGTAGGTCGAACCGCCGCTCTGGGGACCGTAGTAGGGATTGGTGGCGTAGGGGTTGGCGTCCGCGTCTTTGTTTTTACACGACACCGTGAGGAGGGCGGCCGCGGGAAGCAGAGCGAATCGGAGGATCGGAAAGAGAGTTTTCATGAGAAATGACCCGCGGATGGCGGCGGTAGGTAGTTGAAGATTGGCGAATATTAAGATAGCCGAAATAATAATGCAAGACTGAGAATACGAATTTTACGAAAAATTCAGATAGCTTCATGCCTCGTCAAAGCGGGACTGGAGTGGGCGGATGGTTGCTATTAAGGTGGTGGGCATGAACACGTTTTTCAGATTTCACGGTTTTCGTCGGGCGACCGGCGTCTGGCTCCTCGCGGTGCTGTTGGGATCCGCCGCGTCACTTCAGGCCAAGGTTACCGGTCGCGAGGTTAGCTACACTTCCGGCGACACCACACTGAAAGGGTATCTCGCCTGGGATGATTCCCTTTCGGGGAAGCGCCCGGGCGTGCTGGTGATTCACGAGTGGTGGGGGCACAACGACTACGCGCGGCAAAGGGCGGACATGCTCGCCGAGCTGGGTTACGTGGCGTTGGCTGTCGACATGTATGGCGACGGCAGGACGGCGGATCACCCGAAAGACGCGGGTGCCTTTGCCGGCGAGGTGATGCAGAACATCGAGACCGGCGAGGCGCGCTTTGCGGCGGCGGTGGATTTCCTCAAAGCTCAGCCACAGACCGACGGGGACAGACTGGCGGCCGTGGGATACTGCTTTGGCGGGGCGGTGGCCCTGCACATGGCCCGCATCGGGATGGATCTCGACGCCGTGGCCAGCTTTCACGGCAATCTTGCCGCCAAGACCGAGGCCGAGGAGGGCAAGGTCAAAGCCCGGGTGCTGGTCTGTCACGGAGCCGAGGACTCCTTCATTCCCCGGGAGCAGATCGACGCTTTCCACCGGGAAATGAACGACGCCGGGGTGGATTATCGATTCGAGTCCTATCCCGGGGCGATCCATGGATTCACCAATCCCGGCGCCACCGCCTTGGGAAAGAAATTCGGTCTGAAACTGGCTTATGACAAAAAGGCCGACCAAGCCTCATGGAAAGCGCTGAAGCGGCTGCTGGCCGAGGTGTTTGGGGAGAAATGAAAGGCTTCACTCCCGGGACACGTGGTGGCTGAGCGCCTCGAGCAGTTCGTCGATGTTGTCCCGGACGATGAGATTCTCCAGATGGGCGGCATCGGCGAAGCCCGCCTCCTGTACACTGTCGCGGAGGAAGGCGAGCAGACCGTCGTAGTAGCCGTTCACGTTGAGCAGTCCATTGGGCTTTTCGTGGAGATGCAGCTGCGTCCAGGTCAGCATCTCGAAGAGTTCGTCCAGCGTGCCGATGCCGCCGGGCAGGGAAAGGAAGGCGTCGGCGAGTTCGGCCATCCGCGATTTGCGCTCCAGCATGGTGTCCACCTGGATCAGTTCCGTGACCTGTGAGTGACCGACCTCGCGGCTCATGAGATGGCGGGTGATGACGCCGGTGACCTCGCCCCCCGCCTCCAGGCACGCGTCCGCGAGGATGCCCATGAGACCGACACTGCCACCGCCATAGACGAGCCTCACACCGCGCTCCGCCAAAGTCCGTCCAAGCAGCATGGCGGCCTCCGCATAGGCGGGCGAGATTCCCTGCCGCGAACCACAGAAGACGCAGAGAGAGCGAAGGGGGAGATCCAACGAGGCCATGACCCGGGATATGACGCCGCCTCGCGTTCAGGTCAAAGAGAAAGGCGGAAAGACTCCCGCGGAAGCCAGACGAATGAGAATGGCGGAAGGGGTGGGATTCGAACCCACGGTGACATCGCTGCCACGCTCGATTTCGAGTCGAGTGCCTTCGACCGGACTCAGCCACCCTTCCGTTTCCTGGTCGGTTCCGGAGAACGGAGAGGAAATTTCCCGCTCATCCCGTTACGCCCGACTGGAAGTGGGAGAATAGACGCTCAAGCGGGGTTTTCAAGGTTCGCTTTCGGGAAATGAAATGAAACGAAAAATTCACCAGAACAGAGGCGGGCGCCGAAGCCCGATGGCGGGCCGATTGCGTGACGAAATCGTTAGATAAAATCCTCAGAAACGAGAGAAATCGATGTTTTTGGTTGGCCGAGAGGGCTCGTTTTTGCTGAAATATGCCTAAGTCCTTAAATCTAAGTTTTCTGAAACAAATTGGCCCGATTATTGCCTGAGATGAGGATCAAGATGGTGAAAAAAATCCTGAAAATCGCTTGCCCAAACACTAGATATTGGGTTACCATCCTCTCCGCGCCTCAAGATGTGGGATTTTGCGGTGCGGGCTTTTAGAGCAGCTGGAAACGCTGTGGGGAATCAAGAAATACAGATCGCTTGAGAATCTTCGTCGCTTCCAAATTCTAAAAAATAGGAAAAGTCTGAAAATTGAGAAATCGCGCGGTCCGAGTAGCCGCGCTTTGACATTCGCCCTCGACCTTGGCACAGAACTAAACCCCTCAACTCATCACAGGACCCGGCATCATGGAAAAAGTATTCGACATCGGCGGACGGAAATTCGTGCTCGATCAGGACAAGGCGGAAGAGGCCTTCGCGGCCAAGCGAATCATCAACGGGCGCAAGACGGAGGCATTCAATCTGCTGCCCCTGAAATACTCCTGGGCCTACGATCTCTACCGCACGATGAAGGCCAACCACTGGGAGCCCGAGGACATCCAGATGCAGAAGGACATCGAACAGTGGCAGGGCGCCGAACTCTCCGATGTCGAGCGGTGGATCATCCGCATGGGCATCGGCTACTTTTCCGCCGCGGAGGGCATCGTGGGCGACAACGTCATTCACGTGGTCCGCGAATTGGTCACCGCTCCGGAGCTGAAGCTGGTGCTGGGGCGGCACGCGCATGAGGAGAACATCCACGCCGACAGCCTGCTTTACATGATCAGCAGTCTCGGCATCAACCCGCACGAGTGCGAGGCGATGTTCGAGCAGATCCCGACCATCAAGCGCAAGAACGAGTTCGTCACCCGCGCCTCGCATGTCTTGCGGCGCGATGTCGATCTGACCGACCCGGAGAACAAGAAGCTCCTGGCGAAGAACATCTTCGTCTTCGGCCAATGCATGGAGGGTACCCAGTTCTACGGGCTTTTCGGCATGGTACTGAGCCTTTGGCGGCAGAACAAATTCCCCGGCATCGGCCAGATGTTCCGCTACACCCTGCGCGACGAATCGAATCACATCGCCCTTTTCCGTAATCTCTTCATGGATCTCATCAGCGAGAACGGCGAGATCTGGATCGAGGATTTCCGCGAGGATCTCGTGGACACCATGAAGGAGGCCATCACTCTGGAGAAAGAGTTCATCCGTGACTGCCTGCCGGTGAGCGCCGTCGGACTCAGCGCGGAGGAGTTCTGCCAGTACATCGACTACATCGCCGACCGTCGGCTGGAGGGCGTGGGTCTGCGCCAGCTTTCGCCCGGCATCCAGAATCCCTTTCCCTGGTTGGCCGAAACCATGGATATCAAAAAGGAAGCCAACTTTTTCGAGCAACGCGTCACGGAATACCAGAAATCATCGTCCCTCGCCGCGGTCAGCGACGACGAGCTTTGAGACCAGCCATCGCCCGGCACCCTCCGATCCCGCGTCCACGGGAGAGGGGACGGCCGGGTTTTCCGGCTCCAAACGCGCCAACACCCCCGCCACCCCAACAACACCAACGCACCCCGCCACAACCCATCAAACTGCCATGATCACACGAGATTTCGTCGAGCAGGACAGACTCCTGCAGCGCTACGCGGCCACCCCGCAGGACAAGAAACCGCGATACAACTGGGCCGATCTGCTGAGCTCATCCGAGGACGACGAGATTCTCTCCCTCCAGGTGAGGGTGGGCGAGCAGACGCGCGCCTTCGACATCGCCGAGATCGCCGACACCATCGGCAACGCGGTGACGGATCTCGCGCTCTCCCGCAATCAAGAGGACATCTTCTCGCCGGAAAACCAGCAACTCGTGGCCAGTATCGCCGGGGCGGTGGCCCGTGAACTCAAGGACAAGGCCGAGTCCGGCGACTCCAGCGGGGTGTTGTCCGCCGACGAGATCACCGAGATCATCGAGAAAGCGCTGGTGCGCAGCAACGCCCACGACGTGGCGAAAAGCCTCATCATTCGCCGCAAGACGGCCGCCACCCGCCAGTCGCACCATGAGAGCCCGCGCACCGGCGAACTGGGGCTGGATCTCACCAAGAGCAAATCGCTCTGCAAAGTGATACGCCGCTCCGGCGAAGTGGTGGCGTGGAACGCCAACAAGGTCGAGGTGGCGGTACGGAGCGCCTTTCTCTCGCTGGGCATGGATTCCAGCCCGGCGGCCGACGTCTCCCGCGCCATGACTGATCGTCTCGCCAAGACGGGTCAGGAGTACATCCACATCGAGGATCTTCAGGATCGGGTCCAGGAAGAGCTGATGAAGCAGGGCCACTACAAGGTGGCCGAGGCCTACATCCTCTACCGCGCCCACCGCGCCCATGAGCGTCTCACCGAGATGCAGGTGTCCGCGAGGCGGGAAAGCGACTCCGCGCAGGAGTCCATGATCCTGGTTAAAAACGAGGACGGCAGCAGCTACCTCTGGGACGGTCTGGATCTGAAAAAGCGCGTCGAGTTCGCGATGATCGGTCTGGATCTCTGCCTGACCCAGGACCAGATCGAGCATGAATTGCGGCGCGCCTTTTTCTCCGAAATGAGCATCGAGGATCTGCGCAAGACAGTCATCCTCAACGCCAAGAGCCTCATTGAGAAAGACGCCGACTTCGCCAAATTCTCCGCCCGCATTCTGCTGACCTTCGTCTACGAGGAAGTGCTGGGCTGGGACATCGCCCGCGACGGCATCGACAAGCTGCCCGCCTTCCACCGGCGCGCCTTCAAAGCCAATCTCCAGCGCGGCATCCAGATCGAGCGTCTCAGCGATCACCTCCTCGAGTTCAACCTCGACCGACTGGCCGAGGCGCTCGACCCCGCCGCGGATCTCGACTTCGACTATCTCGGCATCCAGACCCTCTACGACCGCTATCTCATCGTCGACAAGACCCGTCGCCCGCATCAGCGCCTCGAGACGCCCCAGCTTTTCTGGATGCGCGTCGCCATGGGCCTGTTCGTCGCGGAGAAAAACAATCCCGAGGAGAAGATCATCGCCCTTTACAACCTCTACAAAGGCCGCCGCTTCTGCTCCTCCACGCCGACCCTGTTCAACTCCGGCACCCTGCATTCCCAGCTTTCCTCCTGCTACCTCTACAAAGTCGACGACAGTATCGAGTCCATCATGCAGCGCGGCATCGCCGAGAACGCCTTCCTCTCCAAGTGGGCCGGCGGCCTCGGCGGCAGTTGGACCGCCGTCCGCGGCACCGGCGGCTACATCAAGGGCACCAACGGCGAGAGCCAGGGCGTGATCCCGTTCCTGAAACTGCACAACGACCAGCTCGTGGCGGTGAACCAGGGCGGCAAGCGCCGCGGATCCGGTTGCGCCTACCTTGAGACCTGGCACAACGACATCGCCGATTTCCTCGAGCTGCGGAAAAATACCGGTGACGAACGCCGCCGCACCCACGACATGAACACGGCGAACTGGATTCCCGATCTGTTCATGAAGCGGATGGAAGCCCGGGAAGACTGGACGCTCTTCCGCGCCAACGAGACGCCCGACCTTCACGAACTCTACGGCAGAGCCTTCGAGGCCCGCTACGTCGAATACGAGGAGAAAGCCCGCCGCGGCGAAATCTACGGCAAAGTCGAGCCCGCCATCGATCTCTGGAAAAAGATGCTGAAAATGCTCTTCGAGACCGGCCACCCATGGATCACTTTCAAGGATCCCTGCAACGTGCGCAGTCCCCAGGATCACGCCGGCGTCATTCACAGCTCCAACCTCTGCACCGAGATCACGCTGAACACCAGCGCCGACGAGACCGCCGTCTGCAATCTCGGCTCCGTGGTGCTGGAGTCCCATCTCGACGCCGAGGGCGAGATCGACCACGAGAAACTGCGCGAGACCGTCCGCATCGCCGTCCGCGCGCTGGACAACGTCATCGATATCAACTTCTACCCCACCGAGGCCGCCCGCCGTTCCAACCTGCGGCACCGCCCCATCGGACTGGGCATCATGGGTTTGCAGAACGCCCTCTACGAGCGCAACGCGCCCTTCGCCTCCGAGGAGGCGGTCGCCTTCAACGACGAGTTCATGGAGGCCATCGCCTACTACGCCTACGAGGCCAGCAGCGATCTCGCCGCCGAGCGTGGCGCCTACTCCACCTACGAGGGCTCCAAGTGGTCGCGCGGGCTCATGCCCACCGACACCCTCGCCATGCTCGAGGAAGAGCGCGGCCAGGCCATCGAGGTTCCCCGCGGCGGGAAGATGGACTGGGACAAGCTCCGTGAAAAGATCAAGACCCAGGGCATGCGCAACAGCAACGTGCTCGCCATCGCCCCCACCGCGACCATTTCCAACATCATGGGCAGCACCCCGTGCATCGAGCCCACCTTCCGGAACCTGTTCGTGAAGGGCAACCTCTCCGGCGATTTCATCGTGCTGAACGGCTACCTCGTCCGCGATCTGAAAAAACTCGGACTCTGGGGCGAGGACATGGTCGAGCGACTCAAGTACTTCGACGGCGAGCTGGCGGACATCGACGAGATCCCCGCCGAGATCAAAGCGAAATACGCCACCGCCTTCTCCATCGACCACACCTGGATCATCGACGCCGCCGCCCGGCGTCAGAAATGGATCGACCAATCGCAGTCGCTCAACCTCTTCCTGACCACGCCGGATCTCAAGACCCTGTCCCACATGTATCGTGGCGCCTGGCACAAGGGACTGAAGACCACCTACTATCTCCGCACCCTCCAGGCATCCAACATCGAGAAAGCCACTGTGAAATCGCAGAAAGAGGCCACCCCGAAAAAGCAGTACACCGACCAGGAAAAGCTCGTCTGCTCCATCGAGGCGATGATGAACGGCGGCGAATGCGAAGCCTGCCAATGACGGAGCGCCGAGCGGCGGAGGAACCCATCTGACCCTGTTGCTTCATCGACTCAACCCTGTCAGCTCTCCGGGCTGACAGGGTTGTTTTTTTCACTACGCGCCTCAATTCGCGTCCTTCCTCGCCACATAGACGCCGTAGCTGTAGTGGGCCCGGTGGGTCTGGTAGAGCGCGATCTCGCGTTGCTCGGTGGAGACGATGGCGCGAGCTTCCCCACTGTTTCCGTGGCGTTCGAGGAAATCGTCGAACCGTTCCCGCAGAGGATCGTAGTAGTGATCCAGCCAGCAGGATTCCGGCAGCGTGAAGTAGCCGATGGGTGAGTAGCCGTGCTTTTCGAGGAGACTGATCTTGGCGGAGGCGGTGTCGATCTCGGGATACTCGTCCTCCCAGTAGGCTTGGAGTTCCGGCGGACGCGTGCCGGTGAGCCAGGTGATCTCGGAGACGACCAGCAGGCCGCCCGTCTTGAGGTAGCGTCGCCAGTTGGCCACGCCCTTTTCAAAGCCGATGTTGTAGATGGCGCCTTCGGACCAGATGACGTCGAGTTCTCCCTCGGCGAAGGGAAGATCGTCGATGGAGCCAGCCAGGGGCGTGATCCGGTCGGCGACGCCGAGGGATGCGGCCCTTTCTTCCAACACCGCGAGGAAGTCCGGGAGAAAATCGACCGCCGTGATCCGGGCCCGCTTCAGGAGCCGGGCTAGCAGCAGGGTGGAGGCACCGGTGCCACAGCCGAGGTCCGCGATGCTCAGGGCGGCGTCCCGGTCCAGCCGGGTGAGATCGAGCGCGGCTTCGGTCTCGGCGTCTCCTCCGGGTCCCTGGCGCCAGCCGTCGCGGTGCAGATCGATCAGGAGCGAATAGTCATCCATGAAGAGGGGGGAAATGGGTTATCCCTGAAACACGGAAAAGTCGGCGAAGGACAGGTAGAGCGTTACCACGAATACCACGATGCCGATCCCGACGGGCCAGGCCCATTTCCAGGGTGTCAGGTCGACATCGCCGGAGTGGTGGTGTTCCCACGGCTCCGGGAGAGGCGCGACCTTGCTCATGATGAACTGGTAGAGCATGAGGGCGGCAAAGACGATGCCGATGAAGTGGAAGCCGTGCACTCTTTCGGCCCAGCCGCTGAAGGGAGGAACGAAGTAACCGAGGATGAGGATGACACACCCGGCGATGAGCGCGTGGTTGGCCGCCCGCGCGTTGGCGCGCTTCGAGAGCAGGCCCATGAGGACGACGGCGAAGATGGGGATGAAATAGAGGGCGTTCATCTTCTGGAGGTAACCGAAGATGCTCTCTTGACCGGCCAGCAGGGGCGCGGTGGTCATGGCGAGTGCCGCGACGAGGGCGCCGACGAGCTTGCCGTTGTTGATGACTTTGCGTTCATCGACAGCGTCGTGCTTGATGAGGTGCTTGTAGACACCCAGCGAGAACAGCGTGGCGGTGGAGTTCAGCGCGGAATTGAAGGAACTGAGGATGGCGCCCACCATGACCGCGGCGAAGAAACCGGCGAGTCCAGGAGGCAGAACATCGCTGACGAGCGTGCCGTAGGCGTGGTCGGACTTGAAGCCCTCGCGCCCGGCGTAGAGGTGAAAGGCGATGATGCCGGGCAGTACCAGGATGAGGGGAGCGAGCACCTTGAAAACTCCGGCGATGAGGACGCCTTTCTGCCCCTCCTTGAGCGTGCTGGCGCCGAAGGTGCGCTGGATGATCTGCTGGTTGGTGGTCCAGTAGAAGAGGTTCAGCAGGAGCACGCCGGTGAAAAGGGTGTGCCACGGCACCGAGGACCGGTCGCCGCCGAGAGAGTTGAATTTTTCCGGATGCGCCTCCCTCAGCACGCCGAGCGCCGCGATGGCACCATCGTCACTGACGGCGCCGAGCGCGAAGATCGTGATCATGATGCCGCCCACGAGCAGGCCGAAGCCGTTGATGGTATCCGACACGGCGACGGTGCGCAGTCCGCCGAAGATGGCGTAGATCGAGCCGACGATGCCGATGAACCAGACGGTGATCCAGAGCAGGGCGGTGTCGCTCTGGATCCCGGTGATGGCCTTGAGGTCGAGGATGCCGATGAGGCCGGTGGCCCCGGTGTAGAGGATGATGGGCAGGAGGATGCCGGCGTAGGCGACAATGAAGATGAAGCTGGTGATGGAGCGGGTGGCGCCGTCAAAGCGCAACTCGAGGAACTGGGGGATGGTGGCGATGCCGCTGCGCAGATATTTGGGCAGGAAATAGAGGGCCATGACCACGAGCGAGGCGCCCGCGATGACTTCCCAGGCCATCACCGCGATGCCGTCGGTGAAGGCGGCGCCGTTGAGCCCCACGAGCTGCTCGGTCGAGAGATTCGTCAACAGCAGCGAGCCGGCGATGAATCCGCCGGTCAGGGTACGCCCGGCGAGGAAGTATCCGGTCGAGGTGCCGTGATCATCCTTGCGGGTGAGTATCCAGGTCAGGAATCCGACGAGGGCGGTGAAGAAGAGAAAGGTGATGAGGGTCATGGTGGCGGGAGTTGAAACATGAATGGGGGAGATTGAACACGAAAAACTTGCCCGCGCGGGGTCACGACACGGGCAGCGCCTCCGCGCCGGCGGTGGCGCGGGTGGTGAAGACGCGGGGAGCGGCGCCGAACAGGGACGTGAATTGCTCCCGGAGATGCCGGGAAAAATCCGGCGCGGCCTCCTCCCGCACCAGCGAGATGGTGGATCCGCCAAAGCCGCCGCCGGTCATGCGCGAGCCGACCAGTCCGCGGTCCGGACCGTAGTCGTAAGCCGCGTCGACCAGGGCGTCGAGTTCGGCGCAACTGACCTCGAAGTCGTCGCGGAGGGAATCGTGCCCCGCGCGCATCAGTCGTCCGATGGCGGGATGATCCCCGGTTTCCAGGGCGCGGGCGAACTCGCGCACCCGGGCGATTTCCGTCACCGCGTGCCGGGCGCGGCGATGCAGCCGGTCCCCGAGAGCGTCCGCCACCGCGTCGATGCGGGCGAGGGTCGCATCGCGGAGCCGGGGTACGCCGAGGATGGTGGCGGCGGCCTCGCAATCCTCGCGCCGCTTTCGGTATTCACCATCGCCGAGGGCATGCTTCACCCCCGAATCGGCCACCACGAGAGCGATCCCTTCGGGGAGGCGGACGGGAGACAGCGAGAGATCGCGACAGTCGATCATCAGCGCGTGATCGGCCCGGCTGGCGCCGACGGCGAGTTGATCCATGATGCCGCAGGGCACGCCGGCGAACTGGTGCTCGGCTTTCTGGCATAGAAGGGCGCGATCAACGGGGTCCTGACTCACCCCCGTCAAGGCCTCCACGATGAGGGCGGTGACGGTCTCCAGCGCCGCGCTGCTGCTGAGTCCGGCACCGATGGGCAGATCGGCGGTGATGACGGTCTCGAAGCCCGGTGTTTCCACCCCGGCTTCGCGCAGCAGGGCCAGGACGCCGACGAGGTAGTTGAGCCAGGCATCCGAGCCCGAGCGCGGGGTGAGATCATCTAGCGGAATCGTCAGCGGCTTCTCGTCCCCGGCCGATCTCTCCGTCCAGACGCGAATCACGGGCGCCTCGATGCGAGCGGCGGCGGCGACGATGCCCGGCTCGATGGCCACGGGCATCACCAGCCCACCGAGATAGTCCACATGCTCCCCGATCAGATTGACGCGCCCCGGCGCGCGTACCAGGGTCTCGGGTCGCCGGGCATAGAGGGCTTGAAACCGGGCGATGGCCGGGTGGGGCGTCGACGCCATTCTCTGAGAAATCGGACGGGAGACCATGCTTGCGAAAGGGCCATTTTCCGGGAAGTTCCGCCCAATACAAGTCTGGTGCCTTGAGAATCCGGGCGTAACCCTGTAGAAATCGGCCGGATCAGCTTTGCCCATGACCCCACGCCAAAAACGCGTCGCTTTGATCGTGGAGACCTCACTGGCCTCGGGTCGGGAGATTCTTCGCGGCATCGCCCGACATGCTCGCGAGGCGGACGATTGGCAGTTGTTCCACGCCGCCCGGGGCTTGCAGGAGTCGACGCCGGATTGGTTGCGGGGCTGGGAGGGCGAGGGAGTCATCGCCCGGGTGCATTCGCCGGAGCTGGCCGCAGTGCTACGGGAGATCGACGCTCCGGTGGTGGATGTGCTCGGGCTGGTGCCGGACTGCGATTTTCCCCTGGTGCATGTGGACGATGCCCTCATCGCCGCCGAGGCGGCGCGGCATTTTCAAGAGCGGGACTTTCGGCATTTCGCCTTTTTCGGGATCGCGGGCGAGAACTGGTCCGAGCGACGACGCGCCGGTTTCCAGGCCGCCTGTGGCGGGCGCGCAGCGGTGCGGGAAAGTCCGCGCGGACCGGCCGAAGCCTCGGAGAAATCCATCGCCGCGCTGCGGGCCTGGCTGCGTGAACTGCCCAAACCGGTTGGGATCATGGTCGCCAGCGATCAGCGCGGCCTCCTGCTGCTGGAAGCCTGCCGGGCCGAGGGCCTCGCGGTGCCCGAGTCGGTCTCCGTGGTCGGCGTGGACAACGACACCACCCTCTGCGAGATCAGCTCGCCGCCGCTCTCCAGCATACGGGCCGGTCATTTCCGGGTAGGCTACGAGGCCGCGCGCTTGCTGGACGGGCTGATGGCCGGAAAGGTCCGGACGGGGGCAAGCCCCACCCTGGTGCCTCCGACGGGGCTGGTGGCGCGCGGCTCCAGCGACACCAGGGCGATCACGGATCCGGTGGTCGCCTCCGGGGTGCGCTATCTCCGCGAGCATCTCGCGGACCCGGTGACCAACGACCAGGTGGCGCGGTCGGTGGGGGTGTCCCGGACCTTGTTCCAGAAACGCTTTCGCGAGGCCATGGGCGAGACCGTGCGCGAGTGCCTCATCCGACTGCGCCTGCGCCGCGCGCGTCTGCTCATCGAGACCTCCGACCTGACCCTGGCGGATATCGCGCAGCGTTCCGGCTTTCGGCATCAGGAGTATCTGGGCGATGTGTTTCGCAAGCGCTTCGGGGTGACGCCGGGCCAGTTGCGGAAGCGGGGGCGGGAGCCGTGATTGCCCGTTTGCCCTTCGCGGCATCCGGTTCTAAAAATGGGGTACCGATCATGCCCACACCGCCCTTTTTTCATCAGGAGACCTTCGAACTTGGCGAAGACGACACCGACTATCGACGGCTCACCAGCGAGCACGTCGCGGTCGAGTCCTTCGGCGACACCGAGATCCTTAGAGTCGCCCCCGAGGCCCTCACTCTGCTCGCTAACCAGGCCTTTCACGACATCAATTTCTTCCTGCGGCCCAAACACCTCCACCAGGTGGCCGCCATCCTCGACGATCCCGAGGCTTCGGAGAATGATCGTATGGTCGCGCTGACGATGCTGAAGAATGCCGACATCGCCTCGGCCGGGCTGCTGCCTTTCTGCCAGGACACCGGCACCGCCATCATCATGGGAAAAAAAGGCCAGAGTGTCTGGACCGGCGGCGGCGATGAGGCCGCGCTTTCGCGGGGTGTCTACCAGGCCTATACAGAGAACAATCTGCGCTACTCTCAGAACGCTCCGCTCGACATGTTCACCGAGAAAAACACCGGCACCAACCTGCCGGCGCAGATCGACCTCTACGCCACCGACGGCGACGCCTACAAGTTTCTGTTCATCGCGAAAGGCGGCGGGTCCGCCAACAAATCTTTTCTCTACCAGGAGACGCGGGCGATTCTGAATTCCAAGTCGTTGGTGCCTTTTTTGACTGAGAAAATGCTCTCGCTCGGCACCGCGGCCTGCCCTCCCTACCATCTCACTTTTGTCATCGGCGGCACCTCGGCCGAGGCGACGATGAAACACGTGAAGCTGGCCTCGACGAAATACTACGACCACCTCCCGACAACCGGGAACGAGCACGGTCGCGCCTTCCGCGATGTCGCGCTGGAGGCCGAGATGCTCGAGGTCGCGCGGAACTGCGGTATCGGCGCCCAGTTCGGCGGGAAGTACTTCGCCCTCGATGTCCGCGTCATCCGTCTCCCGCGTCACGGCGCCTCGCTGCCGGTCGGCATCGGCGTCTCCTGCTCCGCCGACCGCCAGGCGAAGGGCAAGATCACCCGCGACGGCGTCTTCATCGAGCAGTTGGAGACCCACCCGCTCCAATACATTCCCGAGGAGCTGCGCCACCGCAGAGACACCGACGCCGTGCGTATCGACCTCAACAAGCCGATGGACGAGATTCGCGCCGAGCTGAGCCGTTATCCCGTGACCACGCGCCTGCTGCTCAACGGCCCCATCATCGTGGCCCGCGACATCGCCCACGCCAAACTCAAGGAACGCCTCGATAGCGGCGAATCGCTGCCGGCTTACTTCAAGGACCACCCGGTCTACTACGCCGGACCCGCCAAGACGCCGGAGGGCATGGCCAGCGGCAGTTTCGGACCCACCACCGCCGGCCGGATGGACAGCTACGTCGACCTTTTCCAGAGCCACGGCGGCAGCATGGTCATGCTGGCAAAAGGCAACCGCGGCCAGGCCGTGACCGATGCCTGCAAGAAGCACGGCGGATTTTATCTGGGCAGCATCGGCGGACCCGCCGCCATCCTGGCGAAGGAGAGCATCAAAAAACTCGAAGTCGTCGAATTCCCCGAACTCGGGATGGAAGCCATCTGGAAAATCGAGGTCGTCGATTTCCCCGCTTTCATTCTCATCGACGACAAGGGCCACGACTTTTTCCAGAGCGTCGGTCCCGGCTGCACGCTGCCGCATTGAGCGACGGGATCGTTGTCGGGGGAGCGCGGGCCGCGGAATACCCCTATTCACGGCCCGCGCGTGCTTATCCCAGCAACAACCGCCGCACGCTCCCCCCGCTGACATTCCGCGGCAGAGGCCTGCGCGGGAGGGGCGATGTCGACAAAACTCGAGGCACGGGACACCGCGGCCCCCCGGGAGCTGCTCGCCGTGCTCTCCGGTAGGAGGAAGCGACTTCCGGAGAGCCCTGTGGGAACCGTCGGCGGTCGCAACCCGGGTGGGACGCGGTGTCTGTCGATGTGTGACACATCGCGACTGATCCTAGCCGACGAACATTAAGGAGATATTAATTCAGAGGGAAAAAAATCGGTCGAGTAAGCCCCTCCCTCATGCTCCGCCGCGATGTCGCTGGCCGGATGAGTGATGCATACACCGGATTTTTTATTTCAGAGTTCCGCAACCGTCTCGTAGTCTTCCGAACCATGAAGATCCTGGTGGCGGAAGACTACGGACCCCTGCGCCTGTCCCTCTCGGAGGCGCTCCGCGAGGCGGGTTATCTGGTGGAGCACACCGCCGACGGGCGGGAGGCGGGCTGGATGTTGCGCGAGCACGAGTTCGCCGTGGCGGTGCTCGACATCATGCTGCCGAACTGCTCCGGACTCGGCTTGCTGCGGGATATCCGGGAGCGGGATCTCGACACCGCGGTGTTGCTCATCACCGCGCGCGACGCCATCGAAGACCGGGTCGCGGGACTCGACATGGGAGCCGATGACTACCTGGTCAAGCCTTTCGCCCTGGAGGAAGCCATGGCGCGGGTGCGCGCGCTGATCCGGCGACGTTTTGGCAAACGCACCAATACCCTGCGGGTGGGGGATCTCGAGATCGACCTCGGCTCCCGGCGGGTGACCCGACGGGGTGGGGAGATCGAGCTGACGGCGAAGGAGTTTTCCCTCCTCGAGCTGCTCGCGATGCGCTCGGGCGAAGTGGTCAGCCGCGGCGATGTCTGGGAGCAACTCTACGATTTCAATTTCGAGCGGGGAAACAGCAACGTCGTCGATGTCTTCATATCCAATCTACGGCGCAAGATCGATGTCGAGGGCGAGCCCTCCGTCATTCAGACCCGCCGGGGGCAGGGCTATGTGCTGCGTGGAGAGGGCTCCCCATGATCTTTCGCACCCTCAAGAACCGGCTCGTGGCTGGCTACCTGACCGGCGGCGTGCTGGTCTCGGTGCTGGTGGTGCTGTTCGTTGGCGCGCGGATGCGCGACCTGTTGCTGGGGCAGTTGGATCACGCGCTCACGGACAAAATGCGCATCATCCGCTCGGCATGCGTGCAGCATCCGGGCGGTGTCCATGTGGAGCTGGGGCGGGAGCTGTTCCTGCGCATGCATGATCCGGAGGATCCCGAGTACCTGCGCCTCAGTCTGGCCGATTCCGGCGAGATCCTGCTGGAATCTCCCAGCCTTCGGGGTGTGGAAATCCCCCCGCCGATAGAGCGCGTGGACGAGCCCCGGCTTGGGATCGTGGATCTGCCGGACGGGCGTCGGCTGCGGATGGCCGGCCAACATTTTCTCGCCCATCGGGAACCGGGAGTGACAGCCCCGCCGGTGAGACTGCGCCTCATCGCCGCCCATGATGTGGGGAAAGTGGAGGCCGCCTCGCGCGGCATCGTCCTGCTCAGTCTCAAGGCCTGCGCCGTGTCGCTCGCGCTGCTGGCCATCCTGATCCGCTGGATCGTGAGAAGAAATCTGCGTTTCCTTCACGAGCTGAGCCGCCGCATCGAGGGCATCAGCCTGGAGGAGGCCAGTGCCGGCGGCATCCGCATCGACCACGCGCCGCGCGAGGTCCTGCCGGTGATCCTCAGACTCAACGAGCTGATGGCGCGGATGGATCGGGCGCTGGAAAATGAGCGGCGCTTCACCGCCAACGCCGCCCACGAGCTGCGAACCCCCCTGGCCGGGTTGCGCAACCGCATCGAGCTGGCCCTGTCACGGCCCCGGAGTAACGAGGAATACGAGGACGCCCTGGTGGAGCTGCTCGCCATCGAGCACTGGCTCGAGCGCCTGGTGCAGAGCCTGCTGCTGCTGGCTCGCCTGGAGGCCGGCACCCAGCGGATCGAGTACGAGCCATTGCCGCTACCCGACCTCATCCGCCGTTCATGGAAGCCCTACTACGAGCGGGCGGAGACGGGGGACTACGAGGTCGAGCTGGTCTGCGATCCGGTCTTCGAGCCGCCGCGTCCGCTGCCCATCGAGCTGATGGAGATCGTGTGCCGGAACCTGTTCGACAACGCCCTCTCCTACACCATTCCCGGAGGGGAGATCCGCGTCACGGCTCGGGAGACCGAGTCGGATCTGAGCATGGAAGTATGGAATGCTCCCGTCACCGAAGACTCGAAGATGCCCATCGAGGAGGTGTTTCTGCCCTTCGCGAGGGGAGCCGCCTCGCGCAGTGCCGGGGAGCGGCATTCCGGCATCGGACTGGCCCTGTGCCGCCGCATCGTGCTGTCGCTGGGAGGCGGGATCGAGGCCCGCCGTCCCGATGGCGAGTCCTTCCAGATCCTGGTGCGCATCCCCATCGCCTACCAGCGCGAGATCGGGGAATCCGAGGAGGAGTGAGCGAGAAGGAGCGGGACCTAGGACTCAATCGAGGGTCGAGTCGGACGGGTGTTTGTCGCGGAGCGACAAGGCAGGAAAATCGCGATCATTCGCCCTCCAGCGTCCGGTGCAGCGTTTCCACCAGCTGAGGATCGAGATCCAGCGCCTTGGCGAAGCGGCGGAGGAAGAAATCCTCGGCCGGAGTATCCACAGTGATAGTGGTGAGGGCGGCGCCGTAGAGCTCGCTGGCCTCTTCTTCATTGGAAGCGAGTCCGGCCACGGCTTCGATGGTGGGAGGATCGTTGAGCGCGGTGGTGAGTTGCGCCTTTTCCTCAGGATCGAGCGGCGCCTGATCGATGGCGGTGAGGAATGCCCCCATTTCGGTGTGGTCGATATTACCGTCCGCGGACGCGGCGGCGATCATGGACAGGACCATTTTGAGTGGCAGGTTCGGGGAAAATCGGACCTGCTCCGCAGCCGTATCGAGATCGGGCGGCAAGGGCGGAGGGGCCGCCGGTAATGCCGGTGTCGGCGCGGAGATGCTGTGGGTGGCATGGGCATCGGCCTGATGCCCTTCCCGCCATTGACGGTAGGCAAAGTAGCCGAGGCCGGCGAGGGCGGCGGCGCCACCGACCTTGCCGGCGTTCTTGCTCAGCTTCTTCCGGGCCTTCTTGTTCATCAGCAGGGAGACTACCGCTCCGGAGGCGGCTCCGCCCAGCGCGCCCTGGGAACCGGGGGAACCGAGGAGACCGGAAAGGAGGGATCGTGGATCCGAGTTGGCGTCGGACAGACCGGAGAAAAGCTTGTCGAGAGACATGGGAGCGAAGTGGGGGAAGGCTAGATTTCCCACAGACTACGATCCCGGCCGCAGCCGTCAACTGTGGCTGGGAGATGCTCTCCCGAGTCATCAAGGGTGGTGATCTCGCTCTTCCGCCCACATAGGAATCAATCAATGGAATCCTCTGTTCCCATTCTTTGGAATCGCAAGAATCACCCCGACTGAACAGGGTCGGGTCGCTGGCCGTACCCTATTGAGTCGGGTCGATTGCCAATTCCGCCGGGATGGCGGATCTTTGGTGTCGATGAAGTCGGTGATCGGGTTTCTGTGCGAGGTGCTGCCGATGGTGGGCGCTATGTGGTGGATGCATGAAAGAAAGGATCGGGCGGGATTTCTGAAATATCTGGGTCTGGGATTTCTGGGCTCGGGTGTGCTGAGCCATCTCGGTGCCCGTTTTTTCGGACTGCCCGTCTTCTCCCGGAGCGGGATTGTGAGCGAGCCTGGCCGGGTGATGACGATCACGGCCTGGGTGGCGGCAACAGGGGTGGCGCTGCTCGCTCTTCACGCGTTGGTTGTGCTGGCGCGGCGGGCGAGAGGGTGATGGAAGTCGGTTTGACCCGGGAGGGGGTTGGCGTTTCATTTCCTGGCTCGCCTTTTCCCCAGTTCCCCCCATCATCTGTCGCCATGAATCGTCGCGAAACCATCCAGCGTCTCTCGCTCCTCCTCGGGGGCGCGCTATCCACCCAGATCACGGCGGCTCTGATGGGGCAGACGCCCAACGCCGGTGGTCCCAGTGTGGAGGTCGACGAGGCGCGGCGTCAGTTGATCGCGGAACTGGCGGATGTCATCATCCCCGACACCGACACACCCGGGGCCAAAGCGGCCGGGGTGGAGCAGTTCATCATTCGCGTGCTGCGGGACTGCCATGTGCTGGAGGATCAGCGGACTTTCCACGCCGGTCTGGACCGGCTCGACGCGGACTGTCGCGCGGCTCATGGCAAGGGCTTTGTCGATGTGGACGCCGCGACGCGCGCCGCCCTGGTGCGGGAGACCCTCAAGACGAACCGGGCCTTCTTTTTCCGGATGCGGGAACTGACGGTGACGGGCTACTTCATCTCCGAGATCGGCGCCACGCAGGCGCTGGAGTATGTGCCGGTGCCGGGGCGCTTTGAAGGCGACATCCCTCTCCAGCCCGGTCAGAAGGCCTGGGCTTTAAGATAAATCCCCGACTTTACCCACTATCATGGCCAATCTGAATACCGAGGCGGACAAAGCCAATACCTACGACGCCATCGTCATCGGCTCCGGGGTGTCCGGCGGCTGGGCGGCGAAGGAGCTGACGGAAAAAGGTCTGCGCGTCCTCATGCTGGAACGCGGCCGGCAGCTCGACCACATCGCCGGTTATGAAAACGCGATGAAGGCGCCGTGGGAGACGAAATACAACGGCAAACTCACGGTCGAGCAGGTGGAGTCGCATCCGAAGCTGTCCCGCGACTATCCCTACAACGAGATGACGGAGAAGTTCTGGTTCAACGACTCCGACTCGCTCTATCGGGAGGAGAAACGGTTCGACTGGTACCGGCCCAACATCGTGGGGGGGAAATCGATCATGTGGGGGCGGCAATGTTACCGTCTCAGTGACCTGGATTTCGAGGCGAACCTCAGGGAGGGGATCGCCATCGACTGGCCCATCCGCTACCCGGACATCGCGCCGTGGTATTCGTATGTGGAGAAGTTCGCCGGGATTTCGGGCGAGGCGCTGGGGCTGCCGCATCTGCCGGACAGCGAGTTTCTCCCGCCGATGGAGATGTATTATCTGGAGAAGGAGGTGCGGAAACGCATCGAGAAGGACTTTCCCGGTCGGCATCTGACTATCGGGCGGGTGGCGAACCTGTCGCGGATCGCCGCGCCACAGGCGGAGGTGGGCCGGGCGCCCTGCCAGTATCGGAATCGCTGCTCGCTGGGCTGCCCTTTCGGCGCCTACTTCAGCACCCAGTCGGCGACGCTGCCGGCGGCGGTGAAAACGGGTCGCCTGACGTTGCGGCCCGACTCGATCGTGACGGAGATCGTGTTCGACGACACCAGCCAACGGGCCACCGGGGTGCGGGTGCGCGACGCGGTCACAATGGAGGACCGGGAGTTCCACGCGAAGGTGTTGTTTGTCTGCGCCAGCGCTATGGCCTCGACGGCGCTGTTGATGAACTCGAAGTCGGAAAGATTTCCCGACGGGATGGGCAACGACTCCGGCGAGCTGGGGCACAATCTGATGGATCACCATTTCCGGGCCGGCGCCAGCGGCGTGTGGGAGGGCGGGGAAGATCGTTACTACTACGGTCGTCGCGCAAACGGCATCTATGTGCCGCGTTTCCGCAACGTGGGCGCGGACCGGCGCGACTACCTCCGCGGCTTCGGCTACCAGGGAGGCGCGAGCCGCCAGGGTTGGGAGCGAAACATCGCCGAGCATCAGTTTGGCGCGGAGTTCAAGACCGAGCTGACCAAGCCGGGGCCGTGGACGATGGGCTTCGGCGGCTTTGGCGAGACGCTGCCCTATCACCAGAACCGGATGTACCTGCACCCGAAGGACCGGGACAAATGGGGGCTGCCCATTGTGGTGTTCGACGCCGAGTTCCGCGAAAATGAGAGAAAGATGCGGATCGACATGATGAATGACGCCGCCGAGATGCTGGAGGCGTCGGGGCTGAAGAATGTGAAGACCTACGACAAGGAATCCTATCCCGGTACCGCCATTCACGAGATGGGCACCGCCCGGATGGGGCGCGACCCGAAGACTTCCGTGCTCAACGCCCATAATCAGGTCCACGCGGTGAAGAACGTCTTCGTGACCGATGGCGCCTGCATGACTTCGGCCAGTTGTGTGAACCCCTCCCTTACCTACATGGCACTGACGGCGCGCGCGGCGGATTTCGCCGTGGGGGAGATGAAAAAGCTCAATCTCTGACCGTGCTCAGGCGAGGATCGAGTCCGCGACGTGACCGTGGACGTCGGTGAGGCGGAAGTCGCGTCCCGAGTAGCGGTAGGTGAGTTTTTTGTGATCCAGGCCGAAGAGGTGGAGGATGGTGGCGTGCAAGTCGTGCACGTGGAGGGGATCGGCGGCGACCCCGAGGCCGAACTCGTCGGTGACGCCGTGGATGTGGCCGCCTTTCACCGCGCCGCCGGCGAGCCAGATGGTGAAGCCGTCGACATGGTGGTCGCGGCCGAAGACGGCGGGCTTGTCGCTGGTGCCCTGGTAGGTGGAGGTGCGCCCCATCTCGCCGCCCCAGATGACGAGGGTGTCGTCCCAGAGTCCGCGCTCTTTGAGATCGCCGAGCAGGGCGGCGATGGGTTGGTCGGATTCCTGGCAGAGTTTCCGGTGGTTTTTCACGAGGCTGCCATGGCTGTCCCAGGGTTGGCCGGTGCCATGGTAGCACTGGATGTAGCGCACTCCGCGCTCGGCCAGGCGCCGGGCGAGGAGGAGATTGTTGCCGACCTGGGTGTCGCCGTAGGCGGCGCGGGTGGCCTCGGTCTCGGTGCCGAGGTCGAAGGCGTCGGTGGCCGCGGTCTGCATGCGGAAGGCCAGCTCCATCGAGTGAATGCGGGACTCGAGGCGCTCGTCCCCGGGATGGGAGGCGAGGTGGCGGTCGTTGAGATAGCTGGTCAGCAGCAGTTGGGCGCGTTGGTTGCCCCGCGAGAGGTCCTTGCGGGTGAGATCGGGGATGAGCTGTCCCTTGGCGGCAGTCTCGATGTGGGTGCCTTGATACAGGCCGGGGAGGAATGCGCTGGTCCAGTTTTTCGATTGCCCGGTCGGCAGGCCCGAGGGCATCAGCACGATGTAGCCGGGCAGGTCAGCGCTCTCGGAGCCCAGCCCGTATAGTACCCACGAGCCGATGCTGGGCCGCTCGAGCACGGTGTGGCCGCAGTTCATCATCAGCAGGCCGGGCGAGTGGTTGGCGATGTCGCTGGTCATGGACCGGATCACGCAGAGGCTGTCTGCGTGGCGCGCGACATTGGGAAACAGCTCGCTGATCTCGAGGCCCGACTCGCCGTGGCGGCTGAACTGGAACGGGGAGGCGAAAATGTTGCCCACGCGGGCCTTCTGCACGGGCTGGAGTCGGTCTTTGACGGAGTCGGGGAGGGGCTTGCCGTCGAGTTTCGCCAGGTCCGGCTTGGGATCGAAGGTGTCGATCTGCGACGGTCCTCCGTTCATGAACAGATGGATCACCCGCTTGATGCGGGAGGGAAAGTGGGGTTCGCGTGGCGCCAGCGGATTGAGGTCCGCGACGGGATCAGCGGCGCGGAGGATGTCCGACGCGGCCACGGCGCCCAGGCCGAAACCGGCACGCTGGAGGAACGCGCGGCGCGTGAAACCTGTGAGCGGGACGCCCGGCGTGGGGGTGGGGTACTTCTTCATCACCGGCGGAGGATCAATCAAGGTAGAGAAATTCGTTGGAGATCAGCAGGGACTGCGCGATGAGCGGCAGGGGATCGGTCTCCCGCTTCTCCATCAGGGCGCGGAAGGTCGCGATGCGTTTCTGCTCGGCGACGCTGGCGTCCCGGCGATAGACACGCTGGAAGACGGCGTTGACCTTTTCCTCCGCCGTCAGGCTTTCACTGAGGGACAGGTGCTCCACCAGCTCGGTGGCGAGGGTGGAGACAAAGGGGGAATTCAGGGAAAACAGGGACTGCTGGGGGACGATGTTTTCCGTGCGCCGATCCGCCGAGGCGGTGGGCGAGGGGAAATCGAAGGCGCGCAGGGTGGGGTCGTTGTTGATGCGGTTGATGAGCCCGTAGATGCTGCGGCGTCGGTTGTTTTCCACGTCCCAGAGGGGTTTCGGGCGCCCCAAGAGCGCGGGGTCCAGAGTGCCGCTGAGGGCGAGCAGGCTGTCGCGGAGTTGCTCTATGCTCAGTCGCTTGGCGTGGGCGCGGTGATACCAGGTGTTGGTCGGATCGAGCGCCGCCTTTTTCGCATCGATCACGCTGCTCTGCTGGTAGGCCCTGCTGGTGACGATGGTGCGGACGAGATGTTTCACCGACCACCCGTTGTCCATGAAATCGGCGGCCAGCCAATCCAGCAATTCGGGATGGGACGGCGCCGCGCCCTGTAGCCCGAAATCCGAGGGGGTATCGACGAGATATCCGCCCATGAGCGCGCCCCACACCCGATTGACGAAGACGCGGGCGGTGAGCGGATTTTCCGGTCTGGCGATGCGCTCCGCGAGGGCGAGTCGACCACTGTCGTCGTCGGGAAACGGGGTCTGGCCGGGATCGAGTAATTTCAGGAAACGACGCGGGGCGAGATCCCCGCGGGTGTCGGGCTCGCCGCGCAGGAATATCCGGGAGGTGATCGGCGATTCCTTTTCCACCACCACGATGGCGCGCGCCGGGGCGCCCTCGTGAAACGTGATCAACTCCACCATTTCGCTCTGACGAATGACCTCGTCGGGTTTTCGATTCGCGCCGACTCGGCGACCGCTTTTTTTGGCCTCCTCGATCTTCGCGTTGATGACTTCCCGCCGCTCCTGGTAGCCCGCACGCGCCGCCTCGTCGGCCGCGTAGCCGTCGATCACGGGAAAGGCGCCGAAATCGTCGGGCTTCGGTTTTTCGATGGAGGAAAATATCCCGTGGAGCGAGTAGTAGTCCGCTGTGGGGATGGGCTCGAACTTGTGGTCGTGGCAACGCGAGCACGCCACCGTCAGCCCCATGAGGCCGCGCATGGTGGTGTCGATGGCGTCGTCGGCGAAGTCGTGCGGGTTGGTGAGAAACGGTGTCACCGCGAGAAATCCCAGTGCCGCCTGATCGGGGTCGCGTCCCGAGATGCCGAGGAGATCGGCGGCGAGTTGCTCCTTGATGAAGCGGTCGTAGGGCTTGTCCGCGTTGAAGGCGCGGATGACGTAGTCCCGGTAGGTGAAGGCGTAGGGATAGTAGGTCTCCCTCTTCGTCGCTGGCACGGTGACGTTGGCGGTGTCCGCATAACGGGCGACATCGAGCCAGAGACGGGCAAGGTGCTCGCCAAAATGCGGGGAGGCGAGGAGCTCATCGATGCGCGCGTCGGTGTTGTCAGGCATTCCGGGCGCGGGAGGCAGGCCCGTGAGATCGTAGGCCAGGCGGCGTTCGAGGGCGTCCGCTTCCGCCGGAGCCGAGGGGGTGAGGCCATGCTCTTTCAGCTCCGCGAAGAGAAAGCGGTCGATCGGATGCTCGTTCCAGGCCGCGTCCACCACCGTCGGGGGTTGCAGACGGCTCACTGGTTGGAACGCCCAGTGGCTTTTGGCTTTCTCAAAGATCACATCCTGATCACCCAGCGCCGAGAAGCCCGTGTCGCCGAGATCTTCCCGCGGACCCGGCGCGCCCATGGCAATCCATTTCTCGAACATCGCGACCACCTCGGCATTCAGCTGATATTTCGGCGGCATCTGCAGATCCTCGTCCCCGTAGCGGATCGCCTCGATGAACAGCGAGCCCTCCACGTCGCCCGGCACCACCGCCTGGCCCAGTTCCCCGCCATCCAGCCAGCCCGATTGCCGGTCGAGCAGCAGCCCGCCCTTGCGCTCGCCCGCCTCCTCCGAGTGGCATTTGTAGCAGTGTTCGATCAGAGCCGGGCGGACATGCGTCTCAAAATATGCGACCCCCTCCGGGGTGGGCGGCTCCGCCAGAAGCGGTGAGGCCGATCCCAGAGCGAGACAGAGCGTGAGGCGCGTGACATTCATGGACACCCGCAAAAGTCCGCCGGCCGACGGGAGAATCAAGCGACGAGTTGACGGGGCGAAGTGACTCCGTGCGCCGGAATTCGCCGCTTGCGCGACCGGCTTTCCGGCATTTCTTTTCGCCTTCCCGCTGAAAATTCACCTTCCCCAGACCAGATTGATGAAACACCTGCCCACCCTATTCGCCATCCTCACCGCCGGTCTCCTGAGCGCCGCCGCGGAGGATCCCACCATCCTTTTCAAACAAGGCGATCACGATTTCGGCATCTTCCGCGCGCCCGGACTAGTCCGCGCCGCCTCAGGCAACCTCATCGTGTCCGCCGAAGGGCGGAAGAATCCCGAGATGCGCTGGAGCGAGGCCCGTCCCTTCATCCGCGTATCCACCGATGGCGGCAAGAGCTGGGGCGACGCCCAGGTGTTTGCCGACGCCCCCGCCGACGCCAAGCAGAACGCGGTGCTCGTCGAGAGCGGCGCCGCCGAAGCTGGCCAGATCGGGGTGCACAACCTTACGGGCACCGCCGACAAGGACGGTGGCATCCACTGGCTCTACGCGGTCGAATTCAGCCGCGTCTTTTACCAGAAGACCGACGATAAGGGAGCCGCCTCCGGCGACCCGGTCGAGATCACCGCGGTCTTCGACAAATTCAAGGACGAGGTTGATTGGAAAGTCGTCGCTCCCGGGCCCGGTCACGGCATTCAGCTGGCCAGCGGTCGCCTGGTGGTGCCGGTTTGGATCTCGGATGGCAGCGAAGGCATCGGTCTCCAGGCCGCGGCGGTGAGCACCGTCTACTCCGACGACGGAGGCAAGACCTGGGAGCGCGGCGAGATCGTGGCCAAGCAATTCACCCTCGAAAACACCAAGACCGGCACCCCGATCGAGCTGCCCAGCGAGGGAGCCATCGCCCAGGCCGCCGATGGCACCGTGGTGCTGAACATCCGCAACAAGGCTCTCAAAGGCCAGCGCGCCCAGGCCACGAGCCCGGACGGCGCCACCGGCTGGAGCGAGGCGGTGTTCATCGACGGGCTCATGGAACCCATCTGCCAGGGCAGCCTGGCGTCGGCCGGTGACAAGGGCCTCGTCTTCGCCAACCCGGCCAACATGATCATGCGCAAATCCCTCACCGCCCGTCTCAGCACCGACGGCGGCAAGACCTGGCCAGCCAGCCATGTCATCGACGACGGCATCGCCGGCTACTCGGATCTCGCCAGCGACGGTTCGACGGTGTGGGCGGTCTATGAGCGCGGCGCGGCCCCGTCCGACCGCGATCCCGAGGCCATCGCCTTCACCAGTTTCGGCGTTGGCGACCTGAAATAAGGCGTCGTTTCACCCTCTTTACTCCGCGACACAACCCTGTCAGGTCATCGACCTGACAGGGTTGATTGCTTTTTGGGCGCGACTTGGCGGGTGACCGGTGGTTGGATCGTCCCATGAGATTTCCCGTAATCTGCTTTTTCCTGTTGTCGGTTGGTGTGATCCATGGCCAGCAGCCACCCGGCTTCCAACGTTGGGACAAGGATGGGGATGGCAGGCTGACGCGCGAGGAATTGCCGGAGCCACTGAGGCGGAATTTCGACCGGGTGGACGCCGATGGTGATGGATTCATTTCCCGGGGAGAGGACGCCGCGTTCCGTCGACGCATGGTGGATAGACCCGAACCGACCACGGGTGGGGCGCGGACATTGCCCGGCCTGCGGGTCATTGCCGACCAAGACTACGCGGGCACCGGCAATCCCCGCCAGACGCTCGATCTTTTTCTCCCCGAAAAGCGGGCGGTGGATGGGCCGCTTCCGGTGATTGTGTTCATCCACGGCGGCGGCTGGCGGAACGGGAGCAAAGATGGAGGTGGGCGCAAATTGGCGCCGCTGCTCGCGGGAGGGAACTACGCGGGCGCGTCGATTGGTTACCGTCTCAGTGGCGAGGCTCAGTGGCCGGCGCAGATTCACGACTGCAAGGCGGCGATACGCTGGATCCGCGCGCATGCCCGGGAGTACGACCTCGATCCGGAGCGGATCGCGGTTTGGGGCACTTCGGCGGGCGGTCATCTGGTGGCGATGCTGGGCGTTTCGGATGGCGTCGAGGCGCTTGAGGGCGAGATCGGACCGCACACGGATCAAAGCGGCGCGGTGCGGGCGGTGGTCGATTTCTTCGGCCCGACCGAGATGTTGACCATGGGGGATGGGGACGGAAACGCCGCCCATAACGCCCCGGACTCGCCCGAATCGATACTGCTAGTGTGCTGCGCGATAAATTCGCTCAATTAAAAGCGTCGGTAATTTTTTCGAAGATTTGCTCAGCGGTTTTGGTCCAGAT
>CAYTNL010000045.1:0-52140 GCA_964439145.1 uncultured Verrucomicrobiales bacterium
TGGGGAAAGATCTCGTCCGCCTTCTCCGTCAGCCGATAGAGCTTCTCCGGGCGCCCGACCACCTTCGGTCTCCGCCAGGTGTCGAGGTAGCCGAGTTTTTCCAGAGCCACACAGTGTTTCTTCACCCCCATGTAGCTCATCTTGAGTTCCTTCGCCAACTCCGGCACCGATAGCCCGGTGGAACGCTTCACCGCGTAGATGATCGCGTGCCATTGGGGTCGACTGAGATCACGAAAGGTCTTGAGAAACATCGCGCGGACTTTTTACTCGGATAACTTGTAAATTACCAGCTTTCCAGTGATTTTCACCTGTTCGGGGATGATCGTGTAAGGATACCGCCCCCGGTATCGTCCATTGGCGGCGAGTTTGACATCGCCCTGCCCGTCCCTAAAATCGTAAAGGTTTCGTCACCACTCTCCGCTTGTGTCAGGCCGCTCGGCCGCACGCCTTGTCCGTCTCCAGCCCCGATCTCATGCATCACGACCGGCAAAAGGATCTCGATAAATCCTTCCTCTCCCACGCCCCCGGCTACTGGGCCGAACAGGGAATCACTCCCGAGCAGTGGAACGACCACACCTGGCAGTTGAAAAACCGCGTCACCTCGCTCCCCCAGTTGGAGCGGCATCTGCGGCTCAGCGACGAGGAGCGCAACGGCGTGCTGCTGTCCGGCACCAAGCTGGCCATGGCGATCACGCCGCATTTTTTCAATCTCATCGATCGGGACGATCCCGACTGCCCCATCCGCCGCCAGGTGATCCCGCGGATTGAGGAAACCTGGACCGACGACTACGAGATGTCCGACCCCTGCGGCGAGGATTCCCACATGCCCGTGCCCGGACTGGTGCATCGCTACCCGGACCGGGTACTCTTTCTCGTCACCGACCGCTGTGCCTCCTACTGCCGCTACTGCACTCGCAGCCGCGTGGTGAGCGGGGCCGGCGAGCAGGAGCTGGAGACGGACTTCGAGGCGGCCTTCCGCTATCTGGAGAGCCACACCGAAGTGCGCGACGTGCTGCTCTCGGGAGGCGACCCGCTGCTCTTTTCCGACGCGCGACTGGAGAAAATCCTCAGTCGTCTCCGGGCCATCCCCCACATCGAGTTCCTCCGCATCGGCTCCCGCGTGCCCATTTTTCTCCCCCAGCGCGTCACCCCAGCGCTCTGCGCGATGCTGCGGAAATACCACCCGCTTTTTCTCAGCATCCACGCCAATCATCCGCGCGAACTCACCGCCGAAGTGCGCGCCGGACTGGAGCGGCTCGCCGACGCCGGCATCCCGCTCGGCAACCAGAGCGTGTTGCTGCGCGGGGTGAACGACGACGTCGAGACCATGAAGACGCTCGTCCACAAACTGCTCATGTGCCGGGTGCGCCCCTACTACCTCTATCAGATGGATCTCATCCACGGCTCCGGGCACCTGCGCACCTCGGTGGCCCGCGGCGTCGATCTCATCCAGCAGCTCCGCGGCCACACCACCGGCTACGCCGTGCCCCAGTATGTGATCGATGCGCCCGGCGGCGGCGGCAAAGTCCCGGTGAATCCCGACTATGTGATCCAGAAAAACGAGGAGCGCGTACTGGTGCGCAACTACGAGGGCAAACTGTTCGAGTATCCCGAGCCGCCCGCCGCCGTGACGAGTCCCCTGGAGCCCGCCGCCCACCTGGCCGGCTGATCTCCGCACTCAACCCTGTCGGGTCGCGGACCCAACCCTGTTTGACGGACGCGGATTTCCGTCGAAGCTCCCGGTCTTTTCCCCGCTCCCAGCCCGACCATGCCCTCCCTGATCGTCAAACCACGCGCCCGCATCTTTCACGGCCATGAGTGGGTCTACAGCAGCGAGGTACAACGGCTCACCGGAAATCCGCGGCCGGGCGATGTGATCGAGCTGATCTCCGCGCGCAACCGGCCGCTCGGCTCGGCGATTTTCAACCCCGCCTCCCAGATCGTGGCCCGCCGTTTCTCGCGGAGGAAACAGGATCTCGACGCGGACTTCTTCCTGCGCCGCCTGGAGCGGGCGCGTGATCTACGGGATCAGCTCGGCTATGCCGATCCGGTCTACCGCCTGGTGTGGAGCGAGGCCGACGGACTGCCCGGGGTGGTCATCGACCGCTACGGCGAGCATTTCGCCCTGCAAACCCTGACCCTGGCGATGGATCAGCGGAAAGAACTCATCGCCGACGCGCTGGAGTCGCTGTTTTCGCCGAAATCCATCACCGAGCGCAACGATTCCCCCATCCGGAAAGCCGAGGAACTGCCCCTGACCACCGGCACTCTCCGGGGCGAGGCGCCCGCGCCGTTCGAGATCTCGGTCAACGGAGTCCGCCAGATCATCGATCTCGGCGAGGGACAGAAAACGGGAATCTACCTCGACCAACTCGACGCCTACTCCGCCGTGGCGCGTCACGCTAAAGGCCGACGGGTGCTGGACTGTTTCTGCAACCAGGGAGGCTTCGCCCTCCACGCCGCCCGGGCCGGCGCCGGAACCGTCAGCGCCGTGGATGTGAGCGAATCCGCCATCCAGTCCACCAACGCCAACGCGGCCCTGAACGGGCTGATGATCGAAGCGATCACGGTCAACGCCTTCGATTTTCTCAAGGACGCCGAATCCCGCTATCTGTCCACGGGTCTATCGGACTCGGGAATCGACGGTCTCTACGATCTCATCATACTCGATCCGCCCAGCTTCACGCGTAACCGCAAGTCGGTGGGCGACGCGCTCCGTGGCTACAAGGAGATCCACCTCAGAGCCCTGAAACTACTGAGCAAAGACGGCATCCTCGCCACCTTCTGCTGCTCCCATCACGTGAGCCGCGAGGAGTTCCTGCAAGTGATCCGCGACGCCTCGGTGGACGCGCGGCGCACCGTGCGCCTGATCGAAGCCCACTCGCAGAGGCTCGACCACCCCGTCATCCCCACCGTGCCGGAGACCGAGTATCTGAAGGGCTTCACCTTTCAGGCCGTGCCCGGTTGGTGAGGCCAAAAGCGGCCGATCCGGGCCGAAGTTTGTCGATTGGAGTTGATCCCGTGATCCGGTCCCGGCATGCTCCGGGGCGTCCCCGAGAAACGCCGACGCCCGCGATGTCCGAACTCGACCAGTTTCGCCTCCTGTTGAGGATTCACACCCGCATCCAGCGGACCAAGATCCGGAAGATGCTCGCCAGTTCGCGCCTCATGGCGCTGACACTGGTGGCCTTTCTCCTCACCTATTCGGTCACCGCCTATTTCCTCTTCCGACGCGGGCTGATCTATTTCGGGCAACTACCGGCGGCGGGCGGGCTGCTGATCGACCGCATGATGCATGTGGTGTTTTTCTGTTTCCTGCTCATGCTGATGTTTTCCGTGGCGGTCACCGGCTACATCGCGCTCTATCGGAGCCGGGACACGCGCTGGCTGTTGACTTTGCCGATCTCGCCGAGAGTCATCTTTCTCTGGAAGATCTTCGAGGCCACCGCCTTTTCCTGCTGGGGGCTGCTGTTCATCTCGGCGCCGCTGCTGGTCTCCTTTGCCGAGATCCGGGAGATCGGCGCGAGCTTCTATACCCGGACCCTGCTGGGATTGATCCCGTTTCTCCTCATCTCCGCCTCCATCTCCGCCATCACCCTGCTCACCGTGGTGCGCTGGGTCACCCGGAGGCAACTGATCACGGCCGGCATTGTCGTCGCCATCCTCTTCCTCGCCGGGGTCACCCGCACGATCCTGCAGGAAAAAGAGATCACCGAGCGGGTCGGATTCAGCGCCGCGCTGACATTTCAGCAAGTCATCCGCCACACCGACATCACCGTGAACCGCGGCATTCCCAGCACCTGGTTTGCCGCGTCCCTGATCGAGTGGAGCCGCCCCTATCGGCTGGACCGCAGCCTCCTCCATCCCTCCCTGCTTTTCAGTTGGTGCCTGATGGGGATGCTCACCACCGGCTGGCTCGCGGGACGCTGGTACTACCCGAGTTGGAACCACAGCGTGCAGAATGCGGCCATCGCCGCCCTGCGTCGTCGCCCTCCCACCCGCGCCGAACTTCCCGCCCTGGTGGAGCGCCACCGACCGCGCCCCAGCGTGCTCTCGCGCGTCTTCGGCCGCTCCCTGGCCGCGATCACCCGCAAAGACCTCCTCAGTTTCCGGCGGGAGCCGGCGCAGTGGATCCAATTCCTGATCGTCTTCGGACTCCTCGCCATCTACGCCACCGGACTGAGGAGGCTGAATCAGCATCTCGACCAACCGCGCGACCTCTACCTGGTGGCCTACCTGAATCTCGCGGTCTGCGCCCTGGCGCTCTCAACATTGACGACGCGATTCATCTTTCCCCAGTTCAGCCTGGAGGGCCGGCGGCTCTGGGTGCTGGCGATGTCGCCCCTGCAGATGCCCACCATCGTGTTGCAAAAATTTGTGCTCAGCACCCTCTGCACCAGTGTCGCCGTTTCCATCATCATCCTGATCTCCGGCAACACCCTAAATCTCGTCTGGTCAGACACGTTGTTCTTCACCCTTGCCATCCTCATGCTCTCGGTGGGATTGAATGCCCTCGCCGTCGGACTCGGAGTCCTCTTCCCCAATCTCGAGGAAACCAACGCCGCCAAGATCGTGAGCGGTTTCGGCGGAACCCTCTGCCTGGTCACCAGCTTCGTCTACATCGTCGCTTTCCTCCTGCTGCTGGCCTGGGCGCGGATCGAGACCTTCCGCTCCAACACGCTGCCGGATCACTGGCTGGACGGTCGACACGCCCCGCTGGCACTGAGTCTGACGGTCGCTCTGACCCTGGCCCTGACTCTCGTCCCGCTAATTTTTGCGATGAAACGACTAAAAAGACTGGAAATTTTAGGCAACTTGTAATATTAATTGTTCCGAAATAATTCCAGGTCTTTTCAGAATGAGTAACCTCGCCTACGCCCAGCCCAACCTCGATGATTCGGATGATCAGGACATCCTGATCCAATTTGACGATCATGCCTTCGAGGCGGCGATCCCATCGGAGGAAAATTTCGAGGATCAAGTCCGCGAAGCCCAGGAACAGTTGGCTCAACTGCGGCAGCGCGAGGAGCAACTGGAGCGTCAGAAGCGCGAGCTGGAGGAGTTGCACCAGCGCAAGGCGGTATTCAGCGAGAGCCGCGGCGTGCTCCACGATGAACTGACCCGCGCCATCACCGCGCTGGATCGTGAATCCGATGAATGCCAGCGGCGGGCCGATCAATGCCTCAATACCCGCGAAACCTTGGAGCATTATCTGAGAACCATCGACAGCCTCCGCCCGGACAACTGGAGTCGCGGCTCGCTGAAAGAGGAACTCGGCAGGGCCCAGCTCAAGATCGAGGAAGCCGAAGAGGAGTTGCGTGGCGCCACCCCGCTGTTGGCCTCGATCCGCGGCGCCAAACCACGAAAAGGAGTGAAGGCCTCCGCCGGTTCGGGAGCTGAAGTCGGCCAAGGGTTCCTCTACTGGTTCAAGAGTGGCCTCGCCTTCACGCTGCCGGTGATGATTTTTCTCGCCGTCTTCGGCCTGATCTTTCTCATCTTCGGTGGCGCCTGACGCCACGCCCGCCGGGCCGTCTCGGGATCTGAACGCCGTCACCGGTCCCCGCGCCCCGTCTCCAGTCTATCCTTTGCTCTCTCGTATTCTCTCGATTTCCAACCTCAACCGAAACCGCCGCCATGGGTAACCGCCGCCGCAGTCAACGTTCAGTCAGCAGCCGTATGGCCAAAGATCACTCCGACTTGCTCGGGGGTCAGGATCGCCAGAAGTCCAGCCGTCGCGGCCAGCCGCCGGTGGACGAGGAATGGCAGACGCTCAACGCCCAGATCGGCGCGTTGGAAAACTTCATCACCGGAGCCGCCGCCCGCGCCGAACGCCAGCGTCGCCAGAAGCTGCAGAACATCCTGCCGCCGCCGGATCGCTCCGACCTGCCCCGCTCCCGCCGCATGAGCCGCTGGCAGGAGCGCAATCACTACGATGAGCGCCAGCGCCACGGCGTCACTTTCTTCCTGCTCTTCTGCGCCGTCTGCGCGCTGCTCTGGTGGCTGCTGCACGCTTCCAGCGGGATGTGACCGCGATTCGCGGTTGGTCCGTAGGGTTACCGTCCCGCCGGTACGGCATAATGGACGGACGCTTCGTGATTTCGCCCCTCCATGCGGTAGGTGGAAACCCCGTCGCTTGCGGGTTCCACATAGGCGTTCCATTTGTCGCCCGCGAGCGGGGCGATTTCGAGAGTTACCGCCACCCGCAGCACCACCGGTCGATCCGAGAAGGGTTGCAGCACCCGTTTCGGCGGGCCATCGATGACCGATCCCAGCGTTGAACGGGTCTTTGTCGGCTGGAACGTGATCCGCTGGCAGACGGCGACAAAGCCCTCGCCATCCGCTGACCTTCCGAGGATGCGGGCCTCCACCGGCACCCACTCGCGGGCCGCCTCCTCCCGCAACCGCGCCTCGTCGGCCTGACGCGCCTGCTCGGACTCATACTGCTGGCGCTCCCAGAAGAGCCGCCAGCGAAGCGCGCGCTCGCGTTCTTTCTCGGCCTTGAAATGTTCCATCGCCTTGAATGGATCGAAGCCCCACTCGCCCTGGACTTTTTCCGGCAGATCGAAAAAAGAGAGCCGGGCCATTCCCCCCGCGTGCTCGACCAGCAGGGCGTCGGGCTCGGATCGCACCACCTTGCAGTTTCGGTAGAGAGTCCCGTCGCGCGTGACAAGCTCCCCGTAGCTCTCCGGTCCCTTGAGTGGCGGGGGCGCCGGGACGGCAGGTTCTTCCACCGCCGGAGTCGGCAAGGGGAGAGCCGGGTTGGACGCCTCCTCCGCCAGGCCGGGGTGGCCAGAGAGGAACACGAGTGAGAGCGCCGCGACCCGATTCATGGTTCCGTCTCGTTGAGATCTCCGAGTTCGCAGGAACCCGATCCACAACGACCCAGTATGTTCACCAGCTCGGCCTCGCGAAGCGCCTGCCTTTCCGGACGCCCGCTCTCGCCGCTCCAGCGCACCAGCCGGATGCGACCGTCGACAATCTCGATGCCCGTGATGGAACCGTCGTGAAAAGAGCAACATCCCGCATTGAAATAACACGGACGGGCATCCTCGGGCAATGAGGTTCTCAGCTCGTCGAGATCGGCGGCCAGCCAATGCAGTTGGGCCTCTTTCATCGCGATCTCCTCGGGCGAGGCGCTCGTCATTCTCAGGGCTTCCAGCTCCCCGCGCACCGTCTGCTCCCAGGCCGTGGACATGAACACCGGATGATGGGTGTGGCCGCACACGAGCAAGAGGTCGGATTTCCGTCGAGCCCACTCGTAGAGCGCCTGCTCATGGGTGAGTCGGATACTGTGATCCGACGCCGGGGTGCCCACCGTGAGACCGCTGATTTTCTGGATGGGCGCCCAGAAACGCTTCACCACCAGGCGGTCGAACCACGAATAGCGGATGCCCTGATGACCATGGACAAAAAACAGCTCGCCCAGAGACTGTCCCGAGGCGTCGGTCACACGCAGGATGAGGCTTTTCCTCAACGCGGCCCCGCCCAGAAAGCGGTCCATCACCGCGCGATTCCACGACCACTCCAGCCCCTCGTCATGGTTTCCCAGAAACCTCTCCGCCCGTCCCCGCTCGAAGAACTTTTTCTCCAGTTCCAGCGTCCCCTCGTAGCGATCCACAATGCCGAGGAGCAAGCGCTCCCAGAGTTCCTCGATATCGCCGAGCAGGAACAAGCTGAAATCCAGAGAGCCGTAGTAGCCGAGCGCGGCGTGATAGATCTTTCGGCAGGGCCGGAAATCGTCCGCCCCATCGCCGATGCCCCGGTGCAGATCGGAGAACACGATCAGCTTCAGCTCATCGAATCGCGCCGTCTGGATATCCGCCTCCTCGTAGGCCTCGTCCAGACCCTCGGAGACATTCTCAAGGTACTTGCCGCGGTTGCGCCACATCGTTCGGGGAAAGCCCCAGCAAACACCGGGCCGCCTCCCCGATCAACGCAACTTTTCCTCAACGCGGGGTTTCTATTCCCCGGAATCCCCCATAAACTGGATACCACATTTTTCCCGACCGCATGAAGGCAATTCCACTACGACTGACCCTGCTGGCGCTGATCATCGGTAACCTGTCACTCGCCTCGGCGGCCCCCGATGGTGAAAAGGCCCGGGATGGCGAGCCAGCGCGGCCGAAAGAGCACGAGGGCCGATCCCGCCCCGGAGAAGGCGGGCCGACGAGCGAGAGGACCGATCCTTTTCAGAACCTGTCACCGGAGGAACGGGAAAAACTCCGCGAAGCCGTGCGGCGCGCTTGGAACGATCCCGCCGTCATCGAGGCGCGCGACAAACTCAAGAACGCCGCCGAGGATTACCAGAATGCTCTGAACGCTTCGATCAAGCGGACCAGCCCGGAATTGACCGACACCATCGAGTCGCTCCGGCGCGATTCGGACTCCTCCCTGCGCATCTATGGTCCCGGCCCGGTCCCCGGCGGCAAAGGGGGCGAGCCGGGCGGCGGCGGACGGGATTGGCGGGATTATGAGGGATTTCTGACCATGGAAAACCCCACCTTCCTGCGTGATCTGGCCCCCGAGCAACAGGCGATCTATCGCGAAGCCCACGCTAAGGCCATGGCCACCGAGAAAGTGAAAGCCAGACTGGGTTCGCTGCGAGCTCTGCGCCAGGCCGATGACGAGATCCGCAAGCAACGAATCGAAGGCATACGCGGGGTCCATCAGGCGATCCGCCAGGCGCTCATCGAGGCCGACCCCCGTGTGGAAACTTTTCTGCCCGAACCCCGCCGGACCGGTGGGGACACGGAACCTCCCGGCCCGGGTCGGGAGCGTGGCAACCCGGACCGCAATCCCGGTCCCCGGCCGGAACCACCGCCCCGCTGAGACCTCAGGGCGCGGCGGACGCGGCCGCCTCCCCCTCGACACGCAGGCGTTCCAGAGCCTCGCCCGCCTCCGGCCAGAGTTTGCCGTTGCCGTGCAATTCGGCATAGAGCCGCACCAGGGCGCGCAGCTCGGCGATGCGATCCGGATCGGCTTGGATCGCCTGAATCGCTCTTTTCAACGCGTCGGCCGCCATCCCGGCGTCGGCGGAAGCATCGGCCGCGTAGGCCCGACCGAACTGCATCGAGGCCTCCTCCAAGTCGCCGGCGCCGATGAGTATCAGCCCATACAGGTAGGCCAGCTCCCCCGCCGCCGGATCGATCTCGGAAGTCTCCTTCCGAGCATTCTCAAAGGCCCGCTTCGCCCCCTCCCAGTCCTTCACACCCACAGCGGCCCAGCATTCGATGACTCCGGCCATCTCTCTTTCCTCCTTCGGCAACCGCTCCCAGTCGATAGTCTTCGCCAATACGGAAATTTCCTCGGCCCGTCTCAGCCGGCGATAACAGTCCAAGAGACGCCGTCTCGCCAGACTCGAGAAATTTCCCGGCGCCGGGTAGTAGGTGGTTTTGTCCCTGGTGTCGGCGATGACACGAAATTTCTCCGCCGCCGCCTCGTAGTCGCCCTGATCGAAAATCGCCATCGCCTCCCGCCAGGCCGGCGGCTGGGGAAAATCGACGGACTCCACATCGGTGTAGGGAAACGCCTGAGGTTGGGGCAATACCGGCAGACTCCAGAGGATGCGATCCGACTCCACCGCCGATACCCGCCCGGCCAGCGCCCGACCGTCCTTGAAAAATATCATGGCCGCCTCGATATCCTCCTGCGCGCCCGCTGCCGGAGCCACAGCGAGCATTCCGCATACAATAATAGCGATTTTCATGGCACCACTCATTGTCCCCCGGCTTTGGACGGGCCGCCTCCGGCCACCAGTTCATCCCTCCAGGTGTTGAATCGTTTGCGCCCCTCGACGACACCCGGATGCTCCAGGTGCCCCATCCGCTTGAGCATGTCCTGGAGGATCTTCAGTGCGTCCACCAGTTCGCCCTCTTCCCGTCGCATTTCCGCGGCTCGGAGATAGGCCCGGGTGGACCAGTCGAGGTGACCGGCGTGAATCACGTAGACGTTCACGTAGGCTTTCTTCGCCTCGGCCTCACGTCCCAGCTCATCAAGGCAGGCCGCGTATTGAAAATTCGCCTCGGGCCGGGCCAGGTTGTGGGACTTCTCCTCCAGATAGCCCTCCCACCAGGCCAGCGCCTCCTCCCAGTTTTTTTCGTCGCTGTGTACCCGGGCGATGCCCAGCACCGCCTCCTCCCTGAGATCGGCGCGATCCACCTCGTTGAGCACGCGCCCGAACCTCGCCAGCGCCTCCTCCCTGGCATGACGCGTTCCGCGACTCGCCTGGATCTTCGCCGAATCGACCAGGGCGAATCCCAACGCCTCGCCCTGGGGCCGGTGGGTCAGGATGTAGTCGTAGATTTCCTCCGCCGCCTCCGGCTTTTTCCGGGACTCCAGATTCCAGCGCGCCAGGCGCACCATGGTGTAATTGCTCAGATCCCCCCCCTCGTGCAGAGCCGCCAGGCGATAAAAGGCCTGGTTGATCGCCTCCCGGTGCTTCTCCGCATCGTCGGCCTCCAGCGTCTCGATTTCACCAGTCGCCAGCCAGGCGCGCAGCGGCGCGGGCGGCGGACTCGGGGCGGCGGGGAAATTCCTCAGTCGCTCCAGTACCTCGGTCAATTCGTAGTTCTCTCTCAGAAACTCGACGTAGGCCCCCACCAGTTCATCCAACCTCGGATCGCCGCTCTGGTCCCCCACCTCGTTCACCAGCGATTCCAGCAGAGTCCGCGCCTCGTCCTTTCTCTCCAGATGCACCAGCGGCTTCAGCGCCGCCACGATGGCGTCGGTGCGCCAGGCGGTGCCCTGATATTTCTCCATGAACTCGTCGAACCACCCGCCCGCTTCCGGCCAGCGTTCGTGGCTCGCCGCCGTCGTGATCAGTTGCCGCAACGCGTAAGCCGCCACATCGGTGTCCCCGCGGCCCTCCTTCTCGACCAGCCGCTTCGCCTCCAGGTGACTGGCGGCGATGACGTCGAAGTCCGCTCCGCCTTTGCCCGTCAGGGCGTCGCCTCTCACATTCCAGGCGCCCGGCATCTCCGGGGCGGCGGCATGGGCCGTCTCCAGCTCCTCGACACGAGCCAGGGTGACATCCCAGTCCTCCAGCACCAGATGCGCCAGACCACTCAGATAGAGCGCCGTGGGGCGCAGACCCGAGGCGGGATAGGACGCCAGGAACTCGTCCAGCGAAGCCGCTCCCTCCGTCCATTTGAAAAGGTTCACCTTCGTGGCGCCATGATAGAACTTCGCCATGTCCAGCCGCTTGCCGGCCGGATACCCCGCCAAGTAAGCCTCCAACTCCGGTTCGGCCTCCTCGAAACGCCCCAGGTGATAGAGGGCCCCTCCCGCGACGAAATCCGGGATGTCCCGCGCCTCGGAACCCGGCTCCATGCCCTCCCGCACCTCCAGCGATATCCGGTGCGCCTCCCCGTATTCCCCCTGGAGGAACATCACCTCCACCAGCACATGAGCGATCGCCGGTTTCAGTTCGTGCTCGGGATACTCCCGGAAAAAGACCGTCCCATAGTCATAAGCCTCCTTCCAACGTCCCAGATTCACGGAGCAAACCACCAGATTGTGCAACACCAGCGGTCGTTGATCGATCTCCGGAAAATGATCCGCCAGCAACCGGTAGGCCGCCCGGCTCCCGGACAGGCTGCCCAACTGATAATGCGCCGCCCCCACCCCGAGCATGAGACTGGCATAGTCGCGCCGCAGCGCGGGCACCTGGGCTTTCAACTCCGCGATCTTTTCGGCCACCTGAGCCTTTAGCGCGTCCTCCACCACCCGCGCCTCCCATCGGATGATCTCCTCCTCCCGCTCCCGCAGCATCGTGCCAGGATGTCCAACCATGCCGTACCACAGCAGGGCGCGTATGGGATCGTTGTTCTTGAGGGCCTGGACCGCCTGAGCGGCGAATGCCGGATTCCTCCCGTGTCGGGACGCCGTGTCCTCCCGACGAATGAGATCGCCGTGGCGATGCAGAAAATCACGCACCTCGGGGGTCGTCGCCAGCGGCGACCAGTCGTTCACCAGCGCCATGAACACCGCCCGCTTCGCCCGCTCCGTGACATTGGCGGCGTCCAACTGACCTTTCAGGAAATCACGCGCCTGCTCCACCCGTCCCGATTTGAGGAAACACTTGGCGAGATTGATCTTGACCTCCAATTCGTTGATCCTCGGCTCCTGCCCGGTATCCTCAGCCAACACCCGCTGGTAGCGATCCCCGGCCTCCTGATACTTCCCCAGGGCCATCTCACAGCCCGCCCACTGCGAGAGCGCCTGGGTGCGAAAGCGGTTCGGCAGCAGATGACCGGGACGGTCCTGCTTCTTCATGATCTCGTTGTCGAACTGCTCGTAACAGGTCCGCAACGCCTCGATCGCCTGGTCGAAGGCCTGTTTCCGTATCAGCAGGATGCCCCGGATATAGTGGAAATGGCCGAACACCGGACCGTAATCCTCCATCGCGGAGCCGCCATGCTCGGCGATCATCGCGTCCACCACCGCCAGGCCCTCGTCGAATTTTCCCGACTCCACCGAGGCCACCGCCTTGTCGTAGGCCGAAGCCAGATCGAGATCGGTCGAGTCCTGCCCATGCGCCGGGACCAGACAACAGACCGCGAGGGCCAACGCCACTCGCCAGACCACACTCCCCACGCGTTGAGATCTCATGCCGTCTTTCACTGCAGATCCTTGGAAAAATCGCTCGGGCTTCTCAGGTAATCGCGCCCTTTGATCGTTTTCCCCTCCCGGGTCACGATCACGAACTCACCGCCGGAGCCCTCCGCGATCTCGTTGAACTCCTTGGCTCCCGCGCTGGTCTGCATGGCGAAGGTGTTGATCTTCGGTCGCCCGTGAGAGCGGTTGAAATCCAGGATCGGCTTCGGCTCGTTCCCGCCCGTGCCGTCGCTCATGAAGAAAATCACGTCCGGTGCCGGACTCATCAGATGCCCCATTTTCAAGGCCAATCCCCAATCCGTGCCATAGAACTTCGGCACCCCTTTCACAAACTCCATCGTCTTTTCCACGCTCGATTTCGAGGCGGTCAGCCAACGCTCGCGGGGCATCCGCGAGTCCGGCCCGTCGAATTCCCAGTCAAAGGCCCCGCGCGCCGCGAAAAACGGATACTTGTTCCCCTTCGGATCGACGATGTTGTAGCGCTGTCCCGTGCCCCCTCCGTCGAATTTCCAGCCATCCATGGCGAACAGGCAACCCCCGGCAAACAGGATCACCTGATACTGCACGTTCGGCGGCAGCGCGTGGAGTGCCTTCTCCAGTTCATTGTTGCGCAGTGTCACCTGCGCGTCACGCATCGACGCCGAGTGATCGAGGATGAAAAGAAATCGCCGTCCCGTTGATTTGCTGCCGAAAAAGGTCGCCCCCGATCCCATGCCTCCCCCCATGCCGAATCCGCTCCCGAAATCGCCCTCACCCAGACCCAGCGGACCATCGCTCACCCGGGTCACCTCGGGCGCCGCGATCTTCGCCGCGGTGTTGGACCGCAACATCTTCGCGATCGGCGAGGCGGCCGCCGCCGAGGAAGCCTGCTCGATCTGCTTCATCACCGCCTTTTTCTCCATCTGCGGCTGCTTGCTCTGGTTGGGCGCCACCACCTTGGCGACGATTTCCGGCTCGTCCCGCGCGGCGGGGATCACGGACACCAGCAGGAATACCAGGGCCAGCAACAGATGCACCACCACCGCCACGGTGATGGCGGTGGCTTTCCGCCCCCCTTTGCGGGGATCTTCAGCGGTGGCTTCGGGAATGATGAGCATGGCGCGGTCGGTGGTTTATTGAGTCAGGGAAATATTGCCAAGGCCGTTGGCCGCGCAGGCGTTGAGCACATCGATGAACCGCTGCTCCGGCACCTCGTCGCCGCAATCCACCACCACCATCGCCTCGCTGCCGGCATTCGCGGCGGCGGCGGCGTAGCGCTCCAAACGATCTGTCAGATTCGGCAAAGTGCGGTCCTCGGGATCGGCGTCGACCAGCTCCTGATTCACATAGACGGCGCCCTCGCCCTCTATCTTGATCAGCATCTGATCGGTCTTCACCGGATCGCTGCTCTCCGCCGCCACTCCCGGCAAGACGAGGCCGAGATCCGCCTCCTGCTTCATCAGTGTGGTGGTGACGATGAAGTAGATCAGCAGCAGAAAGGCCACATCGATCAACGGAGAGATGTTCATCTCCGGATCCTCATCGGGAAAAGGCTTGCTGCTCTTGCGACGGGCCATGGCGTATACTTTGCGACGGCTCAGTTGCCGGTCACGTAGGTGGAAAAAATGATGTGGGACACCCCGCCGCGAGCCGAGGCGCTGATGACATCCTTCACACTCTTGTGGCTCGCCGCTTTGTCCGCCCGCAGGTGCAGACGGGTGTTCGGGTTCTTCGCTTTCGCTTCCGCCATCATCTGCTCGATCTGCTCCGGCTGATACTCCACCGTGCCCGACTCGTCCCGCACCTTGCCGTCCGCGTAGACGTTGATGATCACCCGGCCATCGATCAGCTCCGGTACTTTCGCGTCCGAGGCGATGGGTATCGTGACACGCTTGTCCTTTTTGTAGGTGATCATCGTTGATGCCACCATGAAAAAGATCAACAGCAGGAACACCAGATCGATCATCGGCGACATGTCGACATTCGGCTTGCTGCCACCGAAGAGATCTTTCCGTTTCCTGGCCATGCGGGTATTGAATGCGAAACCAAACGGTTGCGAAGTCGCTCTCAGCCCATCGGCGGGCCTTCCGGAGAATGACCGCCCCCGCTCACCGTGCCGGGCTGCCCCTCGTAGGTGCCCGCGTAGACCGCTCGCCGCAGGCTGGTCAACATCCGCGAGGCGTGCTTGTCCACCCGCGAAACCAATTCCGTGAGCCGGTCGCGAAAATAGAAATAGGCAAATATCGCGGGCAGCGCGATCACAAGCCCCGATGCCGTCGTCACCAGCGCCTCCGAGATATTGCTCGCCAGCTTCGCCGGGTCCCCCATTCCCTCACGCCCGAGAGTGCCGAAGGCCTTGATCATCCCCGACACCGTCCCGAGCAATCCCAGCATCGGCGCGGCCTGGGAGATCACGGAGAAATAGTTGATCGTCCGCGCCCGCGCCCGGTTGAACTCCTGGGAAGCGTCCGCCATCAGATCATAGATCGTGTCGCCGTCCAGCGTCTCGTAGCCCCGCTCGTGGATGTATTCCGTGGCGCCATACATCACCTGCCCCAGACAGGTCGGGCTGGCCTCCGCCTCGCGCATCGCCGCGTGCACGTCGCCACTCTCCATCGCGCTCTCCAAGGGTCCCAGGACCTCCAGAGGATAGAAATTCTTCCGCGACAGATCCATGGCGCAGTATACCGACAGAGCGATGATCGCGATGGACATCGCTCCCAACGGCCACATCGCCCAACCCCCTTCCAGAATCAGGTCGAACAGGCTTTTCTCCCCATCCTCCGCACCGGCGGCCGTCTCGGCCGCGGGAGCTTCCACTTTATCGTCATCGACCCCCGGTATCGTCAGATCATCCTGCGCCTGGGCGGAGACCAGGAGGACAAAGGACAATGAAAGGCACAGCAGACTGGATAGGATACCGGATGGGGGATTCATGCGTGAGTGGGGAAATGACCGAAGCGGGAGAGGCTACTTCCCGTCGAGCCCCGAACACCGGGACCGACGAAAGCATCGCGCGGTTGTAACGGGACGGCGCCGACTTTGGCAATCCCGGAATTGAAAAAACCTCACATTCCCGCCCCCGCGCGCCGGAGTGCCCGCCACTCCGACCGATGATGCAGCATCCAGTCGACCAGCGCCGCCTCGAAGCCGATGTCGCGCCCCGCCTGCTCGCTCTTGATCCACTTGTGCTTCAGGATTTCCTCCCTCTCGGCGAGAAATTCACGGTAAAGGGTGGAGTTTTCCAGGATCGGATCAGTTATCGGTTCAGTCATGGTCGGGGGGAAACGACGGAAGGGAAAAGGTGCCTCTCCTCGCCCGTCAGTCAAGCTCCGGGCCTCATTCAACCCTCTTGAGTCCGCGACCCGACAGGGTTGAATCGACGCGTGCGCCGCCCGTCAATCTCGGCGACACTCTGCCACCGGAAAAGTGTTCCGCGCCACGCCCCCGGGTCGTAACCATCGCAAAGCCCCCCGCCCCAGAACCCATGTCCGACTCCCCCGCCAACGTCTTCGAAAGTGCCCTCGAAAATCTGGATCGCGCCTTCCAATACGCCGACATCCACTCCGAGGCTGTCGCCCGGCTCAAGCACCCGAAGATGGTCATCGAAGTATCCATCCCCGTGAGAATGGACAACGGCGACATGCGCATTTTCACCGGATACCGCGTCCGGCACGACGACACCCGCGGTCCGGGCAAAGGCGGCATCCGCTACCATCCCAATGTCTCCCTCGAGGAGGTGAAGGCACTCGCTTTCTGGATGACCTGCAAGTGCGCCGTGATGAATCTCCCCTACGGTGGCGCCAAAGGGGGAGTGATCGTGAATCCCAAGGAGCTCAGCCCGTTGGAACTGGAGCGCCTCAGTCGGGGCTTCATCCAGCGCATCGCCGATTTCATTGGACCCGAAACCGATGTGCCGGCGCCTGATGTCTACACCAACTCCATGATCATGGGCTGGATGATGGACGAGTATTCCAAGATCAAGCGCCAGTTCACCCCCGCCGTCATCACCGGCAAGCCCATCCCTCTCGGCGGCAGCGAAGGTCGCGAGGACGCCACCGGGCGCGGCGCCTACTACTGCCTGAAAGAGCACGAAAAACAACGGGGCTGGAAACCGGAGAACGTCACCGTGGCCATCCAGGGCTTCGGCAACGCCGGTCAGGCCGTCGCCCGACTGCTAGACGCCGACGGTTACAACATCGTCGCCGTGAGCGACTCCTCCGGAGGCATCTACCGCGCGGAAGGCTTCCACGTGCCCAGCCTGATTCACCTGAAACAAAATCGCCGCCCCCTGGAGGCCGTCTATTGCGACAACGGCTTATGCGAGAAGGTCAACGCCGAGAAGATTTCCAACGAAGAACTGCTGGCGCTTGATGTGGACATCCTCATTCCCGCCGCTCTCGAGGATGTCATCACCGGGGACAACGCCGCCAAGGTCAGGGCCGAGACCCTCGTGGAGGTGGCCAACGGACCCGTCACTCCCGCCGCCGATCCCATCCTCAGGGACAAAGGCGTCTTCGTCATCCCCGACATTCTCGCCAACGCCGGCGGGGTCACCGTGAGCTATTTCGAATGGGTGCAGAACAAGGCGGGCTACTACTGGACTGAAAAAGAAGTCCACGAGCGACTCGAGGAGCGCATGTCCAAGGAGTACTGGGCCATCCACGAGATGACGGAAAAGCACGATATCGACATGCGCACCGCCGCCTACGCCCACGCCCTCTCCCGCATCGGCAAAGCCCTGACCGCCCAGGGAACGAAGGATTACTTTCACCGCGACAAGACCTCCTGAACCGCCCCCCCGATCTGTAGCCGGGTGCATCGAACCCGGACCTTTGCCTCCACTCCCATGTCCTGGCTATCGATCATCATTCGATGGGGATTCGGCCTTGGCTGCCTTGGTTACGGCATCCACCTGATGGCCGCCCAGATCGAGTATGCCTACCTGGCCACTGACACCGAGGTGCTCCAGATTGAACGGGGCCTCTCGCTGGGAGCGCTCTTTTCCGGCATCGGCCTGGTCATTGTCGGCGCGCTCGCCCTCGCGCCCGATCTGGTCAGAATCGCCGCCAGGCCCTTCACCGCCCTGATCGACGCCATCTTCCTCCCCGGCGGGAGAGCCGACAAACCGGAGCCGGATTTCAAACTCCCCGCTTACTACGAACTGGAGGGACGACACGAGGACGCCCTGGCGGCCTACCAAAAAATCCTGCGCCATCATCCCGACCTTCCCGAGGCCTGGATCGGCGCCGTCCGACTGCTTGCGGGGGCCCTCGACCGCCCGGCGGAAGCGGAGTCACTCCGCCGCCGGGCGCGCCGACGGCTGCGTCGACATCCCGAATCCCTCGCCGAACTGGATGCCGCGTGGGACGCGTGAGGGAAAATCAACAGATGTCGATTCCACCTCAGCCCACGATGCCGCTCACATCCAACAGCCACAGCTGACGCCCCTCGCCGCCGTGCGGTGAATCGATGACCACTTTCTTCCCGTCATTGCTGGAGCGCGGATGGGTATCGCAGCGCCACTCGCCTTGATACTCCGGCGGCGAGTGGAAATGCCCGAGGTCGTGACGCTTTCCGTCCGGCACGTGATAGAGATACACCGTCTGCTGACGTCTCACCCCGCGCGGGTAGGTGTCATTGAGAATCCATTCTTTCCCGTCGCCGATCCGCAGATAGGTGTTGTGCCCGTTCACCGGCATGTGTCCCTCTCCCGCGCCCACGATCTCGACCTGTTCCGTCCTGTCCTTGAATAGATAAAAGGCCGACTCCCTGCCCTCGGGTTTCGTCCACGCGCAGACATGCTCGGGATCGCGCCAGATGAAGTGCGAGGTGAAGCCGGAGGGATCGAGTATATGGAGATCGCTCCCGTCGAGATTCGCGGTGAACATCCGGGTCACGAATCCGTTGTTCACGGCGAACTCCGGATCGTCCGGTCCTTTGGCGCGCCAGCGGTGGAGAAAGATGAAGCGTCGGCTGTCGGGACTGACGAGCAGGTGATTGACGTAGTTCCACTGATCGGTGAGCGGCTTGCCCTGGTAGGGAATCTCCGAGAGCTGCGCCAGGGTGACGATCAATTCCGACTCGCCAGTGTCCATGCTCATTCGCCAGATGCCCGATTTCTCGGGGTGCTTCTCCGCCCGGTGCGGATCGCCCACCCCTTGGTAGCCGTAGCCGGGCCGCAGGTTTTGAATGCGGGCGAAGTCCGCCGTCACCGCCCACTTCCCGTCGGCGCTGAGAGCGTAGAACGGGCGAGGCAAGGTCCGCGTCTCCCCGGTGTCCACGTTCTTCACCCGGCAGACATGGCGCCCGTCCTCGCGATCATTCCAGACGACCTCGTTCTTCGACCCCGGACGCCACTGGAGCATGCAGCCCTGTTGCCAGCCCCAGGCGTCGCTCTTGCCGAGTTCGATCCATTCATCGCCATTCTCCAGATCCACCATCCCGACCTTGATCCGATCTTCCGGGGTCGGCGTCCGTCCCTCGAAATCGACCTGATTGCTCAGCACGAAGCGGTTTGCGGGATCAAACTCCAGTTTGTCGTAGTAGCCGAACCAGTGATGCTTCGGCCCTTTGGTGAGGGCTCGAGTTGGAACGAGAGCCTCGCTGTATTTGGCGATGTCGTTCCGCTGGGCCAAAGCCGGAGTGATCGAAGCGCCAAGGAACGCGCCTCCCGTTTGGATGAAAACTCGTCGATTCATGAGGTACTCCAATTCCATTTCTCACAACGCACGCGCAAAGGCCCCGCCATCGACGAGCAGCATTTCGCCGGTGATGTAGCTGCCGGCCTCGCTCGACAGCAGGATGGCCGGGCCCGCGAGTTCCCGGGGATCGCCCCAGCGATGGAGGGCGGTCATGTTGGCGAACTCCTGTTTCTCAGCTTCCGAGAGCAGGCTCATGGGGAGGTCGGTGAGGAATGGGCCGGGGCCGATGCAGTTCACGGTGATGCCATGCGGCCCCAGGTCGAGCGCGCTGGCCTTGGCGAGTCCGAGCAACGAGGCCTTGGTCGCGGAGTAGGCGTTGCGCGCCGGTTTCGAGCCGACACCAAGCACTGAGGAGATGTGGATGATGCGTCCCCACTTCCGCTCTTTCATCCGCGGGACGAGCGCGCGGGTCAGGCGCATGATGCTGGTCAGGTTCAGCTCGATGATCTGATCCCAGACTTCGTCGTCAATTTCGTCAATGGGCTGGGGTTTGTTGGAACCGGCGTTGTTGATGAGGATGTCGACCTTGCCGAATTTCTCCAGGGTCTCCGCCGCGAGAGCGTCGACCTCGGCGCGGTCGGTCATGTCGGTGACGCGATACTCCACCCGCACGTCGAGTCCCTCGCCGATCTCGGCCGCGGCCGCGGCGAGTTCGTCCTCCTTGCGGCTGCAGATCATGATGTCGGCGCCGCATTCGGCGAGTCCCCGGGCCATGGCCTTGCCCAGTCCCTTACTGCCGCCGGTGATCAGGGCCACCCGCCCGCTCAGATCAAATAAGTTGCATTGCATAGGCCGTGAATCTTGCCTTCTCCCCGGCGCCAGGGAAACTGAAAAAGCGCCCGATTTCAGCCAGACTGGACAGGGTAGAGTCGGAGACACAACCCTCTTTGATGCCGATCTTGTGATTTTGACGGCGGGGATTGGCGCGGCATGGACGGCGAGGAAGGCAGTCCCTATCTTTTCGGCCATGAGTGCCCCCATCTGTCGTTTTCTCAGCAATCTCTGTTTCCAACTCGGCGTGCTGTCCATCGGCGCCTCGATCGCGATCTGGTGGTTCAACCGCGGCGACACGCCCGAGGTTCAGGCTCACGCCGAGCGTTTCGGCATCTTCGTCGGTCTCTGGGCTCCCACGCTGTTGATCCTGTCGAACCGATTCGACCGATTCGCGGACAAGGCGCCGGTGGTGCCGGGTCTGCGACCGGAGCATCACGAGGAAAATCGCGGGGAAAATCTCCCGGGCTGACCGCTTCGCGCTAAGCGGCGGGATTTTCCCCGGACAGGGCCTGCCGTCGGGCGCGCCTGGCCTTCACCATGGCGACACGACGCATGTCGGTGGCATCGTCGAGTTCATCAACGATCTCGGTGCCCAACAGAGTCTCGATGACATCCTCGAGGGTGGCGATGCCGGTGAAATCGCCGTATTCATTGACGACCAGGGCGATGTGTTCGCGTCCGCCGATGAGATCGTTGTAGAGCGCGCTGACCGGCATGGATTCGGTGATGACGGGTAGATCCCGTCGATAGGATTCGAGGGTGGCCTCGGTTTCGGCGGAGGCGAGGAGTTCCGCCCGCAGGACGAATCCGCAAATTTCGTCGGGCTTTTCCCCGTAGACCGGCATCCGAGCGAAGACGTTGGCGGCGTGTGTCTCGCGATATTCCGCCACAGTCATGGAGAGAGGCAGGGAAAAAACGACGACGCGCGGGGTCATGATCTGTTTCACGGGAATGCGCTTCAGCTCGAAGAGGTTTTTCAACACCTTGGACTCGGCCTCGGAGAGCGTGCCCGACTGGCTGGTGCGCCAGATGACGGACTCGATCTCGGCGCGGGATTGATCCTCCGCGATCTCGTGGCCGGAGAGTCCCTTGGTGAAATGCTGGAGCAGGATGATGAAGGGATGCAGCAGCCAGACGAGCAGCCGCACCCCATGGGCGGCGGCGGGAGCCAGGCGACGCCAGTGGCGGGCGCCGATGGTTTTGGGGATGATCTCCGAGCCGATGAGGATCAGCAGCGTCATCACAAAGGAGGAAAGGCCGAGCCATTTCTGGCCAAAGAACGCGGCGGCCTCGAAGCCCACCCCGGCGGCGCCGACGGTATGGGCGACAGTGTTCAGGGTGAGGATGGCGGAGAGCGGCTCCTCGGGAGTGGATTTGAAACGCTCCAGGATCTCCCCGGCCATTGAACCGTGCTGTTTGAGGGTGTCGATGTAGGCCCGATTGACACTCAACAGCACCGCTTCCGCGACCGAACAGAGAAAGGAAAACACGAGGGCGACAAAGAGATAGACCAGCAACCAGATGAGGGTCTCCACCTCGTAGTTGCCCTCCGCCCCGCCACCCGACGCCAGCGGTGCCGCGGCCAGCACGGCACGGTCAAGTTCGCAGAATAATGGGATCGTCATTCAGCGGAGAACTTTCAGCAGATGAGCGAGGTCGCAATCGGATTCCAAGGGGTGGCGAAGTCTGTAACCCATATTGACCGCGTATCGATTGCGACGCCCCTCCCGGGATTTGGCGATGGCGCCGGAGCCTTCCAACTCCGCCAGGATGCGCTGGACGGCGCGTTCGGTGATCCCGATTTTCGCCGCCAGATCACGAATACGCAGGTCCGGCTCACGAGCCAGGCAGACGATGACGTGAGTGTGATTGGTGAGAAAGGTCCAACCCATTTCGCCACGTGGGAGAAGGTTTACGGGAGACAAATCGGTGTTTTTCGTCATTTCGAGGTTGAATACTACCGAGAAAAGACGTTTTTGAAAACCGGAAAGTTTTTTCGTGCGTTTACTGTTGCAATCATACTCCCCATGACTCCAAACACAGGCTCCAAAATACCGAAAGAAGCCATCCCCGGCCTGCTCCTGATGGGCGCGATGGTCGCGGCACTGCTGGCGGCAAATTCTCCCCTCTATCCCCTCTATCAACGCTTGCTGGGGACCTATGCGGAGGTCTCGCTGGGCGCTTTCGAACTGCGCAAGCCCTTGTTGCTGTGGATCAACGATGGTCTTATGGCGGTGTTCTTCTTTCTGGTCGGCTTGGAGTTGAAACGCGAAATCCTCGCCGGCGAGCTCTCGGACAAGCGCAAGGTGGTGCTCCCCCTGATCGCGGCGATCGGGGGCATCGCCGTGCCGGCGCTGATCTATGTGGGCATCAACCGCGGCGATGAAGTGGCTCTGAAAGGATGGGCCATCCCCGCGGCCACGGACATCGCTTTCGCTCTCGGCGTGCTCGCTCTGCTCGGCAAGCGGGTGCCGCTGGCGCTGAAGGTCTTCCTCGCCTCGGTGGCGGTGATCGACGATCTCGCGGCGATCATCATCATCGCGGTCTTCTACACCAGTCAGCTATCCATGGCCTCTCTAGGTCTCGCGGGCGCCGTCATCGTGGCGCTGGTGATCGTGAATCGGCTGGGAGTGACGGCGAAGACTCCCTATCTGCTCCTGAGCGTGGTCCTGTGGGTGGCGGTGTTGAAATCCGGGGTCCATGCCACGCTGGCGGGCGTGGTGGTGGCGGCGTTCATCCCCTACCGGCCGGCGAAGGATTCGAATGAGATGGTGCTGGAGAAGTTGGAACACGACATCCACCCGTGGGTGGCTTTCGGGGTCTTGCCGATATTCGCCTTCGCCAACGCGGGCGTCTCCCTGGCCGGTCTGTCGTTTGCCTCTCTCCTGCAACCGGTGCCCCTGGGCATCGCGGCGGGATTGTTTATCGGGAAGCAGATCGGCATATTTGGCGCCAGTCTGATGGCGGTGAAAATCGGGCTCGCCAAGCTGCCCACGGGAGTCTCCTGGACCCAGCTCTACGGGGTGTCCCTGCTCTGCGGGATCGGGTTCACCATGAGCCTGTTCATCGGCTCCCTCGCCTTCGAGCAAAGTGGCGGTCCCGATTACGAGGTGGATGATCGCCTCGGCATTCTCGCGGGATCGCTCCTCTCGGCGGTTTTCGGGACGCTGGTATTGAGGTTCGCCCGCGCTCGGACCAGCGTGCGGGGTGATCAATCGTCGTCCGCCTGATTGAGCGCATCAAGCACTTCGGGATCCCGGACATCCGCCCAGTCACCGCCCAATTCCACCGCGCGCATCAGTCGGCCCGCGCGCACCAGCGCGGCGATGGCGTCGGTAAGCTCGTATTCACCGCGGGGGGATAGCTCCAGCCGGGCGGTGAATTCGTAGATCTCGGGGGAAAAAGCGTAGATGCCGGCGTTGTAGTAGGGACTGGTCGGCTGACCTTCGACGGGTTTCTCAATGAGGTCGGTGACCCTACCATCGTCATCGAGGAACACGGCGCCTCCCTTGCGCACATCCTCATCGCGCTTCACCGTGATCTTGGCGTCGACATCGGTGAAATCGACCAGCGGGGCGTAGGAATCCGGCGACACGAGGATGTCGCCATAGCTGAGAATGAAGGGATCCGTGCCGGTGAAATCCCGCCCCAGTTCCACCACCCGTCCCGTCCCGTCCTGCACCACCTGCTCGACGTAGCGGATGGAGACCCCGCGGGAGGATCCATCGCCGAAGTGTTCCATGACCACTTCTTTCCGGTATCCCACCACGATGAGAAACTCGGTGACGCCATTGGCGGCGAGTCCGTCAACGATGTGTTCCAGGATGGGTCGCCCCTTCACCGGAATCATCGGTTTGGGCAGTTCGTCGGTAAGCTCCCGCATCCGGGTGCCGCGACCGGCGGCGAGGATGACGGCTTTGGTGATGTGGGACATGGTGACGCGTGTGGGTTGCGAATCCGGCTCAGCCGGGCAAGCGATTGATGAAATTTCCGATTCTCTCCAGGGCGATGACGAGTTTGTCCATGGCGGTGGCGTAGCAGGCGCGGACACAGCCTTCGCCAGCCTCGCCGAAGGCGCTGCCGGGTACCACGGCGACATCCTCCTCCTCCAATAGTCGCAGGGCAAAGTCCTTGCTCGATAGACCGAACTTGCGGATGTCGGGAAACGCGTAGAAGGCGCCTCCGGGGGGGAAGCAGGGCATGCCCATTTCGGCGAAGCGATTCAGCAGCAGATTGCGACGCTGGGCGTAGGACTTCCGCATCTTCTCCACCTCGGCGGCTCCGTTCTTGAGCGCTTCCACGGCGGCGAGCTGGCTCATGATGGGCGCGCAGAGCATCGAGTACTGGTGGATCTTCATCATCGCCTCGGTCAGCACCCGGGGGGAGCAGGCGTAGCCGAGGCGGAAACCGGTCATGGCGTGGGCTTTGGAAAAGCCATGCAGCAGGATGGTGCGGTCTCTCATACCGGGCATGGCGGCGATGGACAAGTGCTCGCGGGGGGTCAGCCCCTGGTCCTCGTCACGATAGGTCAACTCGCTGTAGATCTCGTCGGTGATGACGATGAGATCGTGCTCGATGGCGAGGGCGGCGATTTTTTCCAACTCCTCCACCGGCTCCACCGCCCCAGTGGGGTTGGTGGGAAAGTTCAGCATCAGCATTTTGGTCCGTGGCGTGATGGCCGCCTCCACATCCTCGGCGCGGAGCACGAACTCGTCCTCCACCCGTGTCTCCACCGCCACCGCGACGCCATAGGCCATAACGATACTGGGGCTGTAGCTGACGTAGCAGGGGGTGTGATAGATGACTTCGTCACCGGGATTCAATAGCGCCCGACACGCCAGATCGAGCGCTTCGGAAACGCCCACGGTGACCAGAATCTCGGTGGCGGCATCATAGCGGACCCCGCAATGCCCGGCGATGTATTCGCTGATCTCGCGACGGAGGGAGAGCAGTCCCAGATTGGAGGTGTAACTGGTCTGCCCGCGCTCCAGCGAAAAGATCGCCGCCTCGCGGATATGCCAAGGGGCGGCGAAATCGGGCTCGCCCACCCCCAGGGAAATGACATCGTCGCGCCCCTGAACGAGTTCAAAAAAGTCGCGAATCCCGGAGCGGGGAATCTGCGCCACTTGGCGTGCGATGCGGTCCTCAAGTCGGATAGACATACCTTGGATGCGGATGAGGGAATGGGAATGGATTCGGGAGATAACTGGACGGGGTCCGACAGGCGGCCGGCCAACCGGGTCCGAAGCCTGTCCGGGAGAGGAGTTAGGGGGCGACCGCGAGACGCTCGGTCTCGGATTCGCTGGCGGCGAGGAAGCCGCTCTGCTTGTAGACCTTTAGCTGAAAGTGGGTGGCGGTGGAAAGCACGCCGTCGAGGGTGCTGAGCTTCTCGGTGACAAATCGGGCCACCTCGCGCAGATCCACCCCCTCCACAAACACCGCGAGATCATAGCCACCGCTCATCAGGTAACAGCTGCTGACCTGATCGAAGCGTGCGATCCTCTCGGCCAGACGGTCAAAGCCGCCATCACGCTCCGGGGACAGTTTCACCTCGATGAGCGCGGCCACGTTGTGGTTGCCGGCTTTGTCGCGATCAATGACTCCATGATAGCCCAGAATCACCCGATCCCGCTCCAGTTCGGTCACCCGGCGGGACACCGCGTCTTCGCTTTGGCCAAGACGCTCGGCCAACTCGCCGGTGGTGAGCTTCGCGTTCTGCTGGAGGAGTTCGAGGAGAGGTTCCATGGGATGGAGAAATGATGGGAATGGTTGAGTGATTCTGATCAGCGTCACCGCACTCGCCCGGGGACACCGGACAGGTCGCGGCATCATTCGCCGAACGAAATCCCCACACCGCGCGCGGTTTCGACAACTTCACCATTCGGATCGACGAGGTTCAGTTGGGACACCGCCTCCGCGATCGTGACCGATCCCACGTGGTAGCGCTGATAGGAAACCATACGCCCGAATTCCTGCCGTTCTATCAATTTCACGGCGTGAACTCCAAATCGAGTGCCGAGTACCCGATCAAAACTCGTGGGCGAGCCTCCCCGCTGCAAATGCCCCAGCGTGCAGGACCGGGTCTCCTTACCCGTGAGTCGTTGCAGTTCCGACGCCACCTGATCGCCAATACCACCCAAACGATACTCGCCATCGCTACTCGCGGCCTCGATCACCTGACCACCGCCCGCGGGCGCCGCACCCTCGGCCACCACGATCAGCGTGGAGTGACTGCCCGCCGCCTCGCGGGCCCGGATCACTCGCACCAACTCCTCCACCCGGAAGGGGATCTCCGGAATCAGGATGACGTTGGCCCCGCCGCCTATCCCCCCGTAGAGGGCGATCCAACCGGCGTGCCGTCCCATGACCTCCAGCACCATCACGCGTTTGTGACTGCTGGCGGTGGTCTGGAGCCGGTCCAGCGCATCAACGACCACCTGGGTCGCGGAATCGAAACCAAAGGTCATCGCCGTGGCCTTGAGATCGTTGTCGATCGTCTTCGGCACCCCGATGATGGGAAACCCCTCCTCGCTGAACTGCAACGCTGTCGTCAGCGTGCCATCGCCGCCGACACAGATGAGCGCGTCCACCCCGAGAGCCCGCAACGTGGATCGGGCGCGATCCATCAGTTCGGCGGGAATTTTCGCCACTTCACCACTCCCGTGCTTGGACGAGAAATGCCCGTGATTGGTGGTCCCCAGGATGGTGCCGCCCTGGCGGATGATGCCACGGGCTTTCTCCGGATCCAGCAACTTGTAGTCTCCCGGGGGCAGGAGCCCTTCAAAGCCGTCGCGAAAGCCCACAACCTCCCAGCCCAATTGGGATGCCGCGCCGACCACTCCGTGGGTGACCGCGTTCAGACCCGGGCAATCCCCGCCTCCATTGAGCAGACCGATTCTCATGACAATTCCTGCCCTAAGCGGCGGAATGGCGCCTGTCTAGTTCACTATCGACAAAATTTCGCCAGCCGCCTGGATCTGCATGCCTCCGGCCACCCAGCCATCGTAGGAGCTCCACCCCTGTTGAATCAGGCTGCCCGTCTGGCCGAAACGATCCGGAGAACCCAGCACCACAGTGACGAGGCGATAGGGAATTCGTCGTTTCTGGTTGTTGTTGATAGGCACAAAACGATCCGGCTTCCGGGCCGTGGTCATCAGGCAGTCGCCAGCTTTCTGGGTGCTGCCGGTCTTTCCCCCATCTACACCGTATTTTCCCAGTAGCTGATTGGTATTCTTGATAGTGAATCCCATGGCCTGCGCGCCCCGCTGGTAGGAGATATCACGGGAAGTCTGGGCGACGATGAAATTGAAGGAGGGATTACGCAATCCATAGATCATGAGCCGGGCCATGTCCCGGGCGGTCGACATGCCGACGCGCCCCTGGTGGTCGAGCCCGTGCGGATTGACAAATTTCGTCTTCGACATGCCCAGGGCCGCGGCCAGGGCGTTCATCTGATCGACAAAGGCCGCCTGCGGATCGTTCCCCCCCACATGGGGTAGCATCTGTCGTCCGAAATGGTCGCCAATGGTGAGGGCCGAGACATTGTCCGATGCCATGAGCGCGGCATAGACGGCGTCCCTGAGAGTGATTCTGTCTCCGGGTTGCATTCCCAGAGGATTTGCTCCTCCCATCATCGCCGCGGCGGCGGGAACGGTCATGAGCACGTTCTTGTCACCGTTTCGCGAATAGATCCAGTCAAGAGCCACCAACGCGGTCGCCACTTTGGTAAGACTGGCCACTGGCACCCGTCGATCCGCGTCATTCTCGAGGAGGATCTTCTTGTGGTTGGCATCCACCACAATGTAGGGATTCGCTCCCTGGGCGGAACTGGTGGTCGGCAGTGCCATGGAAACAGACACCACAACAACCATCCAACCGCCTGCAAGGCGACGCAGTGGTTGGTGGAACGGAACGCGGATACTGGGAGGAGAGAGGTGGGGCATCGGAGACACAATGATATCGACGATACGAAAAGGCGCAACCGTCACGCCGGATCAATAGAAAAGGGGCCTTTCGTTTCCAAAAGACCCCTATTCCGGTGAATAGATGGTGATAACAGAATGTGTTCCGCTATCAGAGTTTCGACTTCAGGGCGTTGAATTCCGCCTGCAACGCGTCGATCTCCGTCTGGATGGCGCCCATCCGCTGAAGCACTTCTCCCACCGAGGAAGTGGCGGGAGCCGCTTTCTTCGGACGACCGCCCGCACTTTTCGCCGATGCGGTGGTCTTGGTCTTGGCCTTGCCGCCTTTCTTGACGCCCGCTTTTTTCAGCCAGTTGGCGATGGTGATGGGACTGACCTTGAATTTTTCGACCGCCGCGCTCTGCCCGCCACGACGATTATCCTTGTTATACTTCTCGATGAAGGCAATGACCTCATCTTTGGTTTTCTGATCGTATCTTACTGCCATAGTTTTCCAGGGTGTGGATGATTGTTCCTATCTCGGGGGAGCGCAATGCTATCTCTCTTATTTCACAAATCAAACAAGATTTCCCCCAATCGGGCCAGTCTTGGTAGGCTTCATACAAGCCTCAATTACCTTTTTCGGACCATATCTTACTGGGATAGCGGGTAGATCATGATTACATTTTGACCATCCCAACCCCGATCTTTGCATGAAATCCCCCCTTCTCACCCGCGCCCTGTCATTGTCCGGCTTCGTCATCGTGACGCTCGCCGCCTACTCATTCTGGGCTTTTCGTATCCCGTGGATCAGGTCGGAGCTGACGCTTTACCTGACATGCACCGTCATATTCTTCACGCTCGGCTCACTATCTCTGTTTCCCCTGGTCAGGGAGCGGGTATCCTTCAGAAAGTTTTTCCCGGTTTTTTGCGCGGCCATCGTTTCCTATGCGCTACTTTGGTGCCTGCTCTGGATGTCGCTACACAACAAGACCGGTGAACTGATGGGATCTTTCCTTGGTCTGAGCGCCATGGTATTCATCTTTCGATATACCTTGGGGAGACCGCGGAATTGGTGGCTGGCCATCCTGCTACTATATCTGACCCATAGCGCGGGCTATCATCTCGGGGAACTTGTCCACAGCAACTGGTCGCACAGTCACACCTCCCTCGCCCGACTTGGCTGGGGACTTTTCCACGGACTCGGTTTCGGAGCCGGACTTGTGATCACACTCTCGCCTCCCCGTACTCAGGCCGAAGCCTGAACCCACCGGCGGAAAGCCTCGATCCCCTCGTACTCGGCCATCCCGAGTTGATCATACTCCTGGGCCGTCTCGCAGTTGCGGGCGGGGGTTTCCAATTCATCGGCGTTGATCGACTGAAATTTGCGCAGGGAATCCCCCTTCAAGGCCAATTGATCTGGACTCATGGGCACCGCCATGTCGATCTCGTGCGCTTTCAGCGACTGCTCCTTGCCCCGATAGAGCCAGACCCGACACTCGTCCATCCAGTCGGCGTCAGCGGCGGCGTGTTCAAAGGCCCGACAACAGATCGCCTGCAGGCTGCTGGGATCTGCCACATCACCGGTGACATAGACTTGATGGGGACGGTAGTCGGACAGCAATTCTCTCATCCTCTCAATGTCCTCATCGCCCAGTGTGAACCGCCGGTATCTCCCCTCCTCGTAGAATGGCAGATCGAGAAAAGTCAGCGCCTGATCGTCGATGCCGCACACCCGCGCGGCATCGCGCGCCTCGCCCCGTAGGATCATCCCTTTGAGCTTCCTCACCCGCGCGGGATCGATGCCGAACTCCCCCTTCTCCCGCAACTGCCCGATGATGTCGTTGGCATAGGCGATCTGGCCGTCCCATCCCTGACCGCCGATGGTCTCGGCCATCTCCCTGACCACACTGGCAAACTTGTGCGCGGCCACATCGCTGACCCGCAGATTGCCCGATGTCTGGATGGCCAGGCGCACCTCGTGCCCCTGCTCCACCAGCCGGTCCAGCGTGCCGCCCATGCCGACAAAGGCGTCGTGCGGCTCGGGACTCAACACCAGCACGCGCTTGGGATGCGGCAGCGCCCGCTCGGGCCGGTTCGTGTCGTCCGCTCCCGGCTTGCCGCCCGGCCAGCCCGTGATGCTGTGCTGAAGCGTGTTGAAGACCGCAATGTTCACCTGGTAGGCCGGTCCCGCAGCCGTCAGCAACTCGCCCACACCGGTTTCATTGTATTCCTCCTCGACCAACTTCAAGACCGGTTTGCCCAGCTTCTTGGCCATCCAGATCACCGCCCGCCGCGTCATGGGAGCGTCCCAACCCACCGAGCCAACGAGCCAGGGATGACTGGTCCGCGTCAGTCGCGACGCGGCCGCGGTGTCGATAAGAAAGGTGGCGTTGTCATGCTCCTGAAGAAAGCTCGCCGACACCTGGTCGCTCACCGGCCCCTCGACCGCCTCGCGCACGATCTCCGCTTTGTTCCCGCCCCAGGCCATCAATACCAGGCGCCGCGCTTTCAGAATCGTGCCCACCCCCATGGTGATGGCGAAGCGGGGAACGTTCTGCACCCCGAGGAAATCGGCTGCCGCGTCCTGTCGCGTCACGCGGTCCAGAGTGATCATTCGCGTCATGGAATCGCGCGCGGAACCCGGCTCGTTGAAGCCGATGTGCCCGGTCCTGCCAATCCCGAGAATCTGGAGATCCAGACCGCCGGCGGCCGCGATTTTTTCCTCGTAGGCCAGGCAACTTTCATAGACCCGATCCAGTGGCACGGTGCCGTCCGGGATGTTGATACTCTCCCGGGGGATGTCGATATGATCGAACAACTGGTCCCGCATGAACTGGCAGTAGCTCTCTCGGTGATTCGGCTGAAGTCCGTAATATTCGTCGAGATTGAAAGTGGTCACATTGGAAAAACCCAGCCCCTCCTCGCGATGCAGACGGATCAGCTCCCGGTAAAACGGCACCGGCGTTGATCCCGTCGCCAGTCCCAGAACCACCGACTTCCCACTAGCCTGCCGCTCACGTATCAAAGTCGCCACCTCGGCGGCCAGCTCCCGGCTGGCTAGTGCAGAATCCGGATAGATGAGAGTGCGGGTCTTTTCAAAGCGCTCCTGTTGCGTTTGCCGTTTCCCGGGAGAGTCGATGATGATCATGGCGCAGAGACTACGCAATGCCTGACTATCCGCCAACCGGAAAGCGGCGACGACACTTGGAATGGCGTGATGAGGGTGTATAAAATGCCCGCATCATCTCTCGATTTCACGCTATGCCCGCCTTCGATCCCGCATTCCTGCTCGCCTCGCCCCGTGTCGTCGCGACCGTGCACCGTCCCGAAGATCTCGCTCTGGTCGCAGCCGGGGCGGTGGCTACCGAGACATGCGACGTGCTGGAGTTCCGCCTCGACAATCTGCGCGATCATCTGAATGAGACGGAGGCCGCCATGAGGACCACTCCGTTTCCGTGCCTCATCACCGCCCGCCATCCCGACGAGGGTGGCGCGGGAAATCTCTCGGCGGATCGTCGCCGGGAGTTGCTTGATCGTTTTCTTCCCCTGGCGACTTTCGTGGATGTGGAGAGCCGCTCCGTGGTCGATCTGGCGGACAGCGTTCACCATGCCAAAGAGTCGGGAGTGGGTGTGATCGTCTCGGCCCACGATTTCGCCGGTCCCATGTCCCAGGAGACCCTGGAAAGGATTTCCCACGACGCCTTCGACGCTGATGCCGATGTCATCAAGATCGCCATGAGACTGGACAGCATGCTGGACCTGAGCCGCCTGATCGTCCTCACCAGCACCCTGGCCAGCGCCGGCTCGCCGGTCGCGGCCATGGGAATGGGTCCTCTGGGCAAAATCTCGCGACTCACCCTCGCCGCCGCTGGCAGTTGCCTGAACTACGGCTATCTCGAAGAGCCGAACGCCCCCGGCCAATGGCCCGCCGCGGAACTGAAGAGCCTCATCGCCGAGATCCGGGCCTGAGGATCGGCTCCGTCATCGCATCGCTACTCCCACTCGATGCTGGCCGGCGGCTTGGTGGAAATGTCGTAGAGTACCCGGTTCACCCCGCTGACCTCGTTGAGAATGCGGTTCGACACTTCGGCAAGGAACTCGTAGGGCAGAGGTACCCATTCTGCGGTCATCGCGTCCTCACTGGTCACCGCGCGGAGGCTCATGGCATATTCGTAGCATCGTTCGTCACCTTTCACCCCCACCGTCTTGGTGGGAATCAGCGCCGCGTAGGCCTGCCACACGCGGTCATACCAACCGCGATCCCGCAGCAGCCCGATGAAGATGGCGTCGGCGTTGCGAATGATCTCCAGCTTCTCCTCGGTGACTTCACCCGGACAACGCACCGCCAAGCCCGGGCCCGGAAAGGGGTGGCGCCCCACCACCGGCTCCGGCAGGCCCAGCGCCCGCCCCAGATCGCGCACCTCATCCTTGAACAACTCGTCGAGCGGCTCGATCACCCGTCCCCGGGCTTTCAACTCCATGATGCGATCCACACGATTGTGGTGCGTCTTGATCGTCGACGCGATCGATCCGCTGGTCGCGCTCTCGATGACATCGGGATACAAGGTGCCCTGCGCGAGCAATTCCACATCCTCTCCCACCGCGTCGAAAAAGACATCCACGAAAAGTCGACCGATGATGCGGCGTTTCTGCTCCGGATCACCCTCGCCGGCCAACGCGTCGAGGAATCGTTTCGACGCGTCGATGGTCTCAATCTCGATCCCGACCGTCTTGAACTGCGCCTCGACCTCGCGCGCCTCGTTCTTTCGCAATAGACCGTTGTCGACGAATAGATATCGCGTGTCGACGCCCGACTCGTGCAGCAGCGCCGCCAGCACCGAGGAATCCACCCCGCCCGACACCCCGCACACCACCTTGCGCCCGGCGACCTCGTCGCGGACGCGCCGCATGAGGTGATCCTTGAACGACTCGATTCGAAACGGCGTCGGATTCTTCGCCAATTTCAGGAAATTGCTCAGGATCTTCTTTCCCTCGTCGGTATGGGAAACCTCGGGGTGAAACTGGATCCCGTAGAAGTTCGTATCCCACCGCAGCCCCACCGGGATGCCGTCCAGATTCTCTCCCAACACCTCGGTGCCCTCCGGCATCCGACACGTGTCCGAATGGCTCATCCAGATCTGCGAATGATCGCGCACCCCCTCGAACAACACGCCATCAGAACGGGGAAGCAGAGCCGCGGGGCCATACTCCCGGGTATGACCGGGCGCGACACTGCCGCCGAACTTCAGATTCAGCAACTGCATCCCGTAGCAGACACCCAGCACGGGCACGTCCAGCGATCGCAGATATTCAAAATCAATATCCGGAGCATCAGGCTCCAAGGTTGAGCGGGGTCCGCCGGAGAGAATCACCGCCGGTGGATTACCCGTCTCCCTCAGTTCGTGGGGCTGATACAGCTTCGAGAAGTAGCCGAACTCGCGGATGCGACGCACGATCAACTGCGTGTACTGAGAGCCGAAATCAATGACGGCGATGGGATTTTCCATGAGGAGAAAAAAGGGAAAAGCTGAAAGATGGTGAGCGGACCCGATGCCCCGGACTCAGATTCGGCATCCGTGACGATGGGGAAATGTCAACTGCCGCTCTGGTAGTTCACCGGCTCCTCGGTGATGGTGATGTCGTGGGGATGACTTTCCCGGAGCCCGCCCGCCGTGATACGCACAAATCGTGCCCGCTCCCTGAGTTCGGAGAGATTCGCGGCACCCACATAGCCCATCCCGGAACGCAAACCCCCGAGCAGTTGAAACACGGTGTCGCTGAGCGGTCCCCGGTAGGGCACCCGGGCCTCCACCCCCTCGGCCACCAGCTTTCCGCTGGAGTTCTGCCCATAGCGGTCCCCCGACCCCTTCCGCATCGCTTTCAGGGAACCCATCCCGCGATACTCTTTCCAGGTACGGCCCTGATAATTCACCATCGCTCCCGGGCTCTCCTTGCAACCGGCCAACAGCGATCCCAGCATCACCATGTCCGCGCCGGCCGCCAGGGCCTTGACGATGTCGCCCGAGTAGCGCACCCCGCCATCGGCGATCAGCGGCACGCCTTTCGCCCGGCAGGCTTTGGCCACCTCCTGGATGGCGGTGAATTGCGGCGTCCCCACGCCGGAAATGACCCGGGTGGTGCAGATCGATCCCGGTCCCACCCCCACTTTCACCGCCGCGGCTCCGGCGGCGATGAGATCCGCCGCCCCATCCTCCGTGACCACATTGCCGGCCACCACCGGCACATTCCCCTCGCTCCGCAGCCGCTCAATGACCTGCAACACCCGCGAGGTGTGGCCGGTAGCCGCGTCGATGAACACCGCGTCCGCGCCCGCCATGATGACGGCGGCGGCGCGCTCGAAACAATCTTCCCCCACCCCGATCGCCGCCCCCACGCGCAGTCTTCCGTTGGGATCCTTCGCCGCATTGGTGTAGCGCTCCCGTTTCTCGATGTCCTGCGAAGTGATCAACCCCGCCAACTTGCCGTTCCCGTCGATGAGCGGGAGTTTTTCGATCCGATTCTGATACAGCATCCGCCGCGCCTCCTCGAGTTCCGTGTCGACCGGAGCCGTCACCAGACGCTCCCTCGGGGTCATCACATCGCCCACCGTCTTGGCCGTGTCCTCGATCAGCCAGATGTCGCGAGTCGTCACCATCCCGCAAAGATTTCCACTGAGATCGACCACGGGGAATCCGTTCACCCCTTTTTCTCGCATGATCCCCTGGAGCATCTCCAACGTGGTCTCCGGCGTCACCGTGAACGGATCGGGAATGATCATGTTCTCCGACCGCTTCACCCTGGCCACCATCTCGGCCTGATCGGGAATCGGCATGTTTCGATGGATCACCCCGATGCCTCCCTCGCGCGCCAGTGCGATCGCCAGTTCCGCCTCGGTCACCGTGTCCATCGCCGAGGAAACGATGGGAATATTCAGATCGATCCTTTCGGCCAGCCGTGTCGACAGATCGGCATCGGCGGGCAGAATCTCGCTCCGCTGCGGAACGAGAAGCACATCGTCAAAACTTAAACCAAGTGGCGGGTCACCCATGGATAAGGTTTAGGAGATGCCAACAAGCGGTCAACTGGTTTTTCGGTGAACTTTCGGAAAAAGCCCGGCCGTCTATTCCACCTTCTTCGTCCCCGGCCGCACCGCCGGTATCGCCGCCAGCCACTCGGGCACCTCGTCGGGCGCGTAAACGGGGAACTGCACCTCCATGCAACTGACCACCGGGTAATCGCCGACCTTGTCCTTTCCGGACCGGTTCACGACCACGAACACACCCGCGACCTCGCCGCCCTGCGATTCGATGAAGTCGGTCAACTCCAGCAAAGTCCCGCCAGTGGTGATCACATCCTCCACCAGGAGCAGCCGCTCCCCTTGCTGGATCTCGAAGCCCCGTTTCAGCTCCAATTCATTGGTTTCGACGTTCCGCTCCGCGTATATCGTTCTCGCGTGCAAAGCCAATCCAACCTGCTGTCCCACAGGCACTCCGCCCATTGCTGGACTCAGCACGACGTCGATTCGGCCGAGTTCCCGCATCGCGTCGACGCGTTGCTCGATCATTTTCTGGAGCTCCCAGGGATGCTGGACCAGCTTCCCCTTCTTGACGTAGAAATTGGAGTGATTCCCGCTCGCCAGCAGGAAGTGACCTTCTTCGACCGCGCCGTAATCCTTCAGCAGCGCTATGGTTTCATCCGAGGACGTCGGCAATTCGGTTCGCATAATCTTGGGCTTTCTGGGCAAAGGTTTTCTCGGATTCGGCGTAGAGGATGCCACGAGAGACGTTGATCACGGAAGGCGCTACGCGTTTTTCTCCCGCCAAAGCCTCCAGATCGCCTCCCTGAGCCCCTAGGCCGGGAATGAGCAGTGGCACATCGGGTATTTTCGCCAGCACCTCGGCCGAGGCATTCGTCAATCCCACCACCAGCCCGATCTTTTCCGGCTCCCGGGTCGCCATTTCGCCGACCAGTTCGAAGACCTCGCGTCCGTCGGCCAGTTTTCGTGTCTCCAGGTCCGCCGCACCGGGATTGGATGTGACGCCGAGCAGATAGACTCCCTTGTCCTCGTGCTGGAGGAACGGCTCCACGGAATCGAAGCCCATGTAAGGACTGAGGGTGACCGCGTCGACATCCCAGTGATCGAAATAAGCCTGCGCGTAATGCGCCTGCGTCGTCCCGATGTCGCCGCGCTTGGCGTCGAGAATGATCGGCACACCGGTCGACCTCATTCGATTGATGAGATCTTCCAGCAACCGATATCCCGCGACTCCGAAAGCTTCGAAATAGGCGATGTTCGGCTTGAAAGCGCCGGCAAACTCCGCCGTTTCTCCAATGACGCGGGCGACGAATTCCCCGATCTCCCCCACTCCGCCGGGATGCAGATCCGGCCGCGGATCAAGGCCGACACAGAGCCGGGAACCGGATTTCTCGAGATGGGCCTGAAGTTTCTGGCGATAGGACATGGACAGGGCGCCGCGTGGCGCCTCGAATCAACAGGGTTCAGTCCCGGAGTCAACAGGGTTGGGTCGAGATTTTTTCCGCACCCGCCAATGCGGAACCCATCAGCCCCCTTGCCGACGAGCCCGTTTGATCGACTGCCAGAGGCCGGGCGTCAAGGGGGCGGGAATCACGTCGATCGCAAAAATCTGTCCGCTCGCGCCCCGGAGGAAATTTCCCTCATGTCCGTCGAAAACCGTCAGCATTTCCCGGAGATTCACGAAATAGGACTTCCTGACAACGCGTTCAAAGCCGAGGGCGTTCATGTATTCGTCGATCTCAACGGGAGTCGGGCGTTCCCCGACGATCACGGGTTGGGAAGTGACAAGGCGCGGGCCGACAGGATGATCCAGCACACCCACCACGCGCCAATCATCGGCGAAGAGTCGGTTGGTGAGTTCGAGACGCCGCAGGTATTCCAACGGCGTCGCCGGTCTCAACCCGGGGCCGCGATCAGGCTGGCCGGTCGGATATTGGCCATACCGACCCGGCAGCGTGATTTTGACCACTCGCTGTTGGTCCCCGGTCAGCCAGATCTCATGCTCCACCCCGCCATCCTTCGCCGACCTCAACCAGATTTCCGAGTCGAGGAATCCTCCCTCAGCCTCAGCCCATCGTCCGAGTCCAAGGATCTGATCGATGATGCCGGGGTCACCGGGCGGCCCAGATGCCTCTCCATTTGGGCGTAGAATTCTTCGCAGGTCAGCCGCGGCTGATTCCGGCGCAATTCCCTGATTTTCTCCGGGTCTGTTTCCATGATTCACGGGCGTGCGTGCGTCAACCTCCCTAGAAATCGCACCGCCAGAGAGATCGTCAAGGATTTTCCCTGTTCTCGCGAACAGATCGGATCCTCCTGCTCGCGCAATCCCGCCTCGACATTTTGTTTGCAAATCTATAGATTTTTTGACACATCTATCGACATGAGCCGGAATCAATCCGAAATCGCCTACGAGCATCTCCGACGTAAGATCTTCAACCGCGAACTGCCGGCGGGCGCGCGGGTGCGCTACGGGCCGGTCGGAAAGGAGATCGGGATGAGCGCCACCCCGATCCGGGAGGCGATCGGACGGCTCGCCAGCGAGGGACTGGTGGAGCTGGTGCCACAATCCGGCGCCATCGTGAGGCGTCCCACCCGCGAGGATGCGGCGGAAGTGTATGAGATGCGGGAGGCCATCGAACCCTTTGCCGCCGCCAAGGCCTGCCACCTGGTGGGCGTGCGTCAGCTCAAAACACTGGAGGACACCCTGGATGCCATGCGCGAAGTCCACGCGCGGGCACTCGTGGGCAGATCGATCGATCGCGGGGCCGCCGCCGCCTTCGACCAGGCCGATCTGCGCTTTCACCTCACCATCCTGGAAGCGGCCGACAATCGCAGAATGCTGAAGGTCGTGGGTGATTTCCACCTGCTCACCGGCATCATCGGCGCCGACCGGCACGACTACGACGCCGAGGTTCTGGAGATGACCATCGACGATCACACCGCCATCCTCGCCGGTCTGAAGGAGCGCGATCCCGACCAGGTTCGGCGCGCCATGGTCACCCACATCCGCAACAGCCGCCAACTCACCCTCAGTCTCCTCGCCGACGGCCAGCCCGTGCCCGTGTTTCCCCTTCCGAATTGATCGTCACTGGGAGCGCGGACGTCTCGCCCGCCCCGGTGCCACGAGCCCTCCAGTTCAGCTGGCGAGACGCCCGCACTCCCAGTTTTCCTGTTCTCCACCATGCCCCTCACCTCCTCTCAAATTCACGGCCTCATCCCACCGGTCATCACTCCGCTCGCTGATCGCGACCAGCTCGATGTCGCCGGGCTCGCGCGGCTCCTTGATCACCTCGTTGCGGGCGGCGTGCACGGCATCTTCGTTCTCGGCACCACCGGCGAGGGTCCCAGTCTCAGCCACCGGCTCCAGCGTGAGATGGTGAAAACCACCGCCGAGCTGCTTCGAGGTCGTCTCCCACTCTACGTCGGCATCACCGACACCTCGCTGGTCGAGGCCCTCGATCTCGCCCGCTTCAGTGCCGAAGCGGGCGCCGACGCGGTGGTGGCGGCGCCGCCCTTCTACTTCGCCGCCGGGCAGACCGAGTTGAAGCACTGGTTCGACCTGCTCCTCGCCGACCTGCCGCTCCCGCTGCTGCTTTACAACATTCCCAGCTGCACCAAGATCGCCATCGAACCGGAGACGGTGGCCGCCCTGATCGGCCACGAGAAGGTCCTCGGTCTCAAGGACAGCTCCGGCGACCTCAGCTACCTGAAGGGCGCCATCGATCTCGCGTCCAGGGAACGTCCCGGCTGGCCTGTCCTGGTTGGGCCCGAACACCTGCTGGGCGAAGCCGTTTCTCTCGGTGCCGCCGGCGGCGTCGCCGGAGGAGCCAACCTCGTTCCCCGTCTCTTCGTCTCCGTCTACGAGGCCGCCAAGGCCGGAGACACGGAAGAACTCGCCCGCCTCCAGGCGCTCGTCACTCAGCTCCAGGAACTCTACACCATCGGCAAGTACGGCTCCGCCTTCCTCAAGGGCGTGAAGTGCGCCCTCGAACTGAGCGGGGTCTGTTCCGGGCTCCTGGCCGCGCCTTTCGACGCCTTTCATCCGCCCGAGCGCGAACGCGTGACGGCATGGATGCAGTCCTTCGCCGACACTGGATTCCTTCCGCAGGTGAAGTAATCCCCGACTGCTGTCCTATCATGCCTTTCCGCCCCCCACAGGTTTCCTCGCTTCCGTCGCTCGTTGCGATCGGAGCCAGCTTCCTGCTCGCTACCTTGCCGATCGACGCCGGCGCCTGGGGGTCGGGCCACGACGACGTGATGCGGGAAGTCATCGAGCGGCTCCCGGCCGACCTCCGCGACTCGTTCACCGCGGAAATGATCGAGGAAGCCATCCATCACCAGAGCCACTACCCGGACAATTTCGATCCCTTCCTGCCCGAGGACGTGGGCAAGGCCGCTGTTGAAAAACTGGCCGCCGCCGGGGTGACCAGGCGCTACGACCTCCATTCCGAACGTGGCATGGCCCAGGCCTTCCTTCGGCTGGTCGATGCCCTCCGTGAGAAGGACGCCACCCACACCGCGCTGTGGATCGCCGCCTACTCACATGTGATTGCGGATATGGCGGCCTGCAACCACGACCCGCTCGTCCACACCGCCACCTACGGCTGGGCCGAATGGAAGGTGAAGCTTCCCAGCAGCGAACGGGATTTCTCTCAGCTCCGTCCCCTGCTCGACCTCTCCGGTTCGGCCCACGATCCCGAGGGAGGCCAGGCCACGTTCGAGGCCGCCATCGAACGAATGCGTCTCGAGGATTCCGGACAGGAACCCGCCGAAATCCTCGCCGAGATCATGCTCTACGGACAGACCGGGGCCGACTTCTGCGCGCCGCGTGGCGTTCGGATCCTGGAAGGCGCCGCCGGCTGGGTCGATCGGCAGGATCCCGCCGCCCGCGAACTGCTCTGGAAGAATATCGGCGAACTCGGCGCCTGGGCGGTCGTCCGTACCCTGCGCGACGTCGCCATCGCTCGGCGCTTCGCGGAATCGGACTGGGAACTCGCCCTCACTCCCGAGATCGAGTCCGCCCACCGGGAAAACGTCGCCCGCTTCCTCGCCGGACGCCGCCTCGAGGACGATGCCCTGTTCGCTCCCCTGCTTCGCCCCATCGAGGACGCGACCGAGCCCGTCACCGGCATCGTCTTCGAACCCTGCTGGGCCATGAACGGCGCCATGCTCGGCTTCTCCAGCCGGGTCCAATCCGCCGCCATCGCCAGGACCTGGCGGCAGGAGGAAACGCCCTACGCCACCCTCGATCTTCGCGAGACGCTGTCCGACGGCTTTCCCGTGCCCGAGGCGATGCCTCGGCTGGTGATCGTGGCGAGCTCGTTCAACACCTACCATTCCCTCGAAGCCAAGGCGCTCGACAAGAATCTCCAGGCTTACCTCGACGCCGGCGGTCGCGTGCTCTGGATCACCGGAACTGGGCAACCGCCCGCAGGAACCTTCGCCGTGTTCCGGAAGGCGATGAACCGTGATGACCCCAAGAGCAAGCTCCCGGTCCCGAGCGGTGATTTCCTCGGCGCCGGGATCCGCGTGGCCGATGACACCTTGTCCCCTTTCACCGTCGCAAACTCACCCGCCACCCGGGCCGGCTGGCAGCAGCCGTTTTCTCCGTGGACTTTCGACGTCGAGGACGACGCGGATCTTCGTCCCTTGTTGGGGCTGGAAACGGATGAACGTTCCCTCGTTGTCGGTGCCATCGACTCCGACGGAAAGCGCGCCATCCTGCCGATCTACGCGGTAACGCCTTTCCTCTTCGCCGGAGAGGATCGCGTCGAAACGCCCCACGAACCCGCCCTAAATTCCGCCAGCACGGCCGTTCTCCACGCCGCACTGGATGCTCTCCGCCCGACGGAACCATGAAATCACTCGCTCCTCTCATCGGCGTCGGCTGTTTCCTCGCCTCCCTCGTCCCGCCCTCGGCTGTAGCCGCCGATCCCGCCTCTCCGGCGATGTTAGCGGGAGATTGGGTGCCGAAGGATCCTCACCAGATCGACTACCGGAAACTTCCCAAAATCCCCGCCGAACATGTCGTCATCAGCGACGTCCGCGCGGAAAAAGGCGTCAACCAGCACAACTACCTCGCCTTCCATGACGGCCGCTACTTCGCGATGTGGAGCGACGGCCCCGGCATCGAGGACCGGGTCGGGCAGCGGGTGAAGTTCGCCACCAGCCCGGACGGACTGAACTGGAGCGAGCCGGCCTTTCTCACCCCCGAGCCCCCCAACTCCGGTCCTGATTCCCCCCACTACGGCACCCGCACCGACAAGGGCATGCGCTGGATTTCGCGCGGCTTCTGGCAGCGCGACGGCGAACTGCTGGCGCTCTGCGCCCTGGACGAGGCCGCCGGGTTCTTCGGCCCCTCGCTCGCGCTCCACGCGTTTCGGCTCGCAGGCAATGATCGCTGGGAAGACGCCGGCATCGTCGCCGCGAATGCCATCAACAATTTCCCGCCCAAGAAGATCGGCAGCGGCGACTGGATGATGTCCCGCCGGACCTGGGACTACAAGCAAGCCGGCGTCCAGTTCCTCGTTGGCGGAGTGAACTCAATGGACGACTGGAAGTCCTTCCCCGTCCTCGGCACCAGCGCCGAACTCAGTGCCGAGGAGCCCCTCTGGTGGGCGCTGCCTGACGACCGGCTGGTGGCGCTCTTCCGCGACAACCGGCAGAGCAAGTTCCTCTACCGTTCCGTCTCCGCGGACGACGGACGCACCTGGACCACTCCGGTCCGGACCGACTTTCCCGACGCCACCTCCAAGCTCTTCGGCTTCCGGCTTTCCGACGGTCGCTGTTTCCTCGTTTCCAACAGCAATCCCCGGGCTCGCGATCCGCTGACTCTCGCCCTCAGCGACGACGGTATCGTCTTCACCAAGCTCGCCTGGCTGGTGGGCGGGCGCCACGTCGACTATCCGCATGCGATCGAGCACGACGGTCACCTGCTGGTGGCGTTCGCGGGAGGAAAGCAAACCGTCGAGGTGCTCAAGATCGATCTCGCCGACCTCGATGCCATCACCATGCCGGAGTCGGTCGAACTCCCCCGACCGCTGCCGGCGATCGCCATGGCCAAGGCGGAAGAACGAGACTGGATCGACCTGGGCGATGAAGGGAAAGCCCTCTTCCTATCCGCGGAACTCACCGTCCCGGCGCGACAGAAGCGAGCCGACCTCGCGCTGGCCACTCGCGGCGAGGAGGAGCGCGTCCGCATCGGCATCGACGCGGAAGGACGCCTGACCGCGCGACTGTTTCGCGAGGAAGTCGTCGCCGAGTCCCCGCTGCCGGCCGGAGAAACCATTTCCCTGCTCGTTCGAATCACCAGCCATCGCGATCAGCCCGATCTGCTCGAAATCGCCACCGGAACCGGCGGCCCCTTTTCCAAACTTCCGGAGACATGGGCTCTGGTCAATCGCAGGGGAAAGAGCGACGCCAACCTCGCCCGCCTCGCCGTGCGCGGCGACTCCGCCAACGGCTCAGGTTTCACCGAGGTTCGCGTCTCTTCCAACTTCGAGGAACTCGCATCCTCTCCCACTCTCGACTGAAGAAAGCGTTTCTCGGCATCTCCTTGATCCCGGAAACCATCCTGATCTATACCTGAAAACCTCCCGCTTCCCTCGAATCCTCACCTTTCAGCCATGAAACCTCGAACCTCCCGCCTGCCTGCTCTCGTTGCCGCCATCGCGGCACTCGCCACCGCCAGTTCCCACGCTGCCGACGAGGACTGGAAACTCCTGCCGCTGAAATACAACAACCCCGGTCTCGCGGTTGATCTTGGCGTCGGGCTCTGGGCCTGGCCTCTGCCGCTGGACTATGACGGCGACGGCGACATGGACCTGGTCGTTTCCTGTCCCGACAAGCCCTCGAACGGGCTCTACTACTTCGAAAACCCGAGCCAGGATCCGAAGGAGAAATTCCCCGTTTTCAAACCCGGCATTCTCCTCGGAGGCACGGGTCACAACGTCCAGGTCAGCTACGTCGACGGAGAGCCGCGGGTCTTGCGGGAGAATTTCGAATACCCGAATTTCCGCGAGACCGGCACGGTGAAGGGCGGAAAGAAACTCTACGAGGATGCCCGCTTTCACAAGGGCAACACCCGGGCGCGCATGTGGCGCTACGTTGATTGGGAGGGCGACGGCGACCAGGACCTCGTGGTCGGAGTGGGCGACTGGAGCGACTACGTCTGGGACCAGGCCTACGATTCCGAGGGACGCTGGCACAACGGACCGCTCCACGGCTGGGTCTATCTGATCAAGAACAACGACGGCGAGTATGCGAAACGTCCCGAGAAGATTCTCGCCGGCGGTTCCCCGGTCGATGTCTACGGTTGGCCGAGCCCGAACTTCGTGGACTTCGACGGCGACGGTGATCTCGATCTGCTCTGCGGAGAGTTCCTCGACGGCTTCACCTATTTCGAGAACATCGGGACGCGGGAACTGCCCGAATACGCCACCGGTATCAAACTGACGGGCGACGACGGCAAGCCGCTGGTGATGCACCTGCAGATGATCACGCCGACCGCGTTCGACTGGGACCAGGACGGCGACTTCGACCTCATCGTGGGCGACGAGGACGGCCGTGTCGCGCTGGTCGAAAACGTCACCCCGGAGTCGACCGCGATTCCCGTGTTCAAGCAGCCGGTCTATTTCCAACAGGAAGCCGACACCCTCAAGTTCGGCGCCCTGGCCACTCCCTACGCCCACGATTGGGACGGCGATGGCGACGAGGATCTCGTGGTCGGCAACACCGCGGGAAACATCGCGATCTTTTCCAACCTCGACGGCAAGGGCAAGAAATGGAGCGCTCCCGAGTTGATCAAGACGGCCGACGGCGAGGAATTCCGCGTCCTCGCGGGCCCCAACGGATCCATCCAAGGCCCCTGCGAAGCCAAGTGGGGATACACCACCCTCTCGGTGGCCGATTGGGACGGCGACGGACGCGACGACATTCTCTACAACTCCATCTGGCCCCGCATCCAGCTGCTGAAGAACACCGAGAACGGGCTCGTGGAAATGCCCCTGCCCTTCTGGACCGAAGAAGCTCCTCCGAAATGGTATTGGTGGCAGACCAAGGCGCCGAATCTCCAGACCCAGTGGCGCACCACCCCGCTCGCGACCGATTTCGACGGGGATGGGCAACTCGACCTCGTCATCCTCGACCAGGAAGGCTACCTGACCTGCCAGAGCCGGGCCACGGAGGAAACCCGCATCTTCATCGACGAGGACAACCAGCCCATCCAGCTCAACAAGCACAGCGCCGGGCGCAGCGGTCGCTACAAGCTCGATGTGGTCGACTGGGACGGCGACGGACGACTCGACGTGCTCGTGAATTCCGAGAACGCGACCTGGTATCGCAACTGCGAGGACCGCGATGGCAAGGTCGTATTGAAGAAGATCGGCAACCTCGCGCGACGCAACGTCTCCGGGCACACCGCGAGTCCGACCGCCTGCGATTTCGACAAGGATGGGAAACCCGATCTCGTCGTCGGCGCGGAGAATGGCCGGATCTATTTCATCAAACACGATGACTGCGTCCAGTTCTCCGGCGATCAGATCGCGGCGCGCCAGCCGAATCCCGCGCCGGAGCCGCGTTTCCCCGGATTCATGAAAGAGGAGTTCATCTACGACAAGGCACCCTTCCCCCAGTGCCACGCCTCAACCATCTGCGAGACCCCGCGCGGGCTCGTCGCGGCGTGGTTCGGCGGCACAAAGGAAAAGGATCCCGATGTCGGCATCTGGTTCAGCTACCACGACGGCGCGGGCTGGTCGTCGCCCTCCGAAGCCGCCAATGGCGTGCAGTTCGACGGACACCGGCATCCCTGCTGGAATCCCGTTCTTTTCCAGCCGCCCGGCGACTCGCCCACCATGCTGTTCTTCAAGGTGGGGCCGAACCCGGCCGACTGGTGGGGCGAAGTGGTCGTCAGTTACGACTTCGGACGTTCCTTCCGCGATCAGCGGCGCTTGCCCGAGCACATCGACGGCCCGGTCCGCGGAAAGCCCTACCTGCTCGCCGACGGCACCCTGCTCTGCCCGTCCTCGACGGAACACGACGGCGACTGGCGCTTCCATATGGAACGCCTCCTCGACCTCGAACATCCGGAACTGGGCCGCTCCTGGCAGCGATTCGAGCCGGAGACCCAACCCTATCAAGTCATCCAGCCTACCCTGTTGTTCCAGGGAGACGGCACCCTTCACGCCATGTTCCGCTCCAAGAACGAGCGCATCATCGAGGCCTACTCGAAGGACCAGGGACGCACCTGGACCGAGCTGTCGGAATCGAAACTGCCCAATAACAACTCGGGCATCGAGGCCCTGACCCTCGCCGACGGTCGCCATCTCCTCCTCTACAACCACCTCGGCGCCCGCAAGGATCGCAAGGACGGCTGGGGCAAGCGCAACCTCCTGAACCTCGCCGTCAGCGACGACGGCAAGGAATGGAAGGCCGTCGCCTTCATCGAAAAGGAGGAGTCGGGCGAGTTTTCCTATCCCGCCATGATCCAGACCTCCGACGGTCTCGTTCACATGACCTATACGTGGAATCGCACCAAGGTGAAGCACGTCGTCATCGACCCGGCGAAACTGAAAGCCGGCGCGGTCGTTGGCACGGAAGCGTGGGAATAGGAGGATCGAACGTCCAACTCTCCTCTTTCATGTTGAGCATTCTTCGAACGCTACACTGGGAGTGCGGGCGTCCCGCCCGCCCCGGAGCCCGCGCTGGAGCGCGACCATCCTTGGTCGCCCCGGTCGACTGGAGGCGAGCAGGGATGCTCGCGCTCCTTCTTGTCGTCCTGCTTCCATTTCTTGGTCAGGCAGCCGAGAGCAAACCCAACGTCCTTTTCCTCGTCGCCGACGATCTCAACTGCGCGATCGGCCCCTACGGCGATCCCGTGGCGGTGACCCCAAACCTCGACCGGCTGGCGAAACGGGGACTCGTCTTCGAGCGCGCCTACTGCCAGCAGGCGGTCTGCAATCCGTCGCGCTCCTCGTTCCTCACCGGACTGCGCCCCGACACCGTCGGCGTCGATGATCTCCGAAAAGGCTTCCGCGAAACCGCGCCCGGAGGCTCGACCCTGGTGACGCTGCCGCAGCATTTCAAGAATCACGGCTGGTTCTGCCAGAACATCGGCAAGATGTTTCACAATATGGGAGAAACCCAGGACCGGCGTTCGTGGTCCATCGACGAGGTCCTCTTCAAGGGCACCCACGCGGACGACACGGTGTATCGAAATACTCCCGCCGATCTCCGCGCGATTCGGGAGGAAATCAAGGCGCCCGTAACCGAGGCCCTGGATGTGCCCGACACCGCCTACCGGGACGGACAGATCGCCAATCTCGCCGCCGCCATGCTGCGCGATCATCCCGCCGACGGACAGCCCTTTTTTCTCGCCGTCGGATTCTGGCGTCCCCACCTGCCCTTTGTCGCGCCGAAGAAATACTGGGATCTCTACGACGCGGAGTCGATTGCCCCGCCCGCCCCCGCCGAAGCCCCCGAGGGTGTGCCGCCGATCGCGCTGCACGAGTCGCGGGAGATCAGGGGCTACGGTCTCGTGCCGCAGGATCGCGATTTCACCGCCGACGAGATTCGACATTATCGCCACGGCTACTATGCCTCGATCAGCTTTCTCGACGCCCAGGTCGGGGAAATTCTCGACGCGCTCGAGGAAGGCGGTCACGCAGGGGACACCCTCGTCGTCTTCACTTCCGATCACGGCTTTCACATCGGCGAGCATTCTCTCTGGGGGAAGACCTCGAACTTCGAACTCGACGCCCGTGTCCCTCTCATCGTGGCCGATCCCCGCCAGCCCGGAGGTCACGGAAAGTCGACCCGCTCCCTCGCGGAGCTGGTCGACCTCTATCCCACCTTGGCCCATCTCGCCGGCATCGAGAGCGATCTGAGTCCGCGTTTGGAAGGCGACAACCTCGCCCCGGTCATCGCCGAACCGACCGCGACGGTGAAGGACGCCGCCTTCACCCAGCATCAGCAGCCGTTCTACGGACCGCGAACCAATTGGAAAGCCTGGGGCTACTCGATCCGGACCGACCGCTGGCGTTACACCGAATGGCGCCCCATCGACGGCGGCGAGGTGATGGCGCGCGAACTCTACGATCACGAGAAGGACCCCGGCGAGACCCGCAACCTGGCCGGTCACGATGAGCATTCCGAAACCGTGACGGTCCTGGCCAAGAAACTCGCGGAACAGTTCCCATGATCGATTTCGAGAACCCCACTGGGAGCGCGGGCGTCTCGCCCGCGGCTCAGGAGCGCGCCAATTCTCGTCGCATCGATGCATGGGAAGCGACCGGGGATGGTCGCACTCCTTCCCTGGCGATGAAGCGGGCGGGACGCCCGCACTCTCAGAGTTTCCCACTCTCGTTCATTGTCCTTTCCCTTTGGTTTCTAATCACCGCCACTAACGCCGATGATTGTCCCAACATCCTCCTCATCCTCGCCGACGATCTCGGATGGTCCGATCTGGCTTGTTATGGCAACGAATGGTTCGAGACCCCTCACCTGGACCAACTCGCCCGGGAAGGTACACGCTTCAGCCAGGCCTACGCCGCCGCTCCGATCTGCTCGGCGTCTCGCGCCGCGCTGCTGACCGGAAAAACGACGGCCCGACTCGGATTCGAATTCGTCACGAAGCCGGAGGCCGACTATCAGCCCATGGTCACGCCGCTCCGGGCTCCGCCTTTCACTCTCGACCTCCCCCTGGAAGAAATCACCATTGCGGAAACGCTCTCCGAATCAGGCTACCAGACCGCCTTCTTCGGCAAGTGGCATCTGAACCGACACCACCAGCGCTACCTGGGCTGGAGCCCGACCCACGGCCCGAAAGCGCAGGGGTTTCAGGTCGCGGAGGAGGATTTCGGCAGCCATCCCTATTCCTACTGGAACGACAAATCCCAGCGGGACTTCCTCGACCTGCCCGCAGGCGAGTTCGTGGAGGATTCCATGACCCAACGGGCCATCGAGTTCCTGAAGCAGGACCACGAGCGCCCCTTTTTCCTGATGGTCTCGCATTTCTACGTCCACGATCCCATTCATACCCGGGTGAAATGGTTGCACGATCACTATGTAGAAGAGATTCCCGCCGACCACCCGCGACACGATGTGCTGGCCCACTACGGCGCCATGGTCACCGCCCTCGATCACTACGTCGGCCAGTTGCTCGCCACCCTCGACAAAACCGGCCTCGCCGGGAACACCCTCGTCGTCTTCACCTCCGACAACGGCGGCCATCCCAACTACGCCGGCAACTCCCCGCTTCGCGGCAGCAAGTGGAACCTCTACGAAGGCGGCATTCGCGTTCCCTTCCTCGTTCGCTGGCCGGGAAAAATCGCGCCCGACAAGGTGAACGACGCCGCGATCTGGGCGGTCGATCTCTTTCCCACCTTTGCCGAGATCGCTGACGCGCATTTGCCTTCGAATCGCGACGGACAGAGCCTGCTGCAGGTATTCGATGACCCGGAGCTCGACTTCACCGGTGATTGGCGCGAGAAGCCGATGATCTGGCACTTTCCCTACTACCATCCTGAGAAAGGCTATCACAAAGCTCCCGCCGAGATCGGCATCGACGATGGTTTCACCAGCCAAACGCATCCCCATTCCGCCATCCGCGACGGAGCTTGGAAGCTAATGCATTTTTACGAGGGCGACCGTGATGAACTCTACCAAACTGGAGATCTTGCCGAACGATGGGATGTCCTACAAGAGGAGCCGGTCCTAGGACGGAAGCTTCGGGAGCGTCTCGAACAATTCCTCGAAAAAACCGGTGCCCGCCTCCCCACGCCCCACCCCGACTATACCCAAAAACCGTGAGCCAGTCCCCGTCAGCGAGGCCAGCGGAGGAAAAGATAGGCCGCGTAGCCGGCCAACAGCACCGCGCCCTCCCAGCGGACCAGGCGGAAGCCCGTGCGCATCAGCGGCAGCAGCAGCGCGGACGTGCCGAGCATGAAACCGAAATCGATCCAGTTGATCCCCCCCGCGCCGATCGGTCGAACCAGTCCCGCCGCGCCGCCGATGCACAGCACATTGAACAGATTCGAACCGACAATGTTTCCGACGGCGACATCCGTCTCCCGGCGCAGCGCCGCCACCAGCGAAGTGGCCAGCTCGGGCAGCGAGGTGCCGGCCGCCACGATCGTCAGGCCGATGATCGCCTCCGAAACTTCGAGCGTCCGCGCGATGGAGACGGCGTTTTTCACAAAGAGATCCGCTCCGAAAATCAGGCCGGCCAGTCCGCCCAACGCCAGCAGCACCTGAGTCCAGACCCGCCGCGGCGGCTCATCCGGCACGGCGAGGATGTCCACCTCCGCCGCCGCACCCGCCTTGGCCGCTTCCGCCCTACTCAGTCGCACCAGCACGATCATGTAGATCACCACGCCGCCGAAAAGCAGCGCCGCCTCCCAGCGCGCCAATCCCCCGCCGGTCACGCAGAATCCCACGAAGATCGCCGAGGCCGCCAGCATCACCGGCATGTCGAGCCGAATGACCTGAAAGTGTACCGCCAGCGGGCAGATCAGCGCGGAGATGCCGAGAATCACCGCGACGTTGAAAAGATTCGATCCCGCGATGTTTCCGATCGCCAGGTCACCCGCCCCCGCGAGCGCCGACTGGATCGACACCGCCAGTTCCGGAGAACTCGTGCCGAAGGCGACCACCGTCAGGCCGATCACCAGCGGACTCATTCCCGCGGCCCGGGCGATGCCCGACGCGCCGCGAACCAAAGCCTCGGCTCCCGCCACGAGGACGGCCAGACCGAGAATCATCAAGAGCAGGGAGATCCACATAAACGGAGGGAAACGCCGAGGGTCGACTGCTTGACCGGCGCATCCTCTGTGGGGAAACGATAACAGCACGTTTCCTTTTCCACCGAAAAATCTTTTTCCGACCCGAAAAAACCATGAAATCACCCATCGACAGCCTCGTTCTCCTATTCTACCTCGTCGCCGTGGTCGGGTTCGGCTGCTGGTTCGCGAAACGCAGCCGGACCACCGGAGAATTCATGGCCGCGGGAGGTCGGCTGCCAGGTTGGGCGGTGGGGCTCTCGCTCTTCGGCACCTTTCTTTCCAGCAACACCTTCATCGGAAATCCCGGCAAGGCCTTCGACGGAAACTGGAACTTCTTCGTCTTCTCCCTCACCCTGCCCATCGGCGCCTGGGTCGCCTCCCGATGGTTCGTGCCCTTCTATCGGAACAGCGGAGAAATCTCCGCCTACCATCATCTCGAGCACCGCTTCGGACCATGGGCGCGCATTTATACGGTCATCTGCTACCTGCTGACCCAGGTCTCCCGCTCCGGCACCATCATGCTCGGCGTCTCCATCGGCATGCACGCGGTCACCGGGTGGGACATCCGGCTGATCATTCTCGCCACCGGACTGCTCGTCACCATCTATACCCTGGTCGGCGGCATCGAGGCCGTCATCTGGACCGACGTGATCCAGAGCCTCGTGCTCAGTTTCGGCGCCATCGCCGTCATCGGTCTGCTCCTCGTCGGCGAACCGGGAGGCTCCAGCCTCCTGGAAACGGCCACCACCAACGACAAATTCTCGCTCGGCAGCTTCGCCCTCGATTTCACCCAATCCAGCTTCTGGGTCGTGCTGCTCTTCGGCATCTTCATCAACCTGACCAACTTCGGCATCGACCAGAACTACATCCAGCGCTACCACACCGCGAACTCGGAACACGCGGCGAAACGGTCGCTCTGGCTCGGGGCGGTTACCTACATCCCGGTCTCGGCGATGTTCTTCCTCATCGGTACCCTGCTCTTCGGCTTCTATCGCGCCCACGCGTCGGAGATGGCCGCCATCCAAGGCATGGCCGAGGAAGTTGGTAAGGCCGGCGCTTACAGCGACTTCGCCCTCCCGCATTTCATGGCCAATCACCTTCCCGCCGGAGTCGGCGGACTGTTGGTCGCCGCCCTCTTCGCCGCGGCGATGAGCACGATCGACACCAGCCTGAACAGCTCGGCCACGATCACGCTCAAGGACATCTTCCGCCGAATCGGCAACGGCGACGACGAGGCGGCAAAGATGCGCATCCTCCGCGGTGCCACCGTCTTCTGGGGAGTGATCGGCACCTCCGTGGCCGTTGTCCTCACCTACGATAACCGGAACATTCTCCAGATCTGGTGGGATCTCTCCGGCGTCTTCGCCGGCGCCATGCTCGGACTCTTCCTGCTCGGCATCATCTCGCGGAAGGCGGGCAACACTGCCGCCGTCATCGGCGTGGTCATCGGAGTCGCCTCGATCTTCTGGATGAGCTTCGCCAAGGCCGCCTGGATGCCCGAGGCGTTTCGATTTCCCCTCGCCGGCGGCATGATCACCGTGATCGGCACCCTGACGATCTTCCTCGTCGGCCTGATCGTCGGAAATCTCCGCTCATCCAACAGGGTCAAGTCCGCGACCTGACCCTGTTTTGGTGACGGAAGTCAAGTCAGCGTAAGCAGCCGACGCCCGACCGCCAACACAACAATGGGAGCGACAGGAGGGCCTGCACGATGTGGCAAAGCGCAACAGCCGACTGCCCGGCCCACGAACCACCAGTCCAATCGACAGTCGTCACCCACCCGCTGATCCACCTCCAGATCAACTTCAAAGATGCGCGTTATCGAATTGCGCGGATTACGATGTTCAAAAAGTCAACATTCACCGACTTCTGACCCCTGCCGGCAGGACCCGAGCAGCGAGGAAATGATTGGGAGCGTCTTTTTCATGACCATGTTTGTGTTCTGGAAGCCGAATACTCGAAAGGCCGGGCGCGATTGGCAAGCGCAAAATCTTCAGCGCGGAGCCGGTGCCTCGGGCGAATGGTTCTCCAAACGCGCCCAATATCATGGGGGCACTTTCAACTTTGCCGTAATTCTTGCCCTCCTTATAGCTTCCGGCGCAAGCCGCACTCGGGCACCCATCAGCAGGAGCCGTGACGGGAGCGGAATTGCCGGACAGCTTGGTTGGTCGCCCACTTTACCGACAGGCCTTTCGCGCCGCCTTCGCCATACGGCTCATTTAAAGTGGGGATTTGTCAAGATTCCATGCCCGCCCCCTCAGCGGATCCCATTCCGATTCCTATTGGGTAGGCGCAATGTCAAGAAATGCTGCCTGGTACCATTCCTGAGTAGTTCGGAAGAGGCGGGCGAG
>CAYTNL010000046.1:0-50295 GCA_964439145.1 uncultured Verrucomicrobiales bacterium
GTTAAAAATTCAGGATTCTTAACTTTTTCTCCTGCTATTCATGCGTAGGCCCTGCCTCGGCCCCGCTACTCATCACCCACGCCCCGGGTGGCGTCGATGGCGTCGCGCTCGGCGACGCGGTCGATCTCGCCCAGACGCGCACGCCGCTCACCGATCCGCGGGAGGCAATCGAGCAAGGCCCGGGTGTAGCGGGTTTTCGGCCGTCGGATCAGATCCGCCACCCGCCCGCTCTCGACCACGCCGCCTTCGTAGAGCACCGCGACCCGGTCGGCGATCCTCTCCACCGTGCCGATCTCGCGGCAGGCGCAGACCAGCGCGAGACCGCGCTTTTCGCACAGCTCCCGCAACAGCCGCGCCGCCTGCTCGCGGCCATTGGCGTCGAGGTTTTCCGTGACCCCGTCCACCAGCCACAGATCGGCTCCCGCCAGCAGGGCCATCGCCACTCTCACCCGCAGGCGCACCAGATCGGAGACTTCGGCGGCTCGCCGGTCCAGCAGCTTCTCCGGCTCGATGAGTCCGGCCTCGTAAAGTTCGGGCATCCAGGCGGACTCCGACCGCATCTCCCCGGCCCGGTCACCGCGCGCCAACGCCTCCAGCAAATGTCCCCGCATGGTCAGGATGGGATTCCACCATCCCGGTTCCTCGGCAAACAGACACGCCACCCGTCCACGACGTAGCGCCCGCCACCGCGCGGCCCGCGACCGCAACAGGTCCCTCTCCCGATCCGTGCCGGGATCGAGCAACACCCGACCGCCGAGCAGACGCGCTCCCTGCGGGAGCAGTCCGCCAAGCGCGGAGAGCACGGCGGACTTGCCCGAACCCGCCACGCCGAGAAGGGCAAAAGCCTCCCCCGGGGCGACGTCGAAACTCACCGAACGGGCCGCGATGCGCGGAGGCTCACCCCTTCGCGGAAGCGCCAGGGTGAGATCGGAAACGGACAGCATCGGAGTCATGGCGACGGGCCTCTTCTTGTTTTCCCCAACTCAACTCATACCATTCGCTCCTCCACGGGCACGCCCAGAGTGCGCCGCACCGCCCAGGCAAAGGCGGCCAGCGAGAGGGTGACCACCGAGAGTGTCGCCCCCGAAGCGATGAGCAGCCAGGGCAGATCCAGCATGGCCTCCCCTCCGTCGGCGAGATAGGCGCCGATACGGTCCCCGGCTGGACGCACCCCGTACCCGGCTCCGGAGAAAACCAGCCCCGCCTCCGCCAGCAACACGGCGGGGAGCAGCCCCGCCGCCGAAGACGCCGCCCGCGGCCAGATGCCCGACAGAACGCTCTCCACCAGTATCCGCCTCGGGCTGAATCCCAAGGCCCGAGCCGCGACTACCTCTCCCCGCGCCTCCAGAGCCTCGTGCCAGGCGGCGCCCTGTCCCGCCACACGCAATACGCAGAGCGATCCGAGGATCACGAGGACAACTCCCGCGCCCGCCCCGTGTCCGGCGACCAGGGTCAACGCCACCCACATTGCCGGCAGACAGATCCAGAGTCCGGCGAAACGTCGCAACACCCGGCAACCGCGTCCGCCCATGAGGTGGGCCATACCCGTCGCCAACCCCAGCCCCAACAGGGCACCCAATCCCGTCGCCACTCCCGCCAGCCAGAGAGATCGTCCCATGGCCCCCAACACCGGCGCCAACAAATCGATCCCCTCCCGATTGGTGCCGAACCAGTGGCGGGCGTCGGGCGCCGCGCCCCCCACCCCGTCGGCATCTCCGGCAATGCCCCCGCTTTCCAATCCCGGCAGAACCAACGCGGCCACCCCGAGCAAACCGAACACCAGCGCGTAGCCGATCACGAACACATACAGATCCCAGCGTTCGAGAATATCCCGCGCTCCCCGACCGAGAAGCTCCCGGAGACGGGGACGATGTCGGTTCTGGCTCGGATGTGTCATACCGTTCGTTTTCTATCCCAATATTCGAGGCACGCCGTTCAGTCGCGCGGTGAGAGTCTCCCCCAGCCATCGGGCGCAGACCAGTAGAGTTGAGAAAAACAATCCCGAGACCAGCAAACCACCCAACTGGGACTGTCGGGCGCTCTCCACGGCCAGAGTCCCCATTCCCGGATAGCGCGTCGCCCACTCCGCCAGCAGTTGCATTCCCAGCATCGCCGGTAGGGATCGATCCGGCGAGCGCAGCAACGGCTCCAGCGCGGGGCGAAAGACATGGCGATAGAACAGCGCCGACCCGAAGACACCCCGCGAATGGGCGCCCCGCACATGGAGCGCGCGGGCCGACCGTTTCAGGCGGGAGGAGATCTCCCGAGTCTGCCAGCCGATGCCGGTGAAGGCGACCGGCATCGCGATCACCATCGCGCGCCACAACGGCTCCCAGCGCACCGGCCCGCCCTGCGCCGGCGCGGCATCGGCATAGCCCGGCAAACCCCAGCGCGTCACCTGCCACCACACCGCCAGTGTGACGATCCAGAAACCCGGCAGCCACGCCGCCGCGAGCCAGGGCGACAGCAGCGCCTCCACCCAGGCATGCCGACGAAATCGGGCGACGACAACCCCCAGCACCGGCCCGAACGCCAGACACAACATCACCGCCAGGCAGGACACCGACAGACTGCGTCCCGCCGCCGCCGCATCGATCCGCGCGGCACCCGTCATCAGCTCGCGCGCCAAAGTCAGCGTCTGCCCTCCCGCCGCCTCGCCACGCCCGCGCGGCCCCATCGCCGCCAGCTCCACCACCAGCGCCACGAGCAGCCACACCGCGAGGAGACGGAGCGGCAGCAGAGTGAGTCGACGGAGGATCGCGAGGGACATGCGCGGGCTCAGGGGCTTTGCTCTTCCGTGGGCACTTTGCGCACCCACCAGGGTCGCGAGCCGGGGAGACCGGACCGACCCACGGCGACCGGTCCACGCGTCCATCCACCACCCGGCGCGGGACGCGCCTGCTCGACCGCTCCCGGACGCAGCGCCAGTTCGCGCCCCAGAGAGCAGAGAAAGAGACAGGGCTGCAGCTCGCGGATCTCCCGCCGCAGTTCGGTAGCGGAGGCGACGACCTCGGGCTCCAACTCGACAGTTCTCAGCTTCTCAAGCAGGCGATCCACCTCCTGATTGCGGAGGCCGGTGAAATTCGTCCCACCCTTCATCGCCCGGGATGAATGCCAGATCGCGAACTGATCCCGGCTCGCCTCCAGTTCCCAGCCCAACAGCAGGGCGTCGGGCTCCTCCCCCGGCTCGTCCCGGTCGCGGCGATCCAGGGTGATCCCCACTCCCGCCGCCTGCCAGCCCGCCTCGAGCCGCTCCGCCAAGGCGGAATGAAGCGGATGGCGGGCGTCATATGACAGGGTCAGGTCGATGACTTGACCCTGTTGATCGCGCCATCGCCCGTCGGTCGCGTCCCGCACCCAGCCGGCCCCGGTCAACAGCGCGATCGCCCGCTCCACATCATGCGCCAAAGGCTCCACCGACTCCGCCCCGAACCAGGCGCCGGGAAAAAACAACCCCGTCCATGGCCGCACCCGCCATCCCCCATCTGGCAGATCCTCGAGCAGGGTCCCACGATCAATGAGATGCGTCAGGGCGCGGCGCACCCGGGGATCCGCCAACGCGGGCCGGTCCAGATTCCACGCCACGAAGACCTGATGCCGCGCGGCGTCACGCGCCCATTCGGCCGAGGCCGCCCCGGACTCGAGCCAGCGTCTTTCCACCGCGTCGGGTTCCATGATATCCACCGTGCCCAGTCGCCACTCCCATCGGCGCTTGGCGGAGTCCGGCATGGCTACATATCGCAGGGTCTCCTGACCGGGTGCGGCACGGACGGTGGAGTCACTGGCCCGCAGCGTCACGCTCGCGGCGGGCTCCACGCTTTCGATACGATAGGGACCAGTGCCCACGGGACGGGCGAAAAACTTCCCCCACTCCGCCGGCCCCACCGCCTGACGCAGATGATGCGCCGGGAGCGGAGTCAACCCGCCCCAGCTTTCCAACGCCGGTGCGTGATGGCGGCGGCAATGCGCCCGCACGCGGAGTTCATCGAGCCTTTCGACACTTTCCACGAAGTCGAAGGCGTGGCGCAGCGCGCTGGTCGACCCGGGCCGGGTGATCTCCTCGAAGGTAAAGACCAGGTCGTCCGCCGTCACCGGCTCGCCATCATGCCACCGCAGTCCCTCGCGCAGGACGAGATCGAAATCGAGTTCCGACAGTCGATTGACCGGACCCAGCACCTCGATGACCGGCTCGAGGTTGCTGTTGGACTCGTAGTAGAGTCTGAGTTCCTTGAGGAAGAGATCCGTATCGCCAAGGAGGTAGAGCCGCGCCTCCCGGTCGCCATCGTAGTCCAGATGCCGCAGTTGGTTCTTTTCCACCGAGACAGAAAGAAAGTCGGCCAGGGAATGGGCCACCGCCTCCCGGAGCGTCAGACGCACCTCGAGCAGGGGCGCCAGATCGGCGGGATCGAGGCGGCGCACGATGTCGTCCAACCAATCGTTCCGGGGATTGGCGGAAACGAGGTGGAGGGCGTCACCGTCGCGCACGATCTCCTCGAGCATCCACTCGACACGCGCCGCCTTTTCCTCCTCCAACCGAGCGGCGGCGGCGGCGGCTTTTTCCGGATCGAGAAAGTGGCAGGTCGCCCGGTGGCGATAGCCCCAGCTCTCGAGGAGATGCGGTCGCCAGTGGAGATCGTCGTCGAGCCGCAGCAGGGTATCGAAAACCAGCGCGGTGATCTCCCGCCCGGCCCCGTCCCGGCTGGCGAGGAGAGGATTGAAGGAATCCGGGAGCGTCCTGACGGCGATGATGAGATCGTCATCGACCCGATGGCGGAGTTGCCGCGCCTGACTGCCCAACCAGACGATGGCCGCCACCGCCGCGAGCGGGGCGAGTAGGGTGAGGGCACGCAAGCAGAAGAACATGAGCCGGTCGCCCCGCCTCGGGCTGAGATGGATTGTCCCCCATGCCCGCGCGGGGCGCAAGCACGGACAGGGGCATCCGCGGCGGGCGCGGGAACGCCGCTCACCAGGCGCCCCAGCCGAGTACTTTGGTGACGGTGGGCACGCGGGTGAGAGGCTCCAGGTCGCTGGCCACCCAGCCGAGTTCGACGCGTCCGATGCGCGCGTTGCCGCCGATGAGGGCGGTGTCGAGGCCGAGCTGCTGGAAATCACTTTCCTTGATCAACACCACCCGTCCCGGTTTCATGTCGAGGGGGGGCTGCAAATGAAGCTCCCAGGTGGTGCCCGGCCAGGGGTTCTCATCGGAGGGCGCCTGCTCACCCCGGCGAATCACGAGGCGAAAGTCTTTCGCGGGTGAGGCGGGATCGGCGAGGAAACGGTCGAGCGATTCGTCGATGAGCTGCTGGTAGATGACCCAGTCGAGTTTCATTTCGCCCGGTCGCACCTGGACGACACACCAGCGATGCACCTCCTCGTTCTCATTTTCCCGCACATCGAACACGCCGAACCAGCGTCCACTGGCGGCGTCGCGCATCGGGCCGCGGAAAGCGATGTCGCGCACGGTGGGCAGGGTTTGGTAGCGCCGATAGTAAGCCTCCATCTTCGGCTGATTCTCGATGCTGTCGATGACGAATGCGGCGCGGGCGTCGATGGCATCCGAAGCATAGTAACTCTCGAGCACCTCGGTGCCGACCGGTTCCAGAATGGCCGCCATGCGTTGGCCGGGATCCTCGGGCGCGGACGGGGCGGCGGCCTGGGCGCTGTCGGTGGCGGGCGGGACGGTGGAAGCATTCGGCAAGGCGGTGTCCGCGGGCGCCGGACTTTCCGCCACGGTGGTCGATGGGGCCGCGGGAGGCGGTGTCATCGCGGCCGGAACGGGCTCGATGAGGGCGGGCTCGATGACTTCAGCGGTCGGGGACGGCGGCGCGGGCTCCGGCGTGGCGTCGGGAACCGTGACGGGTGCGGGCGTCACCGGTGGCTGATCCACGGGCGCCTCCGCCAGTGCGGGTGCCAGGGGATCGGGTTCGGTCGCCGAAGCGGGCTTTGGAGATGGCGCGGTTGACGGCGCCTCGTCAGCTGGAGCCTGAGGAGCGCTCGCGTCGGGAACCGGAGTGGGCGGCGGCGGAGACGCCTGGCTCGTGGGCGGTGTGGTGGGCGCGGGCGTGGGCGCGGTGGGCGGAGATTCGGTTTCAATGGCCGCGGCCGTGCTGGCGCCGACATCCGACACGAGATCACGCACCCGATGCATGACGCGGGACTTCACGCCCTCGACACCACCGTAGGCTTTGAGCAGATAGACCACTCCCAGGAACAGGGCTCCCAGCAGGATGACGAAGATGACCAGTGGAGAAAATACACGCGCCTTTTTTGGCCGCTTCCTCATGGTGGATTTCGGCGTTGGGGCGGGAAATTTGGCGGGCTCAGCGGGTCGTGCCGCCGACTCGGAAGCGAAGCCGAAGGGCTCCTCGTCGTCGCTATTCTCCTCGGGAGCGCCGCTTCCCGGCATGCCGAAAGTCCCGCTGGCGGGGGAATTCACCGGCTTTTCCCCGGATGAGGCACCAAAGGGGGAAGCCCCGGCCTGACGCGGCTTTTCCCAGGGCAAGGCCTCTCCGGCTGCGCTGTCCTTGGATTTGCCACTGTTGGCGAACAGCGAGGAAAAACCCTCGGTCATCGACGGCAATTCGTCCTCCGCGGGCGATGCGGTCTGGGGCGATGATTTCTCGGCGCTAGTCGATGGTCCGGCGCCAAAAAGTCCGGGGCCGCCGTCGTCGTCGTTCTCATCCTTCGGCGCGGCGCCAAAAAGCGCGGCAAAGCCGGGGCTGTCCTCGATACCCGCGAGGTTCCCGCCGGCTGGCGCGGGAGATTGGAAAAAATTCCCGAAATCCGCGGACGCGGACGGGTCGGGCGAGGATGCGGCGGCGCCGAAGCTGTCGTCCGGGCGTGTATCCCGAACGGCGGGCGCCGAAGCCGCGGGTTCGGCCGCCGGGGCCGGAGCGCCGAAGGTCGGTTGCGTAATGGCGGCTTGTCCGGGCGATGGTTCCGGAGACATGGCGGGCGCGGCGGCGCCAAACGAAAACCCGGGGCCTCCCCCGGTCGGCTGCGGCGATGCCGGGGCCGGAGCGCCGAAGCCCGGTTGCGTAAAGGCGGCTTGTCCGGGCGATGGTTCCGGAGACACGGCGGGCGCGGCGGCGCCAAACGAAAAACCCGGGCCTCCCCCGGTCGGCTGCGGCGATGCAGGGGCCGGAGCGCCGAAGGTCGGTTGCGGGAAAGGAGTGGACGCGACGGAGGCGGGATCGGGTTCCTGTGGAGGCGGCGTCGATGGCTGTGGAGGGGGATTCCAGGTCGGCACCTGGGTCTGCTGCCATTGATTCCCCGGCGCGGGCTCGGAAGCGGGGGGCTGCCCCCAGGCGTTCGGAGGTGCGGGTGAGGCCTGGGGCTCGCCCCAACCGGCGGGAGGCGCGGGTGCCTGTTCCCAGGTCGATGCCGGAGGCGCGGCCTCCGGGGCGGGAGCCCAGGCGGTCTCGGGTGGGGGAGATGGTTGAAACGCCGGTGGCGAAGTCTGCTGAGCGGAGTGCTGCTGTGAGGGCTCGCTTTTCCAAGTGACGGAGGGCTCGGTCAGGAGCGATTCCGGCGTGCTCTCATGTATCCCGGGATTCGGAAATGACGGGGCCTCCGGGGGCGTCTCCACATGCGGGACGACACGGGGCAGGCGCTCCAGTTGGATGCCGCCGCCCCGATCCATGGCCACGATGCCCTCTCCGCAGCTGACGCATTGTCCCTCCACACCGAGATGCTCGCGGCGGAATTTCAGTCCATGACCGCAAGCCGGGCAATAGACCGACACGATCTCGCTCGATTGAGCGGGAGCCATCACCCTCGGCTGAGCCGCATCCGGCATGACAGGAGGCGATGGGGGTGTGAAATGATGTGAGCCGAAATCCTGGGCATTTCCGCCGCCAGACCAGGGCGATCCGCCCACCGCGTGGCTGGGCGGAGTCGCGTGCGGCTGCGGTTTTCCGCCAAAAGCCGAGCCGTCCGCCGGGCTGCCCCCCTCGGGCCCGAAGCCCGTGAAGGGAGGTGGCCCCGAGGCGGCGGTCGGCGCCGGAGGAGTCTCCCAGAGATTGGGCGGACTCGATTGATATGGATCAGCGGGATTCGCGGAGTTCATTCAGAGGAGTCGGTGCCATCGGATTGCCCTCCGCCATCATTGATGAGCAGCGGTCCTCCCCCGAAGAGACTTTTCTTTTGGGGAATGGTGATCAGGGCGGGTGTCTGGGACGCGCTCGACTCGGCCGACGACGCGGGGATTTTCAATGCCGACGCATCAGCGGCGGGCGGAGCGGCAACGGGCGCGCTTTCCTCCGATGGCAACGGCTCGGTGGACTCATCCGTTTGCGGACTCGGCACCGCATCGGGCACCTCGGGAGTTTCTCCGGCGGCGGGCGCGATCTGCTCCAACAGCGGTTGCAGGACCGTCTTCACCACCGTGGCGATCTGCTTGAAAAACAGGGCCGCGACCGCCATGCCAGCCAGAAGGCCGGCAACGACCACCAGCATGACCAATTTCTTCGCCCATCCCCCACCGCTTCCGCTCCGGGCGACCGGGTTGCGCCGGGTTTTCGGGGGCTTTCCGGACTTCTTCGCTTTCCCAGACTTCGCCTCGGGCTTGACGGGGGCTTCCTCTTTCGGCGAGTCGACGGCAGCCTCCGCGGCGATCCCGGACGTCTTTTCCGCTTCCGCCATTACCGGATCGGAATCAGCAGTGACATCGTCGACCATCAGCTCCGGCGCCGTCTTTCCGGCATCGAACAGGGAGACACCGGGCTTTGACGCGGCGGTATCCACTTTGGAAAAAAGTGAATTCAGGGTGGCCGGAGCTTCGGGCTCGGCCACGGGATCACTACCGCTGGCGGCGGCGGTGAAGCTGGCAAAAGGATCGTCGAGCACCGCCGGGGACGGAGACTTCTCCTCATCGCCGGAATCGATCAGCAGCCCCGAGGCGCCGAATGGATCGTTCACCGGCTCCTCAGTCTCCCCAAATGATTGGGAAACCTCCGCCGCCGGGGATGTCTCGGGCGCCGGTGTTTTCGGCTCGTCATCTTCATCCGCTCCCGCCAGGAGGCCGCTGAGATAATCGACCGGTTCATCGGTGGCGGCGGCGTTCGCGTCAGTCAGCAATGGTCTCGGAGTCTCGTCGGCGGCGGCGGCCTTCGCGAGCGCGGCGCCGATGCCGGCAAAGGGATCTCTGAAACCTCCGCCGATTTGCGTGGCTTCGTCGGCGTCTCCTCCCCCGGTCCCGGCGACGGGAGCGCCCGCTGAGTCGGACTCGGATGACGCGGCTCCGGGGACCTGTCCGGGTGGACTCCACGCAAAGGCGGATGATGTCGGGGAGACGGCGGGAGGCGCCAACGACTCGGGGGCGCAGTCTTTCGCCTCAACGGGTTCGTCCGTGGACGGCATCCCGGCCTCCGCCACAGACTCCACTTTGGGTTCCGGTTCGGCGGGCTCCAATGACGGCTTGGGTTCCATCCAGGAAAACGCGGAGGGATGACCACCGCTCATCGGTGAGGTGATTCCGGCGAATGGCTCGGATGACTGGGTATCCGCCGCTTTTTCCACCGGGCCCGATTCCACCGGGGCGGTTGCCTCGGGATTCCCCGCCTCTCCGGGCGTTTCACCGGCAAGTGATCTCCGCACGGCGGACGCCCGCTCCGCCCACATCGACGCGGCGGCATCGGAGACCGGCGGCTGCCATGCGGGCATGGTGGGCGATTCACTCAGCGTATCAGGGGCGGATTCATCCAGTGAACCGATCACCTCGGGCTCCACCATCTCGCTCTCCTCCGGCTCGGCGAGCGTCTCGGCGTCAGTCTCCAGCGGGGAAGTGTCCGCGATCTGGTCCGGCGGCGACTCCGCCAAGGGGGCCGCCCAGATCTCGGTCTGTTCGCCGGGAGTGACACGCCGCTCCTCCACCGGAGCGCTTCCGGGTTTGATCAAAAACACGCGCACCACCCCCTCCAGCGGGGAAGCGGCGGCCACCAGGGGCGCCTCGCACCAGACGCACTGCCCGGCGATACCAAGATGCTCTTTGCGCAGGCTCAATCCTTTTCCACAATGCGGGCAGGCCAGATCCACGATACCGGTGTCTCCCACCGGCGCGGTGTCTTTCACTGAATCGGGACTCACGGGAATCTCGCTCGTCGGAGCGGTCGCCTCGCCAACTCCGACGACTTCCCTACTCTCAGCGCTCTCTCTGAGTGAGTCGGCCACTTCGGGGAGCGACACGGCCTCGGTAGCGTCGTCGCGAAGTGCCTCCGCCTCGATCATCGGCTCCGAGGGAGGATTTCGGGTCGTTTCGTCGTCATGGCCTCCCGGCGAGATCGGCGGCCTCCAGGCGGCGACCGACTTCAAGCGCTGGGAGAACGTCTCGAAATCCAGCGTACCACCTCCGCCCCCACCACGGACCGACGAGGGCTCGATGCCCGCCTCCGGTTGTTTGCCGGGGGAAGCGTCCGACTCTTCGGGGCGCTCTCCCTCTTCCTTTTCCATAGCCGCGACGGGATTCATCCAGGCAAAGGTGGCGAGACCCGCTTTCCGGGTTTCCTCGACAGGCTTTTCCGCGGTGGTGGTTTTCTTGAGAAGCGCCGCCCCCAGTCCGATCGAGTGGGCGGGTTCGTGGTCATCATCATCCCCCACCAGCAGATCCCGCTCCCAGTCGTCAGCGTCATCACCAGGCAGAGAGCCGCTGGCCAGAAACGCGGGACCACCTTCGTCCCCACGCAGCGCCATGCCGTCGGGATCGCACGCGTCGCTATCTTCCGGTTCTTCAGGACTCGATGTCTCCACGGTAGCTGAGGCAGACTCCTCATGGAAGCTTTCCACCACTTCCTCCTCCGCGGGCGATTCCGATGAACCCGCCGCCAGCGTATCGAGCGGCTCGAAATCGCGAGGCATGGACTCCGGGGAAGCCTCCGCCTCCAGCGGCAAGCCTTGCCCCTCGGTCGCGTCGGTCAATGGAACCTCGTCTGTTTCGGGCGATGCGTCCGCGGATTCCGGACCCTCGCCAGCAGACGCCTCCTCAGCCTGCGTGCGGCCAAAACCGAGCGCATTGAGAAATCGCGAACGCTCGAGAACGGCATCGGGCCTCTCGAGATTCAGCGGTGGGGAAGTTGAGCGGTCGGGAAAAGCTTCCATCATTACCGAATCAGAAGATTCTACAAAAACAGATTAAATTTATCATTTTTATGGGAAGATGCGGATGAATTCAACTTTTTTCCTTAGTTTCCCAATATTTCATTTGCCGCTATCTTTTAAGACTTCCGTAGCAAGCTTCGCACCGAATCGCGTCTTGCGCGGCCTTGCCCGCAACGAATTCCCCCCGCCCGCCTCATGACTCACACTCCCATCGTCCCTCTCCTTCGCCATCCTTTCCCCGGCACTCTCTCCCTGTTGTTGGCCGCGTTGACGCTCTCCAGCGGCTGCATCAACGCCCAGAAAGCTCCCGAGAGCGCCGCCACCGGTGGCGGTATCCGTCTTTCCCCCGCCGACGCCGACGCCATCGGCCGACGCATCTGGCAAAACGAATGTGGCGGCACTGTGGAGGGCCTGACGAGTTGGAATGCCGGGGAAGATTTCGCCTCTCTCGGCATCGGCCACTTCATCTGGTATGTCCCGGGACGCCCGGCACCTTTCGAGGAGAGTTTCCCGAAACTGATCGCCTATTTCGACGCGCGCCAGGTGCCCATGCCGGCCTGGTTGAGGGCGGCCCGCGGTTGCCCGTGGCCGAATCGCGAGGCTTTCCTGGCCGCTCAGAATTCCCCGCAGATGCGGGAGCTGCGCCAGTTCCTCGCCGCCACCGTGGCTCCGCAGACCGATTTCATCGTTCGTCGCCTGGAGCAGGCCTTACCGAAAATGGAGGGCATCACCCAGGGAGGCGAGCGCGAGCGGCTCCGGACGAATTTCTACGCCGTGGCAGAGTCGCGGCAAGGCGTATACGCCCTCATCGACTACGTGAATTTCAAGGGCGAGGGCGTCAAGGTGGAGGAGCGCTATCAGGGACAGGGCTGGGGTCTCCGTGATGTGTTGCTGGAGATGCGAGGAGCGCCTCGCGGACCCGCCGCCGCCGCGGAGTTCGGTGAAGCCGCCAAGCGCGTACTCCAGCGCCGGGTGCGGCTCTCCCCGCCCGAACGCGGGGAAAACCGCTGGCTCAACGGCTGGATGAACCGTTGCGCCAGCTATCAGCGGCCTTTCTGAAACGTCATTGGCCGGCGTCGCGCAGATCTTCCTGGAACATGGTCGCCAGATTCGCGTCGTAGCGCAGGTGGACCAGACGCCAATCACCGCTGCCGGGATCGTAGAAAGTGAACTCGTTCACAAACGGCTGCCGCTCGAAATGGGCCACACAGCGCAGCACCAGGGTGCGCTCGGAAAGTTCCGTCTCTTTGGCGATCTTGAAGTCCACGAAGCCGCCCATCTGCGAGATCATCTGGGCGAAGGCCTCGGCCACCCGCTGCACATCGCCCGCCTGCACCACCGGATTGGTGGACAGCATTTCGCGCAGCCCCTCGCCGCCTTTGCCCTGCTTGCACATGGCGTAAAAGCCCGTCACCTGCTGCTTGGGCGAGAGACTGGGGCCGGATCGCGCCGGGGTGGCGGTCGCCTCCGCCGGCGCGGGCGTGGCGGGTGCCGCCGGAGCGGCCGGAGCGGCCGGTGCCTGATTCTGCGCCGACGCCAGCGAGGCGGCGCCGAGAATGAGGGCTGTCATCATCAAAGGTAGTTTCATCATCTTCATACTGTCTGATGGGGGGGAGTAGCTATCGGTTTCGTTGACATCCCCGCCGCATGAAGCGCCGGGGAGACCGTCCATCCTATGACCACGCCGGGTTTTTCGTCAACCCCCGGCCTTGGCTTTTCATGGAAGCATCGCGCTTTACGCCTAACTCGGCTCTGTGCTGAATACGCCGTGCGAATAGAGATGCGCGTCAACCTCGTCGGTGGCCGAAGCCTGGAGCAACCAGGCGTTCCACACTTCGATCAATTCCGCCCAAGTGAGATTTCGGAGGTCGAGGTCCTCTTCACTCAGAAAGTGATCCTCGTCCGGATATCCATGATCTCTTACTCGCGAGGCAATGATGGTTTCGTCGGCAGACATGATCCTGCTTTGGCCACCACGATACGGTGAGCCTGACGCAGGGGCAAGCCTTCGATCTCGCTTCTCACTTCCGGCCAAGACTCTCGCCAGGGCATGGCTGCCTGCTCGTAGGAGGCCATCCGGGCGGCGTCCTGATTAATCAAAGCCCTGCGTTCGGCATCAAGGGCTTCGGCAAGGCGGTGCAGATCCGGCGAACCCACCGCGGCCATTCCCAGCAAGGGGCGCTCCCGCGAAATTTCGGCGGCCAGTTCGGGCGAGTTGGCACACAGACGGGTAAGATCGCGGGGGCTGCGCGAGTAACGCATCTGGTCGGCGATCCCCGGCATCAGTCGCGCCAGTTCCCCGATCACTGGATAGTCTTTTTCACGCCGTGTCATTTTGATCCGAGCCAAATCCACTGCGCCTACAAAGGGAGGATGATGTCCTTCCTGCTCCCGCCAGATCCGGTTAAGATCGGTTTCCGAAAGACGCGGCGGTCGAGTGAAAAAATCCGTCCTGACTCGCAACCCCTCGTATGAAAACTCAAAGTGCGAACTCCACCCACCGCGCAACCACTCCACGTCAAGAGGAGCGCCATATCGATAGACAGCCCCTAAGTCATTCAGCACCCCCAGGACATGGTCCAGCGTCTCCTCATCTTCGCGTAGAATCCAGTCCCCATCCTTGCTCATGACTGCGAGACGATGCAGAACCACTGCCTGTCCCGAGCAGATTACTGCCCGGAGGCGCCCTCCCCGGTTAAAAGAATCGGTGAGTTCCAGGTAGATGTTGACCATGGTTGGGAGCGGGAACAGAAACGCATAGCCTGCCGAGGAATTACCCGTCCGCCCCCACTTCAGAGCTCCACGCGCTTGCCGCCGTTCTTGGCGCTCTCGTAGATGGCACAGATGAGCGCCACGGCGCGACGCGCCTCGTTGCCGTCGATCTTCGGCGGACGCCCCGCCTTGATGGCCTCGACCACATCCTCGAAATTGCGCTGGTGACCGGTGAAATTGATGGCCTTCGGGTCATTGGCCCCGAGTCCGCCTCCCTCGGAACCCTGCATCAGGGTCGCCCGGATGGTCTCGTCCCCGGGCTGCGACTCGGCGAAATCCCAGACCCGGAACTTCTCGTCCGCCAGAAACACCGATCCGCGATCCCCGCAGAGTTGCACCTCGGCCGGATGCCCGGTCGATGACCAGCAGGCCGTGGACCCCTGAATGACTCCCCGCGCGCCATTCTTGAACTCGAGGATGGCCACCGCCGTGTCTTCCACCTCGATATTCTCATGGGCGATGCAGGCCATCGAGGCGGACACCGCCGCCACGTCGCCCGCCAGATAGATCAGCTGGTCGATGAGATGGATCGACTGATTCATCAGAGCGCCACCACCGTCGAGATCCCAGGTGCCTCGCCACGCGCCGGAATCGTAGTATTCCTGACTGCGCCACCATTTCACATAGGCGTCGCACATCGTCAGTCTGCCGAAGCGCCCCTCGTCGACCGCCTTCTTGAAAGCCTCCATCGCGGGGTGAAAACGGCGATTGAAAATCCCGGCCAACGTCACCCCCGCCTCCTCGCAGGCCGCGATCATCATGTCGATCCGCTCCGGGGTGATCTCCAGAGGCTTCTCACAGACCACATGCTTGCCCGCCCTGGCGGCGGCCATGGCCGGCTCCAGGTGGGCTCCGCTGGGCGTGGCGATGGTGACGATGTCCAGTTCGGGATCGGCGAGAAAGGCGTCGAAGTCGCTGTATCCCCGGCAGCCCAGCTCTTTGGCCAGCTCCTCCACCGCTTCCGGCCGACGACCGAAGACCGAGTGCAGTTCTCCACCCTCCATCGCCTCGATGGCCTTGGCGTGAAACTTGGCGATCATGCCCGCGCCGATGATTCCGAATTTCATGATGTCGCTTCGCTCAGGTTCAGAGGTTGTTCAATTCCCGGTCAAGAGTTGCGTGAGCTCTCCTCATTGGCCGGCCTGATGCTTTTTCTCATTGGCAAAAAAGCCGACGAGGCCCAGCAGGAAGAGCAGGCCCAGCAGCCCGATGCCCACCATGCCCATGTTGCCCTTGGAAAGGAGTACCTTCACCGTGCCGACGGTGGCGAAGGTGGTGGCGATGATCATCAGCAGATTCCACCAGATCCGCATTACCCCCTTAGGCATCTTGTCGCCGAGTGTCTTCCTGCTGTTCATGAGGAGGAAAAAGGTGAAATAGGCGATGGGAATGAGGCTGCCCCCGATGACCGAAGTCGGCACCGCCAGCTTGGGGCCCGCATTCTGCCAGATGTAGATCGGTCCCAGGAACCCGGCCACCCCGGCGACCAGGCAGCCCAGCAGGTGGATGCCCCGATGGTCCGGCTTGCCGAACATCTCGCAGAAGGTGAAGCCGTTGATGAGCATGAGGATGATGATGGTCGACAGCGCCATCCCGAACACGCCGACGCCGAAGATCGTCTGGCTCACCGTCTCGCCCGCCAGGGGCGTCAGGGCGTTGGCGAGTTGGAAATTGTTACGTTTCGTCAGCATGGCGGCCAGTTCACGGTCGGCCTTGGGCGCCGCGGCGCGGGCGGCGTCGAGTTGCTCGGGCGTCAGCGCGGTGAAGGCTTCAGTTCCCAACTCATGCTTCAGCCTGCCGTCGAGGATGGCGTGAAAATCCCCCGCCATCGACGCGGTCACCGTGCCATCCTCCAGAAGGACATCGTTGAACTTGGTGTGAAACTGCGAGGCCGCCGCGATGACCACGCAGCCGGTGGCCAGCACGAAGGGTATGATGAGCCCGATGGAGAGATCGAACACCGCGAGCTGGCGATGATCCTTGCCCCAGCCCTTGCGGAGCATCGAGTAGGGGAGCAGGAAAGTCATGTTGATGCCCACCGCGGTGCCGAAGGCGGTCATCATGATGTCGAGCTGGTCGCGCGACATTTTCTCCCTCCAGAAATCCGCGTATTCCCCCGTCGCCTCGATGAAGGGGAGGAAAGTCGGCGCCGCCTCGCTCAGCAGCTTGGGATTCGGCACCATGCCGGCGAACACCGCGCCCCAGTCGAGCCCGCCCTTGACCGTGAGTACACCGACGACGCCGAAAAAGGAGATGACCACGATGGCCACCATGATTTTGAGGATGAGCTCGAAGGTGGCCACCCCCTTGACCCCCGCCTGGTAGAAATAGTTCACCACCAGCGCCGTGCCGAGCAGTGCGGAGCAGATGATGACCGTGCTGGTCATGCCGGGCGATTCCAGACCGAGGATATTCTGCTGGATGGCGGCCGTGCCGAGCGAGAACTGGGGCATGCACCAGACGATGTTGGCCATGAGGGTGGCAATGATCCAGGCCCATGCCAGGATCGGAGACACATGGGTCTTGATGGCGTGGAACGGACGCTCGCCGGTCGAGAGCGTCACGTAGGCGATGGCGCTGAGCATGACCACGCCGATGATCATGGCCAGCGGTTGCAGCCACATCATGTTGTAGCCCATGAAGACCCCGAGATACATCGCGCCCGCCAGCGAACCGCCACCGAGGGTAATGGCCGCCTGGAGCCAGCCGGGTCCCGACTTTTTCGAGTAATAGCCGAGGCGTTGCAGGAAGGGTTTGCGGTTCACTTCCGCCAGCTCGGCGGCTTCCCGCTCAACGGCGGAGGCTTGGTCGGATTCGCTCATGGGAAAATGGGTGGATTGGGGGCTGCTGACTGGAAACAGGAAACGCGATTGTAGGGCAGCCCCGCCGCCCGTCAAGGATGGCGCGCGGCGGGTTTGGGTGAACGCCGAATCGCGCGGCGTGGCGTCTTTGACCCACCCTGTCTCGTAATCAGATGACGCCCGCCCCGAAACTAGCCGGCGGCGAGTTCCGCGACCTGTGCTACCTTCCCCGCCCTGTTTTTTCACCAGAATTGATCCCCACCATGCAACCCGCGCGCCCCCTGCTCCTCGCCGCCGTCATCCTACCCTGTTGGGTCGGCGACCATACCCTGTTGGCTCAACGCGGCGACCGCGAGGGGCACGACATGGCGCCGCCGCCGGCGCATTGGAAGATCCCGGCCGCTCCGGTGATCACGGCGGATCGGGCTCCGGCGACTTTCGCGGTGGCCGAGGGTTTCGCCATCGAACTGGTCGCGGCCGAGCCGATGGTGCATGATCCGGTGGCCCTCGCCTTTGACGGCAACGGCCGCGTCTGGGTGGCGGAAATGCGCGGCTACATGCCCGACATCGCCGGTCACGGCGAAGACCAGCCCACGGGACGCATCTCGGTGCTGGAGGACACGGATGACGACGGGGTGGCGGATCGGCACACGGTCTTTCTCGACGGCATCGTGCTGCCGCGCGCCCTCGCAATGACGGCCGCCGACGGGGCGCTGCTCTACGCGGACAATGAAAAGCTCCACGAAGTGAAGATCGTGGAATCGGAGAATGCCGGCCCGCGGGCGGGCAAGTCGGTAGTCATTGACGAGGCCTACGCCGAGGGCGGGAATCCGGAACACAAGCCCAACGGACTCCGTCACGCGATGGACAACTGGATCTACAGCGCGAAATGCGATATCCGCTATCGTCGTGTCAATGGGGAGTGGGTGGCGGAAAAAACGGAGTTCCGCGGCCAGTGGGGCATCGATCAGGATGACGCGGGCCGCCTGTTCACCAACACGAATTCCAATTGCGTCACCGCCGAGGAGATTGCGCCCGGCCTGACGACGCGCAATCCGAACCACGCCTTTCGCGCCCCGGTCTCAAGCCGTCTGAAGGATCAGCGGATGTGGGCCTCCCGCATGTCGCCCGGCATCAACCGCGGCTACATGGACAGCATGCTCGACGAGAACGGCTGGCTCAAGGGCCCCACCGCCGTGTCCGGCCTGGCCGTCTACCGGGGCGATCAATTTCCGACGGAATTCTACGGCAATCTCTTCATCAACGAGCCGGGCGGCAACCTGGTGAAACGGGCCATCATCGAGGAAAACGGCGGACGTTTCTCCATCAGGCAGGCTTACGAGGGCGCCGAGTTCTTCACCTCGACCGACGAGCGTTCCCGCATCGTGAACAGCCACACCGCGCCGGATGGCACTCTCTACCTGGTCGATTTCTACCGCGGCATTCTCCAGCACGCCGCCTACATGACGACCTTCCTGCGCCGCCAGGTGGAAGAGCGCGGGCTGGACAAACCCGTCGGCCTCGGGCGCATCTGGCGGGTGGTCCACGAGGGCAAAGCGCGGGGAGCCCAGCCCCGGCTCACCGGGGCGACCACGGAGGAACTGGTGGCGGCGCTTTCCCATCCGAATGGCTGGTGGCGCGAGACCGCGCAACGGCTGCTGGTGGAGCGGGGCGACGTCGGCGCGGCCCCGGCGCTGCGCCGTCTGGCGGGCGACGCCAAGGCCGATGACCGGGCCCGCGCGCACGCGATCTGGACGCTGGAAGGACTCGGGGCGCTGGCGGCTGAGGATGTGGCGGCGGCTTTCTCCGCCGGCCCGTCGGTGGCCGCGCAAGCGCTACGCGCCGCGGAGGGTCTCGCGAACAGCACACAGGCGGGCGCCATCGTCCGCGCCTGCGAGGGCGCGCTGGCTCAGGGAAATCCCGAGCCGGCTCTACGTCGGCAGATGCTCGCCAGTCTCGGCTGGATCGCCGCCCGGACAGAGGCGCCGGAAACCCGGTCGAGCGCGTTCACTCTCCTACGGGCGACACTCTCCACGCCGACCGACAGCGGAGAGAAAACCCTGGGCGAGGATCTCGCCCTCAGCGGACTCGCGGGGGTGGAGGGCGACTTTCTCGCCGAGGTGCTGAGCCGGCAGCCGGAACTCGGCATCGCCGCCCCGCTGATCGGCGCGGTGGTCAAAGCCAACGACGACCGGGCCATCGCCGCCGCCTGGGAGGGAGTGCGGACTTTGGACGAGCCGCATCGGGGTCGATTGGTCCGCGAACTGGCGATGGCGACCGCGAAGCTGCGTCGCTCCGCATTGGCGGAATCCCTCTTGGCCGCCGCGGCGGCGGACTCCGGACTGCAAAAGCCGGTGGTCGAGGGCTTGCTGGCCGGGCGCAAGGCGGTGGGACAGAAGTTCAAGCCCATCCCCCTGAAGACCATGCCCGCCCTGTTGGCTGACTCCGGGGGTTATGCCGACGAAAAACGGCGACTGGAGCTGGCCGCGGTGTTCGACTTTTCCGGCAAGGAGGCGGAGGTCTTTCTCAAGACGGAGGCCGACCACGCGCAATTCGCCCTCGGCAAGCGACACTACGCGGTGATCTGTGCGGCCTGTCATCAACCCCACGGTCAGGGCTTGCAGGCGCTGGCGCCTCCCCTGGTGGATTCCGAATGGGTCACGGGATCTCCCACCCGCCTCATCGCGCTGACGATGGACGGGGTGATGGGACCGATCACGGTGGACGGTAAGCTCTACCAGATGCCCGACATTCAACCGCTGATGCCGGGCATGAGGGCGAACCCCGAGATCAACGACGAGCAGATCGCCGCCATGCTGACCTATGTCCGCAACGAATGGGGCAACGCCGCCAGCCCGATCACGCCGGAGATGGTGGCCAAATGGCGCGAGAGCCAGGAGGCGCGCGCGCCTTTCACACCGGAGGAGTTGATGAAGATCAAGTGACCAACCGCGGAGATCACGGCGCGAGCAGTTTCGAGATCGCGGCCCGCACCCGGGCCTCCATGCCGGGGGCGATCCAGCACCAATCACGGAGATTGCCGTCGCCCTCCCGCCAGGCCCGCTCGATGGGCAGGTAGCCGGGCGCGCTCTCGCCATAGCCCAGAGTGACGACGAAGTTGTCCCCTGCATCCGCCCTCGCGGCGAGCTGATACTCGACATAGATCTCGCCCGGCAGCAGGAGCAGGCTGGCCTCGCCATCATTGAATCTCAGGGCGGGAAAATCGACGCGATGCCCGGGGGTATCGGCGCGTTTTCGCCAGCTCAGGCCGATGGCCGCCATGCCGTGGGCGCGGGCGTCACCATCCCGGGCGAGTTCTTTTTCGAGATCAGCCGCGGTGAACCCTTCCGAGTCGCGGGGCTCCAGACGGACTTTCTCAAGCCGACACTCCATCCTCTCCAACGGCATCCTCTCGGTGGCGGCGAGGGCGGCCGCCATCCCCGCCTCCAGACGCTCGGCCAACACGGCGCGATTCTCCGGGCGACCGTCGTTGTATTTTCCGGCGGTGACATTGCCGCTGCATCCGGAGGCGTAGATCTGAAAGGTTCCCGGCGTTTTCTCCTGCCGGGACCGACGCGCCAATCCGGGGAAATCTGCGCTGATGAGCCCGGTGCCATAGTAGCTCATCGGGTGGGTGGCGTAGACGCTGAGTACGACGAGGGCGTGATCGCCATCCCAGAAACTCAGGGCCCCGACTTCGGGATCGATATCGCCCTCGGGCGCGCGTTGGGCGGCAAGGTCTTTGCAACTGCTCATCCGGTTGTAGTGAACGGTGCCATCCGGCAGGAGATAGCGGCGATTCGACGCGACCCGCTCGACCCGCCCCCGACCGACGCCGAGGTGGGTGACGGGACGGGCGTTCCCCATTCCGGCGCGTAGGGAGGCGGCTACCCGCTGGACGGTGGTCTCGTGGAAATCGAGATCGATGACCTGATGGGGCGAACCCGCCCGCTCCAGGATGCGCTGGGCCTCGAGATCGGCGAGCGGCGTGTCGTGCTGGTGGATGGCGGAAATCAGAACCCGCTCACGGTCGGTGTCGGCGGCCTCGGCGAGGACATCGCGCCAGCGGTCATAGGCGTCGTTGCGAATCTCCGACCAATCGACCACGCAACAGACCACCGGTTTCTCCCCTGTCGCCGCGGGAGGGATCAGCACAAAACCGCGCGCCTCGAGCGGCGTATCGACGCCCTCCGCTTTCCGCCATCGCCCCGTGAACAGGGTGTGCCCTGGCGGCGGTGTCACGTCGGCCTCGAAAGTCGCGATGCGATACCCCTCCGATTCCACCCCCAACCCGGAGGCTGTCGCCAGGATGAGAATCCCGAGAACGATCCATGCTTTCATACCCGCGGAGCCTATCGCGGCCAGGGCGCGCGCCTCCAGCGAAATCCTCCCGCATCAACGCGCCAACGTCTTCCTCCCCCATCGCTCGCCCCATTCGCGGGGAAAGTCGCGACCGGTGACCAGACGAAGCGCGATCATGATCAAGACGGCGAGTCCCGCCCCGGTCGTCGCCCAGAACAGATCCCAATGCGCGTCCCAGACGTCTCCCTGGGTGCCCAGAAAAGCCATGCCGAGATCGCCTCCGAAAATTTCCGCCGCCGCCCACTCCATCATCTCGTAGCCGAGCGAGGTGGACAGGATGAAACTGAAGGGCAGCAGGTATCCCCAGAATGCCGCGCGTGGAACGGCGGCGTGGAAGAAGGCCTCGCGATAGGGCCACAGGATGAGCAGACCGTAGAGAAAGTGAATGACCCGATCAAAGTGATTCCGCTCCCCGGGCCAACGCCAACCGGTGAGAGACTCGATCCATTCCGCCATCGGCACCTCGGAGTAGGTGTAATGCGAACCGATGGTGTGGAGAAAGGCGAACCCAAAAACCAGCGTGTAGGCGGTGCGTGAAAATACGAACCAGCGCGCGGTGATGGCGAGCACGGCGGCGGTGAAGAAGATGAGCACATTCTCCAGCCACCAGTCGCTGCGCGAGTGCGGGGATATGCCCCAGGCTATCCACCAGATACCATACAAAATCGCCATCACCACGAGATGACGTCGATGGGCGACAGGGAGCAGGGACATGACAACAGGCGGCGCTTCTCAGCTTCCATTCTCGGTAAAGGCGACGCGCTTGTCGAGCCGGCCCTTTCCCCGCGATTTCTCCTTTGCCGCGCCGATGGCGAACGGCTAGGCTCCCGATCCCATGAAAATCGACGCTTTCCTTATTCCATCCTTCTGCGCCCTGGCGGGCCTGCTGATGATCCATCCGCTTCGGGCGCAGGAGATCAGTGAAGCGGATCTGGCGAAATACGCTCTCCCCTCCCCCGCCGACGAGGCCGGGCTGCCCGGCGAGGGCGCCCTGCGGCGCTACGAGGGCTACGTGACCCGCTGGCCGGAATTTCGCGCCAAATGGTCGAAACAGGTCGAAGCCGACCAGGGAGCGGTGGTCTTTCTCGGGGACTCCATCACCCAGGGCTGGGGCGCCGATTTCAAGGGATTCTTCGCGGGTGCGAAGCTCGCCAATCGCGGCATTGGAGGCGACACCACCCGCGGCATGCTGATTCGCCTTCAGGAAGATGTCCTCGCGCTGAATCCCGCCGCCATCGTGATGCTGATGGGCACCAACGACCTGGAGGTCGAGATCGATCCCGAAGCCATTGGTCGAAATTTCCGAAAAATCCTCGCCGCCATCAAGGCCCACGATCCCGAGGTGCCCATCGTGCTGTGCCTCGTATTTCCCAGCTCGGCGGAAAAGAACCGCCCCGCCGACAAGATACAGCAGGTGAACGCACTCTACGCCGCCGCCGTGAAGGGCGATCCTCAAGTCACGGTTCTGGACACCTGGACGCTGTTCAAGAACAAAGAGGGCGACGCCGATCCGGCTTGGTTCAAGGACCTGCTGCATCTCAATCCCGAGGGCTACGCCCGCTGGGCCGCGGCGCTGCGCCTCGTCCTGGCGACACTCGGCTTTCTCGATACCGAGCCGGACGCGTTCACCGTCGAGGAAGGTTTCGAGAGTCTGTTCAACGGCAGGGATCTCACCGGCTGGGGATTTCGGCCCACCCCGCCACGCAAGCAGCCGAAAAAGCCGAATCCCGACGCGCCGGTATTCGTCGAAATCACCGAGTCGGTATCCTTCGACGGCAAACCGACAAGTGATGATGGTCGTTATGCCGCCATCAATGGACGACTGGTGGTGACCACTCCCGCGGAAGGTCGACGCATCCAGCAACTGTGGACCACGCGGGAATTCCCCGGTGATTTCATTCTCAAGCTGGAGTTCCGCGCCACCCCCAACGCCGACAGCGGGGTCTTCATCCGCAAGCCCCAGCTCCAATGCCGAGACTACCCACTGGCCGGCCCCTACACCGAGCTGAAACAGTATCGACCCCAGGATTGGAACGAACTGGTGGTCACGGTGCGGGACGGCAAGGCCCGCGCCACCTGCAATGGCGAGCTGCTGGAGGAGGCGCTCGAGGTTCCCGAAACGGGCCCCATCGGGCTGGAGGGCGACCGTGGCCAGATGGAGTATCGCCGCATCCGGATCAAGTCCCTGCCCTGAGAGAACATGAAGCCAGTTCAGAACCTCGCCGAGACCCGGACACCGGACGGCTCGAAATTTTCGCTTCACGAGCATGACGGCGATTTTTTTCTGAAACTCAACGGGCTGCAGCTCATGAGCACGACGGCGACCCTGTCCGAGCGACTGCTGGCGGACCACGCTTGCGGGGAGGACGCGGCCATCGGCCGCCTGGCGCCGAAGCGGGTGCTGATCGGCGGTCTCGGTCTCGGCTACAGTCTCAGGCGGGTGCTGGAGATCGTCGGACCGGACGCCGATGTGGTGGTGGCGGAACTCCTCCCGGAAGTCGTGCGCTGGAACCGCGAGTTTCTGGGCGAGGTCAACGGACATCTCCTCGACGATCCACGGGTAATGGTGTTCGAGGGGGACGTGTTCGAGTGCATTCGTCAGGCGGCAGACGGCGAGATTCCCTCCTGGGACGCCATGCTGCTCGACACCGACAACGGCCCCACTTCGCTGGTTCAGCCGCAGAATCGACAGATCTACGACCGCGGAGGATTCGCCAGCATCTGGCATTCGCTGTCTCCCGGCGGACGGGTCGCCTTCTGGGCCGCGACCCGCGAACAGGGATTCGAGAGCAGGCTGCGACGCGATGGTTTTCTCACCGAATGGCACGCCATCCAGGCGCACGAGCGGGCCAAGCGCGCGGCCCATCGGGTGTACGTGGGCGAGCGACCCTTCGATTCGGAAAAAATTCGCCCCCCACGCCGGGGACCCGAGGCGGTGCGAAAGAAAGACTCCCGACCCAAGCGCTTCCGCCGTCCCCGGCATTGACGGCGGTCAGGTGAGCCGCGCGAATCCCGTGTGTTTCACGGGTCCCCCGACCCGGTCGATAATGTTCCCGTCCGTGATCGCCACGGACATTTCGGCAAATACCTTGTCGAGGGCGTCGAGATAGGCGCGGACATGCCATTCCTCGTGCGCGAGCATGGGATTGAATCCTCCCCCGGCGAGGAAGCCGCGACGCAGCATCCGCGAGGTCAACATCGTCAGCAGGGCCGCGGCCTCGGGATGATCGAACGCGAGCAGCGCCATCTCGGGACGACCGCCAACTTTGACCGGCAATCCGTGTTTCTCCCCGAGCGCCACCCAACCCGCCCGAACGAGACTCCCGATCTCGGCGAGGTGGGTAGGCACATCGACGCGGCGCATCTTCCGCACACAAGCCAGCGCCGCCGCCGGACCGACCCCCTCGGTCCAGAAAGTGCTGGAGATGAAGGAACGCTGCGCCGCCTCCATCGTGGTCGCCTTTCCGATGACCGCCCCGATCGGAAATCCGTTGCCGAGCGCTTTCGCGAAAACGGCGAGGTCGGGCGCGACACCGAATTTTCGATGAACGCCACCGAGACACAGGCGCCAGCCGATCGAGATCTCGTCGAAGATGAGCCGGATCCCGTGGCGATCACAGCGCTCGCGGATGCCCTCGAGGAAGCCGGGATCGGGATCGGTGTATCGCGTCGGCTCCATCACGATGGCGGCGAGTTCGCCGGAGTGTTTTGTCAGGATCGTGTCGAGTTCATCGAGCTGGTTGTAGTGGAAAGTCAGGGTGTGATCCGCAAGAGCGGCCGGGACCCCGGCGGGATCGAGGCCGGGAAGGAGGTGACTTCCGAGGCTTTCGCCGCCGAGGTTCGCGGCGAGATACCAGTCGTGCCAGCCGTGGTAGCCGCAAAGGGCGATCTTGTCGCGTCCGGTAGCGGCGCGGGCGATTCTCACGGCCACGGCCATGGTTTCTCCTCCCCCACGGGTGAAGCGGGCCTGCTCCGCCCAGGGATGGATCTCAAGCAGCTCCCGGGCCAGTTCAACCTCGTCGTGGGTCTGCAAGGTGGACATCGCGCCGAGGGAAACGCGCCTCATCACCGCGGCATTCACGTCGGGATCGGCGTATCCCAGGATGGTGGAAAGGATGCCGCCGAGGCTCATGTCGATGAAGCGGCGGCCCTCCAGGTCGATGATCTCGCAGCCTCTCGCCTCGCGGTAGTAGGCCGGCCACTGTTCCGGCGCGAACATCTCGGGACGTTTGCTGAGGAGTTGGGTGCCGCCGGGAATAATGAGCTTCGCCTCGCGGTAGGCGGCCTGGACGTCGGGAACGGATCGCGGCAGCGGCAGCCCCAACTCGCGACGCGCGCCGAGGCAGAAGATTTCCTCCACATCGGTCGCGTCGAGGTGCCGGTTTTCGCAGGCTTCCCTGAGAGCTAGGAGCGACTCGAGTCCCAGCATGGTAGGACGGGCAAAGCGCGACTTGGAGAAGTCGGCGCGGATCTCGTCGAGCCAGAGAAACCCGTCGGCGAGATTGACACAGCGGCTGCGCATTTCGGTGACGCAGAAATCGGCCCCGTGCCAGAGCCGGGTGGGTCCGAAGACCTCGAGGATGGCCTCGAAGGCCGAGGCCTCGCAGACGGCCGAGGTATCGAAGAAGACATTGTCGAGTCCGCGCAGCGAGGCGACTCCCTCGACCGTGTGACGACCGCAAAAGCCGCGCGCGGCGTGGGCGAGGATGAGTTTGGCGTTCGGATAACGACGGCAGTGCTCGCGGATGTAGCGTTGATTTTCCGCTTCTGCCGCGGCCCGCGGCAGGACCATGTGGAGCATGATGAAAAGACCGCGCTGGTCGGCGAGCTCCCACGCCCATTCGGGAATGAACTCGCCGGTGGGGGCGAAGAGGGTGTCGGTCCGCTCCGCGAAAAGATGATAGACCTTGAAACCGACGAAGCCGTCGGCGTCGAGCTGTCTCTCGACCTCCGCCGGATCCTGCCGCGGCGTGGCGATCATGAGTCCCCGTGAGTTCGGATCCCGCCGCATCTCGCTCGCCAGGTAGTGGTTGGCGCCGTCCACGTCGAGCGCTCGGGTCGGGAAGGGAAAAAACAATCCACCGGTCGGACAGCGATCCGGCATCCAGAGGGAAAGCCGCTCATCGTAGACTCGGCGGGTGACGACGGCGGGACCGCTCGCGGCGAGGGCCGGAGTCGGCGTCCCCAGGTCCGCGACGCGCCAGAGATGGGCATGGGCGTCGAAGGCGTCCGTCGGAACGAAGTCGGCGAGATGACGATGCCAGAGATCGAGGTCGAAGTCGGAGATCTCCGCCCAGAGATAGGGGTTGATCGGCGTGTCTCTCATGAGTTCACTCCGTTCCGACATACAGGGCGTAGAGCTTCGCGTCCGTTCCCTCGGGCAGCGTGACCTTCAGCGCCATCGGTTGGCCCGTGGGAATGGCGCCCTTGGGAAAGGCGACCACGGCCCGCATTCCCGACACCGTCACCCGTCCCGCGTTTTCCCCGGAAAACTCCGGCATGGGTTGATCGAGTTCGTCGAGAAGCTCGACCGTCAGGGGAGCCGATTCCGTCACCCCATCGACATTCGCCAGAACCCTTTCCCCCTCGCTCGTCGAAAAGGTCGTGGTCACGACATGAGCCGGCGAATCTGGCACCTTTCTCGATAGATAGGCAAAGCCATCCCGGCGCAGGGTCGCGAGACCGATCTCCATGTTCTTCAGCTTGCCGCCGGTGTCCCAGTGCGAATACCAGATCATGGTGCGGTCGCCCTCGTTGACGAAGGCGTGTCCCTGGAGCAGGGCGATGTCGTCCCACTCGCCCGGTTTGCCCCGCTCGATCACCGCGTGATCCGGTATCGGCTCGCGAAAATGGATGCCGTCGTCGCTGACGATGAGTCCGAGATCGACGGTTACGCCCTGGTTCCAGTATTCGGCGTCGACGGGTTTCTCCGGCGCGTCCTGCCAGCGACCATAGAGACCGACGACGACATTGCCGCGATTCCACAGACCCGCTCCCATGTGGGTCTGCTGGCCTTTCACCGGGGTCGAGGCGAGTTGTCCCGGACGGGCGAAGGCCATCGCCTTGGCCCGCGACCAGGTGGTGAAATCCGGCGACCGGTAGGTCAGCATCACCCGCCCGATGTCGCTGCCGTCCATCCGCCAGCTCCATGGCGAGATGAGCTGTCCCGGCGCGTAGTAGAAATTTCCGAACCGGTAGAGTCCCGAGACCTCGAAGCGCTCGTTCCCCGCGTTCATGGGGCGGTCGCCGATCACTTTCCAGGTCAGGCCATCGGCACTCGTGGCGGCGATGAAGGCACCCCAGCGGCTTTCATTCGGCCCGATCCCGCTGCGGCCGCCCCGGACGTCCTCGAAGGGCGGATGGGCGATGTAGACGCACTTGAACCGGCGAGAGGGATCGGGGTCGTCGGGCTCGTGGAGGATGGAAAGGAAATCGTTCACTTTCGCGAGCGAGGGCACCTCGGATTCGATCAGGCAGATGTTGTTCCGCTTGTTGCCGTTGAACTCGACGAGACCCAACTCCGGTTTCGTCCAGGTCACGCCGTCCTCGCTCTCGGCGTAGCACATCGGTCGCCACCATCCCGGAGCCTGGCCGGCCTTGATCTCCGTCTCGAACATGCCGAGATACCACATGCGGAATTTCCCGTCGAGCTTCAGCACCGTGCCGTAGAGGATGGCGTGCCCATGATCCGGAGCGCCCTCCGGTCCGCGTCGCAGCACGGGATTGGCGGGATATTTCTCCGCCGGCACCGGCGTAACCGCGACATTGTCCCGCCACGGAATCGCGTGATCGTCGAAGGAGAAAAAGACCCGCTCGCCGGCGTGAAGCGAACTCAGAAGCGACAAGGCGAGAGTGGTGAACGCGAGGCTTTTCATAGTTGGAGATAAATGGCGTGAAAGCGAATGCCGGTGTTTTCCGCCCCCTCGAAGACGACGCGAAATTTGATCCGGTCCACAGCGACGACCTCATCGGAATCGGCCCACTTCAGCGGGACCTGGAAACCGCTCTCACCGAGTTCGGCAATGCGGCCGGGAATCGGGCGCTCGGCGTGGTCGAGCATTTCCACGACCAGCTTTGCCCGGGGGCCGAGGCCGGAAACGTTGACGAAGACCTCCGGCTCGGTTCCGGGTTTCACGGGAACCGACGCGGTCACGAATTCGCTCACGATCTCGGGAGACTGGTAGTCGCCGGGACCTTTCCCGGATTCATCGACCCGGAGCGCGCCGAACCGGTCCCGCGGCAGCACGGCGATTCCCACGCCGCCCCGCGGCACGGGTGGACCTCCGGTGGGCCTGGGATCCCACGCCCCGTAGTAGATGCGGGTCTCGTCGCCGACATTCTCGAAACCCTGTCCCTGCAACAATCCACCCTGATCCCAGGTTCCGTCGTCACCCCGATCCAGAAAGGTCCACTCGTGCGCCGGTTCATGGAAGGCGAGTCCATCGTTGCTGAGGACGAATCCGAGATCCACCGTCACATCCTTCCACTCCGCCGCGCCATGCCAGCGTCCGTAGAGGCCGAGGAGGACATTGCCCCGATGCCACACGGCGATTCCCTCGTGGTTCTGCTCTCCCTCGCGGCTGCGGCCGGCGCCGAGCCATTCGTGCTGCGTGGCGCGCGCGAAACCGATGTGATTGGTCGGCTTCCATTCCGTGAAATCCCGCGAGCGGTAGGTCCGCACGACCCGTCCCTGGTAATGATGAATCCCCGGTATGGCGTTCTGCGCATTCAGGTAATACCAGCCGTCCCATTGATAGAGCCCGCCGCAGGGCTCGAGATGCACGATGGGCAGGAGGAGGTCTTCCTTGCGAAGCTCGCCCTTCACCGGCTTCACGTCCTTCACCGGGGTCCAGGTGTATCCGTCGGGACTGACGAAGGGGAGCAGCGTGCCGAGCCGGGTGTGATGACGAAAATAGACGTGCGTCGTCATCTTGTATCGGCGCGCCGGATCGGGATCGGTGTCGTCCCGGATCACTTTCAGGTTCACGAAACCCCAGTCGCCGCCGACGTCGACCAGGTTGTTGTCCTTGTTCCCACGGAAGTCGACCAGTCCGAGGCTGGGCTTCCGCCATTTCAATCCATCATCGCTTTCCGCGTAAGCAGCGCGCCAGCGGGCCGAGGGTGCCTTGCTCGCGGCATCGTCGTCGAAGGCGACATACCACATCCGGAATTTCCCGTTCTCCCGGATCACGGAACCGTAGAACTGCACGCCCATCGCGTCCGGAGTGCCCGCTTCGCCGCGTCGTAGAACCGGGTTCCCCGGATGACGAATCGGCGCGTTCATCTCAAGGCGGAGATTCTGCGAATGCGGGATCGCGGCATGGTCGAAGGCGAAGAGCGTCGCCCCCTTCGTCTCGTCGAAATACTCGGCGGAAAGGCCGGTTCCGCTCAGACACCCGAGCAACAGCCAAGAAAAGGAACGTTTCATGGTGATGAGAGCTTGTCGATGAGCCTCCGCGTCAGGTTGGCGTGATCCTTTCCGTCGAGAGGGTGGCTTATCTCGCAGGAAACCCCGAGTCCGTCGAGTCGGTCCTTCAGCATCAATCCGAGGACGGGGCTGTGGGTGGGATCGGCTTGGGTTTGGCCTTTCACCGGCGGCTTTTCCGCCCTGGTGAAGATCAGATACGCGGGCGGGTCGTCCGCGCTGGCGTGGGCCATCGGCGAGAAGCGCGCCAGATCCTCGCGATGCTTTTCCCGGTTGGCCAGGAAAGGCGCGAAGGTCTCGGGCCGCGTCTTGCCGACATAACCGAAGGCGTGCCCTCCATATTCGCTGTTCGGGATCCACTCGACCAGCTCCGCCGGATCAAGCGAGGGCTGCGGCGACTTGGTGGCGGTGAACAGGAGCCGCGTCGACTCGCGAGCCACCGGATCGTCACTCGCGGGATCGGCCATATCGTCATGCATCGCGAGCCAGAGAGAGGAACATCCGCCCGCGCTGACTCCGCTGGCGGCGATACGGTCTTTGTCGAGATTCCATTCGCCCGCTTTGGATCGGATGAATTGCAGAGCCCGCGCCGCATCCTGGAGCGGCCATTGCAAGGGCGGTGTGACCCCGGCGGCGTTGGCATCGACGAGAAAACGATAGTTCACCGACGCGACCGAGATACCCACATCGAGCAGGGCGCGGACTTCGAGATGCTGGTGGATGTCCGTCTTGTCCTGCGCGCCCCAGCCGCCGCCATGTAGATAAAAGACGAGCGGGGTCGGCGTCTCCGACTCCGCGAGCCAGAGGTCGAAAGTCTGCCGGAAATGCTCGCCGTATTTCACGTCCGTCAGAGTCGCGGGCGTGGCGATGGCCTTGTCGGTGGCGAAACGTGTGCGCACTTCCGCGGGTGGCATCCAGCCGGTGGCGCGGGTTTCGTCGGACTCGTAGGCGATGGTCAGGAAATAGAGTTCGGTCCGGGCCGCCATCGCCGGCGGCACATGCACCTGCACCTGGGTGAAGCCGTCGGCGAACCAGCTCTCGTAGCCGTCCGTCGCGCTCTCGGTGAGCGCTTCTCCGTTGAGCCGCACGTCCAGATTTCGCGGGGCCCGATAGGGCAGACGCACGCGGAGCCCGAGACCGTGCCGGATCGGGTCCGCGGTGGAGTCGGCGGCGGCCAGGAGCTGCGCGGGGGCCTGCTCCATCGCGAGCTTGATCTCCGGCCCGTCGTCGAGGAAGCGTTTGATCGGCTCGGCTTTCTCTCCCATCGCTTCCCGCAGATTCTTCACCAGGGCGGCGCGGTCCTCCGCCGCGACGATCTTTTTTGCCGCCGCCGTGGTCGCGACAACGAAACTCTCGCGGCCGTCAGTCTGCGGATAGAGAAAACCCAGCGCGAAATCGGCCTGCCGATTCCACAATTCCACCCGACTCTCGCGTCGCTCCGATGCGGTGCCGCCGTGTGCGGTGACGTAGTGCCCTACGAAATGTTTGACGCGGTTCACCGGATAGCCGGGCGCGCGTTCGTCGAGCCAGGGAGCGTTCCCGATTTTCATCAGCCCCCGCATCCGCGCGACGAGACTCGCCTCCCACGCCACTTCCTGAGTGATGGGCATGGTGTGATACTTCGCGTAGCCGTAGTGGGCCGAATAAAAAAGTGGCGCGCCGTGCCAGAGCTTCTTGCCGAGCGGGGCGAGTTCCGGTCCCCAGAAGGTGCGCTGGGCGTCGGCCTCGAAGCGGTCCGAGGGAAAGCCTGCCGCCTTGCCCGCCTCGATCATCGCCTCGGTGACCCGCCAGTCCCAGGGGCGCAGGGCGTAGTTGGAGTAGGCGCCTCCGGTGATCTCGGTCATGATCTGCCCCTGATACATCCGCCGGGCTCCGAGTTGGCCGGGCGCGTATTCCTGCAAACCGGTGCCATGCAGATCGGCGTGGACTTCGGGTCGATATTCATCGATCACCGAAAGCACCGCGACCAGTTCCGGGGCGCGCTCGGGCGTGAGCAGGGTCAGGTTTTTCACATCCCACAGTTTTCCGACCGGACCCGTGCCCGTGTAGGGATCGACGCCGTGCTCGTTGCGGAAGCGGTCGGTGTGAAAAAACGCGAGCGGATTCACGATCGGCATGATCAGGACGATCTGCCGCTTCCGTGTCTCGACGGCGAGCGCGTCATCGCTCAGGAGCCATTCGGTAAAAGCCAATGCTCCCGTGGTTCCCGAGCGCTCCGGCCCGCAATGCAGCGTCGTGACGAGGCAGACCTGCTTGTCGGTATTGGGCACGGTGGAGTCGGTGATCTTCAGCAGATAGACCGGCAGGTTCCGGCCGCTGAGGCCGCGGGTTTCGAGCGTGACGAGATCCGGATGGGTCTTCCGCCAATGTTGCAGCGTCCCGGTATATTCCTCGGCGGTGAGTCGGTGCAGAGGCGCGTAGTTCTCCTCGGCACCCGCGACGCCCAATAGAAAGAGAAACAGGAGCAATGGTCTCATGGTATCGGAGCCTCCCAGATCGACACACCCATCTGGTAGGATTCATAAAGCGGAGTCGCCTTCGCATACCAGGCCGTGACCAGCTTGCCATCGGCGCGCTGCACCGTGCTCGGGTAACCGCAGTCGCCTTCCAAAGAGGTCGCGATCCGAAGAGGCTCGGTCCAGGTCCTGCCCTCGTCGCTGCTCAGCTTCGCGAGTACGCCGAAACGATCCTTCACCCGGCAGCCGTGGCTGAGGACGAGCCGCCCATCCTTCAGGCGCACGAGATGGCCGTTGATCTCGTTCGTCGCGGTGACCCGAAGCGGTTCGCTCCAGGTGACGCCATCGTCCTCCGACCAGAACAGGTCCATGGCCCGCTCCCGCGAGGCCGCGAGCCAGCGCTTGCCCCCGAGGTGGAGCAGGGTCGTCTCGTTGCCGGTCGGATGGATCGTGGAGATCCGTTTCCACGTTTTCCCATCGTCATCACTGCGGAAATGCCACGAGCGATAGCCCTTCGTTTTGGTGCTTTGGGTGGGATCGGTGAACTCGCCGCCGTAGCACGAGACATGGAGCGCGCCATCCTCGCCTTGCTTGATATCACCGAAGGGAATGTAGTGAGTCCAGCCCGGTTCGGGCGCGGGAAATTCCTTGCGTTGCGTCCAGGTCTTGCCGCCATCGGCGCTGCGACACACCCAGGTCTGGAGAATGTCGTCGCGGAAATCACCCTGCTTCGGACGCCGTGGTTGTTTCACGTTCGTCCAACCCGACACAAGAACGAGCAGGTCGCCATTGCCCGCGAGACCCGCCGCGTGATTCATCCGGTTCGTGTCCGGATCATTCGGCGCGGGCACACCACGTTTCGTCCAGGCAGTGCCATCGGGACTGTTCCAGACCTCGACCGCTCCCGCGACCTGACCATGACTCGGCTTGCTGAAGAGTGTCGCGTTGATAGACCCGTCCGGCAGCAAGGTAAGAGCCGGCCACGCGCAGACATCCTTCACCGCGACGAGGCGCTCGATGCCCGGAGGCTCGGACTCGGTGGCGGTGAGCGAGGTGGCGGTGAGCAAGATGAGGATGCCGGGGATCTTCATGACTTAACAGGGTTGGGTCGACGACCAAAGAGGGTTCAATCGGCAAACCGCATCGCGTAGAGGTCGGCATCCTTCAGTGAGATGCGCAGGCTCACGGTCTTGCCTTTCAGCGCCGACAGGTCGAGCGCGGCGGCGTCGAATTCATCACCGTAGAGATCTTTCAATTCCGCAACCACGCTGCCGGATTCATCCAGCACTTCGATCCCCAGCGACCCGGCGGCGGAGGTGGCGTAGTTGAGATGCAGCTTCGCTCCACTGACAACAAGCGGCTTGGTCGTGAAGCTCCCGCCTTTCGCATCACCGTGCATCGAGGCGAAGCCCTGCTTTCGCACGGTCAGCCGGCGGATACGATGATCGTCATGCCGGTAATGTTCGCTGATGTAGAGCGACCACTCGCCCTCGCCGGTCACGACGATGCCGTTGGCGGTCATGTTGTTGCGGTCCGTCCAGTTCTTCGGATCGGGACCGGGACGCACCCAGGCCTGGAGGAAGGGACGATCCCAGTTCACGCCGTCGCGACTCGACATGAAGACGGCGTCGGAGACCCCGGTCGCCTCGTGATCGGCGATCTTTTTCCGGTCGGTAACGAATCGCTTGGGAAAAGAAAGGAAAAGGTGCGGCGCGGTCGGGCAGGGGACGGTCGCGGAGGTGTAGAAATGCTCCCACGGCACGCCTTCCGCGTAACGGTGCGGGATGCCGTCGGTCCAGGTCAGGAAATCGGACGAGGTGTTGCTCTGGACCGCGCGGACCTTGTTCGAGAAGATGCGGCTGAAGCAGACGTAGCGGTCCCGGGTCGTGTCCCAGAACGCGAGGTTCTGCGAGTCGAAGGCGCCCTTGGTGATGACGGGCGTGTCCTTCATCTTTTTCCAATGAACGCCATCGGCGGAGGCGAAGGCGTAGAGACCGCCCGGCGTTTCGCCCTGGTGCCAGTTCTTGCCGGGTTGCTTCACACCGCCGAGGGCCTTGTAACGCTCTTCGGGTTTGGCATTGGGGTTCGCGTCGAGAAAGGGCGAGAAGTTGTGCGACTCGACGCCGCGCCAGATCACGTTGTTCTCCTTCGTCCCGCCCGCTTCGATGAGGCCGAGCTTCGGCCGGGTGAAATGAATGCCGTCCGTGCTCTCGGCGACGCAGGTGACCTGGTCGATGCTGTGGTCCGATCCGCCGGAAGATCCGCGGTAATACATCAGCACCTTGCCTTCATCCTGGATCACCGAAAAGTAGGCGCAGGTCTTGCCCTCCCACGGTTGGTCGGTGGTGAGAACGGTCTCGCGTTTGACCGGCTCGTGGAGCTTCAGCGCTACGCCGCTTTTCTCCGCGACGAGGTGTTCATCGACGAAGAGTTCCCAGCGGTCACCGAGATCAAGGGGTTCGGCGGCCGGGGCGGCGAGGGGAAGGAGAAATGGCAGGAGGATGGCGGGGGTTTTCATCGGTGGTATTCGGGGGGCGCGAGTTTCCAGAGTGCGTCGAGATCGGCGCCCGTCGCTCCCGGTTCGGACGGCTGACCATTGAGAATAGACTGCTCCCAGGTCGCGGCACCGACGACCTTGAGGTCCAGTCCCTCGAAGGTGCAGCGTTTTCCCTCGACCCGGGCACGGGCCGCGATGTTGCCGAGTCGTGGCTCGACGAGACGGCGGAGGCAGACATTCTCCAGCGTGAGGTGGCAATCGCCGGTGGCGCGGCCGGTCACGACGAAGGGATTCTGCGATCTTGAGAGGACGAGGACGTTCGTCAGCGAATAACGACCCTCATCGAGAAAGTAGAGATCAACGCCGACGCAATCCGCGATGAAGACATTCCGATAACTCGTCCGCGCGGTGCCGGTGTCGCAGATCCCGGTGCTGTTGCCGATGCTGACGAAGCCATCGACCTTGTACTGGGCCGATTCGTGGGCGCTGATTCCGTCGTCGCCGCACTCGATCGCGCGGATGTTTTCGAAGACGACTTCGCGGCAATCGCCGTGGATGTTGAAGCCGTCGTTGTAGGGATGGGTCGCGGTGAGGTTCTTGATGACGAGGTGGGCGTTGTCCCCCGAAAACTGCACCCCCGCGCTGCGGACCGGCACGGCGATGTTCGCCCCGGCAAGCGCCTGCCCCGACTCGAGGCGAATAAAAAAGGTGCCATAGATCGCTTTCGACGGCGGCTTTTCGCGCGAGGGATCTTTCACGAAGGTCCACTCGCCCGGCTGGAGATCCTCGGGAGCTTTGAGCGGTTCGCTGCGCCCTTTCGAGGTGCGGCCCATCAGTTGCATCCTTCCATCGAAGAGAAAAAACCAGCGGCCGATCACGGCGTCGCTGAGATTCGGGAGCAATTCGTCGGCGGCGAAGAGCCCCGGTGAAACCTCCCGCCACTGCGCCGGATCGAGCGGGTCGGAACCCTCCAGCGTCGCGCCGTGGCCATCGAGGGTGATGGGTTTGCCGGGCTCGCCTTTCTTGTTGTAAAAGCCGGCGTAGTCGCAATACACCTTTCCCGGCTCGAGGTGGATGGTGTCGCCCGGTTGGGCGAACTTGATGGCGTGGGCGATGGTAGGAACGTCGGGATCAATGCCGACGCGGAGGTCGCGGGCGTGGGTGACAAGCGAGATAAGCAGGCACGCGGCCAGCACCGCGCCGCATGGCGGACAGAGTCGGCGGTGATGTACAGCGACACGCTTCATGCCGGTGGCGTCTGGGTGACCGCGGCGGCGTAGGCCGCTTTCAATTTCGGATCCGTTCGGGTGTGACGACCGCGATAGACCAGGAGAAAGCCCAGCCGCGACTGGTCGGTCGTGTTCGGATCGGAATGGTGAACGGTGTTGCAATGGTGGATCGTCGCGTCGCCCGGTTCGAGGAGCGCGCGGAACGGCGCCTCCAACACCACATCGGACGGCTCGGCAATGCCGATGCTGTTGCCGCGCACGCCGGAGGGCTTGGTCGGCAGTGATCCGAGGAGGTGGGAACCTTTCACGAAACAGACCGGCCCGTTCGCCTCCGTCACCGGATCGATCGCGATCCACACGGTCAGCATGTCGGGCGGCGCCTGACAGAAGTAGGCGTTGTCCTGATGCGGCGGCACGCCCGAGCCGATCCGGGCCGGCTTGTTGAAAGTCTCGACACCCACGAGCACGGGTTCGCCGTTCACCAGGGGACCGATCAGCGCGAGCAGGTCGGGGCGTTCGCCAAAGGCGCGGAACCACGGATCGTGCTCCTCCAGTCGCCAGAGATTGCGCACCGTCTTTTCGTCCGACTCCAGCGTGCGGGCATCGGCCGGCTTCGAGGGTAGATCCTCCCGCACGTAGCGTTCCAGTTCGGCCCGCACGGCGGCGACTTCCTCCGCCGAGAGGAAGCCACGGACCCGCACCACGCCGTCCTGTTCATAGTCGGCTCGCAAGGCCCCGCGAGCATCGGGATCGAGTAGGGTCGTCGGCGGGGCGGTGGCGCTCATGGATTGCCCGTCACTTTGCCCCTGATCGGAACCGGATGACAAGCGGAGCCTTCTGGTCATATCTTCTCACCAGATGATCCATTCCGGCGAATTCAGCCCGGGGCCGTTGCCCCAGAGAATCTCTCTCGTCGGCGAGACGACTCGCGCGCTGCGCCTCGCCATCGCCGAGGGGGCGTGGGTGGACTTTCTGCCCGGCGAGAGGGAACTTTGCGAGCGTTTTCAGGTGAGCCGGCCCACCCTGCGATCCGCGCTCGGCGAGCTGGAACAGGCGGGAGAGATCGAGCGCTCTCCCCGTAGACGCAGTCGCCTGCTCCGGGCGAGACATTCGGCGCCCCGCCGCGCGTCTCCCGGGCGAGTCATCGCGGCGATCGCTCCCGCGCCGCTGCTGGCGATGGCGCCGTCCGCCGTGGTCACCGTCGATGCACTGCGCACCCACCTGGCGAGGGCGGGATTTCAGTTGGAGATCTTCGTGCGACCGGCCTGCTTTTCGAAAAAGCCGGAGCGCGCGCTGCGGGATCTCACCGCGCGGACTTCCGCCGCCGCGTGGCTCACCCTGGGATCCCGCGAACCGATGCAGCGCTGGTTCCACCGGAGCGGTCTGCCCTGCCTGGTGGCCGGCTCCTGCGCCACGGGCATTCCGCTGCCCTCGGTCGATCTGGACTACCGCGCCACCTGTCGCCACGCGGGAACGCTGCTCGGTAAAAAAGGTCACCGGAGCGTGGTGCTGTGCCTGCCCGAGTCGGCGACCGGTGGCGAGGCGGAAAGCGAGGCCGGTTTGCGGGAATCCTTCGCGGCCGGGGTGTCCACGTCACTCACCGTGCTCCGACACAACGGCTCGCCCGATCACCTGCGCGCATTGCTGGACGCGGCGCTGCGGAGCGCGACGCCGCCCACCGGCATCCTTGTGGCGCGCGGCATCCATGTGCTGACGGTGCTGACCCACCTGCAACGCCGGGGATTGAGTCTGCCCAGGGACATCGCGCTGATCTCGCGGGACGACGAGCCCTTTCTCGCCCACGTCACCCCGAGCGTGGCGCGCTACGCGGTCGATCCCGCCCTTTTTCCCAGGAAACTCTCCCAGGCGGCGCTGAAGCTCGCGGAAACGGGGAGCTTCCCACCCCACGCGGTGCGATTGATTCCCGAATACCTCCCGGGCGAATCCTTTTGAGCTTTTCCCTTTCCGGAGATCTCCGCCCACTGCTAGATTCGCCCGCATGACACGAATTTTCGCGACCGGTTCGCTCCTGCTTTGCCTCCTCTCCCCGCTGTCGGCGGCCGACCCGGCGACGAAGCCCGGCGGACCACCCACGGCCATTCCCGAATCCGTGCTGGCCGGGCTGGACTCGCACGAGAACATCGTCTACGCCAAATACGGCGACCGCGAACTGGCGCTCGACCTCTACCGACCAAAAGACATCGGCGACCGGAAACTGCCCGCCATCGTCTGCATCCACGGCGGTGGCTGGTGGCAGGGTAACCGGACCAATCACACGCGCGTCGCCCAGGCCCTCGCGGCCCGCGGTTTCGTCGCGGCCACCATCTCCTACCGTCTCTCCGGTGAGGCGCCCTTTCCCGCCCAGATCCACGATTGCAAGGCGGCAGTGCGTTTTCTTCGCGCCGAGGCCGACACCTGGGGGATAGCTCCGGAGAAGATCGGCGCCATCGGGCTCTCCGCCGGCGGCCACCTGACCGCCCTGCTGGGCACTTCCGGCGGCGTCGCCGAGCTGGAAGGCGAGGGCGGTCATCCCGACCAGAGCAGCGCCATCCAGGCCGCCGTTCCCATGGGAGCCCAGACAAATTTCCGGCGTCACCACGACAACATCGAGCGTTCCGATCCCGCCGGCACCGACGACAAGCCCAACCTCTGGGTGCAGTTCCTCGGCGGAAAGCCGAGCGAAAAACCCGGAGCCTGGAAGTTGGCTTCCCCCCTCACCCACCTCGATGCCGGCGATCCGCCCATGCATTTCGTCACCGGCGCCCTCGACAACGAGACCACCCACGCCACTGAGTTCCGCGAACGGATGAGGGAACTGGGCATTCCGGAGGCGCTCACCGTGATTCCCGACGCTCCTCACGCCTTTCCCGGTCGACAGCTTTTCTTCGACCAGGCCATCGACGCGGCCGCCGACTGGTTCGGCAAACACCTGAAGTGAGAAAGATGCCCATGCCGAACCGATGGCTACCTCTTTCCCTGGCGGGTGAAGACTTCGAGATCCTCGATCTGCGCGATCCCGCGATCGAGCGCCGCATTCTCGCGGAGATGGACGCCGGCGTGGATGTGTATTACGACCGACGCTGGACTGCCACCGAACGCTTTTCCCTCTGGCTGCTCGAGCATCCCGAAGCCCTGAGCGGAAAAAACGTCCTCGCCCTCGGTGTCGGCATCGGATTGGAAACACTCGCGATCGGTCGGCTATGTCGGCACCTGTGGATCAACGATCTCGCGCCCGTTTCCGTCGACCTGTGCGGCGAGCAACTTCTCCACAACGGCATCGATCAGTTCACGCCCCTGCCCGGATCGATGACCGAGATTCCGTTGCCGGCCGGGATCGATCTCGCGGTGGCCTGCTTTCTCATCTACGAGGACGAAACCCGCGCCGCGATGAACGCCTTCGCCGACCGCTTCCCCGGGGAAATCCTCGTCGCCAACGGACCCCTGCCCACCTTTCGCCAGTGGCAGGAAAATCTCGAACGCCCCTTCGAGATCCTCTACGAGGACGATTCCGTCCAGGCCCTGCGGCTTGCCGCCCGGCGCGGTGGCTGATCCCCGGACAGTTCCGTGAATGATGCCCCGGCCCTCGATCCCGCGCAAGACATCGCCCGACCGCCTGGTGTATTCTCCCGGCATGAGTTCTCCTTTGGCCCGCGGATTGATCGCCCTCCTCCTTCTCCTCGCGGCGAACACCAACGAATGCCCGGCCTCCGCTTCCGAGCGGTCTCCAAACATCCTCTTCATCGCCCTCGATGATCTCAACGACTGGATCGGCTGCCTCGGTGGACACCCTCAAACGCTGACACCAAACCTCGACCGGCTCGCCGCCGGCGGTGTCCTCTTCACCAACGCCCACTGCCCCGGCGCCGCTTGCAACCCGTCACGCACCGCCATCATGACCGGACTCTCGCCCCACCGGTCCGGGCTCTACGACAATGGCCAGAAGATGCGCGAGGTCCTGCCGGACGCGAAGCTGCTCCCCCAACACTTCCGCGACCACGGCTACCACGCTTCCGGCTCGGGAAAGATTCTCCACTATTTCATCGACGCAGGATCCTGGGATGAATACTACCCGGAAAAAGAGAGCGAGAATCCCTTTCCACGCACCCTCTATCCGGAGAATCGACCCGTCAGCCTGCCGCGTGCCGGCCCCTGGCAGTATGTCGAGACCGACTGGGCCGCGATCAACGCCACTGACGAGGAATTCGGTGGTGACTGGCTGGTCACGAGATGGATCGGCGAACAGCTTTCGCGAGAACGGGAGAAACCCTTCTTCCTCGCCTGCGGCATCTACCGGCCCCACGAACCCTGGTACGTCCCGGCGAAATATTTCGAGCCCTTTCCCCTCGAAGACATCCAGCTACCGCCCGGTTACAAGGAAGACGATCTCGACGACCTGCCTCCGGCCGGGAAAAAACGCGGCCCCAATCGCTACTTCGCCCACATCCGCGAGCAGGGGCTATGGAAGGCCGGCATTCAGGCCTACCTCGCCTCCATCCACTTCGCCGACGCCATGCTCGGCCGCGTGCTCGACGCTCTCGAACGCGGACCCCACGCCGACAACACCATCGTCGTCCTCTGGAGCGACCACGGCTGGCACCTCGGCGAAAAGCAGCACTGGCAGAAATACACCGCCTGGCGCGCCGTCTCCCGCGTTCCTCTCATGATCCGTGTGCCGGAGGGAATCGCTCCCGGCCTACTCCAGGGAACGAAGCCGGGGACCGTCTGCGATCGGCCCGTCAATCTGCTCAGTCTCTTTCCCACCCTCACCGAACTGGCCGGCATACCAGCAAAGGAGGACAACGACGGCCCCAGTCTGGTGCCGCTCCTGAAAAATCCGCGGGACGATTGGCCCCACACCTCCCTCACCCACCTCGGCGAACCCGGCAGCTACGGACTCAGCGGACAAGACTGTCGCTACATCCACTACGCCAACGGCGACGAGGAACTCTACGACATCGCCGGCGATCCCCACGAGTGGCACAACCTCGCCACCGATGCCGCGCACGCCGGGAAACTGGCCGAACTCCGGGCCCTGGCGCCCGGGGAATTCGTTCCCCTCAAGGAACCGAGTCCCGACGCCCTGCCCGCCCTGACCTGGATTCCCAACGAGCCCGGGAAAGCCACACCGCCCTCGCGTCCCGACGGCAATCCTTTCGACGTGATCTTTCTCAACCGACGGACAGAAGCCGTCGAGCTGTTCTGGATGACCCGCGACGGCGACCGCAAGTCATACGGTCTCATCGCTCCGGGTAAACAGAAAGGACAACAGTCCCGACCCGGAGCCGTCTGGCAGATCGCCACGCCGGAAAGCGGCGCGCCCCTGGGTCACTTCGTCATCGGTGATCGAAAGGCGCGAGCGGTGGTACCAGAGGCGGATTGACCGGGTCCCGGTGATGATCGCGCGGGGGATGGAACCGCACGACGCGACTATCGGCGCCTCTTTCAATCTCGCCCGAAATCACATGCGGTTTCTATTGAATCCCGGGATCGGCCTGTGATTGAATGCGGCGATGAAAAGCACCGAAAAGCCCCCGACCCGTCTGTTCCGCAAGGTTTCCCTCCTCTCGCTCGCGATAGGTCTGGCAGTCGCCACTATGGCAACGATGACGAGCTGCACCTCGCTCGAGGAAGGCGGTGGCAAGATCGGAACGGACTACTGGGGCGAGGGCGCCTACCAGGGAACCCGCACCCAGCAGATGCATTCCGAGATCCAGCGGGGCAATTTTTGAATTGCCGCGGTCACGCCGGGACCAGGAGCACGGACGTTTTTCCCTCATCCCGATGGAGAAATCCCTCGTATCCCCTCACGTTTGCCGGGGTAGGTTAACGCCATCCATTCCCATATCATGAGAACCCGTTCGCTCCTCTCTCTCACCCTCATCGCGATTGCCCTGGCCGCGTCCCCCCTTCCCTGCGAAGCCCAGCTTTTCGGAAAGAAGAAAAAGGAAGCGGCCAACGAGCCACCTCCCCTCGCCCCCGGCCAGTTCGAATGGCATCCGGAACGCTCTCCCTCTGGACCGCTGTTGATCGTGGTCAGCATCGACGACCAGGTCGCCTATGTGTATCGAAACGCGGTCCAGATCGCCCGTTCCACCGTCAGCACCGGGGCCCCCGGACACGACACCCCGACCGGGGTCTTCACCATCCTGCAGAAAAACCGGGATCACGAGTCCAGCATCTACAAGGGTGCCAAAATGCCCAACATGCAGCGCCTCACCTGGAGCGGCATCGCGATGCATGCCGGGGAACTTCCCGGCTATCCCGCCTCCCACGGCTGCATCCGGCTGCCGCTCGATTTTTCCTCCAAACTCTTCGAGATCACCGAGATGGGCGGCACCGTGGTCATCACCAAAAAAGCCGCCGTGCCCTCGGCTTCCACGAAACCGGCCACCATCCTGCTCGCCTCCGACGTCGAGCCCGGCTCCCGCCCCGCCGCCCAGTTCCTCGGGCAGACGATGTGGGATCCCCGGCGCAGCCCCGAGGGGCCCGTCAACTTCCTGCTCAGCGGCCTGGACCGCACCCTCTACGTCTATCGCAACGGCATCCTCATCGGCCAGACTCCCGTCCACATCGACCGCCCCGATCTGCCCATTCCCGCCGGGGTCTTCCTCATGCTGGAAGGAGTCGACGAAAACGCCGCCCCGGTGGTTCGCGGCAAACCCGCCCGGCCATGGGCGACCCTGGCCCTCGACGGCGGCGCCCACGGCAACGCCGTTCAGGAACTCCGCGCCCGCCTCCAGATTCCCGAGGACTTCGGCAAACGGATCTACGACCTCGCCCAGCCCGGCACCATCCTCCTGACCACCCCCGAGGCCAGCACCCCGGAAACCCGTTCCGCCGCCGGGTTCACCATCATGCGGCCCTGAGCTTCTCCCGCCGCGCTCGCGGCTCCGCTCACGATACCCGCCGCAGCTTCGAGATCCGGCCCGTGGCCACCCACTCGGCCACGTAGATGTCGCCCTCGGGGGTGAAACAGGCGTCGTGCGGATGGAGAAAGCGTCCGCTCTTCCAGTTCTCCGCCGGGCCGCGCCGCATCGCCATCTTGTCGGCGAGCACTTGCGTCCGCCACTCGGTGTCCTCCCCGAGATGGATCATCCTGTCGTCCTTGTCCAGCAGCGTGATGCGCGCGCTCAGGTCGGGCACCAGCAGGGTGTCGCCTAGCTGGTCGATGTTGGCGGGCAGGATGAATCCGTCGAGCGTGCGACGATGCACCCCATCGAGGGAAAACCACTGGAGCCGCTTGTTGGCCCGGTCGGCCACCACCACCCGGTGCTCCTCGCCACGGGTATCGATCCACAGCCCGTGCGGCGTGTTGAACTGGCCGTCCTCCGTGCCGCTGCCTCCGAAGCTGGAGACGTAGTTCGCGTCCTTGTCGTAGCGATGGATCATGTGCGCGCCGTAGCCGTCGGCCACGTAGAAGCCGCCGTCGGGAAGGAAGGCGAAGTTCGTCGGCAGGAAATGGTTCCGCCCCCAGTACTCGTTCCGATCCTGGAAATCGGTCTTCGTGTTCTCATCCGCCGGATAGGCCCCGGAATCCAGCGGCGCCTTGTGCGACCAGACCTCCTCCCCGTCGAGCGTCAGCTTGGCGAAAGTCTTCAGCTTCTGATAACCGGTCACGTAGAGAAACTGCCCGCTCCCCTCGGTCCGCACCTCGAGCCCGTGACCGCCGCCCTGGAACTGCCGGCCGAAAGCTTTCACGAACTTCCCCCCGGCGTCGAAAACGAAGATCGCCGGGTGATCCGGCAGATCCTCCCGGCCCTCGTGGATCACGTAGAGATTCCCGTCCTTGTCCACCGCCACGTTGTGGGTGATCTGCCAGGTGTAACGGTCCGGCAGCACCACCCAGTCGTGGATGACCTCGTAGCGATGCCCGTCCTCGCCGACCACCGGACCGGCGCGCCGCTCGGGAGCGGCCATCGTCTTGCGACCACCGAGGATGCCGAAGGCCGCGACCGACGAGGAGGTCGCGAGGAAACGACGGCGGGAGGGAAGAGAGATTTTCGGAGCATTCATGCCCGCGATTCTGCCCATTCGGCGACGGAATCGCAATGACGGAATCACACGTCCCGCGGATCCCGTATCTCCTTGAGTTTCCGATCGAGAAAGAACGGCGCGAAAGGAATGAGGGCGCAGACGAACACGATCACGCACCACTGGAAACTGAGCCGCTTTTCGAGCAGCGCGGTCAGCAGGAGCCAGCACAGGGCCAGGAACAGGGCTCCGTGGAGCGAGCCCACGATCCGCACCGCCAGCGGCATGTCCGCGTAGTATTTCAGCGGCATCGCGATGCCGAGCAGCACCAGGTAGGAGACACCGTCGAGGATCGAGGCGAGCCGGAGACGGTCGAGGGGGCGGGATTTCAGATCGAGAGACATGGCACGGAAGCGGCAAAGATAATGCGTCACCCAGAGATACGCCGCAACCGACCACTTGGACAGCCCCCGCCGCGCGCCTGGGGCAATGATCGACGGCAGGGACGGCGGGTAGGGACGCCTCGCCGAGGCGTCCGCCGTCGTGCCAGTAAGGCGGACGCCCCGGCGGTGCGGTGAGATCACCGACGATCCCCTTTCCGTCAAAAGGGCGAGATCCGGGGTTGCCGAGATCCTTAAGGCCAGTTAAAAAAACACCCTGCCCATGCCCCGCGTCGCCAATGCCGCTTCCACCACCCGCCGCCTCGCCATCATGAACCTCGCCATTCGCTGCCTCGAGGCCGACCTCGTGGACACTGCCAAGCGCGATAGCGCAATTCATACACGCGAAGCCTTTCCGCAGGTCCTGAGCTCAGCGAAATACAACACGGTCGCTCTCCCCGGTCAGCTTTTCTACAGCACGCGGATTCCCGTCTGCCTCTGGTTCCTCGCGAAAAGCAAAGCCGAAACCTGCGGTCTCGCAGCCTGAAAGGAAAATCCTTATGACCATCAACGAACTTCTATCAAATTCAAAGAGCCAGTTTTCCCTCGATGTCTTCAGTCAAAAAAGCATCGCAGAGGTTGAAGCCTCGCTTTTTGAGAAAGGCGGCAAGCATTACCTGAAATGCCGAGTCCGAGAAAAAGACGTTATCGCGAAACCAGAGGAAATCGTTCGCCAGCTTTGGCTTCATCGCCTCCAAACCGACTTTAAGTATCCCGTTTCCCGGCTTGCCGTCGAATACCCCATCACATTCGGTCGCGATTCATCAAAGCGCGCCGACATCGTGATTTTCGATTTCGACCGCCCGACGGTCCCGTATGTAATCATTGAGGTTAAGCAACCCACCCAGAAGGGGGGCAAAGATCAGCTAAAAAGCTACGGTCATGCGACCGGTGCTCCTCTAGCTGTTTGGAGCGACGGACTGCGGCAAGTCGTTTGGCACCGCCGCGACCCCAACTACTTTGAGGAGATTCCCACACTTCCGCGTGCCAGTGAAACGATTGACCAAATCGCTGGGCAACCTTGGACCATCGAAAACCTCATAGAATTTGAAAAGGAACGTGCTCGAGAGGGAGCCAAAGCCAACACCCTGCGAACTAAGATCGAGGACCTCGAAGACGAAGTGCTGGCGAACGCCGGAGTGGATGTATTCGAAGAGGTCTTCAAACTCATTTTCACGAAGCTCTACGACGAACTCACGACTTACTCGGAAGCTGGTGCCCACCTTCGTTTTCGAAATGTGAATACGGCCGCTCAGTTGAAGACCTCTATTCAGGAACTTTTCGACGAAGCAAAAGAACGCTGGGAAGGAGTGTTTCCTGACGATGAACGAATTCGCCTCACTCCAGAGCATTTACGGATCTGTGTTGCGGGCCTCGAAAAATGGAAGCTCTTCAATTCGAACCTCGATGTCGTCGATGAGGCGTTCGAATACCTCGTCAATAAATCATCCAAAGGTGAGAAGGGCCAGTATTTCACGCCGCGCTGGGTGATCGACCTATGCGTGAAAATGCTCAACCCGCAAGAAACCGAGTCGATCATCGACACAGCTTGCGGAAGCGCCGGATTTACGGTGCACAGCATCTTTCACGTTTGGAAAGCCATCTTCGATGATATGGGCAAACCCGCGTCCCACCTCTTCACGATGGAGAAGAAGCCGGCCCGTTGCACTAAGTATGTACAAGACAAGGTTTTCGCCATCGACTTTGATGAAAAATCTGTTCGCGTCTCCCGATGCCTAAACCTCATCGCTGGTGACGGGCAAACCAACGTTCTTCATCTCAACACCCTCGACTTCAAGCGTTGGGATGAAACCACCAAGCAGCAGGACTGGCTGGATATTTACAACGAGGGATGGAAGAAGCTCCGCAAGCTCATGGCTGCGAAAAACGACTATCGCGGTTTTCAGTTCGACGTGCTCATGGCCAATCCGCCCTTCGCCGGAGACATCAAGCAGTCAGACATGCTTAGCCCATATGAGTTGGCGCACAAACTTACCAAGGACGGCGCACTTGGAAAACTTGAGAAAAAGGTCGGCCGTGACCTTCTCTTCATCGAGCGAAATTTAGACTTTCTAAAACCCGGCGGGCGGATGGCGGTAGTCTTGCCGCAGGGGCGCTTCAACAATAGCAGTGACCAGCGTGTCCGCGAATACATCGCAGGCCGCTGCCGCATACTTGCCGTTGTGGGTGTCGATGGAAACACCTTCAAGCCCCACACCGGAACTAAGACCAGCGTCATCTTTGTCCAAAAATGGAACGACGATCCCAAAGCCGGGCCATTGTGCAAGAAGGTGGATGATTACCCGATTTTCTTCGCCACCCAACGCCTTCCGAGCAAAGACAACAGCGGCGATAAAATCTACGTCCAGAAGAAGGAAGTCGGCTATTTTGAGAACGAGGGTGATGAGTTAGCACCTCCGGTTTGGCGCAGCGAAGAGGATTTCCTCGCCAAGTATGGCAGCTTCGACAAGGCGACGATTTACAAGGTTCACTTCGCAACCGGGGAAAAGAAGACATTGAGTCTCGAAGTGATAAAGAAAGCGCACACGAGCCTCGAAGCACTGGAGGAATCTGGAGCGACGGTTGTTAATCTGAAAATGCCAATCCTGAAATCGGAGCCGTTGCGCGATACGCACGGTCATTGGGTCGTTCAACATGATTTCTTTAATCACGACGGGCTCACCCAGGACGGAATCGCCGAAGCCTTTCAGGAGTTTGCTGCGAGGGAAAAACTAAGTTTTTTCGTCTAAGCCCCTTCAACGCTAAGCGCTACGCGCTGTTGTTGGAGGGGCTTGAGGCAAACGAAGCTGCTTATTCAGATCTGGAGAGAACGAAACGCATCGACGCGGAGTATTTTAGGCCCAGATTTCTTGAGCCATTAAATGCATTGAATCGAATCCATGCGGTTTCTTTAACCTCCACAGTTGGAGTCTCAGACGGGAACCACTTTTCCATCAGCGACGAGTTTGTGGATGACGGTATTCCCTACTTTAGAGGTCAAGATGTAACGGGAACATTCTTTGTGGAACAGGCAGCACCTGCAACTATTCCTCAGCACATTTTCAACCAGCGTCATATGAAGCGCTCGCATCTAGCGCCAGGTGATGTGCTGCTGTCCATCGTCGGAACTATCGGTGAGTCTTCATTGTTCAGTTCGCCAGATCCCGCCACATGCAGTTGCAAGTTAGCCATTTTACGGCCCCATGTTATTCCTGGAGAGTATCTAGCAATATTTCTCAAGACTAAGCATGGGCGGCTCCAGATAATTCGTCTCACAAGAGGAGCGATACAGGGAAGCCTCCTTTTGGAGGATATGGATCAGATTCTAGTTCCTCGATTCACCCATGGTTTTGAACGCCGAATTTGTGAAATTGTTCGATCTGCTAGATCGTGTTTCGAGCGCGAAAAGTTCAACGAGATCAACTCCGAGCGAACGCTGTTGAAAGCGTTAGGTTTCAATGGCTGGAAACCGCCACAACCTCTGACCTACACTCGAAGCGCATCTGAAGCACTAGCCGCAGGCCGTATCGACTCCGACTACTTCGCCCCTGCCCGCTACGCCACATTGGAAAAGTTGGCCGCGATGCCGCACCGCCTACTGTCATCGTATTGCACACCCATCCGCGATCTGTTCGATCCGAAGAAGCCGGGAAATGTAGCCGAAGTGCGCAACTTCGATGTCGGAGCCGCGCTGAAAGCGTCCCTCGACGACACCGTAGATCCCGTTCCAGTTGAAGAGATCGGCAGCACTAAAAAGAAGATGCAGAACGGAGATGTCGTGATCTCTCGTCTCCGTTCGTATCTCCGCCAGATTGCCGTGGTTCGGACTTCTGATGCGGTCCAAACCGTCGGGTCAACGGAGTTCATTGTTTTGCGGCCTCATAAAGGGATCAGCCCTGAACTGTTGATGGTCTATCTTCGGTCTCAACCAGTCCAAACTATCCTGAAATACTGCCAGGAGGGTAACCAACACCCGCGGTTTAGCGAGTCCAACCTCTTGGACATCCCCTTTCCTGACGCACTAAAGCTACACAGCGTCGAGATTATCGCGCAAATTAACAAAGCTCATGCCGCCCACCAAGAAGCCCAAGACCTGCTCGCAAAAGCAAAGCGCGCTGTCGAAGTCGCGATCGAAGATGGAGAGGACTCGGCACTTAACTATCTGAAAGGAATCTGACGATGCCAAACCTACAAGACAACCTTCGCGGGTGGCGAGACTCTGCGCGAATCGATTGGTTCAGCCATTTCATCAAAGCTTGGATTCCATTCAATGCTTGGATGACGGACACATACGGAGATTTGAGAGACAGCGAGCTACTCGATAACATCAAAGGTGGAAGCAATGTAGTTTATAACCGAATCGTGCCGATACTTACTTGGCGGCAGGCACAAGCGCGCGACATGGATGGTAATTGGCAAGACACAAGCCAAGAAGCCGATGAATTCCGGCTGCGCATCGCGGAACTTCATCGATTGTTGCAAAGTTGTGTCGTCGAAGGACGAAAAGGGCGGGTCTCATTTGAAACCGTAGATATCGGCCATAATGGGCATAACGACGAACAACTGACGAAGCGGCGTAGGACTTTCCGGGTCCGCAGAGGTTTCCCCAATTCTGGAGAGGTTACTCTTGAGCTAAGCGCTACCAGGTCGAGTGCTGCCTTCGCGTTCACCCAATCGAAACACGATCGAAGAGAGCTGGAGGATGAGCCAAGCTTCCAAGCCCTAAGAGCAGAGCAGAGAACTACATTCCTAGCGATGCACGATGCCGTTGCGCCGCGAAAGATCATGAATGTTCTTGCTCCTCATGGAGCCCAGGACGTTCTCAAAATTGGAGACACGGATTTCATCCAAGATTCCTCAAAGGTATTTTCCGCTCTTGTGGACGTGATCTACAACCTCCGTAACGCCCTATTCCACGGCTCGATAACGCCAAACGAGCAACACAATGAAATTTACGAACCAGCCTACCACATCGTGATGAGATTCGTGAAGTGCACGATTTAAAGTGATGAGTTTTGACCTTCCAACTGAATTACATCCTTGGCCGCCGCTGCTGGCGCTCGTCATGGACCTCGACAGCACGGAAGTGGTCGCACTCATCGACAGCACAGGCTTGGTCGTTGATTGGGCACTCTCAGGAAACGACGATTTCTCGAACAAGACTCGCAAGCGGGCCTATCGCCCACGTCTGGATGCCTCGTTCCGCGCCCTCGATGACGCCGCGCAGTTGCGGGCCGCTTGGATTCTCACGCGGGAGCTGCTCCAGCGCCACCCGGAGACTGAGGAACCGCTTCGCGCCAAACTCGCGGAAATCGGGTGGCGCATCGACGCCGGAAGACTCGTTCCCGGCTCAAGCCCGATTCGCGAGCTTCTGCTAACGCAGGGAACGGAATACGACTCCTACCGCGCCATCAAGCAGGTCATCCAAGAGGCAAAGCAGTCGATCGCCGTCGTTGACCCATATCTCGACGGAGCCATTTTCACGATGCTGGCCACCTCATCGTCTTCGGCTTTGTCGGTAAAACTCCTGACCGCGAAAGTGCCCGCTGATTTCGCCTTGGAAGGAGCGAAGTTCCGGAAGCAGTTCCCGCAGTTCGCCATCGAAGCCCGCAAGACAAGCGATTTCCACGACCGTTTTATCATCATCGATGACAGCCGCTGCTGGCACATCGGCGCGTCAATCAAGGATGCGGGCGGGAAGACGTTCATGATTAGCGAACTGGAAGACGCCACGAACCGCGACGCGTTGAAGCAGGCATTTGCCTCAAGTTGGAACCTCGGCCAAGCCATCAACATCACTTGACGCGGATGAAGCGCACCGCAGCCAGTATGGATTCGGCGGCAAGGTGAATGAAAAGACTGGCGAGATGTCCTACGGCTTCGCCAGCAACCTGCGCGATGCCTTGCCGAATGCGTCCTTCATCGGGTTGACTCCCTCGCTGCCGCCGCTCGGTCGGGCTTCGCCCAATGCTGCGCATTGTCTCTGTCGGAAGGCCCCCGCCTTCCTCCAGTCACCGGCACGCCCATCGAGAAGACGGACGCGAACACGCGGGCGGTCTTCGGCGATTACATTTGATGCTCCCCGCTGGTCGCACCCTTCGGGCACGTCGCTTCGCTCCTGTCCATCTCGCTCCGCTCGATTGCATCCACGACATCCAGCGTGCTGTCGCCGACAAGGCCATAGTGCCAATCTATTGTAAGCGGAGTAAACGCGCCCCTCTTGACAGGGACCATCACGCAGCGTGACG
>CAYTNL010000047.1:0-50020 GCA_964439145.1 uncultured Verrucomicrobiales bacterium
TTATTGCCTGATGTCCAACCACTTCCATCTGCTGGTCCGGGTGCCGGAACGGGAGCAAGTGCCGAAGCTGACGGTCGAATCTCTCTTGGGGCTACTGGGGATTCTCTACGATGACACCCAGAGCCTCGGCATCCGTCAGGAGATCGAGCGTGCCCAGGCCTCGGATGACCCGAAGTGGATCGAGCAGATCCTGGCGCGCTACGAGCTGCGGCGCGGAGATCTGTCGGTGTTTTTGAAGGAGCTGAAACAGCGGTTCACCCAATGGTACAACCGGCAAAACAACCGCCGGGGCACGCTGTGGGAGGATCGCTTCAAGAGCGTGCTGGTGGAGGGCTCCGAGCAGGCGCTGCTGACGATGGCGGCCTACATCGACCTGAATCCGGTGCGGGCGGGCATGGTGTCCGATCCAAAGGACTATCCGTGGTGCGGCTACGCGGAGGCGGTGGCGGGTAAGCGGCGGGCGCGGGCGGGATTGTCCGCCATCCTGCGGCACACGTCTTATGGGGTGAATCGCACAGTGACCTGGGCGAACACGGCGCCGCGCTACCGCTTGCTGTTGTTCGGCCACGCGGCAGAACGTGAGGCGGATCCGGAGATGGGCGTGAAGGCCCGGCGGGGAATCAGTGAGGAGCGGATCGAGGCCGAGGTTGAACGAGGTGGGAAGCTGTCCATCCCGGAGATCCTGCGCTGCCGGGTGCGGTATTTTTGCGACGGGGCGGTGTTCGGGAGTGTGGAGTTCGTGAACGGCGTTTTCGAGTCGCAGCGCTGGCGCTACGGGGAGAAGCGCAAGACCGGGGCTCGGAAGATGCGGGGCGCGGATTGGGGTGAATTGCGGGTGTTGCGGGATTTGAAGGTCAAGCCGGTGGGCTGATTCGAGCGAATTCTACAGGGAAGTGTTCTTCGGAACCTCGAAAATCCTAGGCGACCGCGTCATCGATGAGGGCGCGCGTGGAATATTTGCGGCAGTCTTTCCGCTCGCTGGGTCACCCTGGCAGTCCGGCGGAATGATTTTGGAGACATCACGATTCGGTCACCGTCGGCGCTTGGTCCTCCCGCACCCCGTTCTTCACCTCGAATTCTCGACACCAGCCCTTGATTTCGAGATCGTTGAAAATCTTGCCCATCACGCGTCGGAGGAGTCCCTTGAGGTTGGCATTTTCCAGCTCTGCCAGAGAGCGGACAGCGGCGTCCTTGTAGGTTTCCAGCAGGAGGAGACATTTTTCATCGGCCTCGAGGTCATGCGCCAGTTGGCGGATCTTGTGCAGGGCCACGCCCTGGAGATCCTCATGGCTCCACAGTGCGTCCAGCACCGCCTGGTCGTCGCCCTTGGCGCGCTCGCGGGCCACGGCCAGCAGCACGCTGGGGCGCATCTTCTCAAGAGCATTCTCACCGGCGTCCTCTCCGAGGTCGTCCATGTCGTCGCGGATCTGGTAGGCAATGCCGAGGTTTTCCGAGTAGGCCTTGAGCACGTCGGCCACCTCGCCCAACTGACCGGCGTAGGCGGCGCCAAGCTTCAGCGCCACCTCGAAGGCGGGCGCCGTCTTTTGGCGGAAAATATCGAGCACCTGGCGCGACTTCAGCGGGGTGGGATTTCTCGCCCACACCAGCTCGGCGCCCTGGCCGAGGCAGAGTTCGCGCTGGCCGACGGAGGCGGCGAGCAGCATCTCGGTTTTCCGCGCGTCGGGTGCGGCGCACTCGCCGATGAGGCGATAGCCCTCGCCGATGAGCAGGTCGCCGGCATTCAACGCCACCGGGATGCCGTGCTCGGCGTGCAGGGTCGGCTGGCCGTAGCGGCCAAAATCCTCGTCCTCGATGTCGTCGTGGATGAGCGAGGCTTTGTGGAAACACTCGACCGCCAGGGCGATTTTCTTGATATCCTCGGGAATCGGCGCGCCGCGATCCTCCCGCAGAGCCTGGTAGGCGGCCACGGTGAGGAAAGGTCGCCAGCGTTTGCCGTCGCGCCCCAGCCATTCGCGGGCGATCACTTCCTGCTCGTTGGCGGCCGGCCCCATCACCCGCTCGATGCCTTCGGGGGTGAACCAGTCCCGGATGTCGTCGTGCAGGGCGTTGAGATTCAGGCGCCGCGTCTGATCATCACTGGTGAGGTGGATGTAATCCCACACCCAGTCGATGTCCACGGTGGTGTTGATACAGTCGTCCTGGAGCAGGGGGACGGCGATGGAGGGGATCGCCGCCGCCTCGACATAGGGAAAGGTTCGCTCCAGCACCGGCAGGCAGGAAATGCCCACGATCGCCTCGATCTGGCCGGTCTGGATCAGTGACATCACGATGGCCGAGCCCTCGGCCACGAGCACGGCGTAACCAAGTTTCTCGGCCTCATTCTGAAAGTCCTGGATCGAGCACAGGCCGCACTGCTTGCAGAGCAGGCCGAATTCGTCGAAGGGCGCGGGGCATTTCTCCTCCACGCGCAGGCATTTCGGCATCAGCAGCAGGCGCCGCTCGTAGGGAATCGCGGCTAGCGTCTCACGCCACATCTCGTTGTTGAGGGTGACGGCGGTGTAGTGCAGGTAGAGATCCGCGTAACCGATTTCCTCGAGTACTTTGCGCGCGTGGACCTCGAGTTCGTCCAGCGGCATGGGTGGCACTGGATTTTCCCGTTCGATGTAGTCCCGGATGTGGGCCAGCAGGGCGTCGCGCTCGGCTTTTGTCTGGGGAATGTTTTTCTTCGGTGGGCGAAAGCGCGTAGTGGTGAGCGGCACGGGCTTTGGGACCTTGACCGTCTGGATCTGATCGACAGGGGCAGACATGCGGGAAGGAGAGTGGTTCGGGGGCTGGCTTGAGACGAGAGACGATGGAGAAAACAGGGACTTTCCGAAAAAAGTCGCGGATTCAGCGGATAGCGTGACCGAAAAGCGCCCCGGTTCAAGGGAAACCGTTCGGCGCGATGGCGGATGCGGTCGTTTCATGGCAAGCTGGCGTCAATGGAAGCGGTCGATCCCTGGCAGACGGCCACCCGGATCACCATCTGGATCTCGGTGGCCGCGTGGGCCCTGGTCGTGGCCGCGCTGCTGCGGGGACGCGCGGGCAAAGGTGTCCGCCGCTGGTGGATGCTCGCCCTGGCGGCCTATCTGGCGCATGTCTTCAGCGCGTTCGCGGGCTTCTATGATAACAGCCACGCGGTCGCCCTCGCCGAGACCGCACGACTCACCGCCGAAGTCACCGGCATGGATACCGGCGTCGGTCTATGGCTCAACTACCTCGTCGGCCTCCTCTGGATCATCGACGCCGCCCGCTGGGAAATCAGCGGGACTGTCCGTCCCCCGGGACCCGCCGCGCGTAAGCTCTGGTGGGCATGGCACGTCTTTCTCGCCTTCATGATTTTCAACGGCGCCGTGATCTTCGGCCACGGACCCGTCCGCTGGTTCGGTGTGGCCATTTTCGCCACCCTTGCGGCACTTTGTCCGCGTGCGAAGCTCCGGAGCTGAACAACTGACATCCCGACCCTGAATACTCCCCCAAAAATCGTCTATCTCACCGCCGGCGCCGCCGGAATGTACTGCGGCAGTTGCATGCGGGACAACGCCGTCGCCGCCGGTTTGCGGAAACGCGGGTTAGATGTGGCTCTGGTGCCTCTCTACACCCCCATCCGCACCGAGGACGAGGATGTCAGCATCGACCGGGTCTTCTTCGGCGGGATCAATGTCTACCTGCAGGAGAAAATCCCCCTCTTCCGGTGGCTGCCCATGCTGTTTGATCGCTGGCTGGATCACCCCGGCCTCATCCGCCGCGTCGCCTCCCGCGCCATGAGCGTGGACGCGAAACAGCTCGGCGGCATGACTCTCTCCATGGTTCGCGGCGAGCACGGGCATCAGCGCAAAGAGGTGCGCCGGCTCGTCCACTGGCTGAAGACCGAGATGCGGCCCGATCTCGTCTGCCTGACCAATCTGCTGGTCGGAGGTTCCATTCCCGCCATCCGCCGCGAGCTGCCCGGTGTCCCCATCCTCGTGACCCTGCAGGGGGACGATGTCTTTCTCGAGGAACTCATCGAGCCCTGGCGCGGCCAGGTATTGGCCGAAATGCGGAGGCTCGCTCGCGAGGTCGACGGGTTCATCGTGTTCAACGATTTCTACCGGCGACGCATGGCGGAGTTGCTCGACATCCCGGAGGAGAAGTTTCGCCGCACCGCTCTCGGCGTGGAGGAGGATCACTTCGTCACCGTGGCCCGAGAGCGTGCCGAGGAGCCGAAAGCGGCCGGCGCGCCGCGTGTGATCGGCTACTTCGCCCGGATCTGTCCCGAGAAAGGATTCGATCTGCTGGTCGAGGCCTTTCTCGACCTCGCCACGCGGCCGGGTTTCGAGGAGGTGGAGCTGCACTGCGGCGGCTGGTTGTCCGAAAAAGATCGCCCCTACTTCGAGGCCCAGGCGGCCAAGATCGACCAAAGAGGGTTGGGTCCTCGATTCAACCCTGTCGGATCGCCCGACATGGGGGAGAAAATCGCCTTTTTTCGCCGCCTCGACCTGTTCTCCGTCCCCGCGCGATTCGTGGAGCCGAAAGGCATCTACGCTTTGGAGGCAATGGCCTGCGGGGTGCCGGTGGTGGCGACGGATCACGGGGCGTTTCCCGAAATGATCGCCGCCAGCGGCGGGGGCAGGCTGGTGGCCAGGGACGATCCGAAAGCCCTCGCCGACGCGCTCGCCGAGCTGCTCGCCGATCCCGCCGCGCGCGAGCGATTGGGCCACGCCGGTCACGACTGGGTCATCCGCGAATGCGGGCGCGAGGCCATGGCCCGGAGCACCGGAGAGGTGTTCGGTGAGTTCCTGCGGGCATCGGGCGCTATTTCCGGCTGAGGCAGACCCTGGCTTTGACGGAGATTTCGTCCCGGGCGTTCACAACGACTTGATGGCGGCGATAGCGCCGATCATCTGGGCGAGGCTGTAGGTGTTCTGGATCAGGAACAGGGTGAGATAGCGTGAGCGCCAATCGCCGAACAGGGGGAGGAGCAGGATGAGGAACCACATGCCGACAAAGGCGACCATGACGCCGATACCGCCGACGAGGATGAGTGACTCGGGAAAGAGAGAGACGACTTTCATCCCCACGTAGTCGCCCCCGATCTCGCGGGTGAGCAGCCAGAGGTAGAAGCCGAACACATTCGGGATCATGCCGAGGATGAAGGGGGTGTGCGATTCAATTTCGGAAATGACGGACGCGCCGATGAGTAGCCAGAGCCCCATCATGAAAGCACCCCACCAGAGCAGTTGCCTCCGGGTCGGCGTGAACGGCGGGGACGTGTCGTTCATGGCGTCTTCAGGACAAAGGTCCGAACATAGAAGAAACCCGCCAACGCCTGGGAGCCGGCGTAGCCACCCTGCAGCGCCCAGAGACCGATCACCTGTCCGCGCGGCCAACGTCCGAGCAACGGTAGCGCCGCGATGGTCGGCCACACAAGCGTGAGCAGGGTGACCAGGCTGCCGGTGAAAAAGTCGACCCCACCCTGCGGCAGGCGGTCCTGGATGGCGGCCACCGGATCCCAGAAAAGGCTCCAGAACAGTCCGATGAGGTAGATGACATGATCGAGCGCGCTCTCCAGCGGTTGGAGGAGACCGGCCGCCAGTGGCCAGGGTAGCATCACGGCGAGGCCGATGACGAACTGGCGACGGGTTTCTGAAACGGGGGCGGGCATGCGTCGGCTCAGGTTACAGGATTGGATCTTGACCGGTCACGGGGAAAATCTACCTTCCGGCATCCTCTTTTCTTTCACCCAGACACCCCGCACCCATCCCGGCCCCATGAAATTTTCCCGCACCATCCTCGCCTTATCCCTTTCGATGGGTCTCTGTGCCGAAGCCGCGGATTGGCCCGCCTATCGTGGTCCCGGCGGCGATGGCGTTTCCTCCGAAATATTGCCGAAAAAGGTGGTGCCCAGCCAGCCGTTGTGGAAGGTCGAGACCGCGCTCGGTTTCAGCTCCTTTTCCGTCGCCGACGGCAAAGCCTACACCATCGTGATCCGCGAGATCGATGGCAACCCGATGGAGATCTGTCTCGCTCTCGACGCCGCCACCGGCGAGGAAATCTGGGCCGCGCCCCTCTGGATCGGCGGCAAATACGATGGCGGCGGGAAGTCCGGCGCCAAGGGCAACGAGGGCGGCGACGGCCCGCGCTCCACTCCGGTCGTCTCGGGCGACCTGGTCTACGTGCTCGATACCCACCTGCGACTCTACGCGCTCAAGGTGGCCGATGGCGAAGCGGCCTGGTCGGTCGATCTCGAGAAAAAACACGGCGCCGAAAACATCAAGTGGCAGAACGCGGCCTCACCGGTGATCGACGGCGACCGTGTCTTCGTCGCCGGTGGTGGTCGCGATCAGTCGCTCCTGGCTTTCGACAAGAACAACGGCGAGCTGATCTGGAAAGGCGAGAACGACGCCATCACCCACGCGACTCCCATCGTCACCGAGTTACTCGGCACACGCCAGGTGATCTTTTTCACCCAGGAGGGCCTGGTGGCCTGCGCCCCCGAAGACGGCAAAGTGCTGTGGCGGCAGGATTACCCGTTCAAGGTCTCGACGGCGGCGTCCCCCGTGGTTTTCGAGGACATCGTTTACTGCTCGGCCGGCTATGGCGTGGGCGGAGGGGCCTATCGCATCTCGAAAGAAGGCGACAAGTTCGTCTCCACCGAGATCTGGCGCACCGAGAATGACAACATCAACCACTGGAGCACCCCGGTGGTGAAAGACGGCCACCTCTACGGCATGTTCAGCTTCAAGGAATACGGAGCCGGGCCGCTGGCCTGCGTGGACATCCGCACCGGCGAGAAGAAATGGAGCCAGCCGGGTTTTGGTCCGGGCAATGTCATACTCACCGCGGACGGCACCTTGGTGGCTCTGTCCGACGCGGGTGAGATCGTGCTGGTCGAAGCGAAGCCGGGCGCCTACACGGAAATCTCCCGCGCCGATGTGCTGGACGGCAAGTGCTGGAGCACCCCGGCGCTGGCCAATGGAAAAGTCTACGTCCGCGGCACCACCGAGGGCGGGGCTTTCGACTTCTCAAACTAAGCCGCTGAAATCAGATCCGCGCCCGCGCCACCACCGCCAGCACGATCGCGGCGGTGAGCAGCAGGGTGCCGGCCACCCGCCAGGCGAAGGACTTGCCGGATCCGTGGCGCTCGTGGTTCCCGAAACGCGGGCCCACGGCACCGATCAGCACGATGGCCCATAGTCCGCGCGAGGCGTAGGCGACGTTGATGCCGGTGGCGTCGTTGAAATAGCTCAAGGCCAGGCCCATCATCACCGCCTGCACCCCGACCAGTAGCGCGCCGTAGAGGGCAAATCTGCGTCCTTGGACGGAGAGGCGCAGCGAGGGGCGGCCCTGGGCCAGCCACACCAGTCCCGAGATGACACCGACCCCGATCGAGGAGAGGGCGAGAAAGGTCATGGCGCCGAAGCCGCTCGACCACATCCCGACCAGCACATCGCAGACGCCGAAGATCGCCGCGCTGAGCAGGGCGGTGGCCACGGCCGACGCGTGGCCGGCCGCTTTCTTGCCGAAATCGCCCGCTCCCATCAGGAAAATGCCCAGCGCCGTCAGGGCCGCCGCGATCCAGAGCGCTGTCGGAGGCATGACACCGGCGATCACGACCACGCCGATCGCCACAAAGACCACCTTGGTGCCCATCAGCGGTGTCACCAGCGAGACATCGCCGAGTCGGATGGAGAGAAACGTCAACCAGGTGCCGAGAAAGAACGCCACCGTGACCAACAGGGGATGCAGGATCAAGTCCCAGCGCACTACCGCCGTCTCCAGCAGCAGCAGCGGGGCGAACACCGCCGCCACCGCGAAATTCGTCCAGTGAAACGATTGGTTCATGCCCACCCCCTCGGCCAGGCCGCGTTTGATCAACACGGAACTGAGCGCGTAGATGGCGGCGGCACAGAGGGGGAGTAGGAGATACCAGGGCACAGGGAGTAAACGCGGATGTCGGAGTGTGAAACGCGGAAAGGTGGGGGAGAGTGCCGGAATTGAAAGGGGAAAAGGTGGCCCCGGTACAGACTCGAATATGCGACGGAAATTTCTCGTGGCGCCGCGTCTCCTACGCTTCGATGGGTGGGGCAAGACCATGGCAGATACCCAACTTCAGATAGTCCTCTCGGAACCCGGACGCTTCGAAGCGGCACTGGGCGAGATCCCGAAAGCCGGGCCGGGCGAGGCGCTGATACGCGTCCGGCACATCGGCGTCTGCGGCACCGACATCCACGCGTTTCACGGTCGGCAGCCGTTTTTCGACTACCCACGCATCCTGGGGCATGAGCTGGGGGCCAAAGTGATCACGGCACCCGAGGGCGGCGGGCTGAAGCCGGGTGACCAGGTCGCGGTCGAGCCTTGTCTCAACGATCCGGAGAGCCCGGCCTCCCGTCGTGGAAAGACGAATTGCTGCGAGAGCCTGCGGGTGCTGGGCGTCCACCGCGACGGCGGCATGCGAGCCGTCATGGCGTTGCCGACGGAAAAACTGCATCGCTCTGAAAGCCTCACCACCGAGCAACTCGCCCTGGTGGAGATGCTCTGCATCGGTCGGCACGCCGTGGAGCGCGCCCGGGTGGACGCGGACGAGTTCGCCCTCGTGATCGGGGCGGGGCCCATCGGCATGAGTGTGGCCCAGTTTCTCCAGAGGAAAACCCGGCGGGTGGCGGTGGCGGATGTCTCCGCGGACCGGCTGGACTTTTGCCGCGAAGCACTGGGCATCGACCTGACCCTGTTGGTTGGCGGACCCGACCCTGTCGAGTCCCGGCTGAGAATGCTGAGCGGGACGGGAGAACTGCCGACCGTGATCTTCGACGCCACCGGCAACGCGGCCTCCATGATGGGCACCTTCGAGCTGGCCGCCCATGGGGGACGCATCGTGTTCGTCGGACTGTTCCAGGGCGAGGTGCGCTTCGACGATCCGAATTTCCACCGTCGGGAGCTGACGCTGATGGCGAGCCGGAACGCGACCGGAGAGGATTTCCGTCAAGTGATCCGGGCCATCGAAGCCGGGGAGATCGACACCGGGCCGTGGATCAGCCATCGCATGACGCTCGATGATGTGCCGGATCTGTTCGAGTCGGTGATTGATTCCCTGGATCTGCGGAAGGCCATGGTGATCGTGGAGTAGGCCGGGTGAAAATTATTGTATTTATTGAAATTAAGGCCAATATTGTTCCATTCCGAGCCTGATCTTCTCGCCATCTTTGCCATGAAGGGTCGCATTCTGCTAGTCGATGACAACATCAACCTGACCAATCTGTTGGCTCGGGCCTTGACTCGTCATGGCTATGAGGCCTACGAGGAGAACGACTCGATGCGCGCGCATGCCACGGTGCAACGGGTGAATCCCGACCTCATCCTGCTGGATGTGATGATGCCGGGGAAAGATGGCGGCGATGTGCTGGCGGACCTGCGCTCGGATTTCTATCTCAGCCAGATCCCGGTGATCATGCTCACGGCCCTGGCCGGTGAGGCGGGCAGTCTCGCCCATATTGGCGGAGGAAACTGTCCCGTGATCGGAAAACCGGTCGAGTTGAGCCGCCTCATCCGCGAGATCGAGCGGATGCTGGGACGGGTGCCGGTGTGAGCGGGCAGATCACCCGACGGGTATCGCCTGCCCGGCTTTCTCGTGGAGGTAATCGACGATGCGATTGTCGCCGTCGACGAGGATGACCTTCGGCTCGACGGGTTTTTCGCAGAGTTCGAAGCCCATGATGATGACTTTTTCTCCCGCGTTGATGAGGTGGGCGGCGGCGCCATTGATGCCGATGACTCCGGAGCCGCGTTCGCCCTCGAGCACGTAGGTTTCCAGGCGGGCGCCGGTGGTGGCGCTGGCCACGAGCACTTTCTCGCCGGGCCAGAGATCGACGGCCTCAATGAGGTCGAGATCGATGGTGATGCTGCCGACATAGTCGGGATTCGCCTCGGTCACGGTGGCGAGGTGGATCTTGGATCGAAGCAGCGAACGCATGGCGATGGGCTTGGGAATAGGCAATCGAGGGAGACGCCCCACTGTCTCCGGTTGCGACGGCGAGTCAACCGGGGAGTCTGTCAGCGACGGCTCAGGCTTTGACTCTCAGACGCGTCGGATGTTCGGAGATTTCCGGGGAAATGGGAGAATCACGCGCTAGATTCGCGTCATGTTCACCCTATTCGGCTGCCAACTCGACATCGCCTGGGAAGACAGGGCGGCGAATTTCGACCGGGTGCGCGCCCTGCTCGGGAGCGTGGAGATTCCCGCGGGATCGCTGATCGTGTTGCCGGAGATGTACGCGACGGGATTCAGCATGAATGTGTCGGCCACGACGGAGCCGGAAAGTCTGCCGGCGTTGGAGTTTCTGCGGGAAATCGCGACGGAGCGGCGCGCCACGGTGATCGGGGGAATGGTGACGAACTCGATCACGATGCACGGAATGGGCCGCAACGAATCGCGGGTGGTGGCTCCGGACGGCAGAGAACTGGCGCGCTATCAGAAGCTGCGGACGTTCCGTTACACGGGGGAGTTCGACCACTACGAGCGCGGACGGGAACTGGTCGGTTTCGAGTGGGCGGGGCTGAAGATCTGTCCGTTGATCTGCTATGATCTGCGGTTTCCGGAGCTGTTTCGTCGCGGGGTGGCGGAGCACGGCGCGGAGGCGTTCGTGGTGATCGCCAGTTGGCCCGCGGTGCGGGTGGGGCATTGGCTGGCGCTGCTGCGGGCGCGGGCTATCGAGAATCTGGCCTGGGTCGTCGGGATCAACCGTTCTGGTAGCGATCCGAGTCACGCCTATCCCGGACGGAGCGTGGTGTTCGATCCGCATGGAGAACTGGTAGCCGACGCGGGAGCGGCGGAAGGATGGCTACGGGCGGAGATTGATCCCGAAGTGGGGAGAAAATGGCGCGCCGAGTTTCCCGCGTTGTTGGATCTCGAGACTTGACGCCGATCAAGCGTTTGGCGTCACAAGATCGATTCCACGAACTTCCCGGTATCGAAGAGCTCGAAGTCGTCGAATTTCTCGCCCGTGCCGATGAAGCGGGTGGGAATGCCGAGGGCGTGGGCGATGGCCACCACGCTGCCGCCCTTGCCGGATCCGTCGAGCTTGGTGACGATGACACCAGTGAGATCGAGGGCGGCGTGAAATTCCCTCGCCTGCGCCAGGGCGTTGGAGCCGGTGGTGGCGTCGACCACGATCCAGCGTTCGTGCGGCGCGGTCTCATCCTGCTTGGCGATGGTGCGGCTCACCTTTTTCAGCTCCTCCATCAGGTTGTGCCGGGTGTGGAGACGACCTGCGGTGTCACAGAGGAGGTAGTCGGTGCCTGCGGCGATGGCGCTGGCGTGCGCATCGTAGCAGACCGCCGAGGGATCGCCCTGATAGCGCGTTTTCACCAGTGGCACGTCGAGCCGCTCGGACCAGACGGTGAGTTGCTCGATAGCGGCGGCGCGAAAGGTGTCGGCGGCGGCCAGCATCACGGAATTGCCCTGATGCTTGAGAAAGTGGGCGAGCTTGGCGACCGAGGTGGTCTTGCCGACACCGTTGACCCCGGCGATGAGGATGACGCGAGGTTTGCCGTCGGTGCCCGGGGGGGGGGGGGGGGGGGTGGGGCCTAGAATGGCGAGGATCTCCTCCCGACAGGCCTCGACCACCGTGTCGGCGTCCAGTTTGCGCCCGCGGGCCTGGAGTTTTTCCACCAGTTCGGAGGCCAGGCGGATGCCGAGATCACCGGTGACGAGGGTCTCCTCGAGATCGTCCCAGTCGATATCGCCACCACCGCGAAAACGCTTCAGGATGTTTTGGAAAAGGCCCATGCGAAAATGCGAATCAGGAATTCAGATGCTCCTTGCGGATGCGATCCAGGACGCCGTTGATGAATTTCGGCGAGTCATCGGTACCGAAGTCCTTGGAAATTTCGATGGCTTCGTTGATGGACACCGGTGCCGGGATGTCGTGGCGGTGGAGCATCTCGTAGACGGCGAGCCGGAGCAGGTTGCGGTCGACGACGGCCAGGCGGGCGAAGGAGTAATTCTCGATGGCGCCGCTGATGTGTTCGTCGATCTCAGGGAGTCGCGGCATGAGGCCGCGCAGCAGTTCGGTGGCGAAATCCCGCACCGGCTGTTTCGCGTGACGCAGATTCCAGAAATCGACCGCTTCCGGCCCGTCGGGATCCAACGCGGGATTGAGATCGTGGCTGAAAAGAAACTGGAGCGCGGCCTCGCGTCCCTGGCGTCGTATGCTGGGGCGGGCCTTTTTTTTGGGGAAGGAATTCTGGGAGGAGGCGTCGGATGCCATAAGCGGGCGGCCAATGTCGTCGGAATCGTCCGGGACGCAATGGAAAGGCGAACGCGTCGCCCCGGTGCCCACGAGCAAAGGAAAAACCTCCCCGCCAGCGAAGCTGACGGGGAGGCATCGTCTCCAGCCTTGGTCAACCCCCGGTGGGCGACTGGCCCAACCGGCGGATGAATTTTTTTCGTCTCGGGAAAAGGGGTGATCCGTTTCTGAATCTGGTGAGAGCATGCGCGAGATCGCGGCATTCGTCTGCGCGTGGCTTGCTAGACACTGCGCGTCGATTGCAAACCCCTGTCGCCATGAAAAGGCGGGTGGACGAGTCGCCGACTTTGCGTGCAAACTGCGTCCATGATTGGCGGCATACCCTCTTTGGTCCGATACCTGACCCTGTTGAGTCTCTTGGCGGTCGGCGTTGTATTCTCTTTGGCGGAGGACACGCCGAAGCAATGGCAGGTCTACGATGGCTTCGCGCCGGAGGGATACGGGCGGCACTTGGTCTTCCTCTCCGGGGACGAGGAATACCGCTCCGAGGAGGCGCTTAGCCAGTTGGCGAAGATCATGGCGGTGCGGCACGGTTTCCGATGCACGGTCCTCTACGCCCAGGATCCGGAGCGACCGGGGATCGTGAATCCGCAGGTACTCGACCACATCCCCGGCTTGGAAGCGCTGCGCACCGCCGACCTGATGGTGATCTCGACCCGCTTCCGCGCGCTGCCGGACGCGCAGATGGAGGAAATCGAGACCTACCTGAGAAGCGGCCGCCCGGTGGTCGGACTGCGGACGGCGAATCACGGGTTCCGCTTTCCCGAGGATTCCAAGTGGCACCACTGGAGTTGGAAATACAATGGCGAGAGGAAGGAGTGGGCCGAGGGCTTCGGCGGACTGGTGCTCGGCAGTTGGTTTTTCAGTCATCACGGCTGGCACGGGCACGAGAGCACGCGCGGGATCGTGGAAAAAGCTGCGGAAAAACACGAGATCCTCCGGGGGATCGAGCCCGGCTCGGTCTGGGGGGCGACAGATGTCTACGGCGTGATGGAACCGATTCCCGGTGACGATGTGCAGATCCTGCTGCGCGGCCAGGTCCTCGCGGGGATGGAGCCGGATGCGGAACCGATCGGGAAGGGGCCTTACGAAAACGCATCGGCGGCGACGAAAAAAGGCAGCAACGACAAGAACGACCCCATGCAGGCGCTGGCGTGGACGAAGAGCTACCAACTGCCTGGCGGACGAAAAGGACGTGTCTTCACCACCACGATGGGAGCCTCGGTGGACCTGAAGGCCGAGGGAACGCGACGACTGATCGCCAACGGGATCTTTTGGTGCCTCGGGATGGATATTCCGCCGAAGACCGACGTGACGCTGGTGGGTGTTTTCCAGCCCTCGCCGTTCAAGACCCACAAGCGGGAATATTGGGAGGAGCGGCAGTTGAAGGTGAGCGATTTCGATCTGAGAGAGCCGGCTCACGAGGGAATCGGCGATCTCCAGGGCGAGGTGACGCTTCCCTATTTCAGCGTGAAGGGCGGACGAGAAGGCCACGGCTACGATTTCGCGCAGCACCCGATCAATCGTCATCGGCTCTACGATTTCTACGGACGCCAAGCGGAATACTATCTCGACGGAAACGAGGTGCCCGACATCCTGCCGGCCTACCCGGGGCTGGACGCGGGGACTTTTGGTCACTGGGGCATGTTCCACAAGAACAGCTTCAAGGACCGGCGCTGGAACTTGATGGAGGACGGCGGCGTGGTCTGCGGCATCCTGCGGGTGAACGGGCAGACCTACACGCGGGCGATCGCGGTGCGGTTGAGTGACGACCTGAGCTGTGCCTTCGATACTGAGACCTTGCGCTACACGCATGTCTGGAAGGGCGGCTTCGTGAAGTATTCGCCGAGCCGCTGGGGGATCGGGAACGGGATCGAGCCGGATGGGGAGGTGATAGAGGAGGCGAAATCCGGCGAGGGATGGCGATTCACCGAGAGCGGAGCTCAGAAGGACGAGCCCGCGCTGAAGTTCCGGGGATACTATCGAAACGGCGAGCAACTGGTGCTTCACTACGAGGTGGGTGGCGTTGCCATCTGGGATTCTCCCGCCTGGATCGAAGGTGAGCTGGTGGCTCGGGTGGAGATCGAGGCGGAACGGGCCGACCAGGACGTGGCCGTTGTCCCGGCGAATCGCCTGGGAGGCGCTTACCTCGGAAATCGAACGATCAGGGAATTGGCCCGGCAGTCCGGCCCGCCTCGTTACGCCGACAAATCGATCACCCTCTCCGGTCATCCCGGCGAACCTATTCCCGGCACGCCTTTTGCCATCGACCGCATCCCGGTGCCGCTGCACAACGAGTTCGGTTCCGTCATGCTGATCGGCGGGCACGATTTCTTCGCCAACGGCGACGCGGCGGTTTGCACCATGTTCGGCGACGTTTGGAGGGTGAGTGGGCTGGATGACGATCTCGACGCGGTCACGTGGACCCGGATCGCCACCGGTCTCAACCAGGCGCTAGGGCTCAGCATTTTCGACGAGCAGATCTACGTGATCGGGCGCGACCGCATTACCCGTCTCCATGATCGCAACGGCGATGGGGAGATGGATTACTACGAAAATTTCTGCGACGACTTTCCTTCGTCGGACGGCGGTCACGATTTCTACACCGGCCTCCAGCGCGACGGGAACGGCTACTTCTATTTCGTGGCCGCCAACTCGGGAGTGATCCGCGTTGCGCCGGATGGTTCCTCGGCCGAGGCCATCGCCACCGGCCTGCGCAACACCAACGGCGTCGGTGCCAGCCCCAACGGGAGCATCGTCACCACCAGCACCAACGAAGGCGACTGGACCCCGGCCTCGGCGGTGTTCGAGGTGAAGGACGGCGATTTCTATGGGCGCTACTTCGAGAAAGGCGGACCAGAGATCGCGCCGGCTATGTGCTATCTGCCTCGCGGATTGGACAACAGCTCCGGCGGACAGGTCTTCGCGAACTCGGAGAAATGGGGACCACTCGATGGCCAGCTCTTCCATTTCTCTTTCGGTGCCGGCACCTGGATGATGATCCTGCGCGACACCGCCGACGGGAAACGCACCCAGGGTGCGGCGGTCCCGATGCCGGGCGACTTCGAGAGCGGTGCCCACCGCGGTCGCTTCAATCCCAAGGACGGTCAACTCTACGTCAGCGGTGCCGATGGATGGGGGAACTACGCCATCACCGACGGCGACTTCGCCCGGGTGCGCTACCTCGGTGACGAGCACAATCACCTCCCGGTCGGGTGGCAGGCGCACCGCAACGGCATCGTGGTCGAGTTCGCCACCCCGGTCGATCCCGCCAGCTTGGAGGCGAAGAATTTCTTCGCCCAGGCCTGGAACTATGAATACGCCGACGCCTACGGATCGCTGGAGTATTCGTTGAAGCAACCAGAAACGCCGGGACACGATCCGGTGGAGGTGGCCTCGGTGCACGCGATCGGTGACGATGGGAAAAAGATTTTCGTCGAAATGCCCGGTATCATTCCCGCGATGCAGATGCAGGTATATGGGCGGTTGAAGGCGGCCAGTGGCGAAGACTTCTCACTCGACCTGTATCCGACGGTGCTCTGGTTGCGGGAGGATTTCTCCGGCTTCGACGGCCACACTCCGAGCGAAGCGGGAAAGCCGGTCGAGCTAAGCCTGAGAGTGACCTTTCCGCATCCTTTCGAACCCAAGCATCCGCCCATCAAGGACGGTCGGAAGGTCGCGGTGACGGCGATATCGGGACTGCAATATGACGTGAAGGAGATTCACGCCAAGCCCGGCGAAGCGATCTCGATCGAGTTCCGGAATCTCGACACCATCCCGCACAATTTCGTGTTGGCGGCCAAGGAGCGGCTTACCCAGGTCGGCAATGCCGCCAACCTCATGCTGGCCGATCCGAAGGCGGCGTCGCATCACTACGTGCCGCAGAGCGACGACGTCCTCCACTACACGCCGATGCTGAATCACAACCGTCGCTACTCGCTGCGATTCCACGCGCCGGAGGAACCGGGGAGCTATCCGTTTCTCTGCACCTATCCGGGGCACTGGGCGGTGATGAACGGGGTGTTGTTGGTGGAATAATGGAACTGGGAGTGCGGGCGTCTCGCCCGCGGCGAATGGGCGGCGCTTTGCTTCGAAGCGGGCGAGACGCCCGCGCTCCCAGTGACTCACGCGGAGAAAAAGCGAGATGGCGAAAGTTTACGGATGAAAATCTCGATGATCGGTCTCCTGCTTGTCACCGGCCAGGTCGGGCTATGTCTCGCCCTGCTCTGGTTCGGCTGGCGCGGCCTTCATGCCCATCCCTGGCTGTGGCTAGGCGTGGCGGCGGGCACAGGTATCATGGTAGCAGGGGTGATGGCGATGCGGATGAGCCACGTCCGCGTGCATCCGGAGCCGGGAGAAAAAGCCGAACTCTGCGAGCGCGGCATCTACGGTCACATCCGTCACCCGATGTATGCCGGTGTCTTGCTGGCCTTCGCGATGTTCGCGGTCGGAGCCGGGTGGATCGGGGCGATTCTCTGGCTCGGGTTGTTGTTCGTGCTCCTGGCGAAGCTGCGAATCGAGGAGCGACTGTGGACGGCGCGCGACGGACGCTACGCCGACTACATCCGGCGCACGAGGCGGTTAATACCGGGGGTGTGGTAAAAGGAGGGTTGACTCGTTGACCAGACCCTGTTGAATCAGGGACGCATGAATACCCTCTCTCGTTTGCTGGTCGTCGCGGTGTTGGCCGTGATTTGTTCGTCCTCCGTCGCCGCCGACCTGGCGGGGACGAAACCGAACGTCATCCTGGTGATTACCGATGACCAGGGCTACGGGCCGGTGGGACGACACGGTCATCCGTGGCTGCGGACACCGAATCTGGACACGCTTCACGACACGAGCACGCGCTTCACCCGGTTCCTCGTCAGCCCGACTTGTTCTCCGACGCGTTCGGCCATCATGACGGGGAGGCATCCGCTGAAGAACGGGATCACCCACACCATCCTGGAGCGGGAGCGGATGACGCTGGATGCGACCACGCTGCCCCAGGTGCTGAAGGGTGTCGGCTATTCCTCCGGGATTTTCGGCAAATGGCACCTCGGGGACGAGCACGAGTATCAGCCGGATCAACGCGGCTTCGACGAGGTGTTCATTCACGGTGCCGGTGGGATCGGGCAGGCCTATGATTGTTCCTGCGCGGACGCGCCGGAGAACAAGTATTTCGACCCGGTGATCCGGCATAACGGGAAGTTTGTGAAGACGAACGGGTTCTGCACGGACATCTTCTTCACGGCGGCGCTGGGTTGGATCAAGGACCGAAAGGAGAAGGCTGAGCCATTCTTCGCCTACATCTCCACCAACGCGCCACACGGTCCTTTCATCGCACCGCCGGAAAACCGGAAGCGTTTCACCGATCTCGGTTTCGAGGAGCAGACGGCGGGGTTCTACGGGATGATCGAGAATATCGACGAAAATATGGGCCGCCTGATGGCGAAGCTCGAGGAATGGGATCTCTATCGGAACACGGTCCTCATCTTCATGAGCGACAACGGGATGACGGGCGGCGGATCGGGGCGTCCGGGCAAGGCGATGGGGCGTGACGAGAGCGGCTCGGAAATGTTTCCCTACAATGCGGGGATGAAAGGCCTGAAAGGCAGCCCGGAAGAGGGCGGGGTGCGGGTGCCCTTCTTTGTTCGCTGGGACGGGAAGATCGAGGCGGGTCGTGACATCGACACCATCGCGGCGCATATCGACATCCTGCCGACGCTGGCGGCTCTGGCGGGGGCGGAGTATCCCGGGAATCAGGTGGAAGGACGCAGCTTGCTGCCGCTGATCGAGAATCCGCAAGCACCGTGGGAGGATCGGTATTTTTTCACCCATGTCGCCCGCTGGAAGACCGGTGAGGAACCGAACGATCACCAGTGGGAGCGATTCGGAGTGAGGAATCAGCGTTTCCGTCTGGTCGGAATGGATCAGCTCTACGACATGGAACAGGATCCCGGGCAGACGACGAACGTGATCGAGCAGCATCCTGAAGTGGCCGAGCAGATGAAGCGTGCCTACGACCAGTTCTGGAAAGAGTCGCGTCCGCTGATGGTGAACGAGAAGGCCCCGATGTCTCCGACTCGGCCTTATTGGCAGTGGTATGAGGAGCAGGAAAAGGCGGGAGGCATTCCCGAGTGGGAAGAGCCGGAGCTGTGAGGCGCGAAATCGCGCGTCGAAGAGCGGAGGCGGGGATGTCAATCCCCGTCAATCCAGCTTCGGCGTGTAGAGCGGCATTTCGAAATTGGGTCGCAGGTCGTCGACGGTCTGCCAGGTCTGGAGGCTGCGGTATTTGGAGAGGGGCACGAGACGGAGGGTGATCTCGCTACCAATCTCGGAGCGGGCGATGCTGGTGAATTTCCGATTGAAGACTATGCCGTGGGCGACACGGATTTTCTTCAGCGGATAGTTGCCGAGTTTGTCGCCCACGACTTCGTATTCGTAGACACCGAGGGCGTGATTGTAGGGGACGTCGGCGAGGTTCTGGAGGGAGGATTTTTCCAGGAGCCGGAGGGTGAGATCGACTTCGGGTGCCTGTTCGATGATGGCGGTGGGGTCGACGGCGGTGGCGTTGCCGATTGCCTCCTGAGCGTGATCCGACGCGGGGGCGGGGTCTGATTTGGCGCGGCTCATGCCGGGCGGCAGGGGCGGGGCGGATTTCTGGCGAGCGGGTGTCGCGGCGACCTGGCTGGCGCCGGCGTTGGGATCGTTGCTGGCGACTTCGGTGACAGGGGCGGGCCGCAGGGGGATGTGGCTGGCGTAGCTGGCATTGATGCGCAGATAGACGCGGAAATCGGCGGCGACGCGCTCGGCCCAGACGGCGGCGTCTTCGGGGCCGTAGTGGATGCCGTCGGTGGAGGGGTAGGGGTCGGTGAAATGGGTGTATTTCTGACTCTCGAATACGGCGCCATTGTATTCTTTGACGACCTCCTTCATGAGGTCGGCCAGCTCGGTCTGGAGTTCCAGCGGGTAGCGGGCCTCGTGGGAGTGCGGGGGGAGAATCCAGTAGGATTTGGCGCCGCGCTTGGCGATGGAGAGGCACATCTGGTCTATGAGTTGACGCACTTCCCGGACATTCTGGTCTTTGGGGCGGCGTTTGGAGCGGAGGGTGGCGTAGAGATTGACGCCGGTCTGGACGACGACGAAGTCGGGGCGGATCTCGGTGAGGAGGTCCTCCACTTTGGGCACGGCTTTGATGTAACCGAGCCGACGTTCGTCCTCGGGGGTTTTTTCCCAATAGCCGATGGCGCAGGGCAGGGACTGGTAGGAGCTGAGCCAGTAGTAGGGGCTGGCCCCGCCGGCGACGACGGTGAAGACGTCGAGTCCGTTTTCCCGCATGCGTGTGTCGAGGGTGCGACCGAAGGAGCCGATGCTGAAGGAATCGCCGAGGAACAGGACTCGGCCAGGTCCCTGACGCGCGATGCCGCGGTCGGGCAGGGAGATGGTCAGCAGGGTCAGGAGAGTGATTGTGATGATTCTTCCCATGGCAAGTGGGGAGAATTTTAGAAATAAATGAGAAGATTACAAGTAATGAAATGCAGAATTAAGAATTTTTAGAAATTCAAAACCAGTTTCCCCTAAAAAAATCAGGACGAGGCGATCGATCGGTCGCGGCGTGGACTGGAGTCAGCGGACCACGGCGTTGACTTTAGCCATGGCGCTGGGCAGCTTTTGCCTGTTCTCCGCGACGACGTTTTTGATGGCGTCGACGCTGATGGGCTTGGTGATGTAGCCATCCATGCCGGCCTTGAAGCAGTCCTCCTTGACGCCGGCGAGAGCGTGACCGGTCATGGCGATGATGACGGGCTGGCGCTCGAGGTGAAAATTTTCCCGGATTTTCTTGGTGGCATCGACCCCGCCCATGACGGGCATCTGGAGGTCCATGAAGATGAGATCGATGCCGCCGCGGGCGACGCGTTCGACGCCCTGGTATCCGTTGTCAACGGTTTCGACGGATTGGTAGCCCATCTTCTTGAGCACCATGGTCGCGATCTTCTGGTTCATGGGCACATCTTCGACGATGAGGATGCGGGCGGGGTATCGGCGCGCGAATTCTTCCGTGCCGAGTTCACCGTCGGCGGAGCTGCGCAGGCTCTGCAGCATGGCGACGCCGTCGGGATTGCCGGCGACGATCTGTTGGAGTTCCAGGAGCCCGAAAATGAGTTTTTCCTTGCTGAGGGGTTTGTAACTGACCTTGGCGGCCCATTCGGCGGGAGCTTGAGCGATCCACTGGGGTTTGGCGCTGCCGACCATGAGCCAGATCTGGGTGGGGATGCGGGCGGTGGCGAGGGCGGCGGCAAGGGCGGTGACGGTGTCCGGATCCTGGAAGCGTGGATCGAGGATGACGTAGTCGGGGCGGGCCTGAATGATTTGGGAAATCATGGGGGGTGCGACAGTCTCGATGGCGGCTGTCTGGAGATTACCGTGAGCGCAGTGGTGTTCGATGAGGCCGCGCAGGCTTTGGTTGCGACAGATCACGATGGCGCGTCGGCTGCGGAGAGCCTCCCGAATCTCCGCAGTGTTGATGGGCTTGATGTTGCCTTGGGCGGGTACTTCGCGGAAGGCGAGACTGAAAAAGAAACGTGAGCCGTGGCCGAGATCGCTCTCGACTTTGAGTTGGCCACCCATGATTTCCACGAGTACGCGGCTGATGGCCAGTCCGAGACCGGTACCTCCGAAGAGCCGGGTGGTGGAGGCGTCCGCCTGGGTGAAGGCTTCGAAGATCTTGTGGTGGTTTTCCGGGGCGATGCCGATGCCGGTGTCGGTGACAGCGAATTCGATGGCGGGGACGGATTGGTAGCCGTTTCCGATGTCGGAGGGGGAGATGGTGACGATGACTTCGCCCTCTTCGGTGAATTTCACGGCGTTGCCGATGAGGTTCACCAGCACTTGCTTGAGTCGCTCATGGTCGCCGTAGATAATGTCGGGCACGCTGGGCGCGATATGATAGAGGAGTTCGAGGTTCGCGTCGGCGGCGTAGTAGGCGAACATGTCGATGGTTTCCTCGACGAGATCTACGATGCTGACGGGAGCGATCTCGAGCTCGACTTTCTCGGACTCGAGTTTGGAAAAATCGAGCACGTCGTTGATAAGGTGGACGAGCGATTGTCCGGAGCTGCGCATGATCTGGACGAGTTCCCGCTGTTCGCTGTTGAGTCCGGTCTCCAGGAGCAGGCTGGTGGTGCCGATGATGCCATTCATCGGGGTGCGGATTTCATGGCTCATGTTCGCGAGGAAGTCCGACTTTGCCTGTTGGGCGACGACTGCCTGGCGCTGGGCGACTTCGAGATTCTGGATGGCGAGGTCGCGAGCGACACGTTGTTCGGCGAGGGCTTCCGTGGTGCGGTTGAACTGGGCGTTTGTCTCGGCGAGCTCGGTGATGTGTCCGAGGTCGAGATGGGTATCAAGCTTGCTGTTGGCGACTTCACGGAGGGCGGCCTGGAGCAGGGTGAGTCGGCGACGGAAGGAGGCGGAGATGAAAATGTTGACGAACATGACCGGCACGAGGGCGGCGGCGGCCAGTATCCAGCTGTTACCGATGACGGAGGAGAATTGAAAAAGCTCGGGCTCCGGGGCGATTTCGGCCCGAATCACCGCGACGATGGAGCCGTCCTCGGCGCGAACGGGCACGGCGGCGTCGGCATTACGCAGGGTATGCTCCTCGGCGCGCCAGAGATCGCCTAGCCAGGCCCGGGGATCGGTGAAGGGGCGGCGGAGAGGCACCTGCCCGACTCCCTCGGTCAGGGCGGCGCTGACGTGCTCGGGGATGGGGACATCTCCGAGGGTGGGGACGAGAGCGCCGTCGAGTTTGACCTCGTTGCGACGTTCAAGATTCTGGCCGTTGACGACTTGGTAGAGGGTGATTTTGGGCGAGCATTTCTCCGGGGTGTTTCCGCGGAGACGGTCAAAGATCTCGTGAAGCCGTGAGTTGAATCGCTGATCCAGCGTCTCGCGATCTGTGTTCGCGGGAAGGTTTCCGAAGGCCGATGCGGTGACGGTCGCAAGCTGAACACCGGCCTCGTCGAGTGATTCGGTCAGGGTGCGCCATTGCAGAAAATAGAACAAACCCGCACCCATGGCCGCCCCGAGGATCGAGGCGACCACGCTGTTCACCACGAGCATGATCGAAATCGGAGCAGTTCGCTTCATTAACAGGAATGCATCAAAATTGAAAATACAATAATATTAATAAATATCAAAATAAATCATCACGTTTCAACGAGCAACCTGCGCTTGCCGTATCGAGCTGATCTAACTCCTCGGAAAATCAACGGTGTCGGACCGTGAGGGCATGGGTGGGCGCGGCTACCCGACCTCTTCGAGAGGTGTGTAATCCGTGCGGTCCCGATGCGGGGAGGATGCCGGAAAGGTCGCCCAGCTCTCGGGTTCAGCGGTGGGTGATCACCCACCGCAGTTCGGCGGTCAGGCGCTCGGGGGTGTAGGGCTTGGGTAGAATACCGGAGAAGCCCCGCTCGATGGCAGCGGTGCGGGCATTCTGTTGGAGGTAGCCACTGCTGGCAATGACGGCGACGTGGGGATCCAGAGCCCTGAGGTGGTCGGTGGTCTCCAGTCCCGACATGCCGCCGGGGAGCGCGAGATCCATGATCACCGCAGAGAAGGGTTCGTGACGCAGGAGATGTTCCCGATAGACTTCGATCGCCTCTTCGCCGGTATTCACAGCGACGGTGGCGAAACCGAGCGATTGGATGATCGCGCAGCTGAGCGCTCGCATGGCGACTTCGTCATCGACGACGAGGACGCGGGTGACTGAAGTGATCGGGGCCGGCTCGTGGTGTGTGCCGGTACCGACGGTGGTGATGCCTTGTGTACTCATTGGGAACGGGTGTTGGTAAAAGGTGGTGGTGGGCGATCAGCAGGCGGTATAGCTGACTTTCTTGATCTCATCCATGGTGGTGTTCCCACCGAGGACCTGGACGAGTCCCTCCTGATAGAGTGTCCGAAATCCGGTGGTCAGAGCGGCGCGGCGCAGTTCCTGCTGCGAGGCGCCTCGCTCGACGAGATCTGCGAACTCCGAGTTGACCTCGAGCATCTCCATCAGGGCGATGCGACCGGTGTAGCCGGTGCCGTGACATTCGGGGCAGCCCACGGCCATGTAGATGGGCTCGCGGATGGGCTCTTCGATGATGCCTTGTTGATGGAGCAGTTGTTGAATCTGGGGGGTGGCCTCGTAGGGGCGCTTGCAGTAGTTGCAAAGTCGGCGCATGAGACGCTGTGCCTGGGTCATGGCGAGGGAATCCGCGACGAGGTGGGGCTCGACATTCATGGAGAGCAGTCGGGACACCGCTCGCAGGGAGTCGTTGGCGTGCAGGGTGGTGAGGACCAGATGTCCGGTCAGGGCGGAGTTGACCGCGGCGTTGGCCGTCTCCTCGTCCCGACACTCGCCGATGAGGATGACATCGGGATCGGAGCGTAGCAGGGCACGCAGACCGGTGGCGAAACTGAGCCCGTGGGTGGGATCGGTCTGGGTCTGGTTGATGCCCTCGATCTCGTATTCGATCGGGTCCTCGATGGTATGAATGTTGGCGCCCTCCTCGTTCACGCTGTTGATGAGCGCGTAGAGAGTGGTCGTTTTTCCCGAACCCGTGGGACCGGTGATGAGGACCATGCCCTGATCTCTGGCCATCACGCGTTTGATGATGCCGGTCTGGCGTCGGGAAAGATTCAGATCCGAGAGCTCCTTCAGGCCATCCTGCTTGTCGAGAAAGCGCATGATGACTTTCTGCATCTCCCGTCGGCAGGGAACAGCGGCGACGCGGACATCGACGCGGCGTTGGCGGATGGCCATGGCGAAGCGGCCGTCGAGCGCTTCCTGGCGGCTCTGACTGAGATTCGCGTAGTTCTTGATCAGCGCAATGAAGCGCGGCAGCATCTCCTCCGGGGCGGTGTAGATGGTCTTGAGTCTGCCGTCGATGCGGGCGCGGAAGCGCGCCACATTGTAGAATTTCTCGAGATGGAGATCGCTGGCCCGGGCGCTGATGGCGGTGTAGAGGACCCAATGGATGAGTTCCTCGGCGGAGTGGTTGACGTTTTGCGGATTGACCCTGGCGACATCATCGGGGTCGATCTCGACCAGTGCCTGGTTGTCGGACAGGCTGAGTGTCGAGGTGTTGACCTCGATCCCGCTCTGGGCGTTGAGGGACGAGCCGGAGCGATTGATGGCGTTGCGGATCTGGCGGGCGTCCGCGAGCACGGGGATGAACTCGACCGGATCGTTTCCCGAGGAGAGGTATTCGTCCTCGAAGGCATAGTTGTTCAGTTCCGAACTGAGCAGATAGATGTGATGATCGCCGGCGAAGAGAGGATAGACGTTGTGTTTTTCCAGGATTGGGACCGGAAAGACATCCTGGCGGGCGGCTTCGTCGGGATTGAAACAAAGGCGAGTGGGGCCATCGATGAGGTACTGAAGGGCGACGCCGAGACTGGGCATCATGGTGTCGAAATCAGAGCGTCGCAGGGTGCCCTGTTTTTCCGATGTCTCCCCGTGAAGCATCTCCAGACGATCCCGTTCGGCGGGATCGAAGGGGAACTTTTCCAGTAACCAGAAGAAAGCGTCGTCGAGGGAGGAGCCTCCGAGTTCGGGAGGGGGGAGGGATTCCAGGGGATTGGATCGCGAAACGGGCGCGGATTGCAGCCGCATCACGAGATCCTTGCGGATGGCCTCGTACTGATCCGACGAGATGGCGATCTTGATGGCGAAGCAGGGGGGCACTCCCCACATATCCTGCGTCTTGGGATTCGAATGCGCGAAGATCAGCAGCGGGCCGAGGGTGGCGACGGGCAGCCAGGGAGCGTCGCTCTGGGGAAAGCGGCCCAATTTACGAAGTATGGCCTCGGCCTCGACCGAGCAGGTTTCGCGTGGAAGCTTGACCGGGATGATGCCGAACTGGACCGCGGTGCCCTCCAGAGACATGAGCCCGCCCCCGAAGAGATCGTCCAAGCCGCTGGAAGGAATACCGCCCGCCTGGGAGGGGGCGGGTGCGTGCTTGCCGACACCGGGGGGGACGGCGGGCGGCATGGTGGGGGCTTCCATCAGGGGAGACATGGCGCGGGGTCCTCGACGGATGATCAGCGGGAGCCGACCGGTTTGAAGTTGTCCGGAAAGGTGAAGGGTGTGCCGAGGTCGGTGCCATCGAAGTTCACCTTGATCCCGGCACCGGTCTCACCGGGGTAGAGCGTCTTCCAGGACGAGCCTGTCCACTGGATGCGCCAATCCGTATCGCTGGTGGAGGTCTCCGGATTCCAATCGTTGCGCATGTAGGGACCCTTGTAGAAATCCTCCTTCTGATTGGCTGCGCCGTCCGCTTCTCTCCATTGGAGGGACCTGAGCACGAGCATCTCATCGCCGGCGGATGCCGGCATGGCGTTGAAGCGCAGATCCCAATTGGCGTGGGAAAAATTCCGGGTGGCTTTGTTGAGGGTGTCGACCAGATTGTCCGCGATGGTGTCCTTGGACTTGCGGGTGATGTCACCATAGGTGGACATCCCGATGGCGGCGATGATGCCGAGTACCGCGACCGTCACCATCACCTCCACCAGGCTCATGGCCCGGAGGGATGTGGAGAGAGAGGCGTGGGCGCGGCGGGTGATCATGGCGAAGGAGGATGTCGGAGGGGTGCGTGGGCGCGCGGTGGATCAGTAGCTGATGGTGGTGGTGCCCTCCTTGAGGGTGGACTTGGTCAGCTTGGTGATGTCGTCGGGAATGTCGATGGAGAAGCCGCCGGGCTGATAATCCGAGAACTGGTCCGGGGCGAAGGCGAGGTAGGGAGCGAGGGCGGCGTACCGCTGATTCTCATTGGCCAGGGTCGACCAGTCGGCGATGGCGGCGGTTCTGCCTTTCGATTGGACGTAGGAAGAGAGAGCCATGTTGATGGCTTCGGCCCGGGAGATGGCGAGATTGCGTTCGCTGTCCTGCTTGATGGCGATGATGTTGGGAAGGGCCAGGAAGGAGATGATGCCGATGATGCCGACGGCGGCGAGGACTTCCACCAGAGAGAAGCCTGGATGACTCGTCTGGCGGGTAGCGGAGCGGAGGACGGTCTTCATGTGGGGGATACGTTGGGGACTGGGAAATCGGGAGGGCCGGTTCACTTCAACTCCACCTTGGGATAGGAACTGGCGTTCCAAGTGGGCAGTTCGAGGTACTGGTTCGTTTTCTTCAGCGCCTCGCTGAGCACTTGGTTCGTGTTCGTCGTGTTGGTCCGGAAATGGGCGGTGGTTTTGTCATCGAGGTAATTGGCCACCAAGTTGAGCCGGGCAAGGCTGGTGGTGGCGGCATTGTAGGCGGTGCGGGCTCCGGCCAGGCTGCCCGTGCCGCTGCTCTGAGAGGCGACCCAGGCGTTGACGGCGGACTGGACCGCGGCCTGTTGCTGTCGGGCGACCACGCGACGGGTGTCCTGGGCCGCGTTGGAAAAAGCGCTGATGACCATGGCGGCCATGATCGCGATCACCGATATGACGATGAGCATCTCCACCAGTGTGAATCCGCGCTCTTCGCGGGAAGTTCGGTGTGCCGCCGTCATGGGTGGGGAAAAGATCGGGGAGTGGAGAATCGAAAAGGAGGGGATGAGGGGGTAGCCCGTGGCCCGCCGGGTCCCGATGAACAGGAATCCCGGCGGGCTTCAGAGGCGATGCGGGTCGGATAGTTGACGCCTATTTTGCGAGGCAGCCGAGCCGCTGAAACGAAAAGTCCTGTATCTTTGGAGGACAATTTCGCGAGCGACGCTTACTTCGCGCCGCTGTAAATGAGCATGCCGTTGGCGACTTCGAGGTATTTGTCGGCGTCGGTCTGCTCGTCCGCGCTGAGGTTCGGCACGCCGAAGAAGGTGCCCTTGAAGGGACCGTCGGTCGGCGAGGCGCCAGTTACGATGGCGGCGATGGCCTTCGAGGCGTCGGCACCGTTGGCGGCGCCGGACTTCGCGACGAAGTCGTAACCGGCGGCGGAAGCCGAGGCGGCGACGGAAGCGAGGTTCTGCGCATTGCGCTTGTTCTTCGAGTCCTCGGCGGTCTCGTTGATCTTGCCGATGTTGGGGATCGCGATGGCGGCGATGATGCCGATCACAGCGATGACGACCAGCATTTCAACAAGGCTGAATGCGGCTTGGACTGGGTTCTTACGGACTACTTTCATGGTGTTGCTTTGGTTGTTGTTTCAGTTGCTTTGCTTTGTTTGATGCCTCCAGACAAATAAGGTAGCTCCTATGATTACAATGTTAATAATAAAAACCATAATATCAAACAAAAATCGTATTAATTTATTGATTTTCTCAATTTTGCTTCCTCTCTGGAGAAACTCTCGCGTTTGCGAGCAGGGTGGCGGCCATTTGGTCTCCGCTGAAGATCACTTCTTCAGCAGTGCGTCTCCGAGGCTGAACACTGGCGCGTAGATCGCGTAAATGAGGCCGCCGACCAGTCCTCCGAGTACCACGATGGTGAAAGGCTCGATGAGCTTGTCGATCTGATTGGCGATTCCGTCCAACTCGTCCTCGTAGTCATCCGCAATCTCGTTGAGCAACTCGGTGCCCGCGCCAGTCTCTGCCGCGACTTCCATGAGGCCGCAGATCAGTCGTCCGTCGTTGCCCAACCAATGCGACTCCACGAGGAAGGCGTCGGGCAAGGTGAGGCCGTTGAGGATGTGGTTCTTGACCTTGTCGAAGAAGGTCTTGTAATAGAGATGCCAGGAGGTGTCGCGAGTGATCTCCAGCGCGGTGGAAAGGCGCACGTTGGCTTCGATCAGCAGAGCGAGGGTGCGGAACCCCACCGCCGCGGCGCTTTTTCGCACGATGTTGCCGACGATGGGCATGCGAATGAGGACCAACTGAATATTGGGAATGGAGATGATACGGTTCCAGTTTTTGAATACGGCTATCAGGGCGATGACGGGGAGCGCGACCATCCAGGGTTGCTTGATCAGGATCTCCGAGACCTTCATCAGCACCTGGGTGGGGGCCGGCAATTGGGAGTTCAGCGAGGTGTAGAGCTTCGACATGGCCGGGACCAGGGTGAAGCTCATGGTGATGACCACGCCGATGCCAAGCGTGAGGACGATGCCCGGATAGATCATGCCGCTTTTGAGTTTGCGAATGATCCGGGAGGTCTTGCGCTGGCTTTCGGCTATGCGCCGGAAAATCTCGGGCAATCGACCGGACTCCTCTCCGGCGCGGATCAAGGCGATGATGTCGGAGCTGAAGAGATCCTTCTGCCGCGCCATGGCGTCGCTCATTTTCTCTCCCTGCGTGAGGGCTTCGGCGATTTCGGCGATGGCTCCGCGGTAGCGCGGCGATTTCACGCGATTGGCCTGCAGGTGGAAACTCTTGATGATGGGGATGTTCCGGTCGAAGCACTTCGCCAGGCCGTTGAAAAGGGCCACACGATCACTCTGCCCTCCCTTCGGGCTGGTCAGCCGCTGGATCTGCTCGTCCGCGCCGGTGATGTCCGAAATCTTGGCGGTTTCGACCTCCGTCTTGCCGGATCCGACCAAGGCTTTCTCATCCGTGTTAGTGTCGACGAGGGTGATGGTGTCGCGACCGGTGTGGATGTTGCTGAGGACAACTTTCTTGAGCATGACGATGACGGGTGAAGGGGCGAAGAACGCCGGGAAGAGGGAGTCAGGGAACGGTGATCGATGTGCCGGAGCGGTAGGCCCTGAGAGTCAGGGTACGGGCAGCGTCCTTGACTCCGCCGGTCCAGATGCGGCCGGTCCAGGACTCGGTGGCCGGGCTGGCGTTGAAAGTCACGGTGATGTCCGCGTAGGGCATCGAGAGATTGGGCAGACCCGGTACCGCCGGGCTGTGGGCGACGGATTCAACTCCGGTGGTGACGGTCAGAGTGGTGGTGACCGGATCGTCGGGGAGGAGAGCGGCGATATCCGCCGCGGAAAGTCCCATGCGGAAGAGTTCCGCCGCGTTTTCCTGGGTATTCAGCGCCACGGCGGTTCGCTGGCTCATCTCGTCCTGGGTGATCAGGGTGAGGGTCAGGCTGGAGGCGCCGCTGATGCCGATCATCAGGATGACGCTCGCGACCAGGGCCTCGATGAGTGTGTAGCCTCCCCGGCGGCGCGTTGTGTTTGTGGTGATCATGTCGGGAAGGTTCACGGGGTCGGCGGGGCGTTGATGGCGTAGGCTTCCACCCAGGCGTTTCGCGACGCGAGTGGGCGGAGGGCGTCAATGGCGAGGCTGTCGCTCTCCGGTATCATCAGCATGGCCCCGTCCGTGATCTTGAGGGAGCGATTGGTGCGGATACCGCCTTTGAGAGAGAGGGTGCTGACGGATGAGGTATCGACAAGCAGTTCTACGTTGTCGAGATCGAGTATGCCTCGCCAAACCGGAAACGCCGAGGTACCGGTGGCAATCAATTCGACCGCCGTGTTGTCGCTGTGTTTGCGTATCGCCAGGATCAGGGGCCGTTGATTGGCACCCTCGAGAGTCAGGGTGGTGAGGGGCAGGGTAGTGCCCGAGTCATGGTGAAGGACGATCACCAGCGGGGGCATGGCGGCGGCGGCGGCCAGTTCGGCGGAGTTTCCCTGCCCCCGCAGCGTCAGGGTGCTGATGTCGCCGTTGATGATCACATGATCCGTGGAGGGATCATCCAGATCGATGAAGGCCGTGCCCGCGCCATCCAAGGCGACCGACACCGGATTCGCCGCCAGGACTTCCCACACCTGTTCCGAGGTCAGAGCGGTGGATCCATCGATCACTTGGGTCAGGACATCTCTGGGCAGGGGGCGATTGTCGTCGAGGATGTCGATCAAGACCTGGGCGTCTGTGGGAGAGGTGGCCTGGGCGATCACGGCGGTCAGCACCGCCGATGAGAGCGGCACATTGGCTTGCAGGGTGGTTCTCAGCGACGAGGGCAGCCCCAGCAAGGAATTGATGAGCCCCAGCAAAATCGAGTCATTCACCGTGCTTGGGTTGGTCACGGCGCTCGATGTTTCGACAAAGGCCAGGTTTCCGGGTAGGGCCGCCCCGGTGATCGGGGTGATCGTGTCGAGGTAGTCATTGGCGGCGTTGTCGGGATTGCCCACCAGTCGACTCACTCCGTTGAAAGCTGGCGTGCCATTCACCCGGCCCGAGGTCATGGCCGGGAGCGGAAGGTTGTCCGGCAGGATGGGTTGGTTGAGCGGATTGACCAGGCTGAGTTTGGGCGAGGTGGGATTGGCAGCGATCACACGGCTCGCCTTTAAAGATGCGGTGGAGGTAGCGTAGTTGCTGTTCCAGAACACCGCCCGTCCCTGGATGGACAGGTCTCCGGTGAACTCGATCGCCGGGGCGCCGGCGACGGATTGGGATTCCACCACCAGAAGGTCTCCAGCCAGAGCCGGATTCACCGATTTGGCCTGGAATTGCCGCCAAATCTTCACCCCGTTCTCGATCAGCGGGCCATAGATGTCCGCAGAGTAGGCGGTGTGGGCCGCGGCTCCCGTTTTGTTGAGTCTGACACTGCCGCGAAAGCCTAGGGGGATGGAGCTGTAGTCGGCGATCTGGTTCTCGCCCCAGCTGTTGGCCAGGACAGTCACGGCCTCGATAGCGGTCCCGGCATCCGTGGACGCGCAGCGTTGCAGCATGGTTTCCCTGGCCATGGCGTCACTGTTGGCGACCCTGGCGCGTCTCAGTATGGCCGTTTCCCGCGCCTGCGCCTCATCCGACTTCGCGTGGATGAGGGAAAAAAACGCGGCGGCACCGATGGTGCCGACTCCCGCGATGACCAGGCAGATCACCAGGATGCTGCCACGCTGGCGGGAGCGGTGTTTTCTGAGGTGGGGATCGGAGCGCATCGGAGGGGTGGGTTAGAGTGAGGGGAACATGGGGCAGACGACCATGAATCCCGTCTTGCCGGCCAGGTGCCCGTAGGCCTCCAGCACATTCGCGGTGTCGGTGGGTACGGTCACCGTTCCGGTGGTCATCGGATTGATGGTCGGGTCGGGCAACCAGATCAGATAGAAGGGCCCGGTGGGGCCGCGCTTGAAACGATCTATGGCGGCACCCTCGTTCTTCATCAGACGGGTCCGGCTTTCAAAAGCCACCACCGAAGGCGTCAGGAAGGTCTCCGGACCCTCGTCGTAGAAAATATCGTAGTAATGCGTGAGAGCCCCGTTCTTGTACCGTCGCACGGAGGCATAGACCCCTGCGGGGCTGGTGAGGGTCAGGAAATCGATCTCGTAAACCGCCTGCACCTTGAGGTAGTCCGCCTGATCCGTCGGGGCGAGCATGAAGATGGAGGTGTTCGGCGCCGAAGCAGGGGGGCACGTTGCGATAGGCGGTGAAAACCGTGGCCGTTGTCGGTTCGACGGTGGCGAGGTATTGTCGGAAGGCCTCGGGGCTATCCAGCACGGGTTTGCTGGTTGATGTGGCGTGGGGCCAACTGATCCACTCCGGGCGCAAGCTGTTCGCGCCCGCGCGGGCAAGGCTGAAAACACTTTCGGATTGTTGCAGATCCTCGAGAAACTGGTCACGGATCTCGTGGACCAGCGCGATACGTCCGATATTGGGGCAGGCGGGGGAGCTGACGGTCCCGGTGTTGATACCGTAGAAATTCGCGCAGACCGCGGTGCCGAGATTCAATTGATGGACGGCGGAGAAATGCTTCGAGTTGCGGCTGATGGTGCCCAGGGCCAGCGCTCCCGTCCCGATGAAAATAGCCGACAGCGAGATCGCCACCAGCAGCTCGACGAAAGTGAATCCGAGATGCGGTCGACGATTGATCACTCGACGCGGCTGGAACTTGAGGGACATGGAGATTTGGTAGGGGCGGAGGAACGACGATTCACTGGCCTTCGGAAAAGGCTTCCACGGAGATGTTGTTGGGCAGCTTGTCGATGGCTATCTGATCCGCGGTCGGCGTTTCGACCCTGCGGGTCAGCACCCCCATTTGGGGAGGTGTGGGATTGGAGCCGTCGCCAGCCAGGAGGGCGTTTTGTCCCTTGAGGACATAGCGCACCTTCGCGCTCAGGTCGTAAGTCAGATTCAGCCGTTTCCCGGTCAGCTTTCCGGTTTCCATGTCGATCCAAGCAAGCTCGATGGAGGCTTCGTTGACGTTCTCCACGATGAGGTTCTCAGTTTGGTTGGGGATCACCTGGTCGACCATCTTACCGCGTTCGAAAACGATCCCTCCGGCCAGCACCCGCAATCCGTTCGGTCCCATGCTCCTCCCGGATACCGGGAGGGCGTTGAGAATGTCGCGGATGAGATCGGCCTCGGTCTCCTGGTCACTTTCCTCGGTGATGAGATCGACGTCGGGATTCCTCCTCGCGAAGGGATTGCGCTCGTCGCCCTTTAGCATCAGGGCGCGTTTGTCTTCCGGCATCAGGGAGATGACCCGGTTCCGGGCGATGGTGCGAGGCTCTCCCGCCGCCCCGTTGGCGGCGAGCATGGCCAGGGGATCCTGCTCCTGAGAGCTAGCCGGTGATGGCGCGCACCACAGGGTGGCGATCCCCAGGAACAGGGTGTGGATGAGGAGACGGGAGGGTATCATGACTCGGTGTTGTTTTCGGTGGCCGCGGCTTCCGCCAGGTTGGGTTCGAGGATGGGCACCTCGAGCTTCAGCTTCATGCGGATATTGTTGGCGCGGTCGCCCCGGATGATGTTGCAACTGGTGATGCGGCAATGGGGCACTTTCTCCTCGAATTGCCCCAGCCAGTTGAGGGTCTTGGCGTAGTCGTCCTCGAGATCGAGTTCCCCCTCTAGTACACCGATGAGCGCGTCGCGGTCCTCGCCCTGAAATTCCTTGAGTTGGAAACGTTGCGAGAGCAGGAAGACCTTGCCGTGTCGGATGGCGTCGACGACGCGTTGTTCGCCCTCCTGGGGATTGGTCACCTCGACAAAGTGGGGCAACCATTTCTGATAGCCGTTGCGCAGCTCGAAGGTTTCCCTCTCCAGGGCGATGAGAATGTTCTCGGCGGTGTTGCGCTGCATGATGGCGTTGTCGGCCTCCATCTGCGCCTGTTCGGCCGCTTCCCGCGCCGCCTGGGTGCGGTTGTTCATCTCCTGGGTGCCGTAGAGCATGGCGCCGATGAGCACCAGCAGCACCACGCAGGCCATTTTGTGATTGTTCATGTCGCTAGGGTGGGAAAGAAATCCGGTTGGGTGTCGATCACTCGGCCTTGTTCCAGATGAGGGTCGCCTGGAAGTCGATGGCGTTTTCCGCCTTCACCTGCTGGGCCGAGTAGGTCTGGTAATCAATCGCCGCCAGGGAATCGAGAGTGCTTTCCAATTGTTCCGTGCCAGCGTGATTGATCTTGAGGGTGATGAACAGATGCGCGGGCATCTGGGGGTTACGATCCATGTTCAGTTCGGCGATGGTGGCGTTGGCCTCCATGCTCCGGGTGATGGTGGCGGTGATCGGCTGCACCGGGCGGGCGCCCTCGACCCAGTCGGCGAGACGCTCGGCGGCGCGCGCCTCCTCGTTGACGCGGCCCTGCTTCTGCAGGATGCCCTCCTGCTCACTGAGTGCGGCGGCGATCTCCGCCTGCCAGCTTTTTTCCATCCGTTGATGGTTCCGATAGCTGCTCAGGAAGTAGAGATTCAGCACGATCGCCAGCACGGTGCCGCCGTAGAACCCGACCGGAATCAGGCGGTAGAAACTGGGGAGGCCGCCAGACACGTTGGGGCGGTCTGTCTTGATATCTTGAACGATGAAGTCCATGGCGAAAACGGGGGTGGAGCGAAGGAGGGGGGGAAATCAGTGGCGAGCCATGAGATTCCAGAGATGGTTCGGCTCGGTCAGGTTGGTGATGTGATGATTGCTCAGTTGCGGCAGGTATTGCTGCTCGAAATCGCCGCCCGGCTCGTCGGCGAGGAACAGCAGCTTGGTGCCGGCGTCGGCGGTCTTCAGGAAAGGGCGCAGCACTTGGGCGATGGCGTTGTTGTCCTGGGGGGGCAGCCCACTGCGACAGCGCACGTCCTGCCACTGCCCGTTTTTCTGTCGAAGCACAAAGATGGAATTCTGCGACCAGGTAATGATGATGAGATCCTGGGCCTTCCGGGCCGCGTCGGCCTCGATCTGACTCAGGAGATGGGTCGTCAGCGCGAAAAGGCCGCAGGTGATCCGCGCGGGACGCAGATTGTGATTTCTGAGGGCGTCCTCCACCGTCTGGATCATGCTGTTGTCGCAGGCCATGAGGAGGCTGGAGCTGGTATCCTGGCTGTGGTGCAGGGCATAGCGCTTCGCGCGATCATACTTGGTGCCGAGGATGGACTTGGCGTTGTTGCGGATGGACTCCACCCAGCCGGTCTTGCGGCTCAGGTTGTGCTCGAGGGTGATGATGAATCGGGTGTTCACCGACACGCCGACCCAGCCATCCTCGCTGTGGTTTCCCCATTCCTCGGCCATCGAGGCGGCCACATCCATGAACTCGCCATCGGCCTGCCCGATATCCTCGATCTTGTTTTTCCTGCTCAGCAGAGCCCAGGCCACATGGCCGCGGCTCACGTTCACCAGCACCGAGCGGCGGTTGGGAAACCGCTTCGACCAGGGGGCGGACGCGTTGTCGGGTTCGGGCCGGAAGGCGGCGAAGGTCAGGACGTCTTTGATGTCGCGAAATTCCATGGGATCTTAAACGTTGAGATTGTCTGTCGCCGTCTCCTCGGCGGCTTCCTCGTAGAGAAACTCGGCCACCTCGTGTTCGCTGAAGCCGGTCTTGCGCTTGGAGCTGGGCGTCCAACCCTCGTACTCGCGCTGTTTGAGACTGTGTTCGAAGCTCTGCATGCCCTTGGTGATGCCGGTCTCCAGCTCATGGTCGAGGCGTTTGAAATCGCCGCGGCGGATCATCCCGGTCACGGAATCGTAGGGGAAAAGAATCTCGTGGACGGGGAAACGACGATCCCGGACCTGGTCGAAAATCAGCCGCTGACAGAGAATCATCCGCATGGAGTCGGCGAAGGAGAGCATCGCGTTCTCGATGCGTTCGCTCGGGATGAGTTTGAGGAAGCGCTGCACCGTCTGCGCCGCGCTGGAGGTGTGCATGGTGGCCACCACCACGTGACCGGTCTCCGCCGCCTGCAGGGCGATCTCGGCCGTCTCGCCATCCCGGATTTCTCCGATCACGATCACGTCCGGGGCCTGACGCAGGGCGGCTCGCAGGGAGGTGCCGAAGTCCAGCTCGTCGCTGCCGATCTCCCGTTGAGTCACCAGGGAGGGCAGCGTGGTGGGCAGGATGTATTCGATGGGATCCTCGAAAGTGATGACGTGCTCGCGGCGGCGCGAGGCGCGGGCCGTCACCAGGGAGGCGATGGTGGTGGATTTACCGGAACCCGTGGCCCCGCAAACCAGGATCAGCCCGTTCTCGGCCTCCAGGAATGCTTTCATCGAGGCCGGTGGCAGGGAAATCTGCTCCGGAGTCGGGATTTGTGACGGCAGGAGACGCAGCACCCAGCGGAGTCGCCCGCGGGTGGTGAGGCGGTTCACACGAAAGCGCAGCGGCCCGATCTGCCAGGCGTAGTCGTGGCATCCGGGTGTCACTGGCAGCGCCTGCTCCGGCTGATAGACGAAGGAATCGGAGACCAGCTCTCCATTGCGCCGGTAGAGCAGCCGCTCCCACGGGGTGATGTAGAAATCGCTGATCCCGCTCTGCTGAGAGAGGTGGAGGATGCGGTTTCCGAGTGAACTCCTTTCGTCGAGGCCTTCCATGGTGAAACGTGTCGAGTGTGCGAGTCTTGAGGGAATGGCCCGGTTTCAGGGCCTGGTGATGAAGGTGCCGTTGATGGTTCCCCGGCCGGTGGCGCCCTCATAGACGTGGAATTGGTTGGTGGTGGAGAACCCGAAGGAATCGGTGCCTCCGAAGCTGAGCTCCAGCGCGTAGCTGACGTTGTCTATCGAGAGATGAATGTTCTGCGTCAGATTCGTCAGGCGCACATAGTCGGCGCTGGATGCCGGATTGTCGGAGTTCTCCGTGTTGACCAGATCGAAATTGAGATCGAAGGCGATCTCCTGTGACGGATCGGCCAGGGCGATGGCGATGCGCAGCTTCACGCCGGTGGCGTGGGAGTCGTTGAAAGTTGTGCCGTTGTGGTAGTAGAGGTCCCCAATTTTGAATGACTGCCCCGGGGTGATGCCGCCGAAGTTGGCCGGCTCGATGCGCAGGGTGTTCGGCTCGCCGGCGTCGATGATTTCTCCCCCGAGATCCATCTGGGGATTGCCGTGGGAGAAGAAGGTGTTCTCATCCGTGAATTCGTAGACCAGCTTGGGACCGCCCGAGGGCGAGTTGAAACTGCCGGTGACGTTACCCGACAGGTCCGTGGCCACCGGGTAGTAGTATTCGGTGCGGATGGCGCTGGTCTTGTAGAGATCGGCGTCGAGCGTCTCATAGCGGGCCTGCACCTGCGTATTCTTGGGCACGCTGATGGGGCCGGTGTAGGGTTGCCAGCCACCGCCACCCACCATGAAGACCGCGTTGGCGATGCTGGGATCCGGTCGGTTGTTCAATGTCAGCGACAGGGGAAAATTCTGCCGCGGATAGGCGCCTCCGGACAGGTTGAAGATCGGCGTGGGCAGCGTGGGGGGATCGGGAATGGTGTAGAAGGCGTAGGCGACCCAGCTGTCGAGGTAGTTGGCCATGTCCAGAGCGATGGCCTGGGCGCGCAGCTCCGTGTCGCGATTCACCGACAGCGTCTCACCGGCGTAATCTTTCCAGGCGCCATTTCCGACCCGGTAGATCAGCTTGCCGATTGCCGGATCGGGCACGTTGCCGATGGTCACCGAGAGGGGAAAGCTATCGCGTGGGTAGTGGCCTCCGGGAGGATTGAATGAGGGCGTGCTGAGCCGCACTCGGGGATCGCCGGGGGGCTCGGGTTCCGGCTCCGGCTCGGGTTCCGGTTCAGGCTCAGGCTCCGGGGTGGTGGAGGGGGGAGTGGTGTCGGCCGGATCGCGGGAGAGGGGGATGGATGTCACCCCGGGATTGGCGGTGGGATTGGTGAGCGAATTGTTATAGTCCCACACCCATGAGTCGCTTCCGGCGTAGAGCACCGCTCCGTGCTCGCGAGTTTCGACCGGGCTTTGCGCCTCGCTCAGGCTCTCATCCAGATCAAAGCGGACTCCGTTCCCGGTGTCCACCACATCGAACTTCCGGGTGGCCGCGTTGTAGCTGGCGCGCAGTTGACCGGGGCCGTTGGCGACCGGCACGGCGATGATGCGGGGATCGATCATTCGTCCGCCGGGGCCCCCGGTATGGCGCTTCAGATCGACACCGCCACGGGTCGTTTTCAGCTTGGCCAACACTTGCTCGGGGGTTGTGATCCCGTCGAGTGAGCCTCCGTTGGCCAGGTAGATATTGATGGCGGAATTCAGAGTGGCGACATCCGAATGCACCTTCTCACCCTTGGCCACCTGGGTGACATTTCCCACCGAGACAAAGGCTATGGAGGCCACGATCCCGAGGATGAAGATCGCGGACAAGACCTCGATCAAACTGAAAGCACGGCGATCACGTCCCCGAAAGGAGCGTCTCTGGCGTTGGAGTAGGAGGGACGAAGAGGAAATCATTTCAAAAAGGATGAAATTTATGAAAATTATCATTAAGGCGGGGCAAGTCAAAGAAATTTTGTTCAAAAAACATTAATATTCTGCTTGATATTCTTTTTATGATAATTATAATTCAGCAAGATTGCCTCATATTCTAATTTCATGAAACGAATCTCCCTTCTTCATGCCATCGCCTTGGCCGGTGCGATCTGGATGCCGACGACGGCCCAGAGTCAGACCCAGTTGGCGGTGCCCAATTCTCCAGCCTACGAGCAGGCGGCCGCCCAACTCCGCATGGCGCCTCCGCGCGGCTACGATTTCTCGAAGGCGATGATGGCGGATGTGATGCGTCTGATGGCGGAGGATGCCGGCATCTCCTTCTTTGGATTGCCCGAGGGCGCGACCGGGGCCGAGCGCCTGGTGACATTTTCCATCAACGCGAGCCCGTTCACCGCGCTGGAGACGCTCGCCAAAGCCAACGGCATCTCGCTCATTTTCGAGAACGGCATCTGGTATATCCGTCCGGCGGATGATTCCGAACTGGTCGGCCGGATCTACGAGATCGCCTACAACGCCCAGGAAATGGTGAAGAAGAACGATCAGGCGGGATCGGTGGGCGGAGGCGGCTCCTCCAACTCGGGAGGCAATTCCGGCACCAGTTCCATCGGACTGAACCTGCAGGGGGCGCCCAATTTCTTCGTCACCGAGCCCAGCCGGTTGCTGGACGACATCCGCGCCATCCTCGATCTGCCAACCACCGGGCGCAACGCCACCTTCGCTCCCACCGGCTCCGTCGAGACGCTGGGGCAGCTCTCTCTCGGTGGTCTCCAGGCCCAGCCCGACATCTTTGTGAGAACGGGGGGGCAGAACGGCGGCTCCGCGACAGGCTCGGAGGGTGCCGACGCGGGTAATCCCGCCAAAGTCATCTGGAACTCGGACTCGAACTCTCTCTACGTGGTCGCCACCCGCCAGCAGCATCAGTGGATCGAGGGCTACCTCGCCGCCGCCGATCAGCCGCAACCGCTCGTCTCGGTGGAGGTGAAATTCCTCGAGATCAACAAAGATCCGCAGTCTGAACTCGGCATCGACTGGACCGGCACTCTCAGCGGCGGATGGGGCGCCACTCTGGAGGGCGTCGATGGCTCCATCTCCAGCCCGATCAATCTGGATCGGGTGGGGGACTACACCCTGCCGACCGCCATCCTCAGCTACGACGATGTGAATCTGCGCCTGCGCGCGCTTTTCAGTGACCGCAAGAACCGCACGGTCTCCTACCCGCGCATGATCACCCTCGACAACCGGGAAGTCAGTTTCCGCAGTGTCATCAACCAGCCCGTGCTCTCCTCCAGCGCCTCCACCAGCCTCGGCGCCGGGGCCACCGAGACCAACTCCATCGAGTACGTGCCCATCGGCACCGTCATCAACATTCTCCCCAAGCGGATGAATGACGGGAAAGTGCTCCTCAACGTGTCGATCACCGTCTCCGACATCATCGGCACCGAGATCATCAACGGCAATCCTTTCCCCATCGCCTCATCCCGCGTCTACACCGCGCCCATCACCGTCGACAGCGGCTACACTGTCGCCATCAGCGGACTCGACGCCGCCCAGGATGATCGTCAGGACCAGGGGGTTCCCGTCCTCGGCCGCATCCCGGTGATTGGTTATGCCTTCAAATACCGGTCGGATTCCCGTTCGCGTCAGCATCTCATGATGTTGATCACACCCACCTTGCTGAACCCGAAGGATCCGGGCGTGCGCGAGCGACCCACTATCCGCAATCCCTGGGGCAGCGATCTCCCCGCCTTCGACGCCTTTGGCGATGATCGTCTCCCGCCCGATGAGTTGGATCGCGACGAACTGCGCGAGCGGAAGAAGGAAGACCGCGCCATGGAAGCCGCGCCCCGTCCGCTGCCACCCTATCAAGCCATGAATCCCGTCCCCGCGCCCGGCACCCGGGCGACAGCCAGCGCGCGCCCGGCGCCGCTGGCGGTCACCGAACCCACCCCGGCCTGGGAAACGCCCGCGCCCGCCACCAACGAGAAGAGCGGTCTTTTTGCCCGCATCTTCCATGGTGGCAAGAACCGCGAGCAGATCGAGACCGGTCCCGTCCATCACGAGGCTCCGGAGATCGTGCCCCTCCCGACTCCCGCTCCGGCCGCGCCCGCACCCGCGAGCGGTGGCGCCCACAATCCCTACCAGAATCTGGCAGACGTGGACCCTCTGCCCATGCCCGCCCCCGGATCCGTGAAAACTCCCGCCGCCCCCGCGTCCAAGGCCAAGGGACTCCGTTGGGATGGTGCGCGCCTCGCCGGCGGCACGGCAGCGGTCCCCGACGCTGTCAATTACCTGGAGGGCGAACTTCAATCTGCCCGGAGCCAGGGAGACTCCACCAAGATCGCCCAGGTTCGTAACGACACCAATCGACTGCTCCAATACGTGAACCAACTCCGCGAAGATGGCAGCATTCCCATGAACGGCCAGCTCAGCGACGAATGGTGGACCCTGATCAAGCTCAAGACCCAGGCCAACGCCATTTCCCGCGAGGCCGCTCCGGTGATGGTCGATAGCGCCACCGAGGATTGATATTGCTCCCCGTCTTTTCGACCCGACAGGGTCAGGTCGCGCGCCTGACCCTGTCGGGTCTTCGCCGTTTTGTCGATTGCCAAGCCGATGGCGCCCGTCAAAGGTGCCACCATGAGCGATCCTCCCTCCTCTCCCGGGAATCCTGACTACGACTTCATCGTCATCGGTGGCGGCAGTGGAGGCTACGCGGCGGCGCGGGTGGCCCATGAGTTAGGCATGAAAACCGCCGTCATCGACGGGGCGGAAACCTTGGGCGGTCTTTGCATACTCAGGGGCTGCATGCCGAGCAAGACGCTGATCGAATCCGCCAATCGCGCCCGGAGCCTGCGTCGCGCGCCCGAGTTCGGCCTGCGGGCGGGGGATTTCGCCTTTGACGGGGCGGAGATCATCGCGAGAAAACGCGCGCTCATTGCCGATTTCGCCGGCTACCGCCAGGGGCAGTTGGCAGACGGACGTTTCGATCTGATTCGTGGCTCCGCGTCGTTCACCGGTCCGCATCAGGTGCGGGTCACGCCACGGGACGGCGAGGGTGAGAGGCTGGTGACCTTTGCCACCGCCTGCGTGGCCAGTGGTTCGGTGGTGCAGACCATTGAGTTGCCCGGATTGGAAGAGTGCGGTTACTGGACCAGCGACGATGTCCTCGAAGCCGGGGAGATTCCCGAATCTATCATCGTGCTCGGTGGGGGAGCCATCGCTCTGGAGATGGCCTGCTACTACGAGGGGCTGGGGCGGGAGGTCACCGTCATCCAGCGGAGCGACCAGGTGCTGAGCGGTTCCGACAGCGATGTGGCCAAGGCGCTGGAGGCGGCGCTCGAGAGTCGGGAAAATCTGACCCTGCACACCGGCACCCAATTGGAGAGTGTCAGACGGAGAGAGGGGAGCGGAGTCGTGGTCCGATTCCGGCATCGCGGGGAAAGCCGCGAGGTGGGGGCGGAGCGGCTGCTGTTGGCGCTGGGGCGGCGGCCGGCCGTGGAAGGGCTGAATCTGGAGGCGGCGGGTGTCGCGTTGGACGAGCGCGGGCGACGCATTCGGGTGGATGCCCATCAGGCGACGAGCCGACCGCACCTCTTCGCGGCGGGAGACGTCTGCAGTCCTGTCGAGGTGGTCCACATCGCCATCGAGCAGGGCGAGATCGCGGCGCGGGCGGCGGCGTTTCATCTGGGCAGGGTCGACAGCGCCGGGAAGGCGATGGACTATCGATTGAAGCTCTTCGGTGTTTTCACCGATCCTCAGGTTGCCACCGTGGGCTTGGGAGAGGAGGAAGCCATCGCGATGGGGCGGAAAGTGGTCGCCGCCAGTTATCCCTTTGATGACCATGGAAAATCGATGGTCATGGGCGAGACCCATGGCTTTGTGAAACTGATCGCCGACGCCGAGACCAAGGAGCTCATCGGCGGCGCGGCGGTGGGCCCCGAAGCGGTGGAACTCATCCATGAGATCGCGGTGGCGCTCTATTTTCGCTGTACCGCCCGGCAGTTTTTGGAAATTCCACACTATCACCCCACCTTGAGCGAAATCTGGACCTATCCTGCCGAGGAGTTATTGGAATTGTGATTGCTTCGAAAATTGCGAAACGGACACCAAAAAAGGATTGACCCTTATTGGCGGAATCGATAAGAATTCGCGCGTGTTAAAGCAAATCATCAACCAAGACCCGTCCGACTCGTCGAAGAAGGAATCGACTACCAGCCCCCTGGCTGGCGGAAAGGAAACACCCATCTCCTCCAAACCCAGTGCCTCAAGCGCCACCAAGATGAGCACCAGCAAGAACGTTCTTTCGAGCGATGTCGAAATCAAAGGAACCCTGAAGTTCGCCAACGATCTGATCATTGATGGCCGGATCGAGGGCGAGATCATGTCAGACGGAGATCTGACGGTGGGCGAGAATGCCAATCTGCACGCCGACATCAAGACGCGCTCCGTGACAGTGTTCGGCAAGGTGCACGGCAATATCACGGTCACTGATCGCTGCGAACTGAAACAGAACGCGGAACTCCACGGCGATGTCACCGCCGGCAAACTCGCCATCGAGGAGGGCGCGACCTTCATGGGATCGTCCACCGTGGGCGCGGCCGCCCGCAACCAGGGTAATCGGCCTCCGCAGGGGAATCCCCCCGGCGGCGGTGGAGGCAACCCTGCCGGCGGAAACGCTGGCGAGGGTGGGCAAAAGTGATTGTTTAACGGAAATTTTCAGCCCACTGGCGCGAAAATCGCTGGCGGCTGGAGATGGATAGCCGATTTAGTAAAGGCGCGTCCCCCTCGCGAGGGCGCGCCTTTTGCTGTTTATTGGACCTTCCCCAGCCCGCATCACCGTGTTCGGACTCCTACAACGCAAACGCAAAGAGATACGGATCACCTGTCCCGCCTGTCGGGCCGAACAGGCGGAGCCGGCTCTGGCGATATCCTCATTTTGCCGCGCCTGCGGCGCCCATTTCCGCATCGAGAAGGGCGTGGCGATCATGCCGCCCGGAGCGCGCTATTCCGGGATCGTCGAGAGGCATTGGGATGAGCCCGAGCCCGAGACCCCGCGGATCACTCTGGGGGTGGAGGCCGCTCCCGTGACGGAACCGACGATCACGGGCGCGCGGGGCGTGGGCGAGACCTGGATGAGGGAGGAGAGTGGGGAATCCCCTCCGGAGGAGGCAAGCGCCGCCGAGCCGCCCACCTCGCGGGAGAAGGGCGGGAAAAAACGGCGCGGTCGACGTCGGGGGAAGAAAAGCCAGCCCGCCAGGAAACCGGAGGTGAAGGAGGGCCATACTGTCGAGGAGCCCGTGGCGGCGGTCACTCCGGTAGAGGAAGCATCGCCAACGTCCGAGGCCATTCTGGGCCGGCATGCCCAACCGGTGGAGACCTTGAAGAAAGGCAGCATGGGCGCCATGCTGGGCGGCTCTTTGGAGGCGGTCGCCGTGCCGGAACCCGACGAGTTTCGGCCGAAAATGCCGGCGGGATTTCTTCCCGGAGCAGCGCGCCGCAAACCGGCACCGGAGACGCGTCTGGTCCGCTGTTTCGAGTGCAATCACCAGCAGTCCGTGAGTCTGGCCGCCTCTTCCACACAATGCGCGCGATGCAGCGTCTACATCAGCCTGGCGGATCATGAGATCGCCTCGGCGTGGTCACAGAATATCCGCACCCGGGGAGATGTCTGGATCAAGAAACGCGGGTCGGTGACGGGTTGCGACGTGGCCTGCCACCATCTCGAGATCGATGGGCGCATCTCCGCCTCGGTCGATTGCTCGGGGGTGGCTCATTTCCGTCATTCCGGCCGCGTCATGGGGCACATGCATTGTCAGAGGCTGGTGGTGGAGAGGAAATGCGAGGTCATTTTTCCCCAGGGCGTCTGGGCCGAGTCCGTGGACGTGTATGGCACCGTGGTTGGCAACATCACCTGCGCCGGCACCATTCGCATCATGAAGCATGGCCGGGTGGAGGGCGACGCCCGGGCCCGGGCCGTCGATCTCAAGGATGGCGGGGAATTGTCGGGCCGAATGTCGATCCAATCGGACCTGGACGTTACCCCGCCGGAGAAGCAGTCGACCGTCAGATTGCTGTGATTTCACCGGCAAGCGGCATTGACAAGCGGCGGGCCGTGACTTTCGCTGAATAAAGGGCTTTCAGCGATCCTTTGTCGCGCGCCCGGTCATCCTTTTCTCCTCATGTCTGTCACCCTATCCACCGATTTGCGGGAAGAAATTCTCGCGCTGAAACAGGAGCGCAACGCGATCATCCTGGCCCACAACTATCAAGTGGGGCCGATACAGGACATCGCCGATTACGTGGGGGATTCGCTGGGACTCTCCTACCAGGCGCGGGAGACGGACGCCGAGGTCATCGCCTTCTGCGGCGTGCATTTCATGGCCGAGACCGCCAAGATCATCAATCCGGAGAAGACCGTGGTGCTGCCGGATCGGGACGCGGGATGCTCGCTGGAGCAGAGTTGCCCGGCCCCGGAACTCGCGGCATTCCTCGAAGAGAACGCGGCCAAAAACTACTACGTCATCGCCTACATCAACTGCTCGGCGGGAGTCAAAGCCCTCAGCGACGTGATCTGCACCAGCGGGAACGCGGTCAGGATCGTGGATTCGGCGCCCGCCGACCGCCCCATCCTGTTCGTTCCCGATCAGAATCTGGGCGAATGGGTGATGGGTCAGACGGGGCGCGAGATGGATCTCTGGCAGGGCGCCTGCTACGTGCATGTCGAGTTCACCCGCGACAGCATTGCCCGCATCCGGGATGAATATCCGGACGCCGTCGTGGTCGCCCATCCCGAATGCACCGCCGCCGTGCGCCTGCTGGCCGACGAGGTGTGCTCGACCGAGAAGATGGTCCATTTCTGCCGTAATTCCGCGGCCAGCAACATCATTGTCGTCACCGAATCCGGCATGCTGCATCGCCTGCGCAAGGAGGTGCCCGGGAAAAACCTCATCGCCGGACCCACGGATCGCTGCGCCTGCGCGGATTGCCGTTACATGAAGCTCAACACGCTGGAGAAACTGCACGCCTGTCTCCGCGATCTCAGCCCCGAGATCACCCTGCCCGAAGAACTCCGCCGCCGCGCCGAGGCCCCGATAGTGAAAATGCTCGAACTGAGCCGCTAGCGCAGGCGGCGCGGGGAGTTGTCCACCCGCGCCCTGGCCCGAATAGCTATACGGAAACAACGCGATCCGCGGCGCCGAACCTTCGGGAATGGATCGCGACCACGCAATACCCGGAAGACACGGAAATCAGGAGTTCATCGCCAGCCGTCCAAGTAACCCTCCAACCGATGGATCACCCGCTTCCGTCATGATCCAGAACGGAATGCCGAGAGTGTCATGGGACGGAAAGGCACTCGGTTTGCAACGTGGCACGGACTTTCAGCCCGTGGATCACCGGCAAGATGCCGATGCCGCAGTCGCAGAGTGTCCTTAACCCTGTGCCATTCGTCATGGGACGGAAAGGCATGCGCCGGGAACCGCTCACGCCGCCTGTCTGTCATCCGCGGCGGATTCCGTCCCTTCGTGCCGAGTCTGGGCGCCGCCGAGAAACTGCATGCGCTCACCGATCACGCGCAGGCGACTGCGGTCCTGACCGGATTGGGCATCCTTCCAGGTGTCGAACTGAAGCCGACCCTCGACGAATACCGGACGTCCTTTGGCCAGATATTTGGCCGCGTTCTCGGCGTTCTTTCCCCACAGGGTCACTTCCACAAAAGTGACTTCCTCGTGTTTCTGACCTTGAGGATCCGTCCAGGCTCGATTCATCGCCAGACCGAGTTCGCAGACGGCGGCTCCCGTGCTGACCGTTCGCAATTCAGGGTCGCGGGTCAGATTTCCAATGAGTAATACGCGATTTAGACTGCTCATGAGAACAGCATTAATACAAGCTATTCAAATGAACAAGTATTTTTTGCGAAAAAATCTTGCCACCCGGTTCGGCGGATCTCAGTTCGAGGCCACGGCTTCGATCAGTTCTCCCAGCCCCCCGGATTCCGCCGGATCGCGCCGATGGGCGAAATTGTTCCAATCGAGCTCGGCATGTTCCCTCGCCATCTCGGCGTGTTCCGCGAGCACGGAGCCATCGCCGGTCACGACGCGCACCAGCAGTCCCGCGCGCCGGTCCTCCAGCGCCTGCCTGGTGGCTCCTCTCGGGGTCACCACATCGCGCGCCAGGGTGGCGGTGTCCCATTCCCGGGGCCGGTTGAAGCTGAGCAGGGGCAGATCGATGCCACCGACCCGGTATCGCAGGGTGCTTTCACGGGACGCGCGCCACAGGGGACGGATGTCGTCGGTCGGCGCCTCTTCCGCGGGCGCTGCGAGTATCTCGACCGCATCCTCAAGCAACAGGCAATACTCCAGCCGAAGATTGGCGAGCGGAAGCCGCGAGAGACTGGTGATCTGAATCCGGTAGCCGATTTCACTCAATTCCCAGACAGCCTCCTCGACGGGGGTCTCGAGTTTGGTTTTCACGGGCAGACCATCCTGGCTGGTGATGCGCAGATCGATGCGCACGGTGGCGGGATCCGGTGCTGCTCGATTGAGGAGAAAATCCCGGAGATACTGCTGATCATCGAGTGACAGGCGCGTCACGGTGAGATCGAACTCGCGTCCGTCCCGCCGCTCGATGCTGACCTGTCGCCAGTCGGGGGAAAACGAGACCACTCTGGCCTCCACCTCGTGCCCTTCCTTGTCCTGGAATACATGCCACTCCTCCCTCGCCGGATCTTCCCCTGTCTGCTGGGCAATTCCGGATGTGGTCGCCAGCAGAGAAAGAAAAATCGGGATAAGGCGGTGTGGCCGATGTCTGATTTGGCCGCCCATGCAGATTGGTTTCGTGTTCGAGAAGCCAATAAATCATGACTAACGATAAAAACCATAAATAATAATGACTGAATCATGCCATCTGGAGGAGGGGCGTCCGGCGTGCTCCTGTCCGCGGCTACCGGGTGGCGGCCTGTTACTTACTTCGCGTCTTGCTGACGTTTGATCTTTCGGTAGAGGAGTTGTCCGTGTTCGTCGTGGAACTGCATCCAGGCTTCGGCGGATTCTCCATCGTCGGTCGGTCGCACCGTCACGCTCAGGTAACCGCCGCTGGCCTGGGCCGGGGTGGCCTGCACGTAGGGTTGGGTGATGGTCGCGTCGGGATCGGTCGATTTCGGATCTCCGGGGAGCCGGCCGGCGCGCGAGTTGGCGTCGACGAGGGCGCCGGAGGAAAATTCCTCCAAGCCCTGTCCATCGATGCTGTGGTATTGCCAATGGCGGTCCCCGCAAACAAAGAGGGTATGGTCGGCGAGTCCACCCTGTTGAGTCAGCCATGATTTGAAGGCGTCGCCCTCGTGTTTGAAACCCCGCGGGTTGGTGTGGTTGTCCCGTTTGGAGGCGTCGTCCGGGCCGATGAGCGGGGTGGGGGAGATGATGAATTTCCAAGTGGCGTCGGATTCGCTGAGGGTGGTTTTGAGCCAGGCGAGTTGTTCGGCTCCCCAGAGGGTTTTTTCCGGGCCGTCGTCCATGGCGTTGGGGCTGCGATAGTCGCGTCCCTCCAGCAGCCAGATCTGGGTGTGGCGGTTGAGCCGGTGGGTCCGGTAAGTGGGCGCGTCGGTGTCGTCGGGGGCGGTCACGGGCACTTGTTCGCGGAAGATCTCGATGCCGAGGGAGTGGGAGGGCTCGTAGTCTCCGGTGGCGTCGCTGTCGTTCTTGCGATGGTCGTGGTCGTCCTTTTCCCAGTAGGCGGGCACGGCGGCGAAGAGTTTGACGAAGCGCGGCTGGATGAACTGCTCATGCCATTTCTGACGCAGTTCGGCGCGGGATTTGGCGGCGGGTTTGGCCGGGTGATCGTAGTAAACATTGTCCCCGGTGCCGATGAAGAAGTCGGGCGCCTGTTTGAGGATTGCCTCGAGGGCGGGATAGCCGAGGTGTTTGTCGGGGCCGGTGTAGGTGAGCCCGGGTTGGTAGGGATGATCGTGGAAAAAGGCGTAATTCATGCCGGTGACGACCACGAAACTGACGGGCTCCCCGGAGGCGGGATCCAGGGTGCGAAAGGTGCGGGTGGGGCCGGTCTGGTTCGGGTCGCCGTCGAGAGGGCCGTAGTGGAGGCGGTAGTGATAGCGGGTGCCGGGACGCAGGCCGGTGACGCGGACCTTGAGGATGTGGTCGGTCTCGGCGCGGGCTTCGAGGGCTTCGGTGAGGAGGGAGTCGGAGAATTGCTCGTCGGTGGCGATCTCGAATTTCCCCAGCCCCGGCAGGCCGGGCAGATCGCCGTCAACGAGCCGGGCGCCATCGGTGAGCCGGGATTGGAGGATGACGCTGGTGGCGGTGACCTCCCCGGCCATCTCCCCCTGTCCGTTGGTCAACCCGGCGCGGGCGCCGCCGGGGAGGAGTCCTGCCCCGCACAGGGCGATCAGGGTGAGTCGATGAGGAGATTTCATGGGGATCTGCGGTGAAGTATCGGGCCAAATGAAGTGGACACTGGAACCGAGCCAGCGATCAACCCTTAATTTTCGCGTCCCAGCAGACACCACTCCGAAAATCGGGAGCCGTCTTCCTCCGCCCTTTCCGGTGGTATACGACGCGTAGCATGGGCTTCCAAGCCCGTGCCTGTCGCGTGGGCTTCCCAGCCCGCGTTGCTCGGCCCACCGCCGACACCCGCTCAACCCAGGAGCCCCCCGTCCAACAGACTCCATCCGGCCGCCCCTACCTCAGATCCGAGACACCAACGGTCAACCATGCACCAAGGTCCCTATCGGCGGGAAAGCCATTCCGGGAGCGCATCCCAATGTCAAAAAATGCTCCCTGCCCCTATCGGTAGAGCCCTCGAATGTCAAGAAATGATGCCTGGTACCCCTATCGGCAGAGCCCGAAAAATTCGGAAGACCTTCCCGAGCCTCGGGAGCCCTTTTCCGAACCGGAAAGGACCTTCTCACCCAGATGGAGGCATTTTCCGCCCCCCGGCGCCCGACCCAACAGGGTCGAATCCCGGACCCAACCCTGTTCCATCGACCGCCCAACCCTCTTGATCGCCCCTACCACCCCTCGACCGGCCCACCACCAGCCCCCCCGATCCCGTTCACGGACCATTTGGAGATACGAAGCAAATGATATCACTTCCCCCGGCCCCGATATCAGCCCTGGAAACGTTCCAAACCCTCAACCGACCCGAAAGAAATCGCGCCCCTCAAGATCCCGAACAAATCGCGCCGCAAAACCTTGACCTCAAGGGAAATAACGCTCACTCTTCGCCAATCCGCTGACTCGATTTCGCCAGAGTGATATCGATATCGAGATGGGTAAACTAATACTGTTAGCTTAAAAATGGCAAAACCCCAGAGACGAAGTCTTCGTGCATATGGGTTCCGAGACAAGCAGCCCCGGAAAGGCATCCATGGCAGTGACAAGCGGCTGCGCGGAGGGCATCATGGGCGCTGTATTCTGTGTGGAATCCAGGACACGCTATGTTTAAGCCATATCATCCCAAAGTGGGCATACAAATGGCACAAGGCAGCACATGGCGGCACCGTGCGTGGGATGTATCTTTCACATGATCTGGCGACAATCGAACAGGATGGTGACAAGCACTACCTGATGTGTGGGGCATGTGAGAGTCTGGCTTCCCGATCTGAGGCGTATGTCTACGCCCTTTCCAACGGAACAACGGATGAACGAAGATCAGTTGGAGTAGTTGCGTCCGATGACGACTCGTATAGCGGCTTTGATTTTTCTCTAGTGGTTCATTTCATCGCCACAACTGCTCTGCGAGCACACTATGCTCCATCGCTGCTTTTCAGAGATATCCGTCTCCCTCGTGCGTCCCGTGCAGCCTTGCGTAAGATGATCTTTCGTGAGGCCGCCGACTCTACTATACCATGGTTCATGGGCGTCCCTTTTTGCGCCCCTCCAACCCAGCCTGATCACGACCCCCGAGAGGACATTTGGATCCAATACGCTGAGAATGAATTCGCCGGTGAAGCATTTATCGTGTTTGTGGGTGGCTGGGAGTGGTTTGCTGTTTTCCGCACAGAGACTGAGTTGGCAGAAATTGCCTACGAAGGCCGTCTGAAGGATTCGGATAGTGCTGTTTTCGTCCCCCAACCCTACGACATTCATCGCAATATTGAGCATCTCTACGAAGACGGAAAACTCAAAAGCTAACCCCAAAGATAGCAGGTGAGCTTGAACCCCAAAGATAGCAGGTGAGCTTGCCTCACTGCTATCCGTTGTTGGACGAGT
>CAYTNL010000048.1:0-48823 GCA_964439145.1 uncultured Verrucomicrobiales bacterium
CGAAACGCCGACAAATCGGCGAAATAATGGACTCAAGTCCGACAGGCTGCTAGTGTATCGTTTTCCCCGATACCGCATGCCCACCCGCAAAGCCACCACCCCAAAGCCCGAGAAAAACAAATCCCTCGAGTCCTGGATCTGGGATGCCGCCTGCTCCATCCGCGGGGCCAAGGACGCCCCGAATGGAGCAGAACGACATAGACTGCCCGGCAGGGCAGCCCACAGGGTGAGCGCGGGGGCGCGAATCAATTCTACACCCCACCCGAGGTCGGCATCATCATGTCCCGCGTCCTCGCCCCCGAGCCCGGGTCCGAGCCGGACGGGCGTTTGGAAATCTATGATCCCACCTGCGGATCCGGCGGCCTCCTCATCAAGTGCGAGATCGAAAAGGAACGGAGGGCGGACATTCCTGTCCGCCAATCCAAAACAAAAAGGCGGGTTGGAAAACCCGCCCTCCGCTCCTTTAAAACTCTACGGTCAGGAATACATCTCCGAGACCTGGGCCATGGCCAACATGAACATGATCATCCACGACATGGAGGGCGAGATCGAGATTGGCGACACCTTCAAGAATCCCAAATTCCGCAAAAGCGGAAAACTCCGCACCTTCGACCGCGTCATCGCCAACCCCATGTGGTTGCTGCGGGAAGTCGAGCGCAACGAGTTCAGGAAGAAGGAGCAGGCCGAGAAGGGTTTCGATGGACTGACGTTCTTCGTTTATCGCACTCTACTCGACGCGAAGGTGACGAATGCCGAGGCGGTGAGCACCAAGATCAAGGCGGCCTTTGTCCAGTATCCCGGCTGGAAGCGGAGCGACGCGGCCCTGAGGGAGCTGCGAAAGAAGGTGACCTTCGCGATCTATGCCGAAATGGACGACCTCGACACCGTGACCCGGCTCGTGGACGATCTCTTCACCCTGCTGGAGAAAGCGGACCAAATTTGATGAACGAATCAAAAAAAGAGGCTTTCAAGCTCCGGGTCAGGGAGTGGGCGGGCAAACTCGATGTCGAGATTGCGTGGCTGGGAGTGCGCCCGATGCGGAACAAGTGGGCGTCATGCTCCACCAACGGGCATCTGAATTTCAGCGAAGAATTGCTCGGTCTGGATCAGGACCTGTGGGACTACGTAATTGTTCATGAACTGCTCCATTTCTTCGTGCCGAATCATGGCAGGCTGTGGAAAAGTCTGATGAGGGCGCACCTGGGAGACTTTGAGATGTCAGAGAAAAAGCTGCGACAGATCGCGTCCAGAGAGTTGGTCAATAATTCCGGGAGAATGTTTTCGGGCATTCATTGATTCCAGCCAATCATCTCCGATTACCTCAAGTGGTCGGACGTTACCGCACGTATCATGGTGACAGCGGCAACCGGCACCTGAATCGGTGTCGAAACCTTGTTCCCATGAGATTTTCAAGGTGTGGCTGGATGCTTCCTCGAAGTCGAATACTTCGAGCCAGTTGTCTCAGGATGTGCGGTAGTGGCTACCTGCCCTCGCGGGCCCATTGTTTCATGAGGGCGATGTTGGCTTCGACGGTGGGATTGCCTTTGCCGAGGTAGACTTTCATGTCGCTGTCATACCTGGCCTCGGATTCGGGACCCTGGTCGTGGGTTTCCTCCATCCAGGTGTCGAGACGGGCGCGTAGGGTCTCGAGCGTCGCCTGGTGGGCGGGATCGCCGGCGAGATTGTTCACCTGCCAGCGGTCGGTGGTCCACTCGTAGAGTTCTTCGGCGGGGCGTTCGGGGCTGAACAGCAGCTCTTCGGCGAGGGGATCCAGCCGACCGGCGTAGTGCAGGGCGCGGAGGGTCTGGACGATGCTCTTGCCGTCTTTGTAGGCGCTGGGCTGGAGATGCGGGCGGCGGGGCAGAAAGTTGCGGATGTAGAGAAAACGGTCGGTGCGCACGCTGCGCAGGCGATCCACGGTCTCGTCACAGCGATCCCGCGCGGAGAAGACGGCATCGCGCGGCTGGTAGTCGTCGGCGAAGATGTCCCTGGCGTGCATGTGATCGGGGATCGGTAGGCCGGCGGCGGCGAGGGAGATGGCGGCCATGTCGATGTGCTCGATGAGGTCGTCGCGCACCAGCCCGGCCTCGATGCCGGGTCCGCGGACCACGAAGGGGATGTGGGTGCCCTCGTCGTAGAGGAACTGTTTGCCGCGCGCGTGGCTGATGCCGTGATCAGTCATGAAAATGACGAGGGTGTCGTCGAGAATGCCCTCGCTCTCGAGCCGGGCGATGACTTTGCCCACGTGCTGGTCGGTGAAGCGGACCGAGTCGAGGTAAGCCGCCCAATCGCGTAGCAGCAGCGGATCCCGGGGGTAGTAGGGTGGGAGGGTGACTTTCTCCGGATCGGTGGCGGCGCCGAATTCGGCCTCGGCCTTTTTCAGCAGGGCGACGGCTTTTTCGTCGGTGCCTCCGCGGAGTTTGCCACCGGGCAGTTGCACCTGCATGAAGAAGGGCTGGCCGGGCTGGCGGTCGGCCCAGTCGTTGGAGTGGTAGATGGCGTCGTCCCACTCGAAGTTGTAGTCGGTCTTGCCGAGTCCGCGGCGTCCTTTTTTCCCGGTGTTGCCGGTGTCGGGCAGGCCGGCGCCGATGCAGGTGTGGTAGCCGGCGCGTTGGAAGATGGCGGGCAGCGGCTCGACTCCTTCGGGCAGGTGGATCTTCAGTTCGCCGCGTCCACTGCGATGATGATGGGCTCCGATGCTGGTCTGATAGCGGCCGGTGATGAGGGCGGAGCGGCAGGTCGAGCAGACGGGCGCGGTGACAAAGGCGCGGGTGAAGCGGGTGCCTTCGCGGGCGAGCCGATCCACGTGCGGGGTATCGATGAGGGTCTCGCCGTAGCAGGAGAAATGCGCGGACATGTCGTCGATGACGAACCAGAGGATGTTCGGGCGCTCGGCCGTGTGCGCGTGGTGGGCGGCGAGAAGGCTGAGCGCGGCGAGGGCGAGGCGGGCGAGGGGTGGGAGGGTCATTTTCCTGGGGGGGGATGGGGTGGGAAACCATGAATGCCTGTTTTCCCGGGGGTGAAAAAGGATAAACTACGGGCTTTGCGGGAAAAGGGGAGCGTCTACTTGGCGGTTGTGCGCCGGAGACCGCGCCCGACATTCACCGAGCTGTTGCCATGACCACTGCCAAGACTGTTCTGTTGCTGCTGGTATCGAATGTCTTCATGACCTTCGCCTGGTACGCGCACCTGCGCGACCTGCGCTCGCGACCGCTGATGGTGGCGATCGCCGCGAGCTGGGGGCTGGCGTTTTTCGAGTATCTTTTCCAGGTGCCGGCCAATCGCATCGGCCATGGCGTCATGACATTGCCGCAACTGAAGATCCTGCAGGAAGTCATCACCCTGAGCGTGTTCGTTCCCTTCGCCCTGCTCTACATGAAGGTGCCGCTGTCGTGGAACTATCTCTGGGCGGGGCTGTGCCTGATGGGGGCGGTGTTTTTCATCTTTCGACAACCGTAGTAGAGGACACTGGTCATGACACGCTCCCCCCGATTCATTCTCCTCGCCGGATGCCTGCTCGCGTTTGGCGCGGCATTCGCGAACACGGGGGTCTTCCTGCGGGCGGGCACCTCGGTCAGCCATCTCACGGGAGATATCTCCCGGCTGTCGATGGATCTGGTGGGCACCTCGCCGGCGCTGCGGTCGGATCTCGCGAAAGTGGCGGGCGCGGCCGGTTCCTTCTGCCTGGGGGCGGTGTTGGCGGGGCTGCTCATCCACCATCCCACCCTGGATCTGGCCCGGCCATACGGGCGGACGGTGACGGGGATCGGCGCGCTGTTCCTGCTGTCCTGGCGACTGATGGGCGCGCATCCGGTGTGGGCCATCTCGCTGGCGGCGCTGGGCTGCGGTCTGCAGAATTCCCTGGCAACGCACTATCGCGGCATCATCCTGCGCACCACGCATCTCACCGGCCTGATGACCGACCTGGGCAACACCCTGGGCATGCGCCTGCGGGGGCTGGAGGTGCCGGGGTGGAAAGTGGCGGTGCCGGGCACGCTGATCGGCGCATTTTTCGCGGGGGGAGTCAGCGCCGCGTGGCTGGCCCTGCATCGGGGCGTCGATCCGTTGCTGATGGCGGGGATCGGCTACCTGCTGGCGGGAATGATCTGGTCGCTGGTGAAACACCGTTTCCTCGCGTGCCCGGCTCCGGCAGCGGAGAGGAAATCGCCGGGGGACTGAGAGCCACGACGCGCGGCCGGGCGGTCAGCGGAGCCCGACATGGTCGCGCAGGATGCGCTTGATCTCGGCCACGGAGAGCGGGTGTTTGTAGGAGGTGTGATCGGTGGGAACGATGAGTTCCGAGGCGGCTCCGGGTTGATGGGAACTCCAGTATTCGACGACACCGTCAGAGCTGTTCGGGGTGTCGCCCTTGCCGCGGTCGCCGATGATGGAGTGGTAGACGACGCCGTGGCGGTAGGGGGCTTTGCCCAGGGTTTTGGACACGGGCGAGTCGGGACGGAGCGACTGCACGCTGGTGACCTTTTTGGACACGTCGAACTTCAGATGGGGAATGGTGTCGGGCGTGAGCAGGGCCTGGGTGTCGGCCAGCACTTCGGCGGGCAGCGAGGCGAGGCGCGAGATGGTGGAGGAAAGGCCGGTCTCGGCCATCTTCGCCCCGCGATGGGGGGCGGAGATGAAGACCGCCCGATTGACGGCGGGATCGGGGGGAAAGAGGGTCAGCTCCCGGGCGCGGGCTTTCTGGGTCTCGGTCAGGGGCAGGTCGTCGATGGGCACATCGCTCAGTTCATTCCACAGGTGGTCACCGACGTCGGCGACGAGGAGGTGGGTGAGAACGCCGCCCATGCTGTGACCCATGGCCACCACGTCCCGGGAGAGCGGGTCCCGGCCCTCGGGATCATACTTCGACCGGAGATCGGCCAGTTCCGAGCGGAACAGATGGGCGGACTCGACAATGGAGAAGGAACTCGGGTAGGTGAAGACCATAAACTGGTAGCGACTGGCGATGTCCGGTTCCGAGATCAGCTCCGGGATCAGGTCGCGCCAGATGATGGGCACGGAGATGAGCCCGTGGGTGAGGATGACGGGAATGCGCTCCGGATCGTAGGGTTCGATGAGGTAGATGCCGGAATCCTTGATGCGTTGCTCCGCTTTGAAGAATCCATCGAGCCCCCAGATCATTTCGTTCCGACCATTGAGCATCATTTCCATCGGGGCGGAGTAATCGGCGGCCAGCGGCAGGCTGCGGTTCCCGATGCGGACGGTCTCGCGCTTCTGGGGATCGAGTATGGAGAGGTTCACCCGGATCAGCGAGTCCTCGCCCGATTTCACCGGGCGCGTCTCCTCCATCACCAGCGTGACGGGCAACTGGAGGCCCCTTTTCGAGAAACGCTCCATCTCCTCGGCGCGTTCGGGCCGTTGCTCGCGGATGCCGACCAGGGCGGCGCCGTAGCCGACTCGGGTCTTGCGGACAACGCCTTTGCCTTTCAGCGATTCCGAGGCCACGGCGCGGTCGAAAAAGTCCGCCGCGAAGTGGGAGCTGTCCGCCAGGGCGATTTCAAATGTCTCCCCGTCGCAGGTGAACCGGTGGGGCGCCGGCAGGGCGCGGCGCGGATCGGTGGACCAGATCTCGGCGAAGCGGGCGAGCGCGCGATTGTGGACATCCATGAGCGCGCGCTCGGCCGCGGAATCCGGTATCCCGGTGTCGGCGGCGAGCAGGCGCCGGGCGTCGACCGCCGCCTTCAGGTAGCAGCCCGCCGCGTCCATGGGCTGGCCCTTGGATTCCAGCTTGTGAGCCTGACGCAGCAGATCCGCGCTGCTCTGGGCGAAAAGATGCAGCGTCGCCAGGGGCGCATTCACCACCGAGCGCAGCAGATGGGCCGACTCGATTCCCGCGCGGGTCAGGTGATCGGGACGCTCCTTCACCTTGACGGTGGTGCAGGACACGCCCGACAAACACAGCAGCGCGGCGGCGGCGACCGCGACCATTCGTCTGTCGGCGAGCCTTGGGAGTGAGGCGGGATTCCTGTTCATGGCGGTGGTTCTTCCGATGACCGATAGCCATGGGAAGGAAATCGAGCAATGGAAATCGGCTCCGCCCCCTTTCCGGGGCCGCTCCCCCGTCCCGGCGGAGGGTGGGTGAGGTAGGATTTGCAATCGCCGGAGATCGCGGTTTAAGAGACAGCGCCTCGTTTCAGAAATCCACTCCCGCCATGGCACCCTTTTATCGTCTGGGCTACGCGCTCTCCAATCTGTTCGCGAAACTCTATTTCCGCCGGCGCGTCATCCACCCGGAAAAGCTCGGCGTGCCCGGCGGCTGCCTGGTGGTGGCGAATCACACCAGCTTCATCGATCCGCCCATGATTGGATCGGCCTTCCCGGAGTCCATCCACTACATGGCCCGCAAGACGCTGTTCAGCAATCGGTTGGCGGATTGGATCTACCGCAAATGCAACGCCATCCCGGTCGATCAGGAGCGTCCGGAACTGGCCACCATCCGGCGCATCCTCAAGCTGGTGGGGGAGGGGGAGAAAGTCCTCATCTTTCCCGAGGGCGAGCGCACCCGGGACGGGCAACTGAAGGATAAAGGCGCCCCCGGCATCGGCATGCTCATCGCCAAGTCGCGAAAGCCCGTCCTCCCGGTGCGGCTCTATGGAGCCTACGAGGCCTTTCCCCGCGGCGCCAAATTTCCCCGGCCCGGACGCCTGACCCTCGTGGCCGGCGATCTGCTGGATCTGAATCACCTGCTTGAGGATTCAGGACTCACCGGAAAAGCTCTCTACCAGGCGCTCAGCGACCACGCCATGGAGGCCATCGGCGCGTTGAAGCTGCCGGAGGATGCGGGCGAGTGAACCCCGTTTCCCGCTCTCACGGCGCAGAGAGAGCGGGGAGGGAGAGCGCGGCGGCGCCTAGGGGCCTCCGCCGGATGGGCAATACTGGCCATGAGTCAAGCGAGGCGGACGCCCCGGCGGTGCGTCCCTACCCGAGCGCAAGGGAATAGATCGGCGGTAGGGATGGCTGGCCGCCGTCAGCCCCGCTCCGGGGAAGGTGCAAAAAAACCCTCCCGGAACGCGGTCCGGGAGGGCATCTTTTCTGCGGAAGTTGATGGGAGAAACCCCGGTCCGGTCACTCGGCCAGGGCCTTCTCGATGGCGGCCACCACCTCGGCGTCGTCGGGCTTGGTGCCGGTCTTGAATCGGCGCTGAAGCTTGCCGTCCTTGCCAACGAGGAATTTCTCGAAATTCCAGCCGATGTCGCCCTGCTTGTCGGGGTTCTCGGCCTTGGTCAGGTACTGGAACAGCGGCGCCTGATCGTCGCCTTTCACCGAGACTTTGGAGAACATGGGGAAGGTCACGTCATACTTGGTGGAGCAGAAGGTCTTGATCTCGTCGTCGGTGCCGGGTTCCTGTCCGCCGTAGTTGTTGGCGGGAAAGCCCAGTACCACGAGGCCCTTGTCCTTGAACTGCTCGTATACGCTTTGCAGGTTTTCATACTGCGGCGTCGCACCGCAGCGCGAGGCCACGTTGACGATGAGCAGGGGATGCCCCTTGTAGGCGGAGAGATCTACTTCCTTGCCTTCGATGTCCCGCACTTTGTAGGCGTGGACGCTGTCGTCGGCGAGGGATGAGTTCATGGCGAGCGGACCGGCGAGGCCCACGGCAATGGCGAGGAGGGTGTTTTTGATGTTCATGATGGTGATGGGTGTGGAGTTTACGTTGTTGGGAGCATGGCCGGATGAGGCGCGGCTCATTTGCGGACATTCATGTAGCCTCCGTCGATGGGCCAGGCGGCTCCGGTGACGAATCCGGCGGCATCGCTGCAAAGATAGAGCGCCAGCTCGGCGATTTCGTTCGGTGACGCCATCCGACCGATGGGTTGGGCTTTGGAGAGCTTTTCGAACATCTCCTCCTTCTGGTCCGGGTAGTTGCGCTCCAGATAGCCATCGACGAAGGGCGTGTGAACGCGCGCCGGGCAGAGGCAGTTGCACCGCACGCCCTGATCGATGTAGTCGGTGGCCACCGACATCGTCATGGTGTGCACCGCGCCTTTGCTGGCCGAATAGGCGAAGCGATCCGGCAGGCCGGTGATGGCGGCGACGCTCGACAGATTCAGCACCGCGCCGCCGCCGTTGGCAACCAGGTGGGGCAGCACCACATGGAGGCAATGATAGACGCCCTTCACGTTCACGCTGAAGACGCGGTCAAAATCCTCCCCGCTCGTGCTGGTGGCGCTGCCGATGTGAGCGATGCCGGCGTTGTTCACCAGGATGTCGACGCGGGAAAACACCGAGATCGTCCGCTCGACCGCGGCGCGGACGGAGTCGAGGGAAGAGACGTCGCACCCGACGAAGGCCGCTTCGCCGCCGGCGGCCTCGATGGTGGCCAGGGTCTCGCGAGCGGCGGCTTCGTCCAGCTCGAACACCGCCACCTTGGCGCCGGCGGCGGCGAAGGTTTCGGCGATGGCGCGGCCGATGCCTTTGCCGGCTCCGGTGACGATGGCGGTTTTGTCGGCGAGGGAGTGGGACATGGCGGGAGCTTCCCTTTCCGGGGGCGCGAATTCAACGGGAAATCCTGTTTTCTCCCGGCGCGATCCGGTGAATGATGGGGGCGCCATGAACCGCGCCGCCCAGCTCGCCCAGTCCGACGACGACTCGTCGGACTGGGATGTGATCATCATCGGGGGCGGAGCCAGCGGCCTAGGCTCGGCGGTGGACGCGGCCGCGCGCGGCTACCGCACGCTGCTGCTGGAGCAGGCGGATTTCGGCCAGGGCACCTCCAGCCGCAGCACCAAACTCGTTCACGGCGGCGTCCGCTACCTGCGCAACGGGGAGATCGGGCTGGTGCGCGATTCCCTCCGCGAGCGGGGGCGACTCCTGAAGAACGCGCCCCATCTCGTCGGTGCCCTGCCTTTCGTGGTCCCGGGTTATCGCTGGCACGAGCGCTTTTTCTACGGGGTCGGGCTGACGATGTATGATCTGCTGGCGGGAAAACTCGGTGTGGGCAAGACGGGCCACCTTTCCCGCGACGGCGTGCTGGACCGCGTCCCCAACCTGAGTCCGGACGGACTGCGCGGCGGCACGCTCTACTGGGACGGGCAGTTCGACGACGCCCGGCTCTGCGTCGCGCTCGCCCGCACCGCCGCGGCGCGCGGGGCGGCGGTGATCAATCACCTGAAAGTCGCGGAATTGATCAAGGAAAACGGCCGGGTGCGCGGCGTGGTCGCTCTGGATCAATTATCCGGGAAAAGCCATCGCGCCCGGGGTCGGGTGGTGATCAACGCCACCGGAGTCTTCACCGACACGGTGCGGCATCTGGACGAACCCGACGCCGGGGATGTCATCGAGCCCAGCCAGGGCATCCACCTGGTGCTGGATCGCGCCTTTCTCGGCGGCGACACCGCCGTCATGATTCCCCGGACCGACGACGGGCGCGTGCTGTTCGCCATTCCCTGGCACGGACGGGTCGTGCTCGGCACCACCGACACACCGTCGGTGCCGGTGGAACTCGATCCCCGGCCGCTCCAGTCCGAGATCGACTACCTCATCGAGCACGCCGGCCGCTATCTCGCCAGGAAGCCCACCCACGCCGATATCCGCGCCACCTTCGCCGGGCTGCGTCCGCTGGTGCGACCGAAATCCGACGCCGCCAGCACCGCGTCCATCTCGCGCGATCACAGCCTGTTCGTCAGCGAATCGGGATTGGTGACCATCGCGGGCGGCAAGTGGACCACCTATCGCAAGATGGCCGAGGACACCGTGGACCGCGCCGCCCTGGTGGGGGAATTGCCGATTCAACCCTGTATAACCGCCGACCTGACCCTGTTGGATCGCCCGGCGGCGGAGACGGATCTCGTCATTGATGATCCGGCCTGGGAGGAGCGGCTGCACCCGGATTTCCCCTGGCGGGTGGCCGATGTGGTCGCGGCGGCGCGTTTCGAGATGGCGGCCACGGTCGATGATGTCCTTTCACGGCGCACGCGCCTGGCCTTTCTGGATCAGGCGGCGGCGGAGCGGTGCGCGCCGCGGGTGCGGGAGATCCTGGAGCGCGAAAGCGCGGGGGATTGATGCTGACAAGGCGCCGGCCACGGGATAGAACGGGGGCTGTCATGAAAACGCCCCTTGTTGCGGCCCTGACGTTGGTCGCGTTGTTGACGGGTCTCCCGGCCGACGAATCGGTCGAGCGACAGATCGAGCGGATCGGGATACAGCGAGGCATCGTCTGTGTGGCGGGACTCCCGGAGGAGACGGTGTTGGCCCTGGCCGGGAGGACGGAGCTGCGCATCCTGGTCCTGGTCTCCGGCGATGTCGGATCGCTGGCGTCGAAGGCGGAGGATGCCGGCCTGCTGGGCGACCGAATCTTTGTGGCCAAGGCGCGCGATGGCGGGCTGCCACTGGCGGACAATGTGGCGGACGCGGTCCTGATCGACGGGGACATGGCTGACGTTTTCAGCGCAGCCGAAGTCGGGCGGGCGCTGCATCCGCGGGCCTCGGCCTGGAAAAACGGCGAGATTTGGCTGACCAAGCCGGTGCCGGAGGGCTACGACGAATGGACCCACCCGTTCCACGGTCCCGACAACAATCCACAATCGAGGGACCGGCACGCGGTGGGCCCCCTGCGGACGCAGTTCATCGCCGAGCCGAAATTTTCCCCCATGCCCGAGCAGACCGTCATCGGCGGAGGTCGCATTTACAAGGCGATGGGACACATCGCGCACAAGGCGAACCAGAACGAGCATCTCAACACCCTGCTCTGCGTCAACGCCTGGAACGGCACCATCCTCTGGAAACGTCCGCTGCCGGAGGGTTTCATGATTCATCGCAACACCATGATCGCCACCGAGGATGCGCTCTATCTCGGCGATGATGTGAGCTGCAAGGTCATCGACGGGCGCACCGGCGAGGTGCGTCGCGAGATCACGGTACCGTCCGAGCTGACCGACGGACCGACCTGGAAATGGATGGCGATACGGGATGGGGTGCTCTACGCCCTGGTGGGCAATCCCGAAGAGAAGGTGGAAACTCTCAAGTCGGTGCGTCGCGGTCTCGGTCACTGGCCCTGGGACATGTGGAAAGGGCACGACTATATCGATCCGAATCTGGCTTTCGGCTACGGACGCACCCTGGTGGCGATGGATCTGGAAAGCGGCGAGTTGCGGTGGAACCATCGCGACCGGGACTTTCTCGACGCCCGTGCCATGGCGCTGAACGATGAAGGGAAGCTCATATGTTACGCGCCGGAGAAATTCCTCGCCGCCATTGACGCCGCCACGGGAAAGACGCTTTGGAAGAACGCGAGCGAGAATCTCCTGGCCGCGCTGGGACCCAACGCGCGGGCGCAGCACTACATGACCGGCTACGCGACCACCGCCTATCTGAAGTGCGCGGGCGACGGGATCTTTTTCGCCGGACCGCAGCGCGAGCGCATGGTGGCGGCGTCGGCGGAGGACGGGCGACTGCTCTGGACCCACGACACGGGCAACCTCCAGTTGGTGTTGCGCGACGACGCCATCTGGGCGGCGGGACCGCAGAACACCTTTGGCCGCAAGCTCGACTACGAGAGCGGGAGCGTGCTCGGGGAGTTTCCCGCCCGGCGCGCCTGCACCCGGGCGACCGGGGGAGTGGACAGCATTTTCTACCGGGCCAGCGGGGGCACGGTGCGGGTGTTCACCGACACCAACACCGCCCATCACATCGATCCCATGCGCCCGCCCTGTCAGGATGGCGTGCTGATCTCCAATGGCCACCTCTATTGGGGGCCGTGGATGTGCGGCTGCCAGCTTTCGCTGTATGGCAATCTCGCGCTGGCGCCGCGGACGGCGCCGGGGGAGGTGGAGGAGATCCCCGACCCGGAGGCCGCCTTTGCCACGGCGCTTGAGAGCGGGAGCGCGGGGACAGGCGGCGGGTTCGTCATCGACGCCGGGGATTGGCCGCAATACCGGGGCGACGCATCTCGATCCGATACCGCCGGGGTGGGGCTGCCCGACAAGTTGTCTCTCTCGTGGAGCGGATCGGTCGGTCTCGGCGATCATCTGCCCACCGCGCCGGTCGCGGCGGGCGGCATGGTGTTTGTGGCGAATCGCGCCGGGGTGGTCCGGGGGCTCGCGGCCGACACCGGTGAGGAGATCTGGAAAGCCCACACCGCTGGTCCGGTCTTTTACCCACCCGCGTTGGAGAGTGGCCGGGCCTTTGTCGGCTCCGCCGATGGGCGTGTCTACGCCTTCGATCCCCTGACCGGCGGGGAACTCTGGAGTTTCCGGGTGGGACCACGGGATCGGCTGATTCCCGTATTCGGTCAGTTGATGTCGTCATGGCCGCTGTCGGGCGGGGTGGTGGCGGGGGAGGGCACTGTCTACGCGGCGGGCGGGATCACCCACTACGACGGCACCTGGGTGGTTGCGCTGGACGCGGAGTCGGGCGCGGTGAAGGCGCACAACACCACTTCCGGCACCCTGGCCAGCGAGGTGGACAACGGCATCTCGATGCAGGGCAATCTGCGCATCGTCGATGGCGAACTGCGCTTCCTCGGAGGCGGCGTTTACGAATGGGCGCGCTATGATCTCGGCACGCTCGCCAACCTCAACGATCCCAGGGTGCAGGTGAATGCCGAGTTCCGCACCGCCTTCTATCCCTACTATCCGGAGTACGGAAAATACCTCAGCCTTGCCCACACCTGTGATGATGGCCGGGTGCTGAATCACGATGCCAACTACGAGGGACTCTACTTCAACAATCTCTCGCTCCAGGAGCCGCTGCCGTCCGACGCCATCCCGGTGCTGAAGGACGCCGCCGGGGAGTTCATCCGCATGAAGGGGCGTCGCCGGGGGGACGACACCGTGCCGACGCGACCCGAGATCGTGTGGGAGGACGCCGAAAACCGCCGCTTCACCGCGTTCATCGTCTCCGTGTCAGGCGACCGCCTGCTGGCCGCCGGTCACCCGGACGAGCGGGAGGATGAGGCCTTCCTCGCGATCATCGACACTACCACCGGCGCCGATCTCTGGCGCGAGCGCCTGCCCTCGCAAGTCGTGAAAGGCGGGGCCGCCATCGACGCGGCGGGGCGGGTGTTCGTGACGCTGGAGAACGGTGAGCTGCGGTGCTACGCCGCCGGGGAGCGGTGAGCCATCGGGTGGGGGGGAGCGCTGATCGACGCTGATTTTCGCCGATGCTTTCCGACGCGCGGCTGGCGGCAATTTTTCAGGCAAGCGGAAGCCCGTCGATCAGCGCGTTACCTTCCCGACTCACCCTTCGATCGGCGCCAGCAGGTCGGCCAGCGTGCTTTCGTCGAACTCCAGCATCTGCGGTGCGCCCTCGAGGATGCCCTGGAACAACGCCCGCTTCTTCTGCTGCAGGTAGAGGATTTTTTCCTCGATGGTGCCCTGGCTGATGAGCTTGTAGACGAAGACGGGATTTTGCTGACCGATACGGTAAGCCCGGTCGGTGGCCTGGGCCTCCAGCGCGGGGTTCCACCACGGATCGTAATGGATCACGGTGTCGGCGGCGGTGAGGTTCAGCCCGGTGCCCCCGGCGCGGAGGCTGATGAGAAACACCGGGACCTTGCCGGCCTGGAAGGTGTCGCAGAGACCGCCGCGATCCTTGCTCGCCCCGGTCAGGGTCTGGTAGCGGATCTTGCGCTTGTCTAGAGCCTTCTCGATCAGCGCCAGCATCTGGGCGAATTGGGAAAAGATCAGAATGCGGCGCCCCTCTTCCACCATGTCGGGGAGCAACTCCATCAGCAGATCGAGTTTGGCGGAGTTCTTGACCTTTTGCGCCGAGGCGAGGCTGAGCAAATGAGGATGACAGCAGATCTGGCGGAGTTTGAGCAGGGCGTCGAGGATGAGAATCTTCGAGGCCTCGATGCCGCGGCGGTTGATCTCCTCCTTCAGATCACGGCTCAGGCTGGCGCGGACGCCCTCGTAGAGTTCGATCTGTTTCGGGGTCAGCTCGATGGTGCGGACGATCTCGGTCTTGGGCGGGAGATCCTTGGCGACGAGGTCCTTGGTGCGCCGGAGCATGAGGGGACCGACGCGTTTGGCGAGACGCTGTCGGCGATCCTCGTCGCGATTCTTTTCGATCGGCACCCGGTAGCAGCGGCGAAAGCTGTCCTCGCTGCCGAGGAATCCCGGCATCAGGAAATGAAACAGCGACCAGAGCTCCCCGAGGTGATTTTCGATCGGCGTGCCGCTGAGGCAGAGCCGATGTCGCGCCCGCAACCGCCACGCCACCTGGGTGACGCCCGAGCCGGCATTCTTGATGGTGTGCGCCTCGTCGAGGACGATGTAGTGGAACTCCTGGGCGCGCAGCTCGTCGGCGTCACGCAGCAGCACCGGGTAGGAGGTGACCACCACGTCGGAAAAGCGCAGCACCGGGTAGAAGCGCTTTCGTCCCGGTCCCTGCAGGGCCAGCACGGTGAGGGAGGGGGCGAATTTCTTGATCTCCTTTTCCCAGTTGGGCACCACGCTTTTGGGCGCCACGATGAGAATGGGAAGATCGGCGCGGCCCTCCTTTTTTTCGTGGAAAAGATGGCAGAGGGTCTGGACGGTTTTTCCCAACCCCATGTCATCGGCGAGGATGCCGCCGAGGCCCTGTTCGCGGAGAAACTGGAGCCAGCGGAAGCCCTCCTCCTGGTAGGGCCGGAGCGAGGCCTGGAAGCCCTCGGGCACCGAGGCCTCGACTTTCGGTTTCAGGGCTTCGATGGCCTCGGTGGTTTGCAGGAGATAGTCGGGCGCCTGATCGACGAGCCGGTTTTCTCCCTCGCGGCGGGAGTCGGACACGATCTGGGCGGCGCGGAGTCCGTGGAGTTTCAAACGGCCCTCATCGTCGAGGGGATCGTCGTCGAACAATTCCGCGAGAATGCCCAGCACTGCCCGTAGTCGGCTCACCGGCACCGCGACGTAGCGGCCGCTCTGCTCGATGCGGATGGGGATGCGGGTCTTGGGATCGAGATGACGCAGATCAGAAAGCCGGAAAGTGCTCGGCTGGCTCCGCAGATACTCGATCAGGCAGGGAAGCAGATTCACCTTGTCGCGGCCGAGGCGGATGCCGCATTCAAAACCGAACCAATCGATCCCGTCCTCGGCGCCGTCCGCGCCCATCTCACCGTACCAGTCGGGCGACTCCATGACGAGGAGACCAAAATCCTCGGAAAACTCCAGCCGCGCCTGGATGCCGTCGGTCTCCGGCGGATGGTTGGCGAGGAAGTCCGCCCAGCGCATCTCCTGCTCGGCCAGCGTCTTCGCCGGGAAGGCGTAGCATTCACGGCAGGCCGGATCAATCTCGTCCCAGGGATACATTTCCACCAGCCGCCGCAGCCCGCAGTCGCGCAGCCAGGTCTCCACCTCGCCCTCGCCCCCCTCGGGCACCCGCGCCATGGGCAGGCGCTCCAGGAGGGCGCGCGCGTCCTGGTCGTCCCAGTGCAGGATGCCGGTGCGGACATCGGCGCGGAAGCAATGCACGGTGGCGGGAAAGCGCAGTCGTTCGATTTCCTCCGGCGCGCCGTGCTCGGCCTTGGCCGCCAGCAACAGGGCCACCACGCGGTCGGAGTTCGGCTGACGATCCGTCGAGGAACTGCCGTCGATGTGCCATTCGCCATCCTGGGATCGGCGAATGACCACGCTGACTTCCGAGGTGGGGCCATCGTCGAGATCGCGCACCTGTCCGAAGATGCCGGCGAAGGTGCCGTTCACGTTGGAGGTGACGACGCGGACTTTTCCCTGCTGGTAGTAGCGCACCCCGCGACGAATCTGGTCGGGTGAGAACACCCGCCCGCAGATGGGGGCGCGTTGGAGCGATAACTCTTCGAGAATGCCGGGCATGGAAGGGGCGGGTGATGAAAACGAAACCGCCCGGCCATTATCGGTCGGGCGAGGTCCGCGGGGGTCTCTGGTATTTTATCAGGTCTGATTGTTTGGCGAGGGAATTTTTCAAGATTTGCGAAGTTTTAAAGTTTGACAGTCCCTCGTCATCAAAGTGGCGGGCACAGAGGCGCCGTCGGATTCCCCTCTGTCATTTGCCCACCAGGGGAAGGGCGCGCTTTTCCCGCGCGCTGCGGTAGGCGGTGTCGACGATTTGCTGGCCGATGCGGGAAATCTCCAGGCTCAGTGGTCCCTCGATGGGTGTGTCGGTCTCGAGGCAATGCAGAAAATATTGCACCGGATTGGCGAAGGGCGCCTCCAGGGGCGGGGCCCCGATATCGTAGCCCCCGGGGCGGTCGCGGGTCTGCACGCGGACGGTCGGGGCGTAGTCATGGCTCGCGATGGTGCCTTCGCTGCCGACGATGTTGAACCCGCATTTCGGCTGCGGCTGGTGGGTCCAGGGATCGGTGAAGGTGCCCCAGCGGGTCTCGAATTTTGACAAGCCCGTCGCGTAGCGCGCCACGGTGACGCTGTGTTCGTCCACCTCGAGCCCGGTCGGCTCGTCCCACATGGCCATCACCTCGACGGGGCCGCGCCCGCCGTGGTACCAGGTGCCCAGGGTGGTGCCGTAGCCCAGGTAATCGAGCAGGCTGCCGCCGCCCTCGGCTTTCCGGTAGAACCAACTGGCGTCTTTTTCTTCGGGGCCGGGTTCTTTTTCGATCTTGTCCGCCCCGTGCCAGAGCGGGCCGCGGTTGCCATCGTAGAAATGGACCTCGCGCACCTCGCCGATGAGCCCTTCACTGATGAGCTGGTGGGTTTTCCGGTGGGCGGGCATCCAGGCCAGGGGCCAGTTGATGGCGAGCCGTTTCCCGCTTTTCTCCATCGCCGCGATCATGCGGTCGGCCTCGGCCAGGGAGGCGGCGAAGGGTTTTTCCATCAGGATGTGGACGCCGTGGGGGGCGACCCGCTCGGTCCACTCGGCGTGGCGCGCGGCGGCGGGGCAGAGGATGACGACATCGGGCCGGGTCTCGACCAGACAGGGTTCGATCTCCGAGTATACCCTGTCGGGTGGGAGGCCGAAGCGCGCGGCCGCCTCGGTCAGGCGCGCGGGTTTTTCGTCCGCGATGGCGACGATCTCGGCGTCGGGATGATCGTGGACCATCCGGAGCAGATCCCCCATGTGGAAGTGATCGAAGTTGATCCCGGCGATTTTCCAACGGGCCATGACGTTGCGCGGGGCTGGGGTCAGCTGCCGGATTCCTCGTCGCCGACTCTGGTTTTGTCCCAGAAGGAGACGAAGAAAATGACGGAGATCACTCCCGCCATGATGGCGGGGAACATCCAGTAATCTTTCCACTGGGCCATGGCTTCGGAGATCAGGCCGCTATCGACGCTGTCGGGCATGTTCACGGAAAACATCTTCGCCAAGGATTGGCCGAAAGTGAGGGTCTCCTCCGGACGGGCCGCTTTGATGGCGGCGTCGAGATCGCCATACTTTGACACCTCGCCAAATTTTCCCGGAAAGATGGGCACTCCGAACAGGGTGAGTCCGAAAGCGACTCCATAACCGATGTACATGCCCAGTCCCTGAGTGACGAACACCAGGAGGCTCTGCACCTGACCGCGGACCTGAACGGGTGCGACGCGGTCCGCGTACATGAAGCCGGTGACGAAAAAGAAATCGTAGCAAATTCCATGCAGGGCGATGCCGAGAAACAGCATCCACGCCACCTGATCCGGGGCGCCGTAGGCAAAGAGCAGGTAGCGCAGCACCCAGGCCAGCATGCCGACGAGGATCATCCATTTCACCCCCAGGCGACGAAAGAAGAAGGGGATCAGCAGCATGAAGAATATTTCAGACATCTGGCCGATGGTCATGGAGGATGCGGCCTGCTCGAATCCGGCGTTGGTGAGGAAGTTGCCGGTGGTCCCATAGTAATAAGCCAAGGGAATGCAGATCAGCCCCGAGCAGAGGATGAAGATGAGAAAGCCGGGTTTGCCGAGGAGTTTCCAGGCGTCCACCATCAACAGCGCGCGGAGGTCGATCTTCTGTCCTTTGGCCGGCGCCGGGGTATGGGGTAGGGTGAAGGAGTAGAGGCCGAGGAGGAGGGAGCTGATGGCGGCGACCCTGAACATGTTGAGACTGGAACTCCAGCCGATGAAGCCGATCAGTAGTCCGGCGACGATCCAGCCGATAGTGCCCCAGACACGCGCCTTGGGGAACTGGATGCGGCTCAGGTGCGAGAAGACGATGGAATTACCCAGCCCGAGAGTCGGCATGTAGCACAGCATGTGGCCCAGGCAGTAGCTGACCATCAGTTTGCCATTTCCGGCCTCGGCCGCGCCGGTGGCGAGGAAGAGCAGCACTCCCCCGATGAGGAAAAGCACGCCCATCACGATCTGCGAGGGAAAGAAGCGGTCCGCGATGAGTCCGAGGAACAGCGGGGCGAAGATGGCACCCAGGGGCGCGGTGCCGTAGACGCCGCCGATGAAGTCGGTGAGCCCGTTCGATCCCAGCGCTTGGCCGATGGTGGCGAACCAGGCTCCCCAGACGAAAAACTGAAGGAACATCATGATCGAGAGCCGGGTGAGAAGTCTCGAAGGGGCGGCGATGGCGGGGTCACTCATGGTGGATGCTGTGCTGTGGGGGAAAGGGATGCGGAAAGCGGGATGGTGAACACATCCCGGGTCCGGGGCAACTCCGGATTCTCACGCGCTTGCGGGGGGATCGGGCGGATCGACGGGGGCCAGGATGGGCGCGGCATCCATGCGACCGATTTCGAGAAGATCCACGAGCTGCTCGAGGGAGGCCGCGATGCGTTTCTGTTGCGTCTCCGACAGGCCGCGGAAGCCGGAGACCAGCTCCTCGTGCAGCGGCGAGGGCGAGGCCGCCAGCAATTCGCGTCCGGCGGTGGTGATGCCGACATGCACGATGCGTTTGTCCGTCTCGCTCCGCCGCCGCCGCACCAGATCCCGGGCCTCGAGGCGATCCAGCACGCCGACGACGGTGCTGGGGCTGAGAAACACCTTGTCGGCGAGAGCTTTGACGGTCAGCTCGCCTTGTTCGGCGATGCGATTGAGACAGACGATCTGGGGCACGGTGACTCCATACTCGCCGGAGAGTCGGCGGGAATGCAGATCGGCCGCGCGCATGAGGCGACGAATGGCCTGCAGGACGCGGAGATCGTAGCGGTCGCCGGGGATCGGGGGAGTGCTGGACGCTGACATGGACGGGGGTCCTTTCATAGCGGGTGGCCGCCGAAACTGGCAACTCATTTGCGTGGCAATCATTGGGTCGGCAAATGGTTTCGATCAAAATGATTTGAATACAAACGATATCGCCCCATGGTGAGTCTGGATGCGTCGCCGCTCCCTCCATTGTCTTCTGATCCTGCCGTCGGTGGTGGCTCTCGGGTTGTGTCCCGTGAATGCCGCGCCCGAGCTCACGGCTGACGGGTCCCGCATGCCCGTGCGCTCGGAGGAGGGAAAGGTGCTGCTGGAGTGGGAGGATGCCGGGGGGATATATCGGTTGGAACACGCGCGGGAGGCCGCCTTCACCGCTCCCCTGATCCGCTACGCGGGGCCGGACCGGGCGTCGCTGGTCACGGGATTGGTGGAAGGTGAGCACCATTTCCGTGTCGGAAGACTCCCCGATGCCGCCGCGACTGAGTTGATCTGGTCAAACCCGGTCAGGGTCGATGTCGAGTATGTCGATGCCCGGCTGGTGGTGGCGCTCATGTCGGTGGGATGTCTGCTGTTTTTTGCCACCGTCGGCGCGGTGCTGATCGGTCATCGTCGTCACGCGGCGACAAACGCGTTGGGAAAGGAGAGTGCCTGAGATGCCGGCCGACGCGAAGACGCTGCTCGATCCGGGGACCGGCTGGCTGTTACTGGTCATCTTTGGCGTACTCTGGATCGCGCTCGGGATGTGGTGGGGGCGGCGGGCGAAAAATCTGGAGGGATTTCTCCTCGCGGGACGCAATGTCGGGCTGGCGTTGGGGGCGGCCACGGCCATGGCCACGTGGGTCACATCTAACACCGTGATGCTGGCGCCGGCTTTCGCGTTGGAAAAGGGGATCTGGGGCCTGCTCGCCTACGCGACCGCGAGCTTTGGATTGTTGCTTTTCGCGCCGGTGGCGTTTCGCATTCATCAGTTGCTGCCCAAGGGCTTCACCTCCGGCGATTTCGTGCGGCTTCGTTATGGGAAGGTGGCGTGGGTCATTTTCCTGGTCATCACCATGGTTTACTCATTGGCCTGGCTGGTCAGCATGGGCACGGCCGGCGGCAAGCTGCTGGAGACGCTCGCCGGGGTGCCCTACCTGCACGGCATGAGCGTCATCCTCCTGGTGTGCGTGACCTACACGCTTTTTGGCGGGCTCTACGCGGTCATCGGCACCGATTTCATCCAGTCCATCCTCATCCTCGTCGGCATCGTGATCGTGGGCGTGGTGGTGCTGGGGCGCATCGATGTCGCGGAAGTCCACGCGGACATGGCGGTGAAACAACCGGCGCTGCTGCAACTCTTCATGCCGGTCGCCCTGTTGTCGTTGTTCAACAATCTGTTCTTCGGCTTCGGGGAGGTCTTTCACAACAATGTCTGGTGGAGCCGCGTCTACGCAATGCGGCGCACGGTGGCGCCCAAGGCCTTCGCGCTCGCCGGGCTGCTCTGGCTGCCGGTGCCGGTGGCGGCGGGATTCATCGCCATCGCCGCCAGCCCCCTGGGCATCAATGTCATCGATCCCGACACCGTCGGCCCGCTGGTGGCGGGTTCGGTACTGGGCACCACCGGCGCCATGCTGGTCTTCGTGGTGGTGTTCTGCTCGCTGGCCTCCAGCATCGACAGCCTCCTCGCCGCGAGTTCGGATCTCCTCGCCGAGGATGTCTTTCGCGGCATGATCCGGAAAAACGCGTCCGACACCGTGGTGCGCCGGGCGGCTGCCGGATCGGTGATCCTGCTCGGTGTGCTGACCTGGCTGCTGTGCGGTTTCAAGCTCAACCTGCTGGAGATCCTCTTCCTCTCCGGCCCGCTGGTCGCCAGCACCATCTGGCCCATCATCGCCGGCCTCTACTGGGAAAGGACCAACCGGTTCGGGGTCGTCTGCGGGCTCCTGCTCGGCAGCGGCATCGGCCTGTGGGCCTACTTCGCCATCGGCTGGTTCAGCGCCTCCCTCATCGGAGCGGCCGTCTCCATGCTGTGCGTGTCTCTCGCCACCTGGCTGAGGCCGGGCCCCCCGTTCCGGTGGGACGACATGTCCGCCACCGCCGCCTCCCGCCACTGACCTTCCATCCACTACCCGACATGCTGTTCTCCATCGCTTTCGTCAAGTTCCTCATCCTCGGCGCCCTGCTGCTCTGCGCTATCGGGGCCGTCGGCCTCGTGGTGCTGCTGTTCATCGATTGGCGTTCCGGAAATCTCTGGTGACCCGCACTTTTCGAATCATGAAACCCAACGATCTGCCACCCAACCTCATCGGGCGCGTGCTGGAGCCGCCGAGCGATTCCCAATCTCTCCGGCCCGAGCCCGGCCTGCTGCTCGAGGACAATCCGGTCGATCTCCGGACACTCCGCGAACTGGCGGGCAGCTCCATTCTCGAGGCGGGACAGTTCAGCCGCCAGCAGGTCATCGAGCTGTGCAAACTCGCCGCCATCCTCGAGCACACCGAGATCGCGCCCTACCATCCGCTCGATGGCAAGATCGCCATCACCGCGTTCTTCGAAGCCAGCACCCGCACGCGGACCTCGTTCGAGAGCGCGGTGCTGAGGCTGGATGGGAAGATCATCAGCATCGCCGACGGGCGGGTCACCGGCACCGCCAAAGGAGAGTCGCTGCAGGACATCGGCGAGATGTTCAACGCCTACGCCGATCTCGTCATCATGCGTCACACCGAGACCGACGCCACCGATCGGCTGCTGGAAAGCCTCCGCATACCCCTGATCAATGCCGGCAACGGATCGGGCGAGCACCCCACCCAGGCCCTGGCCGACTGGTACGCGCTCCTCAAATGGAGACGTGAACTCGGGGAGGCGCGGGGCGGGGGAGACGCGCGGCTCCACCTCGGCATCCTCGGCACGCCGGGATCCATGCGCGCGGTGAAAAGCTTCCTCCTCATGTCGCTGCTCTTCGCCGATCACATCGAGCGGGTCACCGTTATCTCGGAGATGGCGGACCCCTTCGGCGCCGACGTCATCGACCATCTCACCGAGGCGGCGATCGACTACGAGGTAACCAACGACATCCAGGAAGCCCTGCCCAAACTGGATGTCATCTACATGAACTCCATCGCTTTTCTTGGCGACAGCTACAAGACGCTCGACTCCCGCTACAAGCTCGACTCCGACAGCCAACTGAAACCCGAGGCCGTGATCCTGCACCCGCTGGCCCGGCAGGAGGAACTCGACACCTCGCTCGATAAGACGCCGCACAATCTCTATTTCTCCCAGGCCCACGGCGCGGTCTTCATCCGACAAGCCCTCATCATGGCCATCCTCGACCGCCTGGACCGGCTCCCCGACCAGATCCCCATGATCGGCTGAGCCGTCGCCCGTCTCACTCATCCACCTCGCCAGCCTCACCCTCCTCGACCCCCTCCAGACACCATGTGCGGAATTGCCGGATTCATCTCAGCCTCGCCCTCCCATCGTGACCGCGATCACGACATCCTCGGCGCCATGCTCCACACCCTGGACCATCGCGGTCCCGACGGACGCGGCGAGCACATCGACGCCGCCCGCGGCATCGCCATGGGACACACGCGGCTCTCCATCAACGACCTCGCCGGCGGCCATCAGCCCATCCTTTCCCCCGACCGCCGCGTCGTGCTGACCAACAATGGGGAGTTCTACGATTTCAAACGCCACCGCTCCACCCTCATGGCGGAGGGGGATCGTTTCAGCACCAAGTCCGACAGCGAGATCGCCATCGGACTCTATCGGCGACACGGGCTCGCCTTCACCGAGCACCTCCGGGGAGAATTCGCCGTCGCGCTCTACGATGCCGACGCGGATGAACTCATCCTCGTGCGCGACCGCTTCGGCATCCGGCCTCTGTTTTTCTCAGTTCAGGGCGACACCCTCGTCTACGGTTCCGAAGTCAAAGCTGTCCTCGCCCACCCGGCGGTCCCTTCCCGCCTCGACCCCAAGGCGGTGCTGCATCAGCTCATGCAGACCATGGTTCCCGGCACCTCGGCCTTTCAGGATGTCCACGCCCTCCAGCCCGGACACCTCATGCGGGTGCGGCGCGGGGACGGCGGACTGAGGATCGAGACTCACCAGTATTGGGATCTCGACTTTCCCCTCGAGGCGGACCGACCGGAGAAAATCGATGCCGAGGAGCACATCGAGCGCGTCCGCGACGAGCTCATCCGGGCCATCGTCTTTCGCCTCGAGGCCGACGTGCCCGTCGGTTGCTACCTTTCCGGCGGCATCGACAGTTGCTGCATCCTCGGGCTCGCCACCGGCGCCATGCAGAGCGCTGTCAAAGCCTTCACCATCAGCTTCGATCATGACGACTACGACGAAGCCTCCATCGCCCGCGAGATGGCCCTCAGCATGGGGGCCGACCAGGAGATGATCCATCTCGACGCCGGGGATCTCTACGGGGAAAATTTCGTCCAGACTGTCTGGCATGCCGAGCGCAGCTTTTACAACACCCTCGGAGTGGCGAAATATCTGATGTCGAAGCGGGTCAACGAATGCGGATACAAGACCGTCATCACCGGCGAGGGTTCGGACGAACTTTTCGGGGGCTATCCCGCCTTCAAGCGCGACATGTTCCTCCACGGCATGTCCCACGAGACGGACGAAGTCCGCGCCGAGTTCCAGGCCGCCCTGGATCGGTCGAACCAGCTCTTCAAAGGCGCCATCATCGCCGACGAGCGGCGAAACCATCCCGCCTGGGACGCCCTCTGCGGATTCACTCCCTCCTGGATTCAGCCCTGGATGGACACTCTCGACATCGCCCGGCCGCTGCTCTCGGAGAATCTGCGCGCCGCCCTCTCCGATTACGATCCCATCGCCGCCATCGCCGAGGGGGTCGATGGGGACAAGCTGGCCGGTCGACATCCCCTCGACCGCGCCCAATACACCTGGAGCAAATGCCAGCTCGAGGGCCAGATCCTCAACTGGGGCGGGGACAGGGTCGACATGGCCCACTCCATGGAGTCGCGCCCCGCCTTTCTCGATCATCACCTCGCCGCCGCGGCAGTCCGGGTGCCGCCGTGTCTCAGGATCAGGGGCAACATTGAGAAATGGGTGCTGCGCGAGGCGGTTCGCGGCGTGTTGCCCGAGGTGTTGTACCGGCGGGAAAAATTCGCTTTCATGGCGCCGCCCGCCCACACCGATCCCGCGAAAAAAGCCGGCGTCGAGGCGCTCATCGACCAATACCTCCATCCCGCCTCCGTCGGAGAGGCCGGCCTCCTCGACCCCGCCCGGGTTTCCGCATTCCTCGACGGCTGGCGTTACGACACCGACGCGGTGTCGCTGACCCGCAAGGACACCCTGCTCAATCACCTGCTCTGCGTCCAGATCCTGCACCACCAATTCGTGGCCAAGGCGAGTCAACCCTCTTTGGTCGGCGACTCAACCCTGTCTGGTCGGACGCCTCAGAAGGTGTAGTAGAACGAGGCGTAGGTCGTGGCCTCCAACTCCTCCACCCGCATGCGCCGCTCCCGCACCCGCGCTCCCCAGGGTTCCAGATAGATCACCGTGCCGGACGCCTCATCCAGACCGATGATGACCGAGGCGTGCGAGGGGGATCCCATCCGCTTGCGGTCGGGCAACGCCGCCAGCGTCACCGGATCCAGCGGCGGCAGCGAGGCCTGCCCGGGCTCCTCGGCGAAGCGGGTCGCCACTTCGGCGTGGACTTTCTCCCTCTCCATCGAGACCCGCCGCCACACGATCACCGGCAGGCCCTCGCTCAGCGCCCGCTCCGCGCGCCGGGCGTCAAAGCGGGCCGAGTGGGAAAAATCCAGATCCAGCTCCTGCGCCACCGCCCGGTAGAGATCCACGATGCGACTCCCCCGCGCGCTGCCGGTGTTGCGGAATTCCGCCCCAGCGGCCAGCTCCCCGGGTAGCAGACGGAGCCCGTGGTAATGCGCCACCATCGCCAGAGCGTGGACTCCGCAGTACGGGGTGAAGCCCTGGTCGAACACAGGCACCCCGGTGATGACCCGCTCGCCGCGCGCGTTCGACTGGACCCGCTCCGCCAACAGATCGGCGCGGGCGCGGCGATCCAGCCCGGCGAGATCCCCGTCGATCCATGCCGGGGCCGGCGCGTCGGCGCGGGAGAGACAGAGGGCGATGGAGTGGTTTGGCCGACGGGCGAGCCGGAGGCGGAATCCCTCCCAGAGATAATCCGTGTGGGCCACGCGCAGCGGATCACTGCGCCCGGCCACCACCTGCTCGCCATCCTGTCCGCAGCCCTCGCGCAGGCGCTGCCGCAGCTCTTGATCCAGTTGGCGCCAGCGCGCGTCGAACTCCGCCCGGCGCGCGTCGCCCGCCGCGCGCTCCTCGCGATCCGTCTCTCCCCCCGCGTGGTAGGGGAAAAAAGTGCCCGCGTCGAGGTAGGTGATGATGATTTCCTCCAGCCCGCCTCCGGCCTCGTGACGGGCGATGACGGAGTCCGGCACCGCGCCGAAGACGACGGGTACCGCCGCCATGGAGCGCAGTTCCATCCCGCCCGCGACGGTGGCGCGTCGCCAGGGACCGGGAAAGGTGGCGGTATCCCAGTTGCCGGGATCGAGAAAGTCCGCCGTCAGGTTGGCGTTGAACACCGGCTGCGAAGGCACGATGGGACCGATGAAGTTTCCGCCGATGAACACGTTGGGTATGGCGAGAGCGACTGGCGCGGCGCCCATCGCGAGCGCCCAAGCCATCGCGGCGGAAAAGCGGGCCAGGGACCGTGACATGGGTTCAGGATAGGGCTGGATCCACATGTCGCTCAAGCCAAAAGAGCCCGGTTCGTGCGGGAGACGGGTCACTCCATCTGGGCCAGCAACGCGTCGATCTCCTTTTTCACCAGCCCGCCGACGCGGTGTTTGGCGAGGTAGACCTGGGCCATGCTGACGCCGAGTTGCTTTCTGACTTTGGCGGCGTCCCAATCCTTGAGGACGTAGGCGTCGAAAATCTGGTATTGGCGGGGCGAGACCTTGTCTTTCACCCGCTCCAGAGCCACGCGGGAGAGGTTGCTTTTCCATTCGATGTCCCAGAGGCGCTCGAGGATGTCTCCGTCGTCGTCCTCCAGCCGTTCGATGGTGGCGGTGGAGCGGAGATCGCCGTCGGCGCCGCGGGTGCCCCCGGCCTGGTTCATGGCGGCGGGGTTGCGCTGTTTCTTTCGAAACTGATCCGCGATCCGCCAGCGGGTGATGTTGAGCAGCCAGGTCTTGAAGGAGCCTTTGGCGGGATCGTATTTCTGTCCGCCGCGCCATTGTTTGGCGATGGTCAGGACGGTCTCCTGGACGACATCCATGGCCTCGTCGTTGCGCAGCCCGGCCTTGAGGGAGACGCTGTAGATGAGACGCCAGTAGGTTTCGTAGAATTCGTTCCAGGTCCGCTGGTCTTCCCAGTCGGACAGGCGCTCGATCAGGCTCATCCGGGTGCGGTCGTAGACTTTCCGCAGCGAGGGGTCGTCAACGTTTTCGGGCGCGTGATCGGGGTGCATTTTCCGGGGTGGCGATATCAGGGTGGTGGTCATGGGCGCGGATACGCCGACCGGGGAGTGATTCTATCACGCGATGTCATTTTATTGGAGAACGTGGACGCGGCTTCAGCGGTCCCGAAAGATTGGTGTCCGCCGTCGCCGCCATAGAGCCCGCTGATTCGGGCACAACGGGCGTTCGGAGATGGTTGAGGGTCGGCATTCTGTCGTGCGATAATGTGGACATTCATCGACCATTTCCTCCGGAGGTTCCAATGCCAATAGATTACCTGTCCCTTAGTTCACACATCATCCGCACGGGACGTGCCGCAGCGGTCGAATGCAGGACGGCTTGGGTGGTCGTCCGACTTCACCGCCAGGCCTTCCGCTCAGCCTTCACCAGACCGCTTATTAATTTGGGTATATGTCAAGATTTTATGCCTGACCCCTAACGGCAGGGCTTTCGTAGAATTCGTTCCAGGTCCGCTGGTCTTCCCAGTCGGACAGGCGCTCGATCAGGCTCATCCGGGTGCGGTCGTAGACTTTCCGCAGCGAGGGGTCGTCAACGTTTTCGGGCGCGTGATCGGGGTGCATTTTCCGGGGTGGCGATATCAGGGTGGTGGTCATGGGCGCGGATACGCCGACCGGGGAGTGATTCTATCACGCGATGTCATTTTATTGGAGAACGTGGACGCGGCTTCAGCGGTCCCGAAAGATTGGTGTCCGCCGTCGCCGCCATAGAGCCCGCCGATTCGGGCACAACGGGCGTTCGGAGGCGGTTGCGTGTCGGCATTCTGTCGTGCGATGATGCGGACATTCATCGACCATTTCCTCCGGAGGTTCCAATACCAAGAGATAACCTGTCCCATAGGTCCCTTAGTTCACGAGCGGAGGCGCGACCCGTGCGAGGTGCCCGTTTTCTTCGACCGGCGCAAGCCGCACTCGGCACCTCATCCGCACGGGGCGTGCCGCAGCGGTCGATTGCCGGACGGCTTGGGTGGCCGTCCGACTTCACCGCCAGGCCTTCCGCTCAGTCTTCACCGGGCCGCTTATTCATTAGGGTATATGTCAAGATTTTATGCCTGACCCCAAACGGCAGGGCCCGCTGAGGAAGGCCACGCCGACGCGGAACGCCGCCCGAACCATCAGCGCGCGAGCGGAGGCGCGACCCGTGCGAGGTGCCCGTTTTCTTCGACCGGCGCAAGCCGCACTCGGCACCTCATCCGCACGGGGCGTGCCGCAGCGGTCGATTGCCGGACGGCTTGGGTGGCCGTCCGACTTCACCGCCAGGCCTTCCGCTCAGTCTTCACCGGGCCGCTTATTCATTAGGGTATATGTCAAGATTTTATGCCTGACCCCAAACGGCAGGGCCCTCCTTTTCATTCCGGCCAATGGCCGCTATCGGCACCCACCAGCAGGCAGCGTGACGGGAGCGGTCGTTTGCTCTTGCGCCCGGGTGGTCGTTGACTTCACCGACAGGCTTTGCGCGTGGGCCGTGTGGTTCTGCATTGCGCATTCAGTCCACCTTGAACTCGGTTTTTAACTCCTCGTAAAGCTGCTTGATTGGCTTGAGAGGTTCGAGTGTTTCTCCGGTGAAAAATGAATCGAGTTTACTTTGATCGGAAAAGCGCTCCAGCTCAGAACCATCGAGCAAAAAGTACTCTACTTTACGCTCTTTCGTCGCTTTCAGGACAGCATCAAAATTGTCCAACGATTCTTTCTGAGGCGCGAAGCCTTTGAAAAAGTAAAACCGGTTCCCGGAACGTGAGAACGTCGATGCTGATGTAATTTCTTCGACGTGGCGACTTAATATTTTGTCGCCAGTTATACTCGGATCAGAAGGAAAATCATCCCACACTGCCGAAACCAACTCAAATGTGCCTCCACCTTCATCTCTCCAGATCAACGCAAAAGGCTGATCCTCCCACAGATACAATAACTCCATCCCTGAGTCGGACGACCGATGGAACCGATTGGATTCGCGTTGAAAAAAACCACATGCGGGTATCAGCAAGATTGCAATCGCAGCCGATAACGCGAAGGAGATTCGGCTACTTATATTCATTTTCTGACTGGTATTTTCCGGCGGTGGTTTCGATCTCCGCCGTCTTTTCAAGTGAAGTTTGCCGGAACTTCACAGGGTCAGACGTCACATCAAATGGCTTCCCTGGAACCCGTGACATTGTTAGCGTTTTCAGCTGCCCCATCTGACTCCGGCCTTCGTAAGGCCCTTTGTCAACTCCAGCGACAAAATCGTTTATTGCACGAGCCGCTTCCGCATCATTGACGTTGAAGTCGTACGTATCTTGCACTGAGAAAGTTCCTGTTGCTATCCATGCAGGCTTTCCATTTACCATCTGACTTGTGATTTCCGCATTCACCTTTGCTGTAAAAGTTCCTAACGTGCCGGAAGTATCCGCACCCGCTAAGATATCCCAGCTTCCTTTCCAAGTCTTTTTTTCAGCTCCCGTGTTCCTTTTCAAGTCAGCCAAAAATTCTGGCGAACGATCCAGTCTCAAACTGACTCCCGCCTCGTACACATCTCGCTGACTCAGTGTGACCTTGGGATCTTGCTTCCCATCAGTTCCTAGATAATTGTCGAGCATTTTTAAGGGGAGCCTTGCGGTAAAATTCGCTTCCTTGACGATCCAACTCCGAACTCCTTTTACACCTCCCGAGTCCATTTTCTGCTTGATCTCCAAATCTGCTCGCTTCTTAGCAGCGGCGAGACGGAGCGGTGCCGGAATTATCGAAAGTCCAGCCTTTGCCTTTTCCATTTGCGCTTTCCGCTCAGATGTCTGAAGCCCCAGCGGGTCGAAGAATGTCCAAGGATTCTGCCTGACATAGGCATACAAATTCGGACCATCCACGAACCCCGCTGGATCGCGGCTCAGCCACACGCCGGTCTCCAGATCCCGATACCGGAAATGCTCCCAAAGCAGCCCCGTCGGATCCTCCTCCTTGGAATTGGCCCGCTGCCGGTCGTTGTTGCTCCCCGTCTCCTCCTCCCGCTTCCCGAAGGCCTCGTAGCTGGCGGTCCACGTCAGCACCCCGAGGTGGTCGCTCTGGGCCACGATGTCGCCGCGCCCGTTGCCGAGATTGTATTTTGCCACTCCGTCGCGCAGGGTGTGCAGCAACCCGCCGATCCCGCCACCCATGTCGGGGCCGCGGCGATACTCCACTACCGGGCTCTGCCGCTAGGGGTAGGCAGCATTTTTTGACAAAACCCAGCAAGATAAGTCGTCATCTGGCTCGCGGACGCGCAAAGCCTATCGGCAGAGCCGGCGGCATTGTATTGAAAGGTCACGGCTTTGGGCAGTGCGGGATAGGCCGACCCCTTCCACTCAGCGTGGAAGAATGGCCAGAGCCACAAACCGGCGGCTGCAACGAGGAAAACTCTCGCGTGCCAACGGACGAAGGGCGAGGACCATGGTTTGCCGGGATTGCGAGACATGGGACTGGTGGAAGGAGAGGACTCGGTAACGAGGTCATCCCAGCACGATCATCGTGATCTTGTCCAGCCAGATCGCGGGGGTTCTGCCAGCCGCAATCGTCAATTCATGATGGTTCTGATGCCGAAACCATTTTTTTTCGAGAAAGATGAAATATCGCCGGGTGCCCGCTCGTTATGGAAGGGAGGGGGACGGACTCTTGCCAAGCTGTGCCCCCGGCGCCTCGGGAGGCGCCATCTCTGAACCCAACGCCCGGCAAGCGACCCCTCGGGGGAGAAGGGATCGATTCTCCCCGCCCGTCAACGCGCCCATGAAATCATCCGCCCGCAACCTGATCGCCCTGTGCGCGATCTCTCTCGCGATTCTCGCCGGCTTGTCGCCGAAAGCGCGAACCGCCGCCCAGGAATCCTCCTCCGACACGAACCAAGCCGCCCCGGCGCCGTTGCAAGTGCAGCGGTTCCCGGGATATTTTCACTACAATGAACCGCTGACCCCGGATCCCGTGATCGTCCTGCGTTTCAGCGCGCCCGTCGCGCTGGAGTCGGTCCGCGAGGCGGTGGCTTTCCTGGACCGCAAGGGCGGGCGGCGACTGGCGGCGAAGGTGTCTCGACCCGAGGCGGGGGTGATCGCCCCCCTGCAACCCTGGGGCGATCAGGGTGAGCGGCTCGACTGGCCGGCCGAGCATTTCGTGAGCCTGGAGCCGGTCGCTTCGCTACCCACCGACCTCACCTGGCAGCTCAGGCTTGACGCGTCGCTCCGTTCCGCCGATGGCGAGCGCGGCCTCGGTCAGGACTGGATGGACACTCTGGGCACGCTCCACGCCTTCAAGGTGGCGTCGATCTCGGCGAGCAATGACTACGACTCTCCGAGGATGATCCAGATCCGCTTCAACAAGCCGCTCGATACCGAGGTCACCGAGGAGGTGTTGCCGGGCTATTTCGGTATCCAGCCCATCCCCGACCGGTTCCGGGTCGAGCGCGGTCAGTCGTTTGTCCGACTCCATGGCGACTTTCAGTTTGGTCGCGACTATACCGTGTCCGTTTCGCCCGGCCTGCTGGGACATGATGAGACGCGCCTGGAATCGGAGGAGAGGAAGACGGTTAAGTTTTCCCCGAACGCGGGCTTCATCAGTCTGCCTGCTTTTTCCCAATCGCAGAATGCCTCCGGCGCGCGTCGTTTCGACGTTCTCACGGGCAATCTCAAGAGTGTGCGCGTGCGGGTGAAACAACTGAACGGCCGCGACCTGGCCTACGCGTTGCGGGGCTACGAGGAACTCTACGGCGGCCACGGGGACAAACAGACCATCCCCTTCGAGATGGTGCCGGGGAAAACGATCCACGACCGGGAGTTCACCCGCACGGCAGAGATCGACCACACCGAAAAACTCACGCTGAACTGGGAGGAGATCCTCGGCGCGGAACCCCACGCCGCGCTCTACGTCTGCGCGGAGGGCTGGTCGGACACGCGCAAGGATCTCGGGATCGGCGCGCAGGCGCTCATTCAACTCACCGACATCGGCCTGGCCTGGAAGCGGGATCGCGAGGGCACGCTGATCTACGCGTTTTCCCTGAAATCCGGCAAACCCCTGGCGCGACTGGACCTGGAGACGCTCGATGAGGAGGCGGAAACGCTGGAGACCTTCCGCACCGACGACGAGGGAATCGCCCGCATTCCCGCCGACCGGATGGAGCCGGCGAAATGGCTCGGCGCCTCGCGCGGAAAAGACCGCCACCTGGTGGAAAAGTTCGGTCGTTATGACGCCATCGGCCTCTGGCAGTTCTCCATTCCCTATCGCTACGATGATCTCTCGGAGAATGATCGCCGCGTCCTCTTGTTCACGGATCGCGATGTCTATCAACCGGGCGAGACCGCGTATCTCAAGGGCATGGTGCGGCTCACCGACGGCGACCGCCTGCTGCCCATGGCGCGGGCCGCGGGCAAGATCCGGGTGAAGGTGACCGACTCGCGGGGACGCGGCGTGCTGACGCGGGAGATCACCCTGTCGGAGCGGGGCGGCTTCGATCTCGCCATCGAGATTCCGGATGAGAAGACCCTGGGCTGGTATTCGGTCGAGGTGGATTTCAATGAACCCGGCGTCGAGGTGGAGCAGCCCTGGCGGCACCAGTATCATCACGGCTTCCAGGTGGCGGAGTACCGTCCCAATACCTTCGAGATCGCCATCGACACGGAGGGGCGGGATCCGGAGGCGCGAGAGTTTTCCCTGCCCGTGTCGGCAAACTATTTCATGGGAAAACCCCTCTCCCAGGCGCGGCTGAACTGGTATGTGTCCACCCACACGGTCTGGCCGATGGTGCGTGGCTTTGAGGATTTCCGATTCGGCGGCGATACCGGGGGCGACGCGGGCTTTTCCGCCAGCGAGACGCTGACTCTGGGTGCCGACGGAACCGGGCGCATCGATGTCCGCCTGCCGGAGCCGGGTGACGCGCCCGCGCCGGTGAGGGTTTCGGTAAACGCCGAGATCACCGACCTCAACCAGCAGACGATCACGGAGTCGACGGCATTCACCCTCGACAGCTCGGATTTTTATCTCGGGGTCAGGACTCCGGAGGGAATCACACGGGCGGGCGAGGAGACCACGCTGGCGCTGGCGGTGGCGAGTCCGGACGGTACGGTCCACGCCGGGCCGGTGGAGACGACGATGACGGTCGAGCGGCTTACCCACACCACGGTGAAAGTGAAAGGGGCCGGCGGTCGCGTCACCACCCGCAACGAGACCGAGGTGACCGAGGTGCTGAGCCGTGGGGAGACGGTCGAGACCCGGCTCCAGGCGGAGACGGGATTGCCCCTGGCGGATGAGGTCCCGCTGACCCTGGCCGAGGCGGGTGATTACCGGGTGACCTTTTCGGCGCGGGATCAGTCGGGTCGCGAGGCTCGCACCCGGGTGGATCTGCGCATCGTCGGCGCCGAGGCGGCGGCCTGGAGCTGGCATGACGGGAATCGCATCGACGTCACTCCGGACCGGGAATCCTACGCGGTGGGAGACACGGCCCGCCTGCTGGTGCGGAGTCCGGTATTTGGCCACGCGCTGCTGACCATGGAGCGCGGCGGAGTGCGCGAAACGCGGGCGCTGCGGATCAGCGAGCACGAGACCGTGGTCGAGGTGCCGATCGGAGAGGGAGGGGCGCCGAATCTGTTCGCCTCCGTGCTCATCGTGCGCGGCTCCGCCGACAGTCCGCATGCCCATCCCAACACCGACTACCGGCTCGGCTATTGCCAGCTGATGGTCGACGATCCCGCCGCCGAGCTGCGGGTCGCCATCGAGCGGGACCCCGCGCCCTATCAGCTGCCGGGCGCCGAAGTCACGCTCGGGGCACGGCTCACCGATCATCGGGGCGCCCCGGTAGCGGACGCCGAGGTTGTTCTCTACGCGGTCGACGAGGGGGTGCTCAGTATCACCGGCTATCAGACACCCGATCCGGCCGCTGTCTTTCACGCGCCCTTCCCGCTGGCGGTGCACACCGGTCAGACCATCTCCGACCTGCTCCCGGAGGATCCCGCCGAGAGGCACTTCGCCAACAAAGGCTACGTCATCGGCGGGGGCGGAGAGTTCGACGGCATGGACCCCCGTCGGGTGCGGAAAAACTTCCAGGCTCTCGCCTTCTGGCGGGGCGCTCTCATCACCGACGCCGAGGGTCGGGTGACGACCACCTTCACCGCGCCGGACAATCTCACCAGCTTTCGCGTCATGGCCGTCGCCGCCGCCGAGCATCGCTTCGGCTCGGCCGAGGATCGGCTCATCATCAACAAACCCCTCATCATTGAGCCGGCCCTGCCCGCGTTCGGGAATGTCGGCGACCGCATGGACCTCTCCGCCGTGCTGCACAACAACACCGGCGAACCGGTAGAGCTGGAGGTAAGGGCCAGTCTGGATCGGCACGCCGAGTTCCTGCCGGAAGCCGAGGGACTCGTCCCCACCACCCTGGCGAAGACCGACGAAGCCGACCGGCCCGATCTCCGGGTGCGGCGGATCACACTCCCCGCCGGGGCCAGCGGCAAGGTGGGCTTTCCCGCGCTGTTCACCCGCAAAGGGGAGGCGGCCTGGACCTGGACGGCCACCAGCGTCGCGGACGCGAAGCTGACCGACGCCGTCGAGTCGAAACTCGAGATCGGCTATCCCATGCCCATCCTGCGGGAGACGCATTCCTTCACCCTCACCGGTGAAGGCGCGGAGACGAATCTGCTCGCGGCCGTGGAGGAGCGGCTGCTGACCGGTCGCGGCGAGGTCAGGGTCACGCTTTCCAACTCCCGCGTCGCCGAGGCGCTCGACGCCATCGACTACCTCCTGCACTATCCCTACGGTTGCGTCGAGCAGACCACCTCCTCGACGCTGCCCTGGCTCACCACGCGGGAGCTGCGCGACGCGCTGCCGCAGTGGGATCGCGACGATGCCGAGATCGCCTCCGCCATCGCGGCCGGCACCCGGCGCCTGCTCTCGATGCAGACCCGCGACGGCGGACTCAGCTACTGGCCCGGGGGCGACCAGTCCATGCTCTGGGGCAGCGCCTACGGAGGCATCGCCCTCGCCATGGCGGAAAAACAGGACGTCGAACTGCCCGCCGAGCGTCTCGAGTCCCTCTGGAAATACCTCTCCACCCAACTGCGCGACACCGCCAAGATCACCAACCGGAGCGATCTCTACCATAGCACGCTCGCCGCCTACACCCTGGCGCTCGCGGGACGCTCGGAGCCCGCCTACCTCGATCTGCTCTACCAGAAACGCTCGCAGCTTTCCCCCGATTCCCGCGCCCTCCTCGCCCTGGCGATCATGGAGACGGCCGGTGAAAATCGCGACGCCAGCGCGACGGATCGCGTCACCCGTCTGCTGGATCGCGGCGCCTACTCCGACGAGGAAAACGGCAGCCACTGGTATCGGCGCCACTTCTCCACCGCCATGGAGTTGCTGGCCTGGAGCCGATGGGACGCGACGGGGGATCGCGCCGACGCGTTGCTCGACGAACTCCTCGGCGTGCCGCGCGGGCGCGCCGCCTGGGGCAGCACCTACCTCAACAGTTGGGGCCTGCTCGCCGTGACCGCCCACGCCCGCGCCACCGTCTCCGCCCTGGAGGACACCGTGGCCACGGTGCGCTTCGGCGAGGAAAGCCGGGAGATCGCCTTCGGAAAATCCCTCGCCGGCGAGCTGGTGAGCTTCGATTTCGAGCAGAGTATCGAGGGCAGGCCCCTGAGCGTCCTCCTGGATTCCGACTCCCGGCTCTACGCTCATCTCGAGGTCGCGGCCCAGCCCGACATCGTCCCGCGCGATCCGGAAAACCACGGACTCGCCATCGAGCGGACCTACCATCGGCTCGGTCAGGATGGCCGGGTGTCGGAGATCCGCGACCCGCTCGAGGTCGGCGATCTGGTGCTGGTGACCCTGCACCTCAATGTGCCCGAGGCCGAGAGCCATCACTACCTCGCCATCGACGATCCCATGCCCTCGGTCTTCGAGGCGGTGAATCCAAATTTCGAAACCCAGGGGGGCGCCGGGCGGGTCGCTTTCAAGGGCGATTGGAAACACCTCTACTGCAATCACCGGGAACTGCGCACCGAGCGGGCCCTCTTTTTCTGCGACTACCTCCATCGCGGCGGCCACTATGCCGTGCAGTACCTGGCGCGCGTGGTCGCCCCCGGCGAGGTCACCGCCTCGCCCGCCAAGGTGGAGGCCATGTATGAACCGCAACGTTACGGACTCAGCGGCACGGTGCGTGTCATCGCCGAGCCGCTGAAACTCCCGGGCAAAAACCGCGTCGCCCAACATTGATGAAAACCCGCCGCCGACTCCGCCGATTCGCGCGTCTCCTCGGTTCGGTCATCGCGGCCTGGCTGCTGGGCATGTTCGTGGTGCCGGCCTTTGTCCCGCTGCCGGAGGGACTCACCCGCGAGGACGCCTTCGCGCCGGGCGTCACCTACACCGACCGCGAGGGGCGACCGCTCCGGCGCCTGTTGGCCGGGGACGATCTCCGCATCGACGCGCCCGCCGCCCTGGGGGAGATCCCGCCAACGCTCATCGACGCCACCCTGGCGGCTGAGGATTCGCGGTATTATTCCCACGGCGGCATCGACTTCCTCGGCCTGGCGCGGGCGGCGCGCGACGCCTTGCTGCATCGCGAGTTCGTCTCCGGCGCCTCCACCGTGACCCAGCAGTTGGTGAAGATCAGCTCGCCTCCGCGCCCGCGAAATTTCCCCACCAAGCTCCGCGAAATGCTCGTCTCGCGGAAGCTGGAGATGAGCTGGGACAAGGAGCGCATCCTCGAGACCTACCTGAACCGGCTACCCTACGGAAATCAGCTGACCGGATGTCGGGCGGCCGCGCGGGGCTATTTCGGCAAGCCGCTCGGCGATCTCTCGCTGGCGGAGAGCGCCTTTCTCGCCGGGTTGCCGAACAAGCCGACCCGGCTCAATCCCTACCGGAATTTCGAGGGCGCCCGGATGCGTCAGCGCCATATCCTGGATCGGCTGCTGGAGGAGGGCTGGATCACCGCGCCCGAGCTGGTGGCGGCCAAGGCCGAGACCCTGCGCTTGGCGGAGGCCGGTCCGGTGGGCGAGTTCGAGGCGCCGCATTTCATCGAACTGGTGCGCATGGCGGAGGAGGAAACCGGCGCCGATGTCCGCGCGGAGACCACGCTCGATCTCGATTTGCAGCATTTCGTGGAGGAAAAGATCGCGCTCCAACTGCGGGCGCTCGACCAGCGGATCGACGGGCGGCTCACGACCCAGGCCGCCGTGGTGGTGATCGAAAACGCCAGCGGCGATGTCCTCGCTCTGGCCGGTTCCCGCGACTTTCTCGGATCGCCCGGTGGGCAGATCAATGGCGCCTGGACCCCGCGCTCGCCCGGCTCGGCGCTGAAACCTTTCACCTACCTGCTGGCGCTGGAGCGGGGCATCTCCGCCGCCACGGCCTTGCCCGACATCCCGGTGGAGTATCCCACGCCCACCGGTGCCTACCGACCGGTGAACTACGACCGGGCATTCCGCGGACCGGTCACGATGCGCCGCGCGCTGGCGAACTCCCTCAACGTGCCGGCCGTGCGCCTGCTCGACGAGATCGGCGGTCCGGCGCCATTGCACGCGGCGCTCACCGGATCGCTCGGCCTCACGGGGCTGGATCCCGACCCGGGGCGCTACGGACTCGGACTCACCCTCGGCACCGCCGAGGTCCGGCTGGTCGAGCTGACCAACGCCTACGCCTGCCTCGCCCGATTGGGAAAATACCGTCCTTACCGACTGACCAGACAGGGTAAGGTCGAGGACCTGACCCTGTTCGATCCCGCGTCCTGCTGGCTCGTCGCCGATATCCTCAGCGACAATACGGCCCGCGCCGAGTCATTCGGTCTGGACTCGCCGCTGCGCCTCCCGTTTCGCGTCGCGGCCAAGACGGGGACCTCCACCGACTACCGCGACAACTGGACTATCGGCTTCACGCCCGCCCACACGGTCGGGGTGTGGGTGGGCCATTTTGGCAACACCCCGCTCCAGGATGTCTCGGGAGTCAGCGGGGCGGGGCCCATCTTTCACTCGGTCATGGCCGGCCTCTATCGGCGGGGCGCGCCGAAGTGGTACGAGCGGCCGGACTCGCTCGTGGAGTTGGAGATTGATCCCGCGATCGGAAAGCGAGTCGTCGGCGACGCGCGACCGCGCCACACGGTCCGGGAGTGGCTGCGCGGCGACCGGTTGCCCGAGGCGGCGACGGCTGGGGACTACGACGCGGACGGTCGGCCGAAACTCCCGCCCCTCTACGCCGAGTGGGTAAAAGCCAACGCCGATGAGGCGGCGCTGCGCGCGGTCGGGATGGCACCGCCGCTGCGCATTCTGAGTCCGACGCCGGGAACGGTGGCCTATCTCGATCCGGATCTCCCTCGTGGCGGGAGGCGTTTTCCCCTCCGCACCGACTCACCCGAGGCGGCGCGGGTGGAGTGGACCAGTGAGACATTGCGAGTGGAGGCCGACGCGTCCAGCGGCCGCGCCTGGCTGATCCTCGAGCCGGGATCGCACGAGGTGCGCGCGCGGGACGCCGAGTCCGGCGTCATGGCCACCACGCGCATCTCGGTGGTGGCACTCTGAGGCCGGGCCGGGTGAGACGCGGGGATCTTGGACTCGTCGGCCCGGAGTCGCTCCGTCGGGCGCCGCTTATTTTTGCGGCGGCGGCGTCACTTGTCCCTCATAGCTGGCCTGGAGCTGGCGGATGGCGGCGAGCATCCGCTCGTCGGCGAGGCCGGAGATGACAAAGGCCGCGTCGTCGGCCAAGGGCTCGGTCATGAAGGTGGTCGAGAGGGGGTGCCCGCCCATCCGGATCAGCAGCACGCGCCCGACGGCGCGCTCGGAGAAGGCGGCCAGCGCCTTGCGATCCCGGCGGGGTAGATGGAGGGTTGCGAAACGATGCGGCTGTTTGCCGACGACTTTTCCGCCTTGGAACACGGGAAGTTGCCGGACCTCGAGGATGAGTTCCTCGAGTCGGGTGATGACGAAATCCGGCTCGCTGGAGACGAATCCGGTCAGCGTCCCGGTCTCGTCGGCATAGGGCACCGAGCAGGTGTCCGAGGCCCGATCCGCCAGCAGATACAGCTCGATGGGCTGGCTCAGGCGACCGCGTCGGCTGGTCTCGCAGGTCGGCAACAACAGGACCAGAGCGCCAAGCACGCCGACCAGGCCGAAGAGATGGCGCAGGGGAATGGGAACAGGATGGCGGGCGCCGGAAAGCATTTGGTCAGGCTGAAAAATATGAAAATCCGTAATTTTTCTGGAACGCCTAGTCTCGCTCCGGTGGGTGGATTTGCAACGGCGAGTCGGGCCGTTTTTTCCTCGCGCGTGGGTTCCGGCGCGTCCGCGCTCAGAAATCGCCCGCCACCAGTTGCATGTAGCGGGAGCCGCTGGCGGAGAGCTGCGCCTGATCGCCGGTGCCCGAGAGTCGGGCGAGGGTGTGGTAGGCGTGGTTGCTGGGCGACGAGCGCACCCAGGAGACGGCGGGTTGGTTCACCGCCCGCGTGCTCGGAGCGATGGCCATGGGCACGCCGACGTGGTTGAAAGTGAATTCCCAGGAGGGATTGGCGACGGCTTTGTCCAGATCCCGTCCCAGCCACGGATAGCGCCGCAGCAGTTCGGGAGCGCCGCGATTGGGCACCACGACTTTGTAATAGGGAGTCTCCCGGGAGACGAACTCGGCGAGGGAGATCTGCGGGTTGTCGCGATGAGCGTGGAAGAGGGTGGCGATGTCGACGCCGGTGAGATTGAACCCGTTGTAGTTGCCGTGAAAATTCTGCGAGGGGAAATGGCTGCCGTACCAGGTCTCGAATCGCTCGCTCAGCAGCAGGGCCAGCTCCACATGGACGTGGGCGCGCTCGCGGTTGATGCCCGCCCCGGTGTAGCCGAGCCGACCGATGCGCTGCCCCGCCTTCACCGTCTGCCCGACCTGGGTGTGGGGCGTTTTCAGATGGGCGTAGAGGGAGTAGATCGGCCCCTCGCCCCAGTCGTGCTCGATGACCACGTAGATGCCGTAGCTGGAGCGGCTGGCGGTGGCGGAGACGTGGACCACCTTCCCGTCGGCGATGCTGAAGACGTCGTCGAGCGGCTCGTCGTTGGCGTCGCGCCTCACGGGCTGGATGTCGATGCCCTCGTGAAATTTGGTGAAGATCACGCCCGCCTCGGTCCGCTGCTGGTTGCGGGTCAGCCCGTAGCGGCCCCCGCTCCAGGGCCGGGAGCTGACGCCCTCGAAGGTGCGGTAGGTGTACATGTAGAACCGCGAGGGATCATCGGAAAAGATGGCGTCGTTCTCGGTCGGCAACACCAGCCCCATGGGACGCGCCTGGGCGGGGGCGGGGGACGGCGCGGCCAGCAGGAGCGCGAGCGCCGCCAGGGCGGGGAGAGCGGGAAAGGTGAGGCCGGAGGCGGCTAGGTTCACAGGACGATTGGGGAGACGGGTCGGGACGGGGGCAAAGTGCGGGTTGCGGGGCGGGCGCGGTGGTGGCGCGGCCCGCTCAACGCGGCAGGGACACGGCGGTGGGGTCCGGGGTGGCGCCGGGGTTCGCCTGCTCGACGTGGGGAAATTTTTTCTCGAAGGCTTTCAGGTGCGCCTTGGCGAGGCCCTGCCAGATGACGATGACGCCGTCGTCGACGGGCTGGTCGATCATGACCGCGTTGTAGGGCGCGTTGGACACGCGGATGCCGAGCAGCTTTCCCTGGTGGGTGAGCGAGTGGGCCTTGAGCGCCTCGGTGGCCTTGGGCGTGAGTTTGAGTCCCGCGCCGAAAGTGGCGCCGTCCTGGGAGATGAAAGGATAGAAATAGGCCACGTCCCGGTCGGTGAAAGTGGGGACGCGCTTGAAGAAGTATTGTCGCATCTCCGTGCCGAGCTTCACCGGGGTGGCGAACTTGGGCACCTCGTCGGCGGTGGCCTCCTCGTGGATGGTGATGATGAAGGAATCGGCCTGCTTGCCCGCGCCCATCAGGAGCAGGCAGGCGGGAAAGAGCAGGGAGACGACCAGCCAGCGGTTCATGCCTGACAATAGAGCGTGGATTGGCCCCGGTGGCAAGACGCGAGGCGGTATGGGCGGCGTGGGGGACGGTATCCTGTCGGGAGCGGTATTTTTTGACCGCGGAGGGCGCGGGGGTCCGCGGAGGGGGGTTGGGGGCTTCGGGGTTTTGGGATTCGCGCGAGTTTGCCAAGAGAAGTGGCTTTTTGTCTACCCGAAATCTTGATTTTTTTTTTCAGGACAGCGGGTAGGGGAAGATGGTCGGGGGTAGGGACGGCGGGTAGGGGCGCCTCGCCGAGGCGTCCGCGTGGTGCGCGCCCGGTGCCTGTGCGGCGGACGCCCCGGCGGTGCGTCCCTACCGGATTGCCCGGAGATGGTCGGGGGTAGGGACGGCGGGTAGGGACGCCTCGCCGAGGCGTCCGTGTGGTGCCCGCCCGGTGCCTGTGCGGCGGACGCCCCGGCGGTGCGTCCCTACCGGATTGCCCGGAGATGGTCGGGGGTAGGGACGGCGGGTAGGGACGCCTCGCCGAGGCGTCCGTCGTGGTGCCCGCCCGGTGCCTGTGCGACGGACGCCCTGGCGGTGCGTCTCTTGCGGCGCCGACGCCAAGCCGCTTGACCTCCCGCCCGTTCTGCGGTCCACTCGGCAGAACCGTTCCCGCGCCGCCGTGTCCATGACTCCCCTCGAATCTCTCCTCGCCCATTACCGCGCCGTCTCCCAATCGGAGAAAGAAAAAGGCACCTATTTCGAGGAACTCATCCGCACCTATTTCCGCTACGAAGCCTCCTACGCCGATCTCTATGAAAAGGTCTGGCTCTACGCCGATTGGGTGAAGGAAATCGGCGGCCCCCAGTTCGGATTTTCCGCCAAGGACACCGGCATCGACCTCGTCGCCCGCACCCAGGGCACCGAGGAAACCCACGCCATCCAGTGCAAATGCTACGCGCCCGATCATCGGGTGCAGAAAAAGGACATCGACAGCTTCTTCACCGCTTCCGGCCAGAAGCCCTTCACCCAGCGCATCATCGTCACCACCACGAACCTCTGGAGCGACAACGCCGAAAACTCCCTCCAGAATCAGCAGCCGCCGGTCTACAAGATCGATCTCCACGATCTCGAGACCAGCCAGATCGACTGGGCCAAATACCAGCCCAGCGCCGAGCCGGTCCTCAAGCCCAAGTTCGAGCCGCGGAAACACCAGCAGTCCGCCATCAACAACACCCTCGCCGGATTCAAGGGCGCCGAGCGCGGCAAGCTCATCATGGCGTGCGGCACCGGGAAAACCTTCACCTCGCTCAAGATCGCCGAGGAATACGCCGGCAAGGGCAAGCGCGTCCTCTTCGTCGTCCCCAGTCTCGCCCTGCTCTCGCAGTCGCTCACCGAGTGGACCCAGCAGAGTCGGACCCCGCTCCACTCCTTCGCCGTCTGCTCCGACAGCGAGGTCGGGAAAAAGCGGGCCAAAGACACTGAGACGGTCGAGACCTTCGCCCACGAGCTGCGCTACCCCGCCACCACCGATGCCAAGCGCCTCGCCTACGAGGTCGGTCGCCGGCACGACGCCCAGCACATGAGCGTCGTCTTCTCCACCTATCACTCCATCGACGTCATCAGCCGGGCGCAGCACCTCTACGACCTCGCCGAGTTCGATCTCATCATCTGCGACGAGGCCCACCGCACCACCGGGGCCACCTTCGATGACGCGACGGAGAGCAACTTCGTCAAGATTCACGACCCCGAGTTCATCCGGGGCGGCAAACGCCTCTACATGACCGCCACCCCGCGCATCTACGGCGACATGGCCAAGGCCACCGCCGAGCGGGACAGCATCACGCTCTGTTCCATGGATGACGAGGCGCTCTTCGGAAAACAATTCCACGTCATCACCTTTTCCGAGGCCGTCCACCTCAAGCTCCTCACCGACTACAAAGTCCTCGTCCTCGCCATCAGCGAGGATCACGTCAGCGCCCGGCTCCAGAGCCTGCTCAAGGACGAAAACAATTCCCTCAAAGTCGACGACGCCGCCCGCATCATCGGGTGTTGGAAAGCCCTCTCCAAGCAGGGGCAGGATGGCGACTTCGGCGAGGATGTCGTGCCCATGAAACGCGCCGTCGCCTTCTGCCAGGTCATCGAGAGGCAGACCGGCAAGGCCCGCACCCACAAAGTCAGCTCCAAGGAGATCGCCGCCATGTTCTCCCAGGTCGTCGAGGCCTACCAGGCCCAGGACGACAGCGACAACGACCTCATCTGCGAGGCCGAGCACGTCGACGGCTCCATGAATGCCGGGCAGAAAGAGGAAAAACTCCAGTGGCTCAAGGACGAGCCGCCGCCGAATACCTGCCGCATCCTCAGCAATGTCCGCTGCCTGTCGGAAGGCGTCGATGTCCCCGCGCTCGATGCCGTGCTCTTCCTCACCCCGCGGAATTCCCAGGTCGATGTCGTCCAGTCCGTCGGTCGCGTCATGCGCAACGCCCCCGGCAAAGAGCGCGGCTACGTCGTCCTGCCCGTCGTCATTCCCACCGGCGTGGAACCTCACGAGGCGCTCAACGACAACAAGACCTACAAAGTCGTCTGGGACGTGCTCCAGGCCCTCCGGTCCCACGACGACACCTTCGACGCCTTCGTCAACAAACTGGAGTTCGATGGGCAGAACCAGCGCAAGATGGAAGTCATCGCCATCACCGGCGACGTGAAGAAAAAAGCCACCCCGACCCCCGGCGACAAAGACAAAGTCCCCTCACCGGCGGGGAAACACACCATCGGCGAGCCCCAGGACCATCCCCGCGAGGAACAGACCGAACTCAAATTCCAGGTCGGCGAGTTGGAGCGCGCCCTCTACGCCAAAGTGGTCAAGAAATGTGGCAGCAAGAACTACTGGGACGAATGGGCCAAGGACATCGCCAAGATCGCCCAGACCCACATCAGCCGCATCACCGCCATCGTCTCCGATCCGGCGAATGAAAAGGAAGTTTCCGCCTTCCGAGGGTTCGCCGACGAACTCCGCGACGATCTCAACGACTCCATCACCGACGGCGAAGTCATCGAGATGCTCGCCCAGCACCTCATCACCCGGCCCGTCTTCGATTCCCTGTTTAAGGATTACTCCTTCGCCAGTCACAATCCCGTCTCCCAGGCCATGCAGGAGGTCCTCGATGTCCTCCACGAGCACCGGCTGGAGAAGGAGGCCGACACCCTCCAGCAGTTCTACGACAGCGTCGCCCGCAAAGCCGCCGATACCCAGACCGCCGAGGGAAAACAGAAGATCGTCGTCGAGCTTTACGACAAATTCTTCCGCAACGCCTTCCCCCGCATGACCGAGCGCCTCGGCATCGTCTATACCCCCGTCGAGGTCGTCGATTTCATCATCCACAGCATCAATGACCTCCTCCAGTCCGAGTTCGGCCAGACCCTTGGGAGCAAGGGTGTCCACATCATCGATCCCTTCGTCGGCACCGGCACCTTCGTCACCCGGCTCATGCAGAGCGGCCTGATCAAGCCCGAGGAACTCCCCCACAAATACCGCGAGGAGATCCACGCCAACGAGATCGTCCTCCTCGCCTACTACATCGCCGCCATCAATATCGAGGCCGTCTATCACGGCATCGTCGGCGGCGACTACACCCCCTTCGAGGGCATCTGCCTCACCGACACCTTCCAGATGTACGAGAAGGACGACCTGATCAGCGACCTGATGGCCAACAACAGCGACCGGCGGAAGCGGCAGAAGAAGCTGGATATCCGCGTCATCATGGGGAACCCGCCGTATTCGGCACTTCAGGAAAGCGCGAACGACAACAACCAGAACGTTTCTTATCCAGCTCTTGATCACCGGATTCGAGAAACCTACTCAGCTAGATCAAAAGCGACGCTTCAAAATGCTTTGTATGATTCGTACATCCGAGCAATTCGCTGGGCCTCTGATCGTATCGGCAAAAGTGGTGTTATCGGATTTGTTTCCGGAAGTGCATGGATCGAAAGATCTTTTGCGGATGGAATGAGAAAGTCGATGGTCGATGAATTCACGAACATTTACGTGTTCAATCTTCGTGGAGACATTAGAAAAAATATACTTTCAAAAGGAAGGGCAAAAGAAGGTGGAAACATATTTGATTCAGGGAGCATGACTGGGATTGCCATCTCATTCTTCGTTAAAAATCCAAATGCATCTTCGCACGGAAATATTTTTGTGCGTGACATTGGCGATGACCTGAAAGGTGAAGAAAAACGAATGTTGATCTCGGACATTAAGAGCGTGGGCGGGATTGATGCAATCGAGGGATGGACGAATATCATTCCCGATATGCATGGCGACTGGTTATCTCAGCGTGATGAAACGTTTACTGCCTTCATTGTAGCGGGAGAGAAAAGAGACAAGACAGCTCTCACCGTTTTCGAAAATTATTCAAACGGCCTAAAGACGCAGAGAGATGCTTGGTGTTACAATTTTTCACACAACGATCTCAATCAGAATGTTCGCGACACGATCCAATTTTTCAATCAGGAGGTTGAACGCTTCAATAAGGTTCATGGATTGCTGGAAAAAAGGAGGCGAGATGAACTCGTTCCCAATTTCATTAATCTAGACACCACAAAGATAAGTTGGACTAGAGCGCTAAGAAATGAACTCTCCAGAGGGACGCCGATTAATTTCAATTCAGAATCCATTAAAAAGGCTCACTACCGTCCGTTCACAAAACAATGGCTCTATTTCGACCGAACTTTGAATGAGGTAGTAGGTCAAATGCCAAAATTGTTTCCCATTTCCGAAGGCGAAAATCTAGTTATATCGGTTTCTGGGATCGGAGCTCGGGCAGGCTTCACGGCTTTCATGAGCAATATTCTCACTGATCTGCACACTGTCGATTCCTGCCAATGTTTCCCTCTCTTTCTTTATGAGAAATCGCACGAAGCCGAGGAAACCGAACTGTTTTCCGAAATCGGGTCAGAAAATAGGCACACCCGCAAAGACGCCATCACCGACGCGGGCCTCGCCCATTTCCAGCAAGCCTATCCCGGCGAAGGCGGGGCGATCACCAAGGAGGACCTGTTCTACTACATTTACGGCCTGCTTCATTCCCCCGAGTATCGCGAGCGCTACGCCGACAACCTGAGCAAGGAATTGCCGCGCATCCCGGCGGTGAAGCAGTTCGCCGATTTCATGGCCTTTTCCCGGGCCGGGCGGGACCTCGCCCATTGGCACCTCGACTACGAGACCGTGGCCATCCACCCCGGCGCCAAGCTCGACTATGGCAAGAAGGATCTCAGCGCTCTGGGCCCCGACGATTACCGGGTCGAGAAAATGAAGTTCGGCAAGCGCCGCGATCCCGAGACCGGCAAGAACGTGCCCGACAAGACCGTGGTGATCTACAATCCCCGCATCACCATCCGCAACATCCCCCTGGAAGCATACGATTACGTCGTCAACGGCAAGCCCGCCCTCGAATGGGTGATGGAGCGCCAGGCCGTGACCACCGACAAGAAAAGCGGCATCGTCAACGACGCCAACCTCTGGGCCACCGAAACCATGGGCAACGCCAAATACCCCCTCGAACTCTTCCTCCGCGTCATCACCGTCAGCCTCGAAACCATGAAGATCGTCAACGCCCTGCCGAAGCTGGAGATTGATTGAACCCAAGACGGAACCCCTGATGAGTGCGCCGATCACGAAGACCCTCTTGATCTTGGCCAATTCGATCAAGAAACACCCAAACCGCTGTGTGGCGGGAATTGAATTGGTGGGTGAGCCAGGACACTGGATTTATGGCGGCTGGATTCGGCCTATCGATCCGAGTCAGCCCGAGGGGTCGTTGCTTTCAGGGACAGCTTCGGTGAATGGCCAGCCGGTCGTGCCTTACCAAGTCGTCAGAATCCCTTTTACCGGGCTGGCCAATGATCCGACCCACCCGGAGGATTGGATCGTCGATACCTCGATTCCTTGGGAGTGGATCGGAAGTTACTCGCACGACGCAGTTTATCCGACCTTGCGCGACGAGACGGGAGATCTTTGGGGAAGGGCTTCGGCCCACTATCGCGGCGTGAAAATCGGAACTACGACTCAAACCTTGAGATTGATCAAGCCCACGGGGCGAGTTTATGCCATCTCCTTTTTCGAATATCATTCCAGGAAAAATGCCAACCGGTTCAGACAGCGACTGTTCATCGAGGCAGACGGCGTGGAGCATGAATTCGACATTACCGACCCGTTCTTTCAGGAGCGACACGAGTTCGATGCGCAAAACGGTCCCCAACTCATTTTGTTCCAACCGACAGATTTGCTTATCGTGGCCAGCCTGACGCCGCCGATCAACGGTTATCAATACAAGATCGCCGCGGCGATCCTTGAACCATGAACCGCCTCTTCACCATCGGGCATTCCACCCACGAGCTTTCCACTTTCCTCGATCTGCTGGTCCGCCACGAGATCGAGTGGGTGGCCGACGTGCGGTCGAACCCCGTCAGCCGGTTCCCATGGTTCTCCCGGCCCGCCCTCCAACACCAGTTGAACGCGGCGGGCCTGCGCTACGTCTTTCTGGGCGAGCAGCTCGGGGCGCGGCGGTCTGAGCGGTGCTGCTACATCGGACACCGGGCCGATTACGGCCTGATCGCGAAGACTCCCGCCTTTCAGCACGGACTGGACCGGCTCCAGAAAGGAGTGAAAGACTATCGCATCGCCCTGATGTGCTCCGAACGCGAGCCACTGGACTGCCACCGCACCATCCTCGTGAGCCGAGAGGCGAAGCCCTTCGCCGACGTGTTCCACATCAAGGCGGATGGGCAATTGGAGACCCACGCGGACGCGGAGAAGCGCCTCGTGGCCCGCTATTTCGATCCGGACGGAGATCTATTCCGGTCGGACACCCAACTGCTGAACGATGCCTACGACCGGCGAGGAAAAGAAATCAACTACGTGGAAGATGCGCCCGGCTCGGCAATCCTGAGAGAGGAACCCTTTGACGATGAATATTGATTCCCCCGTTTACACGATCGGTTTCACCAGGAAATCGGCCGCCGAATTCTTTGACCTGCTCCGTCGCAGCGGCGCGGAGCGCGTGATTGACGTGAGGCTGAACAACGTGTCTCAGCTCGCGGGTTTTTCGAAGCGGGACGACCTGCGTTTCTTCCTCAGGGAAATCGTCGGAATCGACTACGTCCACGAGCCTCTGCTGGCGCCGACCGCCGACATTCTCGACGCCTACAAGAAACACAAGGGCGACTGGAGCGTCTATGAGCCAGCCTTTATCGAGCTGATGAAGCAACGGGAGATCGAAAAGCGTCTCGATCCCGCTCTCATCCATGGCGGATGTCTCCTCTGCAGCGAGGACAAGCCGCATCATTGTCATCGGCGGCTGGTAGCAGAGTACCTGCGGGAACAATGGGGAGAACTGCCGATCCAACACCTGGGTTGATGGAGCGCCAGGCCGTGACCACCGACAAGAAGAGCGGCATCGTCAACGACGCCAACCTCTGGGCCACCGAAACCATGGGCAACGCCAAATACCCCCTCGAACTCTTCCTCCGCGTCATCACCGTCAGCCTCGAAACCATGAAGATCGTGAACGCCCTGCCGAAGCTGGAGTTGCCGGAGTGATCTTCTCCCACGCCCCGGACCCATGACCGCAAACGGCGAGGACGAGGACGAAGACGAGATCGGTGGCGACGGCGAGGCACCCCGCCGACCCCGGATCGGACGGAAACGGAAAGATCCCCGCCATTATCAGTCCAGCGGCCTCTACATTGAAACGTGGCGCGGCGGGCGCTGGCGCCTGGTGCGCTACTACCGCGACCGGGACGCGATGCGCCGTGCCTATCGGGCGATGACGGCACCCGGCCCCCATCGGTGGACCGCTTTTGGTGCCCGCACCACCCGCATGCGCTGGCCCGGCGATGGCCGGACCTCTCTCCCGCCGGAAACGAGCGGACGCCGAGCGTCTCCGGATCAGCGCCAGGCGGAAAAGCCCTCGGAGCCACCTCCGGCGGCCTACCTCCAGCGCATCCGCCAGGCGATGGAGGGCGGTCTGCGGCTTTCCATCGGCTACGAGGACAGCGAAGGCCGGAGAACCCACCGCACCGTCAAGCCGCTGACGTGGAGCCGGGAGGGGGAGCTCTTCGTCGCCCATTGTGAACTGCGGGGCGAGGAGCGGCATTTCCGTGTCCACCGGCTGCTGGATTGCCAGATCCACCCCGGTTCCCCGGACCAGCCCGACTGAACCTCGAAGACTGATTTCCTGGTTGCCCGACACGACACCTCGAACCCCGTCCGCGACACCCCAGATGTCGTCCGCGACAGGTCAAATGGCGTCCGCGACGGGTCAAATGGCGTCCGCGACAGGTCAAATGGCGTCCGCGACGAGTCAAATGGCGTCCGCGACGGGTCAAATGCCATCCGCGACGGGTCAAATGCCGTCCGCGACAGGTCAAATGGCGTCCGCGACAGGTCAAATGTCGTCCGCGACAGG
>CAYTNL010000049.1:0-48438 GCA_964439145.1 uncultured Verrucomicrobiales bacterium
GCGTGGGGCGTGGGGCGTGGGGCGTGGGGCGTGGGGCGTGGGGCGTGGGGCGTGGAACACGCGCCTCGCAAGCACCAAGCACCAAGCACCAAGCACCAAGCACCAAGCACCAAGCACCAAGCACCCGCCTCAACCTTTCCCGCCAGCGCGCACCAAGCCGACCATGACGCCCTGAATCAGCAACTCCCTCGCGGGGATGAGATCCGGGTAGTCGGGATTTTCGGCCTTGAGATAGGGCTTGCGATTCTCGGTCACGTATCGCTTCAAGGTCGTTTCATCATCGATCAGGGCCGCCACGATGTCCCGATTGCGCGGCTCGCGCTGTTCCAGGATGACATGGTCTCCATGCAGAATGTGGGCTCCGATCATGGAATCTCCCCGCACCCTCAGTGCGAAAGTCTTGTCAGACGGCCTTACCCCGATGGATCTGACATCCACGGAAAGACAACCCTCCGGCTCCGGCGGCGAGGCGTCTCCGTAGCCCGCCGGGATCATGCCGTAAATCGGGATATCCATGATGGGCTCGCGCTCCAACCCATCCTCATCCACCAGCACCAGGGCGCGCGCCTTGTTGGGTAGCCGCTTGATGGCTCCCTTGCGCTCCAGAGCCCGCAAATGGCTCACCGCCGCAGTCTGACTGGCAAATCCGAAGTGCTCCTGAATCTCCCGCGTCGAGGGCATGATGCCCGACTCCGCGTGCTGATTCTTGAGATAGTCGATGAGTTCCTGTTGTCTTTTGGTAAGCTTCATGTGAACAGTGGTCTGGAGAACAGTGACGAACTTTTCCCGGTTGTGCAACAGGAAAATCCCTATTCTTTTCGGAAATTTGAATTTCGGTGAATCCACACGCGAAGCTCTCTTTTTTCCGCCATGTCACGCCCGATCTCTCTCTTACCCCGCCCCGTCATGCGGGTTCCCGCATTGCATCGATGCCCGGTCCTTCAGTGCGCACTGATGGCGGTGGCCGTGTCACCGCTGTTCGCCCAGCAGCCCACCGCCCAGGAGCGCCCCGCCATCCCGCGCCCCGATCCGGCGGTTGCGCCGGCGAGCGACGCGAAGCCGGACACGGACCCCACCCAATTGGAGGGAAAAGCGTCCCAGTTCGCCAAGAATGACAGCCCGAGCGGCATGGCCCTCGGCGTGCTCGGAAAGGAAGTCGATAATCAGGGACTGCCGGAAGCGCTCGAAGGATTGGCCAAAGCCGGCGCCATGGCCTCGGCCGAGCAGGATTGGCCCCGGGCGCGGGCCGCCTATACCAAAATGATCGAGGCCGCGCCCCAGAATGCCCTCGCTTTCGCCAACCTCGGCATCGTCGAGTATCGCATGGAGAATTACGAAGCCGCCCGCTCGGCCCTGAGACGCTCCCTGCAATTGAATCCGACCATCTCGCAAAATTGGATCACTCTCGGACTCGTCTACCACCGGGAGCAGAGCTACGAACTGGCCATCGCCTCACTCGCCCGCGCCCTGCACGAGGACCCGAAAGATCCCCGCGCCCACCTCTACATGGCGGTGGTGATCAATGACTATGGCTGGGGACCGGCCGCGGTGACCGAACTCCAGCGCGCCATTCAACTCGATCCCGACTACGCGGACGCGCACTACAATCTCGCGCTCATGTATCTGGAAGAAGACCCGCCGGCGCTCGAACTGGCGCGCCGCCACTATTACAAAGCGATCGATCTCGGCGCCGCTCCCGATCAGGAGTTGGAGAAAATGGTGGCGGTGAAGACGGATGCGCCCTGAGCACGACTTCAGGGAACCTCATGGCGCGACATTCTTTCCCCTTGGAGAGAAAATTTCGGCTATCTTAAATGGAATGGCGCAAAGTAGCACGGGCTTGCAGCCTGTGGATCACCGGCAAGATGCCGGTGCCACACTCGAGAAGCATCCTAAATCTTGCGCCATTCCTTTTAAGACATCGTTCGATTCAACATTAGCCCGCCAGCCAAGCATCCCCCTTCACCGATGGAACCGTTCCCCGCCGAAGACCTCAAGGACCCGGAATTCGATCCGTTCGACGAACTATCCTCCCGTCGCCAGGCCCTGAGCCGTCTCGTCATCACCACCGGTGGCCTTTTTCTCTCCGCCTGCGGCACGAACCCGCCACCGGTCGCGCAACGACCCGCCCCCGTCCCCGGCGGCGCGCCGACGGGTATTCCGCCGACCTCTGGCAATCCCCAGCCCACCCTGGCCAGCTATCCCTCACCGGGCGGCTCCGGCGTTTTCGGTGGCGGATACGAGCCGCGTCAGGCGCCCCCGACGGTGACGGCGAAAGCGGCCATAGTCGTCCAGGCCAACTCCGGAAAAGTCCTCTATGCCCGAAACGCCGACACCAGGCGTCCGGCCGCCAGCACCCAGAAACTACTGCTCGGCCTACTGGTCGCGGAGCGCGGCGGTCTCGGGCAGAATCTCACCGTGCAGAGCAGCGACACCTGGTGCGAGCCCACCAAGATGGGAATCCAGGCCGGCGAAGTCTATCAACGCGGTTACCTGCTCAAGACGGTGCTGGTGCGCAGCAGCAACGACATCGCCCGCTGCCTGGCGCGAGATCACTCCGGCAGTGATAGCGCCTTCGCCGCCGCCATGAACCGACGGGCGAAGCAATTGGGGATGAACAATTCCTACTTCACCAACTCCAACGGTCTGCCCAGTCCTCCCGGCCAGTTCTCCACCGCCCGCGACCTCGCCATTCTCGCCGCCGCCGCCATGCGTCATGGCGAGATCCGCGAAGCCGTATCCACGAAGTCCATGACCTTCCGTTTCGCCAACGGCCGGACCGTACCGGTGACCAACACCAACAAGGTCCTGCGCACATTTCCCTACTGCACCGGCATGAAAACCGGTTACACCAACGCCGCCGGACGTTGCCTCGTCTCCAGCGCCAGCTACGACGGGCGCAACGTCATCGCCGTCATCCTAGGCAGTTCCACTCCGAACGTGTGGACGGAATCCCAGGCGCTGTTGCAATGGGGACTGGGAGTGTGAAGAGGTTCGAACTTCAAACGCAGAACGCCGGAGAGAGAAACATGGAGATGGGAGAACGCCCGCAAAACCAGAGGCAGCTCGGGTGCGCGTTGGTGGCTGCCATTCCGCTGCTGGCTGTGGCCTGGACGCTCCTGTCTCTCGTGATTTCCACGAGGATTGATATTAACGCGGCCCAAGAGCAGCTGGAAACTGCCAAGACGCTGGCCGAAGTCCGGTCGGCCCTCGGCAAGTATCCAACGCGCGAATGGACATCGCATGACATACCGACCTGGCTCCTGGATAAAATCGACCGGCCGGTTGCATCAACCGACAAACTCTACGCCTTCAATTTCGAGGGACTCCCCTACTGGTTCGTCCGCGTACTGGTGAACGAGGACGGAGAAGTCCTCTGGTGGAGCCTTGACTGATCCCGCCCCATTCAAAGTTCGACGTTGGAAGTTCAACGTTCGACCTCCCCCCACTTCGCATGGCGAAAGGGCAACCTCTCCAGCCGACTGGTGCATGGTCCCGGCGTGTCGACCCACCACATGCGGGCAGCGATGGGATCGTAGACACGCCGGTGGGCGACGGCGGCTTTGACGACGATGACGTCCAGTTCCGTCGGCTCGATGCCCTGGCTGCGCCACTGGCCGAGATCAAAGGGCGGCGTCTTGTTCGTGGTGAGCAGAATGGTCAGACCGGCATACTTCAGGACCGCGCTCGGTCCCATGTCGAATTGATCGCCCGACACCGAGGCGAGATGGCTCCGCCTATCCTCAAGCCGAAACCGGCCATCGCTCCGGGAAACGAGTTCCACCTCCAGATTCAAGGGACCGGGATCAAGCCGACTGCCTTTGCCGCCGATGGCCAGGACTACGCGATCCCCGTCAGCCTTCCCGGAAAGTTGGGACACGGACTCGGCGTCATTGAGACAAATAGCTGCCCCGGTGACCCCCGCCTCCACCAGCACGCGCAACAGACCGGTCATGTCGCCCGGCGCGCCGCCCCCGATATTGTCGCTGGGCTCCACGAGTACGGTCAGGCCTTCGACCGGGTCGTCCCTCAACTGCGCCAGCGCCGCCTCGGGGGAAATCTCCACGATCTCCGGCGGCAGCGCGTCCAAATGACCGGCGAGAGTCTCAAACTCATCGAGCAAGGCCTCGGCCTCCGCGTCGCCGCAGACTCCCACCACCTGAAAACTGACTCCCGTGTCCGGCGTGTCGGCGTAGGCGAATCCACCGGCGACATTCACCGCCCACACCGCATCGCACTCTGATTCGGCCTGCCGGGCGCGCGCCTCCAGCGAAGCCATCGGATCGCCCGCGGTGCCGGTGCGACTGGGCACCCATACCAGCCCCGGACTTCTCAGCCACATCCGCGGTCGCTCTCCGGTCTCCAGGCCACGCCGGAGCAGCGACGCGGCCCGAATGGCGGCGTCCCTCGCGTCGGTGTGGGGATTTTCCCGATAGGCGACCAGCGCGTCGGCGTGCCGCGCCATGGCGGGCGAAAAGTTCGCGTGCAAATCGTAGACACCAAAAACCGGCAACTTGTCCGCCCCCGGCAACTCGCGGAGACGACGCAACATCTCGCCCTCCACATCCGGCGTCGACTCCGACGTCATGGCGCCATGCAGCACCAGATACACCGCGTCGACATCCTCTCGCCAAGCCGTCGCCAGGTCTGACCAAAAGCACTCCACCACCTCGTCCTCCACCGTGCCGCTCGGCATGGCACGGTAGTCGACCGCCGGCACGATCTCCCAATCGTTCTCGGCAGCAAAATCCAGCACGCCACCGAGCGGCGAGGCATCGCCCGCGTGGGCCAGCATTTCGTCACCCCGACGAATTTCAAAATCCGCCATGCCCGTGGTCTCGTCCACGAAACTGTGCGTCTCGTGAAAGAGACCGGCGAGAAATACACGGGCCATGGTTTCAGAAATCAGCCGCGAAGCGCGATTCGCCGTTCACAAGATCCCGTGTTTCGCGAACACCTCGGACACCGGAACTCCGGCGGCGAGTTCGTCGCGCACGGTGTTTTCCCCCGACACTTTCTCCAGCGCCAGCCGGATGGTTTCCTCCGCCACTTCGGCGGGAATGATCACCACCCCGTCGAGATCGCCGAGGATGTAGTCGCCCGAGCGGATGATGACCCCGTCCAGCGCGATGGGTTCGCCAATGCGAGTCACATCCAGCCTGCCCTTGCTGTCCGCCGGAGTACATCCGGTGCCGAACACGGGAAAGTCCATCCGCTCCAGCGCCCAGAGATCGCGCGAGCAACCGCTCATCACCACCCCGCGCACCCCTTTGGCCCGGCAAGCGGTGGAGAGCAGCTCGCCCCAGAAAGCCGAGCCCTCGTGATAGCCGGCGTCGACGACCAGCACGTCGCCACTCACCATCTGATCGATCGCCGCCATCTCCAGCTTGTAGGGTTCATCCGGGATATGGTCCACCGTCTCAGCCAGCGCGGTGAACACCCGCCCACAGACTCGCCGAGCCGGAGTGAGCGCCCGAATGCCCGCTCCCAGGCATTGATGACGACGGCCAAGGGAGTCGAGCACATCGGCGACGACGGCGGAATACAACTTTTCGAGTGCGGAGATCGGGTCGGAGTCCATGATTGCGGGAACTTTGCTCTGGTTCCCCGAAGGGCGGCAAGGTCAGAATCGCGCCAACATGGATGTTTCTCTTTCAGATAGAAAAAGCCAGGACGAGGCCTCCCGCGGGGAGGGACTCGGTCGGTCCTTCCGCCAGGCCCGGCGGGAAATGTGGGTCATGCTCGCCGCCTGGGTGGTGTTTTTCCTGTGGGTCACCCTCACCTGCGCGCGGACCGCGTTCACCGGCCCGGATGAAAGCGGCCACATCGCCACCCTCTTCGGCATGCCGCGCTGGGTCACCCTCGGGATCGCCATTCCCTGGCTCGCGGCCAATGCCTTCATCATCTGGTTCGCCCTCGGCTTCATGAAAGACACGCCCCTGCCCGCCGACGAGCCGGAAACCGAGACCCTCCCCGAGACCGAGTGACGATGAGCCCCTCCGCGCTTCCCAACGTCATCGCCATGAGCGGCGCCGCCTCCAATTCGGCCCTGATCAGCTTCACCATCTACATCATTCTGGTCTTCGTCATCGCCGGATTGGCGAACCGGGCTCAGAAAGGCAAGTCCTTCGTCGGAGAATACTTCCTCGGCAGCCGGGGCATCGGACTTTGGGCCTTCGCCCTCACCTATGCCGCGACCGCCGCCTCAGGCGGGAGCTTCATGGGCTTTCCCGCCCTCATCTACAGCCACGGCTGGTCGCTCGCCTGGTGGATCTCGGGCTACATGATCGTTCCCCTGGTGGCGCTCGGCCTCTTCGCCAAGCGCATCAACCAGGTCGCCCGTCTCGCCGGCGCCATCACCGTGCCCGAGCTGCTGAAAAAACGCTTCGGCAACGCCCATGTCGGCTACGTGGCCACCGCGCTGGTCGTCTTCTTCATGTTTTTCTACCTCCTCGCCCAATTCAAGGCGGGCGCCGAGATCATGGCCACCCTGATGGATGGTGTGCCGATCTACGAGGCCGCGACCGGGTGGATCGCCGGCGCCAAGGAGGGCATCCCCTGGGTCGGCCAGGCCTCCGCCGACTACCTGCTCTGCCTCGTCATCTTCGCTGTCGCCGTCATTCTCTACACCGCCTACGGCGGCTTCCGCGCCGTGGTTTGGACCGATGTCATGCAGGGACTCGTCATGGGAGTGGGTGTCGTCATCCTGCTCGTCCTGACACTGTCCCAGGTCGGTGGTTTGAAAAAAGCCACCGCCTCGCTGGCGGAAATGACGCCCCCCGAGTATGGCCGCGCCCTCATCACCACCACCGCGGACAAGCCTCTCGGCGATCTGCGGCGCGGCGACTGGATCGCGATCGGCGACAGCGGCGCCGCGCGCCTGGCCGAGGCGGTGACCGACGCCGACCATCCCGTCGAAGTGCTCACGCCCACCTCCGCCTCGGAAATCACCCTCGCCCGGGCACTCCTCGTCCCCGGCTACTCGGCGCGCGTCATCGAGTCCACCCCCTACGCCCACGGCGCCGGGGAGAAAGGCGTCTACCTCACCGCGCCGGGTCCCTCGCGGACCTCTCCCATCGGCTTTCTACCGGTGGCGCTGGCGATGAGTTTCTTCGTTTTCTGGAACTTCTCCGGCGCCGGGCAGCCCAGCTACATGGTCAGGCAGATGGCCTTCCGCGACACCAGGGTACTGCGTCGGTCCATCGTTCTGGTGGCCTTGTTTTTCACCCTCATCTATTTTCCGCTCGTCATCGTTTTCACCAGCGCGCGTCTGCTGTTGCCGGGGATGGAGATCCATCCGGACCGCATCATGCCCGAGATGGCCGCCCACGTCACCGAACTCGCCGGCATGCCCTGGCTGGCGGGTCTGCTGGTGGCGGCGCCCTTCGCGGCGGTCATGTCCAGCGTCGACAGCTTTCTCCTGCTGGTGGCCTCCGGCGTGGTGCGCGACATTTACCAGGACTCCATCAATCCGAACGCCTCGGAGGAGAAAATGCGCAAACTCAGCCACGCCGTCACCATCACCGTGGGCTTCCTCGCCGTGTTGGTGGTGCTGAATCCCCCGCCCTACTTGCAGACCCTGATCGTGTTCGCCTCCGGCGGTTTGGGCGCGAGTTTCCTCATGCCCATCGTGCTGGCACTCTACTGGCCCCGCATGACCGCCGACGGCGCGCTCTTCGGCATGATCACCGGGGCACTCACCATCCTGGCGCTCTATTTCGCGGGCTATCTGGTCAACGGCTCCTTCGGCGAATACAACCTCCTCGGGCTCCATCCCATCGTGTGGTCCATCTTCGCCACCGGACTGGTCATTTTCACCGTCAGCCTGTCGCAACGCCCGCCCGACCGCTCCCTGGTGGAGAAATTCTTCGGCCGCTGATCGCCCGCGCAACCCTGTTGAGTCCCCGACCTGACAGGGTTGAATGGCGACGCGTTTGCGGACTGGCCCCCCACCCAAGCAGCCCCCAACCTTTTTCCCGATGAAACGACTCATCCCCGCCCTGCTGTCACCCGTCCTGTTTCTCACCCCGGGCTTATCTCAAGAGGCACCCGAAGCCGATCCCGCCGAGATGCCGCGCGTCCCCGCCACCGAACCCGGGGACGCCATCGGCACTTTCGAGATCCGACCGGGTTTCAAACTGGAACTCGCCGCCCACGAGCCGCTGGTGGTGGATCCCATCGACATCGCCTTCGACGAGCGGGGCCGGATGTTCGTGGTCGAGATGCGCGGCTACTCGGAGCATCGCGAGGAGGCCCTCGGCCGCGTGAAAATGCTGGTCGACGAGGACGACGACGGCGTGTTCGACAAGGCCACCATCTATGCCGAGGGATTGAAATGGCCCACCTCGGTCTGCTGCTATGACGGTGGGGTGTTCGTGACCGCTTCGCCCGATATTTTCTATTTCAAGGACACCGACGGCGACGGCGTCTCCGACCAGAGCGAGACCGTCTTCACCGGCTTCGGGCAGGGGCTGGATCGGCTCAACATGCAGGCGCTGGTCAACAGCCTGACCTGGGGTCCGGACAACCGGATCTGGGGAGCCACCGCCCGCAACGGGGGCCGGGTGAGGCGCCCCGACCAGACGGACGGCGAGGCCATCTCCCTCAACGGGGCGGACTTTTCCTTCGATCCCAAAACCCGCGAACTCCGGGCCGAGAACGGCACCGCCCAGTTCGGCATGAGCTTCGACTCGCTGGGCAGGCGCTTCGTGTGCAGCAATTCCAATCACATCCAGTGGATCGCCTGGGAGCGGAACTGGGTGCGGGAAAATCCGTATTTTTCCATGCCCGCGCCCATGGTCAGCATCGCCGCCGATGGCGCCGCCGCGCCGGTCTACCGCATCAGTCCCGACGAACCCTGGCGCATCGTTCGCACCCGCTGGCGGGTAAGCGGCGTGGTGAAGGGCGCGGTCGAGGGCGGCGGGCGCGTCTCGGGATATTTCACCGCCGCGACGGGCATCACCCTCTACACCGGTGACGCCTATGGTCCGGAATTCCGCGACAACGCCTTCATCGGCGACGCCGGGAGCAATCTGGTGCATCGCAAGATCGTCGCCACCACTCCGAACGCCGCGCGGCCCGCGGCGGTGCGTGCCGACGACGAGCGGGAGACCGAATTTCTCCGCAGCCGGGACAACTGGTTCCGCCCGGTGAATTTCGAAAACGGACCCGACGGCTGTCTCTACATCTGCGACATGTATCGCGAGACCATCGAGCACCCGTGGTCCATTCCCGAGGGCATCAAGAAACACGTCGATCTCGACAGCGGCAATGATCGCGGTCGCATCTGGCGCGTGGTGCCGGAGGAATTTCAACGTCCGGCATTTTCGCCGGATCGCGACCATGGCTGGGCCCGCGGCACCCGCGCCCGCCTGGCTTATGAAAGTGGCAATCCTTCGTCGCCGAACGACGCGGCACTGGCACGCATCCGTTCTGCCGCCCCCGCGGACCCCTGGCGCGTCGCTCTGGAACTCAACTCCCTCACGACTCCCGCCGCCATGATCGAGGCCTGGACCGGGAGGGAAGCGCTCCGTTCCCCGCTCGCGGAAATGATCGGAAAGACCGGCGACGCCAAGGCCATCGGCGTGGTGATCGACACCATCGTCGGCGCCGGTGTCGGCGGAGAATCGGCGGAATGGCTCTCCTCTCTGGGTAGCGGACTGGGGACCGCCCGACTCGATTTCGCCAAGGTCGATCCCGACCATCGCCTCGGTGCGATCTTTGACGCCGCCCGCTCCACGGCCGGGCGCGCCGACGCGGATATCGCCACTCGGGCCAGCGCCCTGGATCTGATCCGTCACGATGCCGACCCGGCGACCGACACGGCCATCCTGGCCATCCTCGCCGAGGCGTCCGCCCCCGATTCTCTCCGCGCCGCGGCCATCCGCGCGGCCAGTGCTCGTCCCGGCGATCTATCCGGCGAGCTGATCACGCGGTGGCCCGCATTTTCGCCCACCTTGCGCACAGCGGCGCTGGACGCGCTGACCGCGTCCGCCGCCCGCGCCACGGCGTTGCTCGAGTCGGTGAAAGCCGGAGCGATTCCCGCGGCCGACATTCCCGCCAACACGGCCGAGTTGCTCCGCGGCCATCGCGATGCCGGGGTGAAATCGCTCGCCGCCACGGTGTTGCCGGCGCCGCCGGTGGTGGATCGGGAGGCGATCGTGAAACGCTATCTGGAAGCCGCGGCGAAGCTGACCGGCGATCCGGCGCGCGGCAAACTGGCCTTCCTCAAAGGCGCCTGCATCACTTGTCACAAGACGCCCGATGGACAGGGCATGGCGGTCGGGCCCGACGTGGCCACTTTCAAGACCGCGGGAGCTGATTCCATCCTCAAGAACGTCATCGACCCCAATGCCGAAGTGGCGCCTCAATACCAGACTTTCACTTTCGACCTGCACAACGGGGAGACCCTCATGGGCATCATCGCCCGGGAGGACGCCACCGAGGTGACCCTCCGGATGCCCGGAGGACTGGAGAAGACCTTTCTCCGCAAGGAAGTGGCGGGCATGAAAGGCCTGGGCCGCTCCCTGATGCCCGAGGGACTGGACGCCGCGCTCAGCGAGCAGGACATGGCCGACTTGCTGGCCTACATCGCGGCGGTGGAGTGAGGCGTCTCGATCCCCAACTCCGGGCTGGCGCTTTCCGCCGCTTCGACTATTTCGTGTGGGATGAAATCCCCACTTGTTCTGGTGACGGCGCTGGTCGCCATCTCCCCGTGCGCGCCGGCCCAGTCCGACCCGGTCACCCTCTCCGGTGAACTCCGCCAGTGGCACAAAGTCACCCTTACGCTCGAAGGCCCCTTCGCCCGCGAAACGGACACGGAACCGAATCCATTCACCGACTATCGCTTCGATGTCGTCTTCACCCACGAATCCGGCACGCCGCGTCATGTCGTGCCCGGCTATTTCGCGGCGGATGGCGAGGCCGCGGAAAGCTCGGCCACCGAGGGAAACCGGTGGCGCGCCCAACTTTCCCCCGACCGGACGGGGAAATGGGCCTGGCTTATCCATTTTCGCCACGGGAAAGGAGCGGCCGTCTCCGAGGACGAGTCGCCCGGCGAAGCGCTCGCGCCGTTCGACGGGCTCACCGGTTCTTTCGTGATCGAGGACAGCGACAAGACCGGGCGGGATTTCCGCCGCCACGGGCGACTCCAATACGTCGGCAAACACCACCTGCGCTTCGCGGGATCGGGCGACTACTTTCTCAAGGCGGGTCCCGACGCGCCGGAGACGCTGCTCGCCTATGCCGACTTCGACAACACGACGGCCGGCAACCCGAAGAAATCGCCGCTGAAAACCTGGTCTCCCCATCTCCCCGACTGGCGCGAAGGCGATCCCACCTGGAAGGACGGAAAAGGCAAGGGCCTGATCGGCGCGTTCAACTACCTGGCGGAAAAAGGCATGAACACCGTCTCCTTTCTCCCCTACAACGCCGGCGGAGACGGCGACAATGTCTGGCCCTTCATCGAGCGCGAGGCGAAACTCCACTACGACTGCTCGAAACTCGACCAGTGGGGCATGGTGTTCGATCACGCCACCGCCCGGGGATTGCATCTGCATTTCAAGCTGCAGGAAAACGAGATCGACGATGACCGCCGCGGTCACAAAGCCGAAGCCGGTCGCGTCCTGGAATCCCTCGACGGTGGCAAGCTCGGCCCCGAACGGAAACTCTATTGCCGCGAACTGGTCGCGCGCTTCGGGCACGAACTGGCGCTGAATTGGAATCTCGGCGAGGAGAACACGCAATCGACCGGGGAAATCCGCGAGATGGCCCGCTTTCTCCGCGCCATCGACCCCTACGATCACCCGATCGTGATCCACACCTTTCCCGATCAGCAGGACAAGGTCTACCCGCCCCTGCTGGGTGACGGCTCCGATCTCACCGGCGCCTCGCTGCAGAATGCGTGGAATCAGGTCCACCGCCGCACGCTGCAATGGATCGAGGCTTCCGCGAAAGCCGGCAAGCCCTGGGTTGTGGCGAATGATGAACAGGGACCCGCCGGTCTCGGGGTGCCGCCCGATCCCGGCTACGGCGGATTCGACGGCAGGGCGATCGAGAAAGGCAAGAGCGGTCCCGGCTACGACCTTCACGACATTCGCAAGCAAACGCTCTGGGGCAATCTCATGGCCGGTGGCGCCGGGGTGGAATACTACTTCGGCTACCAGTTGCCGGAAAACGACCTGATCTGCGAGGATTTCCGCGGCCGGGATCGATCCTGGGATCACTGCCGCGTCGCGCTGGAATTTTTCGCTCGGGAGAACATCCCGTTTCAGGAAATGACCAACGCCAACAAACTGGTCGGGAACTCGAAAAACGACGCCACCCGCTGGTGCCTGGCGACGATGGACGGACTCTACCTCGTGTATCTGCCGAAGGGAGGAACGGCGGAACTGGATCTGTCCCTGGCGGACGGGGAATATTCCGTGGCGTGGTTCGACCCGAGGAATGGCGGCGACCTGAAATCGGGCTCGGTTTCCCAAGTGGACGGCGGCGCGGAAGTGTCGATCGGCAACGCTCCCGAAGCCCCCGGTGAGGACTGGCTGGTCGTGATTCGGAAACGATAACGCGACTCGCCGGGAGGCCCGATCCAACCCTGTCTGGTCTCCGACACAACAGGGTTGGGTCAGTGAACTCTTCCCGCCGGGATCCCAGAATCCGACCCGATCATCCGTCCCGCTCGGAAAACTCCAGCGGAGAAAATTTCCCGTCACTCCGGGAATTCGGACGCTCTTGGCGGATATTCGGATGCCGGGAAATCCGGCCTCGCGGTCGGAGAAATCACCGGGAATGCGGACCTCTCGCCCGCGCTCCCGGTCGCTCACTGGAAAACCGATCAGGCAAACAGTCGCTCGACCATCTCCGCCTTCACCAACTCGCGCGGCTGGTTGAGGTGATTGTAGACGATGGTCTGCGGGTCGATGGCCATGGCGTGGTAGATGGTCGCCAGGATCTCGGTCGGATGCACGGGGTCTTCCAGAGGCGCGGAACCGGTCTTGTCGGACTTGCCATGGACGTAGCCGCGCTTCACACCGGCGCCGCCGATGACGGAAGTGTAGCAGTAGGGCCAGTGATCGCGACCGTCGGCGCTGTTGTTGTTGCCCGAGGTGCTGACACCCTTCTCCGGGGAACGACCGAATTCGCCGATGGCCACCACCAGCGTCTCATCAAGCAAGCCACGCTGATCGAGATCCTCGAAGAGGGCGCTGAGCCCCTGGTCGAGCATGGGACCGCTCTGGTCTTTCATCCGCTTGGTCAGACCGACGTGGTGATCCCAGCTGTGATTGTCGGAATTCGCCACCTTGGGCCAGACGACCTCGACCACGCGGGTGCCGGCTTCGACGAGTCGGCGGGCCAGCAGACAGCTCTGCCCAAAGGTGTTGCGACCGTAGCGATCCCGCAACTGTGGAGATTCCTCGCTGAGGGCGAACGCGTCGCGTGCCCGCCCACTGACGAGCAGGTTCAGCGCCTGGTTGTAGAATTCGTCGATGTTGTACTCCTGCACCGCCTTGTCGATGATCGGCATCTGGGCGGCGATGGACTCGCGCAGGCTGGCGCGTCGCTTGAGCCGGGCGGAGAACACGTCTGGACGCAGTTGAAGATCGTCGATCTTGATCTTCTCCATCTTGCTCATGTCCATGTCATCACCGTCCGGGAACAAGTAGTAGGGATCGAACGCCTTGCCGAGGAAACCGGCGGTGCCGCCCTTGTTGACCACGTTCGACTCCTGCAAGGGTCGCGGCAGCATCACGAAGGGCAGCATCGGCTCGTCGGTCGGCTTGAGACGGACGATGTTGGAGCCGAAATTCGGGAAATCCTTCGGAGAGGGCGGCTCTAGCTGACCCGACGGACTGACTTTGTCCGTGGTGTAGCCGGTCATGATCTGGTAGATCGCCGCCGTGTGATTGAAGAGGCCGTTGGGCGTGTAGCTCATCGACCGAATCATGGTGAATTTGTCGTTCACCTTGGCCAACTGCGGCAGGATCTCGGTGAAATTCACGCCCGGGATCTTGGTCGGAATGTTCTTGAACTGCGACCGCACGTTGTCCGGCACCGAATCGGGCTCCTTCGGATCCCAGAGATCGAGGTGGCTCGGCCCTCCCTGGAGATAGACCATGATGACCGACTTGGCCTTGCCCCAGCCGGGGCGCCCGACCAGTTCGCTCCCGGCACTGGCGGCCTGGGCGCGGAGGATGGTGTTGAGCGACATCCCCAGCATGCCGGCTCCGCCGACACGCAGAAAATCACGGCGCGAGCTGCCGAGGTGAGAATCGCAGAGGTCTTTGCCCTTGGGGCCGGGGATTCTGAACATGGTGGAGACGGGGTGGTTTCGCGCAAAAGCTATCGAAAATGCGATCAAAGGTCAACTGGCGCAAATCACGGTGAAGAAAACCGTAAGCGCGACTTTCACATCGCCCCCCGGCCCCATTCCGGGGTCCTTCGGCCCACTTTTTTCAATAAAATCATGGTCGACTTTTAATTTTGATTTTTTCATTTGTTATTTTTATTATATTTGCAATAATAGAACATGCTTGCAATAACAAGACCCCGCTTGGCCATCTTTGTCGGCGCCGTTATGGTTGCTCTCCTAATTTATGGGCTGTCGAGTTTTTCGCCTTCCCAACACCAGGAAGCGGCCCCCGCAGCAGCGCGGCAACCCGTCGCGCCCGATGTCGTGACCCAGGCTCCTCAGGGGCACGCCCTAGCCGATACACCATCCGACACCGCTTCTCAGGAAACGATTCCCGCTTTCCTGGAGCGCCCTTTCCTCACCGCCTCGCTGTCGGCACTGGAGAAGAACGGCTCGGATCTGTCCTTGCCGATGCCCTCCAAGCACCTGATCCGCTGCGAGTCGCGGGAGATCGCCGCCCAAGTGACCGCCTGGGGACGTGAGCATGGATTCGAGCCGCTCGATGGCGGCATTTTCCTCGGTCATGGCGGGGTGGAGTTTTTCGATGTCGAACTCCGACGCACCGAGGTGCCGAATCCCGACCGCATTCAGGAGCAGGGGCGCCTCGTTCATGAATCTGTCGCCGAACTGCCGGGGGCGGAATACGCCACCTGGGTCGGTGAAATCGTGTCCGCGCGCTGAATTCGCCTCTCTCTCCCCTTTCCCATCCCCTTTCCCACCCGCACCATGAAACACCCGCAACTCTCGCACTTGCTCATCCTCGGATTCACGATGCTCTCCGTCAGCGCGCTCGCGGACACCAGCCCGACCAACGGCCTGGTCAACTACGAGACGCCGCACGTCCATCCCGTCGACCTCACGCCCGACGGCCAGACCCTGGTGGCGGTGAACACCGCCGGACATCGTCTCGAGGTCTTCGACGTGCGCGGCGGCTCGCCGGTGCTCATCGACACCATCCCGGTCGGTCTCGATCCCGTGTCGGTGCGGGCGCGCACCAACTCCGAAGTCTGGGTGGTGAATCACATTTCCGACAGTGTCAGCATCGTGGATCTCGCGGCCCGCGGCGTTGTTCGCACCCTCCTCACGGGTAATGAACCCTGCGACGTGGTCTTCGCCGGCTCCCCGCAGCGCGCCTTCGTCAGTTGTTCGGAGGTCAACCGGATCGAGGTCTTCAACCTGGCGAATCTCGACGCCGCTCCCCAGCGGATACCCATCGGTGGCGAAGATCCGCGTCACCTTGCCGTCAGCCCGGACGGACTCACCGTCTACGCCGCGATCTTCGAATCCGGCAACGGCACCACCGCCATCAGCGGCGGCGGCAGCGTCACCGCGCAGAACGTGGTCTCACGTCCCGAAGGCCCCTACGCGGGACAGAATCCGCCGCCCAACGCGGGCAACCAGTTCAGCCCGCCCCTACGCGCCGGCCTCCCCACCCCGCCGCGCACCGCGATGATCGTGCGGAAAAACACCTCCAACCGCTGGATGGATGACAACAACCGCGACTGGTCGATCTTCGTAAACGGCGCCCTCGCCAGCCTGACCGGTCGGGTGAGCAACTGGGATCTGCCCGACCGCGACGTCGCCGCGATCAACGCACAGACGCTTTCCGTCAGTTACCAAAGCCGGCTGATGACGATGGTCATGGCTCTCGGGGTCAATCCCGCCAACGGCCGCGTCACCGCCATCGGCACCGAGTCCATCAACGAGGTCCGCTTCGAACCCAATCTCAACGGCACCTTCGTCCGGGTGCGTGCCGCGTCGTTCCAGACCGGCGGAGCCTCGGACATCGATGACCTCAATCCCCACCTCGACTACTCCACCAGCACGGTGGCCGAAAACATTCGCCGCCAGTCCATCGGCGACCCGCGCGGCATCGCCTGGCGCGGCAACGGCCAGCAGGCTTTCATCACCGGGATGGGGTCGAACAATGTCGTCATCATCGACGGCAACGGAAACCGGCTCGGTCATTTCTCCGTCGGCCAGGGACCTACCGGCATCGTGCTCGATGATTCCCGCGGCCGCGGCTACGTCATGAACAAGTTCGACGGAACGATTTCGACCATCGACTTGAACGCCCGCCAGGAGACCGGCACCGTCGCTTTCGACGATCCCACCCCCGCCGTCATCAAGGAAGGCCGGCCTTTCCTCTACAACACGCACCTAACCTCCGGGCTCGGCCAGGTGTCCTGCGCCTCCTGTCACGTCGATGCGCGCACCGACCGGCTTTCCTGGGATCTTGGTGATCCCTCCGGCACCATGGCCACGGTGCTCAACGCCAACAACAGCACCGGCAACACCCAGGGCACGACCCAGGTGCATCCGATGAAGGGGCCGATGCTGACCCAAACGCTCCAGGACATCATGAACTACGACCGCCTGCACTGGCGGGGCGACCGCGACGGACTCAGCAGTTTCAATCCCGCCTTCACCGGCCTGCTCGGCGCGGAGCGGCAGCTCACATCCGATGAAATGGCGAAGTTCGCCGCCTTCCTCGGCACCATTCACCTGCCACCGAATCCCTATCGCAACATCGACAACTCGCGTCCCGCCACCGTGACGCTGCCGGACGGCTCCACCGCAAGAACCACCTCTTTCAACTCGCTGCGCGGGCAGAACAGCCGCGGCAACAACTGTCTCCAGTGCCACCTCAACGGCGACACCCGCAACGACGCGTCGAACCAGGAACTCTCCCAGGCATTCATCGCACCCTCTTTCGCGCCCTTCTATGATCGGCTCGGCTTCTGGCCCACCAGCCGCACCGAATCCACCAGCGGCTTCGGCTTTTTCCACGACGGCGCCGACTCCATCGGCGGCGCGGCACGCACCACCACGGCGGAGCGCCAAACCGACATGCTGGCGGAAATCCTCACCCTCGAGGGTCCCGGCGGACCGCTCTCGGGACCGGAACGCCGCCAGGATACGCACGCCGGCGTCGGTCAGCAGGTGACCATCAGCGGCGGCATCACCTCCACGCAGACGAACCGGATCAACCAACTCGTCTCCATCGCCAACGGCAGCACGCACGCCGAGCTGATCGTCCGCGGTCGGGTCGATGGCCTCACCCGTGGCTACCGCCTCGTTTCCGGCGCGACTTTCCAGGCCGACAAACAGGGAGAAACCCGTAGCCTGAACGAGCTGCGCAACTTCTCCACGGCGGGCGCCTCCCTCACCTTCACCCTCGTGGCCAACGGCACCGCGATCCGGCTCGCGCTCGACGAGGATGGCGATGGCGTGCTCAACGGAGATGAGAACCCGGACGTGGTCGATCCCGACAATCTGCTCACCAACGGCGGTTTTGAAAACGGCTTCGAGCGCTGGGACAGCGGCGGGACGGTGTCCGTGAGCGGCGCGGCCCGTTCCGGCGGGCAGGCGGCGGCCATCTCCGGTTTTTCCTACGTGGTGCAGGGCGCCGCCGTCTCCGCCGGTGAGAACTATCGTTTCAGCGGCTGGACTTCCGCCAGTGGCTCGCCCTCCGGTGTCCAGGCGGGCATCTCTTTCTGGGACGGCTCCGGCAACTGGATTGATGACCGCATCCTGGAGCTGCCGACCACCGGGGGCTACTCTGAATTCACCATCGACGTTACCGCTCCGGCGGGCGCCACCGTGGGCACCGTCTGGGTCTACCACACCGGCGGCGGAGGCTCGGTGACCGCCGATGACCTGGTATTCAAACTCGGTGGCAACGGTGGCGACACTGATGGCGGCGGAGGCGGCGACAATGGAGGGGGAGGAGGCACCGACGACAGCACCCTCCCCAACGGCGACTTTGAGAACGGCCTCACCTCCTGGGATCGCGGCAACGGCGTCAGCCTCACCGGCGATGCTCGCTCGGGCACCCAGGCGGCGCGCGTGGGAGATCTGTCCTTCATCGTCCAGACCCTGCCCGCCATTCCTCGCCAGGGACTGACCCTGACCGGCGCCTATTTCATCACCGGCAGCCCCGAGGCGCCCCAGGCCGGCATCAGCTACTGGGCCGCCGATGGCGCCTGGCTCGGCGACAACACGCTGCTGTTCGAGTCGACAGGCAGCTATCGGGATTTCACTCTCCCCGGCATCACCCCCGACGGCGCCGCCACCATCACGGTCTGGATCTGGTCGGGCGCCGGCGGCGCGGTCACTGTCGACAGCCTGACACTGGCCCGGGGCGACACCGGCGGAGGCGGCGGCGACACTGAGCTGGTCGCCAACGGCGGCTTCGAGAGCGACGATCTCGGCGAATGGGATCGCGGCAGCGGGGCCGCGCTGGTGGACGGCGCCCGCTCCGGCGCGCGGGCCATGGGGATCGGTTCGGAATCCTTCCTCGTCACCAATCGCTCCGCTCTGCCCGGCCAAGCCTACGTCTTCTCCGGTCATTACCGCACCGAGTCGTCGAGCGATGTCCACCAGGCCGGCATCAGCTATTGGACCGCCGACGGCACCTGGCTGGGTGATGACATGATGAATCTCTCCCTCTCTCCAGGCAGCTATCGCGCCTTCCAGATCGATGGCACCTTGCCCACCGGCGCGGCGTCGCTTTCCGCCTGGATCTGGAGCGGCTTCGGCGGACGCATTGTCGTCGACGATCTCTCGCTGGCACTGCGCGGCGGCGCCGCCATGTCCGCCGACCTCTCCGCCGTGGGCGCCCGCACCACCGAAGTCGGCGCCTTGTCGCTCAACCGGGAGAGCGAGGAAGCCCGCATGGACGCGGTCACGGATACGGTCCCCGAGCAGTTCGGGGGACGCTTCAACGGACTCACCACTTCGCTTGACGACAGAGTGAGGATGCTCACGGGCGGATTCGCCAATGTGGTCATTCGACCCAACGGCATCTTCACCGGCAAAGGTCTCGTCGCGGGGAAATCCGTCGTGCTAAGAGGCCTGCTCGATGAGGGCGGCACCCACCGCGCCACGATTGGGGATGGCAGCGGCTGGGATCTCCGCCTCGTGGCAGAGGCCGGGGGGGCGGTGACCCTGACCGGGGTCATCACCGACACCTCCGGAGAATCGCATCAACTCCACGCCACTCGCGCCGCCCACTCCGCCAGTCAACCCACCGACCGCGCCGGAGCCCACACCCTGCTCCTGCCCGGCGAATCCGAGGCCGATCCCATGGGCTACGCCACGGTTCAGATCACACGCTCGGGCGTGGTGAGGACCCGCGGAAAACTGGGCGATGGCGCGGCATTCTCCAGCACCGGCCACCTATCCACCTCCGGGGCCTGGACTCACCTGACCATCCTGAAAAAGCGCCCCGCACTTTCGCTGCTCGGCGGCACCCTCCGATTCCGCGCCGTGGACGGCGTGAGCGATTTCGATGGCAGCCTCATCCGCACCGGAGTTGGCGGCGGCGCCGGAGTCGATCAGATGGAAATCCCCGCCATCGGCTCGCGATTCGAACCCGCCGCGCGCGGCGCCCGTCCGCTCACGAGCGTCGATGCCACCGGCGGCGAGGCCATCTTCCAACTCCGGGATCAGGACACAGGCACCAGTGACTACTGGCCGCTGATGTGGCGTCCGAACCATCGTCTGCTGATGGCGGGACAACGCCGCATCGTCGGCAACGTCAATCCCCGCACCGGACTCATGCGTGCCGTGGCCACTGACGGCGCCCATCGTTCCACCCTCACCCTGGAGGGCGTCGTCTTCCAGCGACAGGACCTCATCGGAGGGCGCCACTTCAGTCGACAGGGCACCGGCTCAGTCATCCTCGACGCCGGCCGTTGGAGCGGCTCGATTCGCTGAGCCGCCGGGAGATTCTTGTCTCGGCATCACCTCTCCCCTTCCCCACCCCATGGCCTCGCACCATCATCCCCCGCGGATATCGGGAGTGCTGAAGGACGGCGGGATACGCCCCAGCACACCAATCAACCACGTCTTTCCCTCCCTCGCCCGAAAGAAACCATCGCGGAAAATCCTCGGGCCGACAGTGCCGGAAACCATTTACCTGAAGCCCCCTCCGCGCTGAGATCGCCCGGGAAATAGCAATGGATGATGACCATGTTGACGGTCAAGCATCGAGCTTGCTGCTTCGCCGTGAGGGAACTTCGATGATTCCTAGGACCGCGGACCATTGCCCGCTGGCTTCGTCGCTATTTAGGCAGGTAGGGGCCAATTTCCCCCACCACACCTTGCCTCTGACCCGAATGACTCGCGGTATTCCATCTCAGCCATATTCAACAGTCTCTTTCACTTCCCTTGCCATATCCCACCAATTTCGAGTCAGTTGCGTCCGCGCATCTCTTTCACAAGCTTAGCGCAATAAGGGGGAAGGGATGGCGTTGCAAAGCGGGGCAGTCTGACGTTTGTTCCCCGGCCATGAAATCCCGTCTCCTACCCTATCTCACCACCCTCGCCGTCCTGGCGCTGCTCGCCCCGTCCGTCGCCCGCTCCGCGGAGACCGAAAACCTGAAAGCGGGCGCGCTGGTATTCAAATACGCGAAGCCCTGGGAAAATGTCTCCTCCGGCCGTCCCATGCGGGCCGGTGAGCTGAAATACGATCACACCGAGGAAGGACTGGAGGATGTCGAGGTGGTATTCTACTACTTCGGCCCCGGCCAGGGTGGCGGCATCGAGCCCAACATCCAGCGCTGGGTGGGCCAGTTCGAGGGCGAGCCCTCGGTGGAACGTGAGACGGTGGAAGTCGACGGCCACAAGGTCCACTATCTCTACGCCAAGGGCACTTTCCTCGACGGCGGCATGGGCGGCCCTTTCTCCGGCGCGCCGAAAACGCCCAAGGCCGGCTACATGATGCTGGCGGCCATCGTGGAAAACGAGCAGGGCGCGGTCTTCCTCAAGGCCACGGCCCCCGAGAAATCGGCCGCCGCCATCAAGGACGCTTTCAAGAAACTGGCCGAAAGCCCTTTCAAGGACTGAGCCCGTCCGCATCCGCTCCCTCTTTTCCGGGCCGCTCCCCGTCTCGTCCCTCCGGCGACCGGGAAGCGGCCCGCCTCTTTTTTCGGCTTTGGCTTCGGCCGGGGTTTCTGCTATCAGCGTAATCCATGCGCGCATTCCTCGCCCCGCTCTGCCTGTGGCTCGCCCTGTCGGCCTGGTCGCCCAGCCCGGTGACGGGACAGGAGACGACGGCGTTTCCGCCGACGCCGCCGCTGGTCGATCTGGCGGACGGCTCGGTGTTTGTCTTCCTCGGGGACTCCATCACCCACCAGGCGCTCTACACCCAGTATGTCGAGACTTTCTTCCTCACCCGCTATCCGGAGCGCGACATCCGCTTTCACAATGCCGGTGTCAGCGGAGACCGGGCGGCGGACGCGTTGCGACGTCTGGAGCGCGATGTGGCCCATCATCGTCCCACCCATGTCTCGGTGCTGCTGGGCATGAACGACGCCGGCTACACGGCGTGGAATCAGGCGGTGTTCGAGACTTACGCCGCGGACATGACCACTCTGCTGGATCGTCTGCGGGACCTGGGCGCGGGGGTGACGCTGATGCATCCGACGATGTTCGACGCCCGGTCGGCGAGAATGAGGGGAAACGTGGGTGAGCCCACCGGCTCGCGCTACAACGGGGCGCTGGCCTACTATGGCGAGTGGTGCCGGGAGATGGCCTGGCAGCGCGGCCTCGGCTTCGCCGATCCGCACGCGCCACTGAACCGCCTGACCTTTGAGCAGCGTCGTATCGACTCGCGTTTCACCCTCATCGAGGACGCGGTGCATCCCGGACCGAACGGTCAGGTGGTGATGGCGGTGGCGATGCTGGACGAGGTATTCAAGCGCGCTCCCCTGGTGGGAAATCTGACCGTGGAATCCCTCGCGGGCGGCGGTCACCGACTGCTCGCGCCGGGCGCGGAGGTGGTGGATTTTTCCGAAGACCCGGCCACGGGGGCGATCACCTTCACCGCGACTCTCGGCGCCCTGCCCTGGGTGCTGCCCGAGGATGCCCGTCTCGGTTACCGCCTGACGCGGGCCGGTCATCGGCACAGCGGCGAGCGTTTCGCGGCCCAGGGTTTGGCTCCGGGCGATTGGGAACTGCTGATCGACGGCGTCGCGGTGGGCGTGTGGCCGCATGGACGTCTCGCCCGAGGCATCGAGCTGCAGGAAAACGAGCGGACACCCCAGTATCGGCAGGCTCTCGAGGTGGCACTGGGCAACGCGGAACGCAACCGCGGCCAGGTGCAGGCCTTGCGTGGCTGGTGGTCGCAAAAAAAAGGCCGGGAGTTCCAACTGATCGAGGCCGCCGGCGCCAATCCCGCCGACACCGAGGGCATCGCCCGCCGGGAGGCCGCCCATGAGAGCTGGCTTGCGGACGCCTTCGCTCCCGGCATCGCCGACGCCGAGAGCAAAGCCGCCGAAGCCTGGCGGGGGCTGCGGGAAAAGGCCCGACCGCGCCCCCATCACTACGAGTTGCGCCCGGTGCCGGGCAAGCCCTGACCCGCGCCCCCGGCGCCCATGGCCCAATGCGCCGCCCCGCACACCCCGGCCCACTCGCCCAGGGCGGCACGCCGCACCGCCACCCGATGGCCACCCGGGCGCCATTCAAAGTCGTCGAGCCATCGCGCCAACGGCGTCTCGATGGCGGACCAGGCCTCGGATATGCCGCCGCCGATGATCACCGCCTCCGGATCGAAGGCATTGATCAGCGATACCACTCCCGCCGCCAGGGCGCGCATCGAGGTTTCCCACATTTCCCCGGCCGAAGCGTCGCCCGCCTCCACCGCGGCGACCAGATCGCGGGTGGAAGTGAAGCGTCCCCCGGTACGCGCGGCCACGCTGTGATCGCCCACCAGATCCTCGAGACTGCCCGGCGTGCCGCAGATGTCTCCCCCGCCCCGAAAATCCAGCGCCAGATGCCCGAGGTGGCCGGCGCGTCCCAGATGCCCGCGGAGGAGGCGCCCCTCGCTGACCACCGCCCCGCCCACGCCGGTGCCGAGCGTGAGAAACACCACATCGCGCAGCCCCCGTGCGCCGCCCCGCCAGATCTCCCCCATGAGCGCGGCATGCGCGTCGTTGATCACCCGGGTCGGTCTCCCAAACACCCCGGACCACTCCAGTCCCTCCAGCCCCGCCAATCTGCCGGGCATGAAAGCAATGGCGGACGCCTCGCGGTTCGCCAGACCCGGCGCGGACACCCCGACGCTGTCGGCGGCGAGGCCGGCCTCCCTCTCCAAAGAAGCCGCCAGGGTCAGAGCCTGGGCGACAAAAGCCGGGCCGCCCTCCGCGTCCCGTTCGCCATCCCCGGTGGCCACCATCTGGCGGGCCAGCATCTCCCCGCTGTCCGCCGCGAACAGCGCGCCCTTGATCCGGGTGCCGCCGAGATCGATGCCCAACACCACGCTCATTCCCGCGCCCGCCCCTCGCTCACGCTCCAGCCACCATCCACCGCCAGCACTTGACCTGTGACAAATCGCGCGCCCGTCCCCAGCAGGAACACCACCGCGGCGTCGAGATCCTCCGGCGCGCCGATCCGACCGCCGTCGAGTGGCTGCTTGGCTATGATGAAATCCATGATGGCCTCGTCGCCCCGCGCCCGCTCCGACATCGGCGTCTCCACCAGCGCCGGAGCGATGACGTTGACCCGGATGTTGTCCCCGGCGTAGCGGGCGGCGATGGAGCGGCTGAATCCGATGACCGCCGACTTGGTGGCCGCGTAGGCGTGGGAGGCGAAATACTCCGGCGACGGGGAGAAACCCAGCACGCTGCCCATGTTGAGGATGGCGCCGCCGCTCCCCTGCGCGAGGAATCGACTCACGGCGGCGCGGTTTGACCAAACCAGGGAGCTGAGATTCAAGTCGACGGTATGTCTCCAGCCCTCGTCGGTCATCTCGTGGAGCGGACCATCCCCGAGCGAACGACCGCTGCCACCGGCGACATGGTAGAGCCCGTCCAGGCGACCGAAGCGCTCCACCATGCGCGCGATCAGCGCGTCGGCCGTTCCCGAATCGGCGGCGTCGCCCCGGAGACCGCAGGCGCGCTCCTCACCGAGAAATTGCAGGGCGGCGGCGAGCGATCCCTCCGAGCGCCCGCAAATGCCCACGTTCGCACCCGCCGCCAGCAGAGCTTTCGCGGCCGACAGGCCCAGGCCGGTGCTGCCCCCGATGATGGCGATCGTCTTTCCGGACAGCGACATCTTCGCGGGGGGATGAGGCGTTATCTCAGCTGCCGCCCTTCAGACTCATGAGATGAGTCTCCGTGCGGATGAACATGCGCCCGTTGGCGATGGCCGGAGTGGCGTTGATACCGGAGTCGAGTTTGTTTTCGGCCAGCTTCTTGAATTCACGCCCCGTCTGCACCACCACCATCAGCCCGTCGCGGCTGGCGCCGTAGATCTTGTCGTCCACCAGCACCGGCGAACTGAAGAACTGACCGTTGCCGGCGCGTTCCTGATAAATTTGTTCGCCCGTGTGGGCGTCGCGACAGGTGACGATGCCTCCGTCGCCCCAGAGATACAGCAGACCATCGTGCACGATGGGGGTAGGCACGTAGGAGAGACCGTCCTTGATGCCGAGAGAGTAGAGCACCTCCGGCTTGTCGCCATCTCCCAGTTTCAACGCCGTGCTCTGTTTGCCCGCGCCGCCCGAACCCATGGTGGCGAAGACCACGCCGTCGGATTCGGCGATGGAGCCGACGGAGCGGAAAGTGTATTTGTCCTGATAACTCCAGATCTCCTCCCCGTTCTTGGGATCGAGTCCCATCCAGCCGTGATTGGTGCTGAGAAAGACGACACAGGGGCGACCACCGCATCGCGACTCCACCGGGGTGCTGTAGGCGGTGAGGTGCTTTTCCTCCGCGCCGGAGGTGATGCGCTCGCGGGTCCACAGTTCCGCCCCGTCGGCGGGGTTGATGCCGTAGATGTAGCTCTTTTTCTCCGACACGGCGTCGGTGTGCAGGATCAGCACGCCCTCGGAGAGAATGGGCGAGGCGGCGCTACCGTGATCCGAGCTGAAGCCCGGCCAGGAGCGCGCCCAGAGTTCTTTCCCGGCGTGGTCGAGCGCCAGCACCCTGGTTTCCTCGGCCGAGGTCCAGGTGACATAGACCGCCCGCTCGTCCACCACCGGAGTGGACGAGGCGAAATCGTTGAAATTGTGCTTGTGATAAGCCGCGTAGGGTTCGCTCCATTCCCAGAGCTGCTTGCCGGAGGTCGAGTCGAGGCAGAGCGCGATGTGCTTTTCGGCATCCTTGGCGGCCACGGTCAGGAATAGCTTGTCGCCCCACAGCACCGGCGAGGAATGCCCCGAACCGGGCAACTCGATGATCCACTCGAAGTCCGACTCGTTGAAGGAAACCGGCATCGAGGGCGCGTCACCGATCCCGGAACCATTGGGCCCCCGGAAGCGGGTCCATTCCTGGGCGTGGAGAATTTCCGGCAAGGCGCCGACGGCGGCCAGCGCGAGCGTGGTGCCGAGTGTGGAGCGTGAAATGATCATGGGGGGATTTTGGTCAGTTCTTCCGAGTCGGGAGGACACGAATCGGAAGCGAACAAAATACCGGAATCCCTCAATCCGCAAGCCTTTCCGCGCCGCGATTCCAGTAGATGACCAGGTTGTTGGTGGCCCTGCCGGAGGCGATGACATCCAGTCGGCCATCGCCGTCGAGGTCCGCCAGTTTGAGGTCCTCGCAGGCCATGGTGTTGTCGTCGATGATCAGCGCGCGCCACTCTGTCCCGTCCCCGGAGTCCCGGTGATAGAGCCGGATCCCCACCCGGCCTTCGGCGTCGGGATTGCGCCAGCCCGCCACGATCTGATCGTGCCCCAGGCCCAGCACATCGCCCACCGCGAGCGCGTGCCCCTGGCTGAGGGCGTCCGTCAGGGTGACACGGTGCCAGTTCCCCCCGCCCGCGGCCCGGTAGACGACCAGCTCGTTGCCGTGCATGGGTTCGATGGCGGCGATGAACCCGCGACCGAACCGCACCTCGCCCACCCCGCGGGTGGGAGGCTCGCTGTTCCCGGGATGGATGAGCAGGAAATCCTCGTCGGTGTCGGTATTCATCACGCTTTTGCGCAGCATGCCCTCGGCACCGCCAACCAGCAGGTCGCCGTCGACATCATCAAAGTTATGCGTGGCGTGGAGGGAGTCGTCGATCACCATGTGGATCCAGGCGGCGGGATCGGAGATTCGTTCGCGGGCCGGTGGCAGGTAGGCGCGCACGCGCACCCCGTTGGGCCCCTCGCCCTTCACGTTGCCGATGCCGTGGAGGGGCAACACCACCAGTCGCCAGTCACCGGCGACCGTTTTCACCCAGCGCATCCGGTGAACGGTGGGCTCGTGAAACAGGGGCACCGGCGTCCAGGCATCGGCGGGATTTTCCGGTCGGACCAGGTAATGAACCGATCCCGATTGGGCGGCATCGTTGGTTTCCCCCGGATTCCACTGCCCGCCCACGGCCACCTCCACCCGGCCGTCCCCGTCGATGTCATCCGCGGCGATGCAGACATTGTCACGGAGCGTCAGATTTCGCGCCATCACCCGCTCATCCCAATCGGGATTCCGGTACCAGGAAATCTGCCGTTTGTCGGCGAGCAGAATGTCCGGCCTGGAGTCGCCATCGACATCCCCGATGGCGAGTCCGTATCCCACCTCGACGGCGTCGTCGATGACAGCGCGTTCAAATCTCACCTCGCTGGCGAAAGAAATCCCGGAGCTAAGCGCCACCCAACAGGGTATGATGGCGGACCCGACCCTGTATAATCCGCTGCGCGACTGAATCATGATCCTATCAATTTCGATCCCCCGATCAGTCAAGTATCAGTCGGTTCCCCCCCACGGGAGCAGTGCCTCCACCGGGCTTCTCACCGATCTTTGTATCCATGATTTCCTCCTCGGGCTTGGGCGCCTCAGGTAGCTTGGTGCCAACAAATAACCGGGTGTGGGGAATTTCCGGGGGATGGACATCGAGTCGGATTTCCTTTTGCCCGGTCACTTCAGTGGATGCAAGCGCGGCCTCAAACCCCGCGCGCGCCCACGGCTGCAAATTTGCGTATATCCAGTCTTTCCGTTCCGAACTCAGCTTATCGATAAACTTCTGCCTTTCTGCCGGGTCCTTGAGGTCTTCGGGCACTTTTTCGGCAACCTTGGCGTCGAAATTTGTGACCTGATCATTCAACTGCGCGACCAGGGATGCTCCGGCCGTGTCCGCAATTTTTCGATATTCCTCGACAGGCAACGAACTCATGTCGAAACGAACCGTTTCACGACGATAGAGCGGTTTCAGTTCCAGCTTTTCACCTTTCCAAGTGTTCCAACCAGCGGGGATGGAAAAGCTCTCACTGATTTCGCGGGCCTGGAGGTAGGTGTCGAAACTGTCGGGGGACACGTAGTAGTAGAACAAGGCGGAGCGATTGCCGACGGCGCGGTTGCAGGCCTGGCGAAAGGCGGAGTTCTGCGCGGCGATCTGATCGGGGCTCAGTCCGCCCTCCTCCTTGAATCCGATGCTTAGTTTGAGGCGGTCGGTTTCGCCATTGCGCTCGACATGGTAGCGGAAATCGGCCGGACCGGTGGCGCCGTCTCCGAAAAAGGCTTTTACCTTGGCCTCGTCGAGGCGGAATTTCTGCACCGTGAGGTCGCGCCGATCCTGCTCATCGAAGATGCGGTTGAGCATGCCTTTTTCCGGCTGGGCGGTGTAGGTGTAGTTGGGCGCGGCTCCGGCGCGGCTGAACTCGGTGATCTTGATCTCCTCCCAAGGGGCATACTGCTTGTCCATGCGACTGTTCCGCCGCACGGTCTCGTCGAGCGGGAGGTAGGCGGTGCGGGCGTCATTCTGCCGGGTGCCCAGAAGCGGGTAGGTGAGGCTGCCCATGCCCTCGCCGTTGAAGGCGAGCTTGGCGAAGTTCTCGTCGATGACATCACGCACGCGCATGACGTGCTCGTAGGGATCGCCGACGAAGTAGATCTTCTTGCTCTTGCAGACGACGTAGTAGGCGACGGCCTCGTCGGGGGCGAGCCGGGGGTTGGGCATCTTGACGAGTTGGGCGGCCTTGACCTCGCGTTTGGGGGTCTGGTCGAGGATGGCCTTGAGGTTGGCCAATTCGGTGGAGGCGACGCGGATCTCCTCTTCGTTGGTTTCCTTCTTGGCCTCCTCCTCTTCCACTTTTTTCCGCCACTCCTCGATGTCGGAGGTCTTGTCGAGGAGGTCCTCGTTGTTTTTCTCGAACTCCTCCAACTCGACCACCAGAAGTTGGGCATCCTGCTCATCGAGTTGTTTCTCGTCCATCTGGCTCTGAAGCACTCGCAATTTTTCCAGATTCTCGAGGGTGGTCTCCCTCGTGGTCTTCATGATCTGGAGTTCCTGCTCGGAGACCGGCTCGATGTTGGCGACGATCTTGCGGACCGCGGCGCTGATGCCGAGGCTGGAGACGATGAGGATGAGCAGGAGGATGCCGACCACGTTGGTCATGGCATCCATGAGGGAATCCATGCTCCGTTCTTCTTCGGACTTGCGGGCTCGGGCCATGGCGGGTGGGGAATAGGCGGGGGTTCGGGAAAAGCGTGCCGGCCGGCTTGGCTTACTTTTTCAGGTATTGCTCGAAGAGGGAAAGATCGACCTTGCCCTCGCCGGGCAGGGGCAGGCGGCCGGGGATGATCTGCGCGCCGGTGCGCTGGTTGAAGGCGGACACGACGCCGTTGACTTTGGCGAGATTGTTGACGGCGGCGTCGCTGCCGCGGACCAGCAGAATGAGGGTGTGATAGGGTTTGGCGGCGATGGTGTCGAGGAGTTTGCGGAATTCCTCGTTGATCTCGATGGAGCCGGCGGGGACTTCGATGGCGGGTTCGGTGAGGCTGTGGTGGATGAGCACCATGGCGTCGGCGACCTCGACGAAGAATGGCTGGGTGTTGGCTCCGGAGCCGGAGGGTTTGACCTGAAGGGCGGCGGCTTCGGGCGGGAGTTTTCTCTCCTCGATTTCCTTTTTCAGCGCCTCGATTTCCGCGAGCAGGAGCACCTCGTCGGCATCGAGCTGTTTGTTGGCGTTGAGCAGGAGCTGAAATTTGGCGATGAGTTCCTCGCGCGCGGCGTCGATCTTCTCGGCGCTATCCAGCATCTCCTTGAGCATGGTCAGTTTCTTGCGCTTGGCGAGGAGATCCTGATTCTGCTGGGTGAGGGCGTCGATCTGCGCCCGCAGTTCGTCGTAGCTCTTCTGGTCCTCCTCCTGTTTCTCCTTCAGCAGGGCGTATTCCCGAGCCCGCTCGATCTCTTCCGGTTCCCTGCCCTCGGCCTTGGTCATCGAGATGAGGTTCAGCACCACGATGATGAGGGTGAGGCACCCGATGATGCACACCAGGATGCTGAGAAAGGGGAACAGGTTGACGGAGGCGCCGCTGTCTTTGCTTCGCTTGGCCATGTCTGGTCGGTGATCGGGGGAGGGAAGAAAATGGGGGAAAACTGCGATCCGCGCGGGCGGTCCGGCCGAGTCGACCGAACTCCGCGCGCCCTCAGACTAGCTCAATCCCCGCGGGAGAACCAGCCCTTCTTCTTGATGACGACCTGCTTGCCGTCGAGATCCTTGAGCACGGAATTGAGGTTCTTGATGCCCTCGACCATTTTCTCCAGGGAACGGATCATCTCGGAGTCGACGCGCTTTTCGAAGTGATCGGTGCGCTTGTCGATGGCATCGAGTTGCTTGTCGATGACGGAGGCGACTTTCTCGTAGTTTTTCGTCTGGCCGGAGAGATTGTCGGCCATCTGGCGCTGGACGTTCTCGAACTGGGTAAGGAAGTCTTTCTGGTTCGACGCGATGGCGTCACCGATGGCCTTGAGCAGGGCTCCCTCGCTGGAGAAGTTGGATCCGGCGCCGCCGTCATTGAGGCGTTTGAGGAGATTGTCGATGCAGTATTCATCGACATTGGTGACGAGGTCGTCCTCGCCGTTCTGCAAGCCGCTGGCCGGGAAGCTCAGCAGGATGGAGAAGACGAGCGCGAGCAGGGTGGTGTCGAAGGCCACGCCCATGGAGCCAAGCACTGGGGTGAGCGCCTCCACGATCTGGTTCATGTCACCGCCCTCGCCGACGTTGAGCACCTCGCCGAAACCGCCGATGGCCTGGCCAATCCCGAGCACGGTCCCGATGAAACCCATGATGGGAATGGCCCAGAGGAAGACCTTCACCATGGAGTAGCTGCCCGCCACCTTGTTGGCGTCGACCTCGGACTGGGACGAGATCATCTGGGCCACGTCGGGGTTGTTCTGCCGGATGTAGAAGAACTCCAGCGCCTTGCGGATACGATTGACGATGTAAGTGTTCCGCAGGGGCTTGGGAAAGTTGACGATGTGGTTGTGAAACTCGACCAGGTTCCCGGCGTTGATCTCGGTGGAAATGTCCTCGGGCAGCGCCTCGATGAGCATGGCGCGGCGCTGTTTGCGCAGGTTGAGCATTTTGAAGATGAGGATGCCGAGACACCAGAAAGTCAGCAGGGTGGTGATGTACTGCGGCCACGACCGCTCGGTGAACAATTCCCGCAGGTAGATGCCGGCGGTGATGGGATCCTCGGGATTTTCCCGCTGCGGGAGCATGAACATGATGAGATACCAGAAAAAGGTGATCCCCAGTCCGAGCAGTCCCGCCATCCAGGCGTTCACATAGGAGGGGTGCGGTCCGTCGCCGCCACGGCCCATTTCCAACTCGGGCAACTGATCGTGGTAGTCGCCCGCGTATTCCTCGCCCGGGCTGGTGGTCTCATCGACGGCGTCGTCCGCCCCGGCGGCGCCCTGGCTCATGGCCGCGTCCGGTGGTGGCGGTCCCTGGGTGGCGCCCTGGCCGATATCGGCGGGGATCTGGATCTTGGTGGAGCATCCGGGGCACTTGACGGTCTTGCCAGCCAAGTCTGCTTCGGCTTGCAGGTGGATATTGCAGGTCGGGCAAACGAATTTCATGGGATTTGGAAAAGGTCGCGTGGGTGTCTGTCGGGTGGTTGACGGGCTGATACCGTCCCGGCCCCGCGGGTCGGCGGGAGGGGAAAGGAGCTTATGCCCCATGCGGCGGGGTTTTTCGACAAAAAAATCATCGCCTGTGCTCCGTCACCGTGCCAGTGTCCCGCGTGGCGCCCGAAACCCGTCTCTCCCAGTCTCCCTCGTCCGCATGGCGTCTCCGGCTCGCCACCGGCGGGATCGTGGCGGTCGCCTCGTTGATGACGAGCTGCGCGCATCGGGTCATCGTGAAGGAGGCGCCGAGCATTCTGGTGGATCCCGCGGCGGAGATCGATCGGATCCGCGGCGATTGGCGGGCGATCTCCTCCGGTCGGGCCGACGGAAACACGCGGGAGCGATACAACGACACGGTTTCCCGCATCATCCAGCACGCCGAGTTGTCGGAGTCCGGAGGCGAGTTCGCCATGACTCTGGACTCGCTGTCCATCCCCGTCATCGACGCCGGCCCCGATGGGACACCGGCCCTGGCTGGTCTGGAGACGATGCAAGCGGCGGACCAGATGTTCATCTCCGGATTCCGCGAACGCGTCGTCGAGGACGGCATCGGGGCACCGCTGGTGCTGCGCTATCCGGCGGAGGGCTACTCGCCGGAGGAGGGACGATTCCTGCCCGCCACGGCGACGCTGGATTTTTCGTCGGCGGGCGGCGGACCCAGGCTGAGGATACACGACACGCTCGCCGTGTCGGACTCCGCGACCGCGGGCCACCGGGCGGATCTCACCGCGCCTCTGGCGGCGCGCTTCGCGGCGGAGGACCGGCAGCGGATCAATCTGCTCGCGATGCTGAGATCCGACGAGTTCGACGATCATCTCGGGCTCAGTCAGATCGACACGACTTATCCGGAAAAAATCCCGGTGGTGTTCGTCCACGGGTTGAAGTCGACCCCGAGCACCTGGCGCGATGTCATGAACGAGTTGCGCGCCGACCCGTTGATCCGTCGACGCTACGAGTTCTGGACTTTCGGCTACACGACGGGATCGCCCATCCCCTACTCCGCCATGAAGCTCCGGGAGGCGCTGAAGGGAATGGCCACCTATCGGGATCTGCAGGGGGCGAAGACCGACGACGTGGTCCTCATCGGTCACAGCATGGGGGGGCTCCTTTCCCGCCTGATGACGGAACGCAGTGGTGACGAGGTCTGGTTCGAATTTTTCAATGAACCCGTCGATGAATTGCCGCTGCCGGCCGAGAAGCGGGAGATCATCCGGAAGATGGCCTATTTCGAGCCCCTGCCCCAGGTGCGACGCGTGGTATTCATCGCCACGCCACATGGCGGGAGCAAGATCGCGGATGACGCGATAGGCCGGCTCTTCTCCGGTCTCATTCAGTTGCCCACCCAGTTGCTGACGCTGTCGACCACCGTCCTGAGCGACAGTCTCCACGCGCTCACTCCAACGGGCCGGGCGATACTCGCCGAGCGACTGCCCACCAGCATCGATCAGTTGGAATCGGACTCCGAGTTGCTGCTGCGGCTGAAGGCGCAACCGCTGAATCCCCGGGTGACCTATCATTCCATCATCGGAGATCGCGGACTCGGACCCGGTCCTGACAGCTCCGACGGCGTCGTTCCCTACGCCAGCGCCCATCTCGAAGGGGTGGCATCCGAAAAGATCGTGCCGTCGGATCATCGCGCGCATCAGGATCCGGCCACCGTCACCGAATTGCGCCGCATCCTCGGGGAACACGTCCGGGGTGGGGACGCGTCCCGATAAGAAATGGGGCATCGTTACCGCCTCTCAATTTTCGCCGCAGCGTCCGCCGGCACGCTCGAAAGCGGCCATGGCGTTCCACAGTCTGAGACGGACCTGATCCTCGTGCATGGCGAGCATCCCCGCGATCCTTTCGGGTGAGCAGTCAGCGAAGAACCTCAGCACGATGACTTCCCGATCCCCCGGCAGCAGACGGGTGAGAGCGCGGACGGCCGATCTGGCGGCGGGACATTCGCCGACCTCGTCGGGCGCGGTCCGGGCCAGGATCCTGTCAATGAGATCGCGCAAGTGATGCTCCGGCTCCCGCAGCGGAACCCCGCTGCCAAAGAGGGCGAGAAATGTCTCCTCGCTACAGCTCTGCGCCGCCGCCGGATCGGGATACAGACGGCGGGCGACTTCATGAATCATCGGTTCCCAACGACGAAGTATCCGCTCAAACGCCGCGAGTCGCTCATCCTCGGCGGAGAGCCTCGGCGGAAAGACAAGTTCGCCACTGGGTTCGTAACGCTCCCCGAAGAAAGCGTGGTGGGTAGAGGGTGTGTGCCTGACCATTGCCCCTCCCTGTATTGCCAACACTGTGCCACCCGGGATGAAAAAGTCATAACACGCTTACTGCCTAATTGTTGCAAAATACCAGCCATCAAGACCGGCGGGAACATTTTACCGGAAAATGGAAACAATCTTTCCAAAACCCGGAAAGAATGTTTCAACGCGCCGAGCCATCCCGGCGGGAGTTCGGGTGTTTTCCGAGATTGAATTGGGCCATCTTTTTCCGAAGGGTAACCCTGGAGATGCCCAGCCAAACGCTCACGCGACCGAGGTGATCGTCCGCCATGGAGAGCGCGATCTGAATGATCTGACGCTCCAAACTGGCCACCAAGTCACCATGCACGGCTCCTTTTCCCTCGGCTTTTGCCAGGGCGAGGGCGTTTCGCACGGGTTCTGCGACCGCCTTGGCAAAATCTCCCGAGCCACCCATCGAAAGACCGGCGATGACACTCTCGCCGCCGCGCAACACCGCCTCCACCTGCTCCGGGGACACTTCGAAACCGCGACTGTTCAGGACCAGTTGCCGAATCGTGTTGCGCAACTCCCGCACATTGCCCGGCCACCCGTGGTCACCGAGCCGACGCCGGGCCTTGTCGGAAAATCGCGCGCCCTCCATCCCGTATTCCGCCCGCGCCTCGGAGAGAAAATGCGCCACCAGGAGAGAGAAATCCTCCTCCCCGCGCTCGCGCAGGGGCGGGAGGGCGATGACGGCGGAGTTGAGGCGAAAATAGAGATCTTCCCGGAAGGCCTGCCGATCAATGAGAGACTGAAGCGGCTGATGGGTGGCGGCGATGATGCGGACATCGACCGGGATTTCCCGATTGCTCCCCAGCGGCATGACGCGGCGCTCCTGCAGCACCCGCAGCAGTTTCACCTGCACCGGCAGCGGCAGATCGCCGATTTCGTCCAACAGCAGGGTACCTCCATTGGCCTGCTCAAATCGGCCCACCCGATCCGCCGTGGCTCCGGTGAAGGCCCCCCGCACATGGCCGAATAGTTCGCTCTCCAGGAGATTTTCCGGTATGGCCCCGCAGTTCACCGCCACGAAGGGCGCCTTGTTGCGAGAGCTGTGCTGGTAGATGGCGCGCGCCACCAGTTCTTTGCCGGTCCCGGTCTCTCCGAGGATGAGCACGCTGACATCGGTGGGGGCGACGCGCCCGATTTCCTTGTAGACTCGTTGCATGGCTCGGGATCGGCCCAGCAAACTGGCGTCGCCCCTCACCGGCGCCTCCTCTCCGAGAGTCACCCGGCGCCCCATGGCCCGTCCCGCCCGTGTCGCCTGGGCGACGGCCTCGAGCATTTCCTCCAGATCGAAGGGCTTCAGCAAATAGTCGTAGGCGCCGCGCTTGGTGGCTTCGATGGCCAGCTCGGTATTGCCATGTGCGGTCATCAGGATGACGGGTCTCAACGGCTTCGCCTCCCGCAAGGCCCCCAGCAAATCGAGCCCGCCCATGCCCGGCAGGCGGAAATCCGTCAACACCAGGTCGTAGGACTCCGAGATCGCCAACTCCAGGGCCATTTTCCCGTCGGCGCAGCGCGTCACCTCATAGCCTTCCCCGCCGAGAATCATCTCGAGTGAGGCGGCGATGGCTTCGTCGTCTTCCACCACGAGGATGGCGCCGGCGGATCTGGAATGGGCTCGTCTACTCATGCCCTCCCCCTTTCTTCTCCCCATCGGCCCGGTATCGAGGCAATGAAAAAGCGAAAACCGCCCCGGTTCCCTGCTCGCGATTCGTTCCAGAGATCGTCCCTCCCCACATCCCCACGGTGAGGCGGCAAAAATAGAGTCCCAATCCCGATTGTCCCGGATGCCGCTCCCCCTGGGCGAAGGGTCGGAACAAGCGATCCTCCATCCCGTGCTCGATACCGGGCCCATCATCCTCGATCCGACAGGTCGCCAGGTCGTCCGTGTGATCGAACGCCAGGGTCACTCGCCCGCCGCGGGGAGTGTGTCGGATGGCATTGACGATCAGATTCTCCATGACCCGGCTCAAGGCCAGACGATCCCCATGGACTCTCAAAGGCTCGCAAAAAAACGGACAGAGTGTTACCCCCGCGTCCATCGCCGCGGGCGCGCACGCGGCGATGGTCTCGGCGGCCACCTCAACCAGATCTGGAGGCTCGCCGTCTACCAGCTCGCGACTTCCGGCCAGATCGGCGGCGAACACCTCGGCGATGGATCGGATCAGCAACCGCTGCCTCTCCGCCTGAGCCAAGGCGCGACGCACCGCCGGTCGCAGCGCGCTCTCCGCCTCCCCGAGTTGTCTCCCGAGATGCTGCAGATTCATCATCACGGTCGCCACCGGGTTCCCGAGGTCGTGCATGATGCACTCCAACAACACCTGTTTCTTCTCGAGTTCCTTCCGTAAGCGCCGGCGATTCAGGCTCTGCTCGTGCGCGTTCTGGGTGAAGGCCCATTCCCTGTGCCAGCGCTCATCGGCGGGAGTCACCATCAAGAGCGCCTCTCCCCCATCACTCCGAGAGGCGATAGCCTCAAAAAACCTGGAACCTCCCCCCTCGCTCGTCTCTTCCCAGATTCCCGAGGACAACGCCTGACTGCCATCGCCGGAAACGCCTCGCCAGAAATCGGCGGCCGGTCCCTGAACGAAATCATCGAGAAAAAACGAGCGCTCACGAAAGGTCCCGGCCGAATGAAATACCGGCTCCCACCAATCGGGTTCCGGCGCCATCATCCGAAAATCTTCCCCCTCCGCGCTCCGGCTCAGTACGGCCACGCCCATGGCGCGCAGGGCGGAGACGATCAGATCCGGAGAGGGGGGGTGCTCGCTCATCCCGTATCCTCACGCACACATCGCCCGGGCCAGGTAGGCAAAGGCCTCGGCCACGTTTTCTCCCGTTTTGGCGCTGGTTTCCATCACCGCCAGACCCGCCTCGCGAAATTCCGCCACCGCCTCCCCGTCCAACTCCCACTCCTCCACCAGATCCCGCTTGTTCAGCAGCAACACTCCCGGGACATCGGGAAAAAGACCGGCAATCTCGACCATCTCCTCGCGCGCCCCGTCCAGCGTCTCACGCCGGGTGCCGTCCACCACGTAGACAAAACCCGCCGCTCCCTGGAGGTAGGATTTTCTCACTGATTGAAATTCATCCCTGCCCGCCAGATCCCACACCATCAGCAACACCTCCCGGCCATCCACCTCCAGCTCTCGACGGTCGATCTTCACCCCCACGGTGGTGAGGTAATCCTCGGAAAATATTCCGCTGACAAACCGACTCACCAGGCTGGTCTTCCCCACCGCGTAAGCCCCGATCAGGCAAACCTTTTTCTTGATCACGGTCTGCCCCCCCCTTTCTCCCCGACAGGGATCACCCGCACCCCGCCTCCCGCGCTCTCTTGCGCCTCGCTCAAGGCGGTCTCGATCCGCGACCGCTCGACGCCTGCCTCGACCAGTCGTTGCGCCACCTGCTCGGCGCGCCGGATCTCGATCTGTCGATTCGCCTCGCGATTCTCCCCAATCAGCGGATGGGCCAGCACCTGGTAGCGGAAATCCCGCCCCAGTTCGGAGGCGACCACGTCCAGTTCCCGCGTCAACCGGGTCAGCTTCGCGATGGCGGCCTCGTCCTCCTCGTTCAGGGAACCCGATTCGTAGAGAACCGCGGTCGCGTCGATCTCGCCGAGTAATTCCGTCAGCCTGGCGGAGGAATCGTCACTGACTCCCGCGGTGTCCACTTCCAGCAACGGAGTCAAGGCCGCCGCCTTCGCCAACACCTCACCATGATCGGACGCACTCAGCGCCCCAGCCAGACTCACCCGGCGGCCATCGTCGGAAAACAAAACCGTCAGGCCCGGAACCCCGCCAAACTCGCTCCTCACCAGCGCCTCGGTCAATCGACGGATCGCCGCCGCCTGACTCGCGACCATCTCTGACTGACGGGCAGCCTCACGAGCCTCCGCCTCCTCGAACTCCGACCGCAGCGCCGTCACCGCCGCCTTCACCTCCTCGCCCCCCGACGCCATCCCGGCGCGCAGCCCCTCCAGCGCGGCGAGAATTTCCCCGCGTTCAGCCTCCGCACCCTCGGCTCGGCGCTCCGCGAAATCCGGTTCCAGCGAGAGCATGGGGGCAAATTCGAAACGCACCCGCGACACATCGATGCCTGTCTCGGCAGCCAGCGCAGCCGGATCGACCGCCAGCGGATCACGCAACCCCCGCACCAGCCGGTGCCGCCACCATCCCGCCGACTCCACCGAAGTCACCGCCATCCCGGGCTCGGTTCTCAATCTGTCCTCGAACCGTTGCCACTGATTTCCCTCCTGCCATCCCAGCCACCACACCACCGCGAGCACCGCCGTGACCACACCGAGAAAAATCCACGCCCGCCAAAGCCCGCCACCACCCGCTTTCGCCGTCTCGACCCGACTCTGCAACAGGGCCCGCCTCAACAGGGGACGCCCGCTCTCAAGACTCTCCATGTCGCCCGAAAAGGTGTCCAGCCGTCCCCCCAACTCGCCGTGAAGTTCCTCCAGAATCGACCTCAGCTCGTCACGCACCGTGGTCGGGGGCACTCCATGAGCCACCGCCGCCAGGACCATCGCCGGACCGGCCTCGATCACCACCTCGCGCTCGCCAAAAGTGAAACTGTCGAGCTCGGACGCGTCCTCATCCCCCGTCTCGCCCGTTGTGAATGAATCGCGCACGAAACTGCGGATGGCGGTGAACATTCCCGAGACCAGGTCCGCCTCCCCATCCGCCTCGTCCTCCGGATTCCTCGCCGCATGCAGTAGCAGCAGGCCCGTGTCACGCTGCATCAGGTAGACTTCCTCGATCCGAAAGGCGCGGGTTCTGAGGAGCACATACTCCGAGTAGGATTTTCCCGCCAGCTTCGCCTGCACCCGCCACTTCAGTCGCTCCGCTGAAGTGGTCTCCCGAATGGTCTCGTTGAGATCCTCGACCATTCCGCGGAACAGATCGATGACATAGTTCCGGATCGCGGGCCCCATGATGGGAAACAGGGCTCTCGAGAGACGCGATTTGTCCTCCGAGACGCTGCGCTGGATGGCTGATTCCGTCCCTCCCTGCAGCGCGGCCACCAGTTCCTCGAATGACGCGCCCCCCTCCGCGTGTCGACGACGCAGGGCCGCGGCAAGATCGCGCGCCAAGCGCTCCACCGATTCCTCGTCGAGCGCCTCCACATGCTCGCGCAGAGCCGCCAGTTCACGCCTCTCATCGCCCATCATCAGCTCCTTGAGCTGCTGCAGGCTGTCAGCGGGTCTGGGTTCGGCACTCATCGCTTGCGCATTGATCGGGACCACCGCCGCCGTACCCGTCGCTCCCGGCGGGAGGACGGGGACGCGTGGCGGATCCTCATTCGGAGCGCTCCCCGGTCGTTCAGCCGCGCAATTTGGCGGCCAGCTTCTCCAGGGAATCGGCCAACTGGGCGCGCGCCACGGACGCGTCCTCCACCTCGTCGGCCCGCTTCTCGAGATGAGCGCGCAGCTCTGCGAGACTGTCTTCCACATTCTGCCGCAGCGCGTGAATCTCCGCGTTCAATTTCGCCTCCAACGCGGCAAAGCGGGCCTCGTATCCGACCATCTGCTCGCCGAACAGCAACTCGCGGATCTTGTCCACATTGTCCGCGCCGTTGGCGCCCGCGGCCGGCGACGACGATGTCCGTCCGCCATTGGATTCGGCGGTCTCACTGCTCTTCGTACTTTGTCTGGAACTCATTTCTGGTGGGGGGATTACGGTTCTTGTGCTTGGGTCCGGCTCCTCCAACCTTGCGGCACGCTCTGGCCCCATCTTACGCGGTTCGGCATCGATTGCGAGGATTTTGAAGGCTCGCAAGTCGCGTCCATTCAGACGATCACCAGCCAGCGCCCCCAATACGGCGGCAGGCTCAAGCCGCGGCGGGGACCTGTCGGAATCACCTCACCACTGAGCAGGTCGCGGACCTCGCCGGTTTTCGCCAATGCCGGGTGCAGGGCGGACAACCGCGGTTTCAATTGCTCGGGCGTCAGGTTGAACACGCAGACGACAGTCGACTGCCCATCCCTGCTGATCCGGTGAAACGCGAACAGCCCCGGCCCCGCGTCCAACACCCGCATGGACGCGTCGGGATGAAACGCGGGCTGATTTTGCCGCCGGCTCAGCCAGCCTCTCAGCCGGGCGAACACCCGCGCCTGGGCAGAGTCCTCGTCCGCAAGGATCGACTCCAACTCGGCCAGGCCATACTTGCGCCGGTTGATCGCCCTGTTCTGGCCGGTCGACTCCACCCCGTCCAGATCGTTCGGCGTTCCTAACAGGCTGTGAATGTAGATCGCCGGCACCCCGCGCATCGCCATCATGATCGCCTGCGAGCACAGGAACCGCGTCAGTCCTCTCTCGGGATCGTCGCCGTCGGACAGGGCGTCGCGATAGGTGATGTTCAACTCGTAGGGACTTTCGGACCCGTCGGGGAGAGAGCGCGTCGATACCACGCCCTCGCGGCGTTTCACCTCGCCGATGAGCCATTCCGTCTCCGACTCGTCGACCAGCCCCCTCAGTGGCCGCACCCCGATTCCATCGTGCGAGGCGGTGAAGTTGAAAAACGTCTCACCTTCCGGCAGATCCGGCAGACTCGCGGCCCAGCGCGTCAGATGGCTACCTTCATTCCTCAGCAACGCGTGGAGCAGCAGGGGCGGCAGTGCGAAGTTGTAGACCATGTGCGCCTCGTCCCCCTCGCCGAAGTAGCTCAGATTCTCCTCGTGCGGCACGTTCGTCTCCGTCAGCAGCACCGTTGCCGGAGCCACCACGTCGAGGACATCGCGGAACAGCTTCACCACCTCGTGGGTCTGGGGCCGATGGAGACAGTCAGTGCCTATCTCCTTCCAGAGAAAGGCCACCGCGTCGAGACGCAGGATCACGCTCCCCTTCGCCAGATAGAGAAACAGAATGTCCAGAAACTCGAACAGCACATCCGGATTTCTCCAGTTCAGATCCACCTGATCGGCGCTGAACGTCGTCCAGACCCACTTTTCCCCGCCGCGCGTGGCCGTCTTTGTCAGCAGAGGCAGCGAGCGCGGCCGCACCACGGCGCTGAGATCCAGCCCCGGATCGGTCGGCAGAAAGTAATCGCGAGCCGGTGCGATCCCGACCACGAAATCCCGAAACCACTGACTGCGCCGGGAGCAGTGATTGAGCACCAGATCGAACATGAGCCGAAAGTCGCCTCCGAGCCGCTCGACGTCCTCCCAGGCACCATAGCGCTCGTCCACCTTGCGATAGTCGATGACGCTGAACCCGTCGTCCGACGACCACGGGCAGAAAGGCAGCAGATGCACTGTCCGGATCGCCCCCTTCGCGTGCCGGTTCAGGAATCCATGGAGCGTGCGCAAGGGCGCCTCCCCCTCCGTGGAGACACTGTCCGCGTAGGTGATCAGGACCGTCTCATTCTCGTCCCACCGCGGCCCCGACGAGGCCACCGGTTCCAGGCCTATCCCGTAGCGACCCAGCATCATGCGCAGACGACGCATCAGGGTCGGTACCGCCTCATCACCATAGAGCGCGGCGAGGCGGCGGGCGATGCGCTCGGCTAGGTCGCGGGTCAGCGGATTCATGGGACAGGGGCGGGATCGATCACTTCCTTGGTATGGCATCCTCCGGTGCCCAGCCCACCAGTCCGGTGAGCAGATTTCTCAGACTGCGTCGCAGCACGGAATAGCTGAAATACCGGCGCGCCACCTCGTGGTTGTGCTCCACCACCTCCCGCCGGTAATCCGCATCCCCCAACTGGCGCCGCGTCTCCCGCACCACATTGGGCGAGACAAAACCGTCCATCACCGCGAATCGGAACCCCTTGGGCTCGATGTCCTCGATATAGATGCTGTAGCGATTCACCACCACCGGCTTCTTGAAATACACCGCCTCCAACAGCGCGTTGCCAAAGCCCTCGTAAATGCTCGGATAAGTCACCAGGTCGGCGTGCGGATACAGATCCCAGAGCGTGTAGAGCTTCCGCCCCTCGGCGTCCCGCTGACGCACCTCGCCTACCCGGTCCCCGATGAAGCGCAGGTCCACCCCCTCCTCCCGCGCCAGCTCCTCCAGCATGTGCTGATACTCGTAGCCCTCGTCCCCGGCGTCATGGGAGATCACCAGCTTGCAGCGGGGATCGCCCAGCATGCTGACCAGCTTCACCGCGTGTTCGATCCCTTTTCGCGGGACGATGCGGGTAGGTTGGAGGATGAAGATGTCGTCCTCCGCCAGACCGATCTGCTCCCTGACATCGCGACTGTATCCATCCGGCGCGGGCGCCGGCCGGTCGAAATCGAACACATTGGGAATCAGCGACGCCCCCACCCCCTTGCGCCGGGAAATCTGCTCCTGGGCCGATGCGTTGATGACCGTGTGCGCCATTCCCGGCAACCGGGGAGGAAACGCCATGTCGAGATAGTCGTTCGCCGCCGAGATCGCAAACCGGGTTCTCTCCCAGTAGAAATCGTGGTGATGCCCGATCGATGGCAGCCCGCTCTCGATCAGAAACTCCGTGATCGCCAGTCCCAAAGGCACATTCATCGGGATGGCGAGCGCGTTCTCCGGAATCAACACATCGATCGCGTGACGGTCCACGAACTCCCGGAGCGTTTCCTTCAAATACTCCGTTAACACCCGCACCCGACGAGACACCAGCGACGGTCGCGTCGTCCGATTCCAGAGCTGACCATTGATCCACGCGATCTCGGGATGGGCGAAATGCGCCTCCGGCACACACATCGAGACCTCGCCCGCCCGATCACTGTTGCCCGAGTACCAGTAGCTCACATGCCCGTCCCTCCAGAGCACCTCCGCCCACTTGGCGCTCTCCAGCGAGACGCCATCAGTGCCCGCGAAACGGGTGGATACGAAACCGATGTTCAGGGGCATGATGGAGACAAGCGGCGGAAGCAAAGCGGACGGCTATCCTTGAACCTGACCGCTTTTCAACCGCATGCAACGTGCCGTTCCCGACAAAAAATCCCCATCAATCCCCCACGCGGGCGGGAGCGCCAGCACCTCCCCCACCCCCCGGTAGATATCCCCGGAGGTCGTTTGGCATCCACGCATTTCAGCCTTCCTAACTAAATTTCATTAGGACGCCGTGGCTATAATTACCATATTTCAATTTGTCATCACCCGCGCTAGGGCCTACTAAGAGACGTCTCCGCAATTCTCTTATTCTAAACGAGTAATATTGGAATAAATCAACATTCTTTAACAATTCGATGGCGATGATGACATCGTAATCCTTGGTATCATGAAATTTGAAATCTTCTCAGTCTGTGAGCGAGCCATTGGTCCTCAACAATCCATGTCGATCATCGGTATCTTCGACACCATTCATGTTCCGGCTGTGCCGGTAATCAGGAATTTCAGTCTGGCGGTTCGATTGCGTTGGGAAGTGATGGATGAGGAATTCAACCCATTCTCCATCTCCCTCATCGATGGCGATGGCAACCCCGTGACTCCCCTCATCACGGGGAAGCTCTCACCCGCGGAGGCGGGAGGGAATAGCGCCCTCAACCTCGTGATCAATTTCGAGTCCATCAAATTCGACGATTACGGCCCCTACGAGCTGATCCTGGAGATCGCGGGCACACGACGAATGGCCGCGCCAATCAATGTCATCCCATAGGCGAAAGCTGTTACAGCGACCCACCGGACGGGAGAAGCAAATCTTTTCCCATTTTCACTTTCCCGACCCGACATGGCGCCTAGGGTGGGAGAGACCACGATGGAAGTTTCCCTGGAAAACCACCTCGATCCCATACTTGCCTCACTGCCGGGCTGGCGGGATTCCCTGACGGATCTCCGCGAGATGGTCCTGGCCAACGCCGTGATGTTCGGCGAGATCCCCTCGCCCACCTTCGAGGAGGAAAATCTGGTCCGCTTCCTCTGCGACCGCTTCACGGAGGCCGAACTCGACAGCATCTCGACCGACGAGATAGGCAACGCCGCCGCCATCCTGCCCGGCACGCTCGGGGAGCGGGGACCGGACCTGCTGATCGTGGCCCATGTCGATAAAATCTGGGACGCCACCGACGACCACACCGTCACCGTGGGCGCCGACACCCTCACCGGCAGGGGCATCGCCGACAACGCCCTCGGTGTCGCCGCCCTGGCCACCCTACCCGCCGTGCTTTCCCATCTCGACATCCGGCTGAACTCCAACCTCATCCTCCTCGGCGCCACCCGCGGCTTCGGCCGGGGCGATCTCGGCGGACTCCGCTTTTTCCTCGAAAACACCCCCCATTCCTTCCGCGCCGCGCTCTGCCTGGAGGGCATGCAACTCGAGCGCCTCTCCTACTCCTGCCTGGGCATGCGACGGGGAGAGATCACCATCAATCTCCGTCCCTCCCGCGCCCGGCACCCCGGCTCCGCTGGCGCCATCATCCCGCTCAACCACATCGTCGACCGCATCCTCGCCATCGAGCGACCCGAAAAACCCGCCACCGAGATCCGGCTCGGCTCGGTCCAGGCGGGCAGCGCCTACAATGTCGCGCCCCGCTCCGCCAGCCTCCGCTTCGAGGTGCGCAGCGAATGCGGCGACATCGTGGCGCGTATCACCGAACAGATCGAGGAGATCGTCGATGAGATCTCCGCCGGACACGACGCCGAGGCGGAGCTCGCCATCATCGCCAGCCGCGAGCCGGGCGACATCGGCTTCTCCCATCCCCTGGTCAAGAGCACCCGCCGGATCATGGAGACCCTCGATGTCGAGCCCGCGCTCGATCCCAGCATGAGCGAACTGGCCGCCCTCCTCGACCGCGGCATCCCCGCCCTGACCATCGGACTCACCCGCGGGGAAAACCGCCACACCCCCCGCGAGACCATCGAGATCGCCCCCCTTTTCACCGGCCTGGCCCAGCTCGCGGGCGGCCTCGTCCTCCTCGACCAGACTTTTTCCCAGTCAGATGAGTAAGTCCGCCGTCACCCCCGCCGATCACGACCACTCGGCCAAAATCGACGAGTGGCTCGCCCGCAACACCTTTCACCACGGCGAGTTCTGGGACCTTCGCCAGCTGGTGGAGGAGAAGGAGCGCAAAGGCCTGCGCGTCAGCCTCTGCATCCCCACCCTCAACGAGGAGAAAACCATCGGGAAAGAGATCATCATCTTCAAAAGCGAACTCATGGATCGCTACCCGCTGGTGGACGAGATCGCCGTCATCGACTCCGGCTCCGACGACCGCACCCGCGAGATCGCCGCCAGCTACGGCGCCGACGTTTATTTTTCCGGGGACATCCTCCCCGGCCAGGGCTTCAAGCGGGGCAAGGGCGAGAATCTCTGGAAGGCCATCTACCAGCTCACCGGCGATGTCATCTGCTACGTCGACGCGGATATCAAGAACATCCACCCCCGCTTCGTCACCGGCCTCGTCGGCCCGCTGATCCATCGCGACAGCATGCACTATGTGAAGGCCTTCTACGACCGGCCCATCGCCTACTCGAACGAGCTGCGCCCCTCCGGCGGCGGACGGGTGACCGAGATCCTGGTCCGGCCCCTGTTCTCGCTGTTCTTTCCCGAACTCTCCGCCCTGGTCCAACCGCTCTCGGGCGAGTACGCCGTGCGGCGCGAAGTCCTCGAGCAGCTCCCCTTCCCCATCGGATACGGGGTGGAAACCTCCCACATCCTCGACGTCTACCGCCACTGGGGTCTCGACGCTTTCGGCCAGACGGACCTCGACAAACGCGTCCATCGCAACCAGACCACCGGCGATCTCGGAAAAATGTCCTTCGGCATCCTCCAGAGCTTTCTCAACCGGCTGGAATCCTATGGCATGGTCGATCAGCTCCCCGCGATGTCGAATCTCTTCCGCCAGTTCCAGGCCGAGGGCAACCGCTACCAGCAAGTCCTCAAGGAGATCGTGGAAGAGGAGCGCCCGCCCATGGCCACCATCCCGGAATACATCGAGAAAATGCGGCAATCGGGCCGCGAGGTGACACCGATCACCATCTGACAGGGTGACATCGCCGACCCTACCCTGTTGACTCAGACAGCCAACCGGTCATGAGAATCGCCGTCGTCCATTACCATCTGCGCCGCGGCGGGGTGACGCGGGTGATCGAGACGACGCTGGAGGGACTCGCCGACTCGGCGGAAGTGGTGGTGCTGACCGGCGAGCCGCCCGGCGAGGAATCGCCCTTGGCGGCGCGCTGCCGCGTGGTGCCCGGACTCGGCTATCGTGACGACGACGCCGAGGCCGAGGCTGAGGCCGACACTTTGGCCGGGAACCTCGTCAGGGTAGCCCGCGACGCCCTTGGCGCGGCCCCGGATCTCTGGCATTTTCACAACCACAGCCTGGGGAAAAACGTCGCCATGCCCGCGGTGATCCACCGGCTGGCGAGGGACGGCGCCAGGATGCTGCTCCAGATCCACGACTTCGCCGAAGACGGTCGACCGGAGAATTTCCGCCGCCAACGCGCGGCGGTCGATCCGGACACACTGCCTTGGTATCCCGACGCGCCGGCCATCCACTACGCGACCCTGAACCGGCGCGACGCCGACTTTCTCGCCGGGGCGGGACTGGCCCGCGAACGGCTCCACCCGCTGCCCAACGCCGTGGCTCCCCCGCCCGCGGATGCCGACGCCGGGCCGCCGGAGTTTGTCAAATCCGGCCAACGCTTTCTCCTCTACCCCACGCGCGGCATCCGGCGGAAGAATCTCGGAGAGATGCTGCTGCTGGCGGCGCTGACGGGCGACGCATGCGCCTACGCCTCGACCCTGGCGCCGGAAAATCCCGAGTGGCTGGCGATTCATCACCGCTGGGAGAAATTCGCCGCGCGCCATCGCCTACCCGCCAGATTGGGAATCGGCGCCGATCCCGCCGTCTCCTACGGCGGACTGCTCGGGGCCGCCGACGCCCTGCTGACCACCAGTGTGGCGGAGGGATTCGGCCTCGCCTTTCTGGAGCCCTGGCTGATCGGCAAGGCGGTCCGCGGACGCGACTTGCCCGAGATCACCCTCGATTTCAAGGAACGCGGCATCCGCCTCGAGGGACTCTACCCGCGGCTCGATCTGCCGGAGTCCGCCATCGACGTCAGCCTGTTTCGTGACCGGCTCGAGGCGGGATTGTCGCGCGCGTTCGCCGGCTACGGGCGCGCGCTGCCTCGCGACGCCGGGGCGCTCGCCCTGGCGGCGGCACTGCGTCAGGGGCGCGTCGATTTCGGCAGGCTGGACGAGCCCCTGCAGGAGCGGGCCATCGAATGGGTTCTCGCCCATCCCCGGCGCGCGCGGGATGCCATCGCGCTCCCCCGGCTCGATCCCGGCGCCCCCGCGCTATGCCGGGCCAACGCCCGCGCGGTGCGGGAAAGCCACGGCGTCGCGGCTTACGGCGAGCGTTTGGGGGAAATCTACCGATCCATCCTCGCCTGCCCGCTCGCCGATCCCGGCGCGCTCGACGGTGATCGCCTGCTCGACGCCTTTCTCGATCCCGCCCGCTTCAGTCTGTTGCGCAGTTGACCGAATGATATGAGCCACGCCCGACACATCCGCGAACACAGCGCGCCGCTGAACCCCCTGCCCACCGGGGAGACACCCCGCCTCGCCCCACTGCCGGGCCTGAGGGGCGTGGTCTTCGACATCTACGGCACCCTCATCATCTCCGCCGCCGGCGACATCTCGCTGGCGGGCGATGGTGACGACGATTCCGCCATGCGCCGCGCGATCGCCCTCGGGAGCGGCCATCCCCTCACCCCGGAGATGACGCGACTCACGGAGAGCTACCGTCGCCACATCCAGACGCGGCAGGAGGAGCGGCGCGAGCACGGGGTCGCCTATCCGGAAGTCGAGATCCGTGAAATCTGGCGCGACCTGCTGACCGAGTGGGGCCATCCCGCCGCGACCGATCCCGACGCCATCGAGCGCATCGCGGTGGCATACGAGGTGGCGGTGAATCCGGTGTGGCCCATGCCCGGGCTGGACGGGACATTGACCGCGCTGCGTGAGGCCGGCCTGGCGCTGGGCATCGTCTCCAACGCCCAGTTCTACACCCCGCCCCTATTCCCGGCCTTTCTCGACGGACGCACCCTGTCGGATCTCGGTTTCGACGAATCGCTTCAGGTTTACTCCTACCAACTGCGCGAGGGCAAGCCGTCCCGTCGTCTCTACGAGAGGCTCGTGGAAAGACTCGCCGCGCGCGGCATCGCGCCCGGGGAGGTTCTCTACGTGGGCAACGATCTGCGCAACGACATCTGGCCCGCGCGGGAGGTGGGACTGCGCACCGCCCTGTTCGCCGGAGATCGCCGATCCCTGCGCTGGCGCGAGGACGATCCGCGGGTAGCGGGAGTCACCCCCGATCTGCTGGTGACCGATCTGCGGCAGTTGCTCGGCGTGATTTCGTGAACGCGAGGGATACGGGCCGTCGCATTGCCCAGGGTGGGGCGATCCGGATTGGAGGCGCTACAGCAGAGCCCTTCCAGATAGGCAACCGTGCCGACAGTCGCTCCGCCCACCGCCAGCGTCCCGGAACGTTCCGAAGGCGGTTATCGTGGCCAAACCCCGTCCCGCGACACCTAGCCCGCGACCCGATTATCGTCAAGAAACCCACAACGAAAATCCGCAACCACCTTCCCGACGTCCCGAAAGCCACTCCCAAAATCCGCAACAACCTTCCCGACGTCCCGAAAGCCACTCCCAAAATCCGCAACAACCTTCCCGACGCCCCGAAAGCCACTCCCAAAATCGGGAACCACCTTCCCGAGGTCCCAAAGGCCACTCCCAAAATCGGGAGCCACCTTCCCGACATTCCCGGAGGTCAGTGCAATAATCCGTCGGCACGATCCGGGCGTCCGGAAGGCCAATACGAAAATCCACAGGCCCCTCCAAGCAGCTCGAAGCGCCGCGTCGCGATTTCCCCCCCACCCAACAGGGTGCGGTCCCCGACTCAAGAGGGTTGGGTCGGCGGGTCGACCCCATTCGTGTAAACCTAAGACAGGCCAATGAGATTTGATTGGAGGA